>JBCBTK010000008.1:0-216807 GCA_039818725.1 Pseudomonadota bacterium
CACCAAAGGTGAACGGCGGAGGGGACGCGAAGCGGTACCCGGTACAGCGGGGCAGGCTCTCGTGCAGCGATTGCGACCACCGGTCGCAACCCACTGTAGGTCACACCCGAAAAGAGGGGTGGGCCCTCGCCAGGCGCCAAATCGAGAAAGGGTCACCCAAAGGGTGGCCCTCTGCCGTTTTGGCGGTGTTGAATCTCTGCTCCGTACAGGTGCAGCCCAAAGGGTTGTGCCATGTGTACCCTGTACCCAGCGGGCAGGACCAACGCGCCTGTTATCTGGCTCAGACGACCGCCTCCGGCCAGACCTGATAGATCGCCGTGTCATGCACGTACTCTGCGACTTGCTCTGCTCCGTTGACTGACGACCAGTGCGTCCGCGCGGTGAAGCGTCCGATCGACCCGATGGACGGGCCGGCCTCAAAGAACAGTCGGATCTCGCGGCCAGGGCGTAGCACCGGCAGCCCGGAGAACAGCGGTAGTGTGGAGAAGTCACGTGTGCCGCCGAGTCCTCTTAGCGGCTTGTCAAAGGTCACGGTGACGTCAAACGCCGTTTCAGTGCCGGTATTGGCGAGAATCATGAAAAGGCGGCCCTGAGAGTAGTCAAGATCAAGAACGATCAGCGGCGCCGCTGATGTCTGCGGCGGCCGCCCGAGCAATCGGTGCAGTAACCGTTTCACGACGCCCAGCGGCTCAGTCATCGTCTATCCACATTCCTTCATGGGCGATCTCAAGCGTTTCGATTGCAACCTCATTGTTAGCCGCGTTGAGCTTCGGGCCGCTGTACTTGACGGGCCAGGCGCGGGAGAACCGCCAGCGCATTACATCGTTGCGCTCGTCGTCCATCAAAACTATGGCCATCGAACTGCGCTGCACACGGCCTCGGATGGCGTCGGCTATCCATCGCCAGAATTTGATGTCGCCCGTGACACCGCGCTTCAGCTGAAGATTGGGGTATTTGACCAGGCCAGGTAGCTTGCGAGGCGTGATGTCTTCGCTGCCGTTGCGATATTCGATCACGCCGATTTCCACCTCGAGACCAGATACTTCTGAAAATGAGCCACTCACAGTGGTTCCATCTTCAGATACTCCGTCAATCTCAACACGAAAATTAAATGCTCCGTAGGGGTCTTCCCGGAAAACGGTCGGCATGTTCTATCCTCCAAGCCAGTCAGCGGTGCAGGAGACCACATTGTGGGTCAGAGCGATATAGGGCAGACAAATGCCCTATTGAGCGCAGACAACTTGCCCATTGTGCTTACTCAACCTGCCGATCTCAGGCCTCGCCACGCGCGAGCTCGAGAACGGGTCACACTATGGTTCGCCCTTTGGCCTTCCGGGTAGTCGCATCACTCGCGGAAGGGTTTGCACACGCCTTAGGAAATTGAACGCAGATACTCGGACACCTCCTCATCCTGCGAGTTGGGGTAGAAGAGTTCGGCAAAGCGCTCTCCGGCGATGGTGGACCGCAACAGATCCTGATCGACGCTCTTGAGCACACTCAACAGGTCGCGGCAGCTCGCTGCCTTCATCTCAGCAAGAATGCCTCTGTTTTTCGCCATGATGGCAGCCCGCTCCTTCGGGTAGCCGACGCCTCTCTCGTGCTCGAAGAGCTTCCGGTAGCAGTCTTCAAGATTGAGTTCGGCGGCCCAGCCAAATCCCTTCGCATAGGGCATGGACATCGCGTTCCCATCGTTTATCTGTCCGAAAAGAAAAGCATCCGTGGGGTCAATAACCAGGCCACAGAACACTCCGGGCATGGAATTGCAGGCGAGCATGGAGCCCACCCCGGTACCGCAGCCGGTCACCACGAAATCCGCCGCTTTCGAATTCAACAGAATGCCCGCAAGCAGGCCGTTCATCACGTAAGTCAGGCTCGCCGAATCATCGGCGCTGTACATTCCATAGTGATGGACCTCATGACCGAGCGGCTCTACGACGTTTTTCAATGCCGTGTGCACGACGTCGCTCTTTGCGGCCTGGCTGTTCTCGATGATCAATGCAATCTTCATGTGTATCCCCTCGAATGGTTAGTTGCCAATCAACGCCATACGCCCATTTTTTGAGCGGGAGGCGTCAAGTAGCCGCTGGCTAAGCTGGTAGTCGTAAAGGGAGTGCGCGAACGGTACCTTTTTGTTCAGCATGCGCACGTACGGCTCAGGTCGGTAATCCAGTGCAAAAGAACGATTGCCATGCAGCCCGATGTTTCTCGCCGCCGGCCCTTCATCGAGTCCCTGGATAGTGACCGTTTCATCTGGATAGGCGCCGCCCGTGATCAGTACTTTCAGGTTCCAACTGGTGTTGTAGGCACCATGCCCGGGTTGCCAGTAACCGGCGCCGCTTCCGTCGTAGATCGGAGCGACCGGGCCACCTTCCGAGCGCCGCGCCGCTACGTGCAAAGTCACCTGATCGTAGAGGTTCTGATGATTGGAGCCTGCGTGCTGATCGAGTGTTGGCGTCACGAATACCTCAGCGTTTTTGTAGACGCATTTAGTGGCTTGCGTATTGAAAGTCAGCGAATGGCGCACCGGATTCATGACCCGCAGGTCCTCGACCAGGACGTTGTGAACATTTCCCAGGTGGACGGCATAGTGCGCCAGTCGTGTTCCATCGGTGAGGATGTTGGTGTACGTGAGGTTTGCGCTGCTATAGCTGAGGATCGCGTTGTCCGCGTTGGTGATGCGAACGTTGCGAACCCACGAGTCAAAGGCACTCGTGAAATAGATGCCGTTGTATCCCTGCTCAAGGTGATGGCCGAAGTGGGGTGCCGCGGGAAATTCAATATGAAGGTCTTCGATCCCGACGCTTTCCAAGCCGTCCCAGGCCGCCACTTGGGCGGGTATCTCGGCGTCGATGTCGTGGAGAAGGGCATCCGACAGGGTTACCGTATTGCCCTCAACGCGCAGTACGCGGGCGGTCTGTCGCACCAGGGGCCGCTTTGGAAACGTCCAGTGGTGAGAGCCGGCCAGCGCCGAGTAGTCTCCGTAAAGCGATTTCAGGATTCCCCCCGTGGGGCCGTCGCTGTTAATCCACTGTATCTGGATGATGTCGCCACCCTTGATCGATGACGCATCGGCGACCTCGAACTGGTCGTCGCCGCGCAATCCGCGATCGATGATCGTCAGCTCTTCGGGTTCGGGATCCCTGTCCTCCAGATAAGCTGCGGGACGCGTTCCTGGTTTCTGAATCCAGATGAAGCCACCGCTCCAGGAGTACTCCGAGAAGAACTCATCGATGTTCTTGTCGCGCTCAACCTGTCGCTTGTCGAGCGATCTGATGTACTCACGCAGCTCATCGAGCGACGTCGTTTGGTCAATCTGATTCAGGGGCCGCGGGAGGTGCAGCGTAGTGCCATCGGAGCCAGATCCCATGCCCTGGAGCCTGATGTCCGAGCGCTCGATTTTCAGTATTCCCGAGACCCGGTAGCGTCCTCGGTCAAAGCGTACCGTCACCGCGCCCGGCGTCTCGTTCGCCGCTTTGATGGCCGCCTGTACTGCCTTTGTATCGTCGATGTTGTCGTCGGCGATGGCGCCATAATCGCTGGCGTTGAGGATGGTTCCAGTATTCCCGGGAAGCGGCGCAAGGCCGTTCCGGTAACCGGCAAAGGAAAAGTCTGGGAGGTAATGGCCCTCCATTAATGTCTCTAAAGACATTTTATCGCCAGGGGATGCGGGGGTATCCGGGAAGTCCTTCCCATATCCCTCCGCGGTCAATCCTGGCTGCGCGAAGCATGGCTTAATAATCAATAAAATCAGCAATATACGTATTATAGTCACTGCTTTTACCTGCCTGGTCAGCTGTTGCAAAAGATATCGTGCCTGTTCCCTGTGGGCAAGTCTGTCTCTCTCGGCCTACAAAATTTGGTGCAAAAAGAATATTTGACACCGGTGACATATTTCGTATCCTGCACTCAGCAGCACTGAAAACCTCAGTGAATAAAAATAAGTTTTCCTAAGGGGGAATTCACAGTGACACCGAACCGACAGCTATCGAAGTTGGCAGTTGCCGTTGCGGCTATCGCATCCGCTCCCGCGGCATTTACCCAGCAAAGCACCGCCACCGCGGAGAACCTGATTACGGAAGAAGTGATCGTGAAGGGTATCCGGGGTTCCCTCGCCAGCGCTCTCGATCAGAAGCGCAATGCCGACAGCCTAGTGGAAGTCATCATTGCCGAGGACATCGGCAAGCTGCCTGACCAAAACCTCGCCGAGGTTCTCGAGAACATCACCGGCGTCCAGATTACCCGCACAGCCGGTGTGGGCACTGGAGTGCAGATTCGTGGCACCAATGCCAACCGCGTCCTGTTCAACGGAGTGGCCACGGTTGGGTCAGGGGCAGGCAGGAGTGGCATCGATTTCGAAGACGTAAACCCGGCCATCATCTCGGCCGTGGAAGTCATCAAGTCACCGGAGGCCAAGACCATCGAGGGATCGGTCGGCGGAACGGTGAACTTGAAAACGATCAGACCTCTTGATCTCTCCGATCAGCTCGCGGCGCTTCAACTCCAGTTTGAGGACAGCAGCCTGAGCACGGAAAGCTGGCAGCCCAGGTTTTCCGGCGCGTACGGAAATACATGGGAAACCAGCGCGGGCGAGTTTGGTTTTGTCATCTCCGGCAGCTACACCGAACAGGAATCCCTGTCCTTCCGACCCCGGGCCGACCGCGACAACCGCTCCTCGCCTCCCGGCGCTAACCCCGAGGAGTTCCTGGGTATTCAGTTTCTTGTCCAGGAGCAGGAGAACTTTGACTACGAGACAACTAATCTCGCGACAACCTTCGAGTGGGCCCCGAACGATCGCCTGAAGTTCAACTTTGACGCGATTATCAACGATCAGGAGCGCAGCCAGGACAGCTATCGTCTTCAGGCGTCTGGCGTGAGCGCGTTCCGGAACGTGAGTATTCCCACGGCTTTCGAGACCGTTGATTTCGGTGTGGGCCCGGGCGTTTTCCCCGCAGCTTTGCAGGGCACGATCGAGCCGGACCTTGAGCTCGACGACGACGATCCCAACCTTCGGTTCTCAAGTGATACCGGTTCGCGGGTCACCGACAGCCGAGTGCTGTCTTTAGGCGCGGAGTGGAGCGACGACCGCTGGTCTGCCAGGGCCGAGATCGCATCGACCACCAGTGACACCACAAACCCCAATCTGAGCACGACGCTCAACTTCATCAACCCGAATTGTCCGCTTGACGGAACGAGCAACGACAACTGTGTGCCGTTCATTTACGACCTGTCCGGCGGGACGCTTTCCTGGGGTATCAACTTCGACTCACCGTTCGCACCTTCAGCGGCTGACCTGGTCAACCCGGCAAATGTCGTGCTGGATCAGGTAATCGTCGGTCGGAACAGTACGGACAACGAAGAGCAGGCGTTCCGCTTCGACTTCACCTACAACCTCGATTGGAAGGCGATCAGGTCAGTGGACGCGGGCGTTCGCTACAACGAGTCTTCCAGCGTGTTCAACAACATCGAGGATCGCATCGGTGGCTTCAGTCAGATGGTCGATAGCCCGAACGGCCTGCTGTTTGAAGAACTGCTGGTCCGGGGTCCTGACAATTTCGGCGACGCGGACAGCCGATCCCTGTTCATCAGCGATTTTCTGCTGGTTGATCCCGATCGCGCATTTTCGAGTCCCAACGAGGTTATCGATGTTCTGCAAAACGCGGTGATAGAGCACGACCCGGAGAGCCCGGATATTCTCAATCTCCAGTCCGACCAGAATCAGTTCTACGACGTCTCTGAAGAAACGACTGCAATCTACGCTCAGGCAAACTTCGAACTCGGTATCTTCCGCGGCAACATCGGTTTCCGGTACGTCGAGACAGATGTCGACTCGGTTGCTTTCGGTCCCGAGGACGCGAACGGCAACCGGGAGCTGCAGTCCACCAAGGGCAACTATGATTTCTTCCTGCCCAGATTCAATGTCGCTGCCGAGGTGTACGACGGGCTCATCCTTCGAATGGGATACGGTTCCGATATACGTCGTCCGGATTTCAACGATCTGAATACGGCGTTTACCTTCGACAATCAGGAGAACACGGCCGTCGCGCTGGGTAATCCGGGCCTCGAACCCGAAGAGGTCGACTCCTTTGACATTTCAGCGGAGTGGTACTTTGCCGATGCCGCCCTGGTCAGCGTCGGCTACTACCGGAAGGAACGCACCAATATCTTTGGACAGGACTTTCAGGGTGCGGCTCTGGTGCCGAGCGATATCACACCGGGGGGGCTGGCTCGCGAAACTGATCCCAGCTGTCCCGGCGGAGGTATTTTCAATCCCACGGTGATCCCGAATATCCTCGGCGATCCCAATACCGTGGGCCTGTGTGTGGACTTCACCCGGCCCGGAAACGATCCGGAGACCACCAAGGTCGACGGTGTCGAGATGGCGTTCCAGTACAACCTCTCCGCTTTCGAAGATCGACTGGGATGGGCCTCCGGCTTCGGAGTCATCGCCAACTACACCATTCAGGAGTTCAGCGGCGGCTCGGCGGAAGACTGCACCTCGGGACGCGGTCTACAGGTCCTGGGAGAAGTATGTCAGGACCGAGGACTGCTGGATTTCTCCGAGAACGCCTACAACTTTACGCTCTTCTATGAGAAGTACGGTCTGTCGGCCCGCATGCGCTACACCTGGCGCGAAGGTTTCCGAACGCAGGACTTCGGCGGCGGCGCCAACACCAGCGGCAGTAGTACGTTCAGCTTCCCGGTGAACACCCTCGATAGGGGTCAGCTGAACGCCAATGTGTCCTATGCCTTCAACGAAAACCTGAGTTTCCTTGTCCAAGGCGTCAATCTGACTGAGGAACGCATCGACCAGCGGTGCGTCAGTGAGTCAGGTCCGCTTTGCTTCGTGGGTCTCCCCGATCGGCGCATCGTGATCGGCGCCAACTACCGTTTCAATTGACTTGATGTGGAGGCGGTCGGCGCTCATCTCAAAGCGCGCCCGCTCTGCAAAGTCATTTCGCAGCTTGGAACAGGTTGGCCGAGACCAGAGGTGGGGGTACGCAGCAAATGTTAGATGATGATGGCGTCGGCGCTGATGCCAAAGGTGGAACCGTTAGCCTGGGTGCTATCTCTGATCGTCTCGTTCACGCGCGTCTTCACGCACGACCTCTCGATGCTTTTCCCGGCGATCTCCCGCGGAGCCTTAACGCGGCCTACAGCATTCAGTCGCTGTCGATAAGCGCGTGGCCCGATGAGATCGTCGGGTGGAAAGTGGGCGGAGTGGCTACGGAGTCCCAGCAGCAGTTCGGCGCCGAGCGATTGTCAGGACCCATTTTTCGCTCGGAAACGCAGTCGGTTTCAGACAGCGAAACGATCGTGATGCCGGTTTTTGACGGCGGCTTTGCGGCGGTAGAGGCGGAATTCATCGTTCGGACCGCGGCGCCTATTGGGCCGGGAGAAATCGACCCGGCTGCCATCGATGTTCGCGACGTGATCGCGTCACTTTACATAGGGGCCGAAACCGCCAGCAGCCCGATGGCCGACATCAACCGGCTGGGCCCGGTGGCGATAGTGTCTGACTTTGGAAACAACGGCGGGCTTGTTGTCGGCCCTGCCATCGTCGACTGGCGGGACCGTCTCTCCGAGCGAATCACTATCAGTGTGACGGTCGACGCCGAGCCCGTGGGTCAGGTGAGCGCCGCGCTTGATGATGGCGTGCTTGCGGCGCTCAGTTTTCTCATTGAGCTGTGCGCAGCACGGGGGATCCATTTGCCGGCGGGAACACTGGTTTCTTGCGGCGCCCTGAGTGGTATCCACGATGTCACCGTGGGTTCAGTCGCGGGTGTTCGCTTCGATGGGTTGGGGGCTTTCCGCGTTCAATTCACACAACGACAGCCAGCGGTGTAGGCTTCGCTCCGTCATTGAATTCTGCGGAGCACAGGGTGGGGCGCACGAGTAAAAAGGCCGGCGTGGATTTCACGGCGGCTGCACGGCGATGGACCGAGAGCAATACGAGCGGACGCAAACCAACCATTCAGGACGTCGCTGACTTGGCAGGGGTCTCAAAAAAGACCGTGTCGCGGATCATCAACGACTCCCCGTCGGTAAATGAGGCGACTCGTAAGGCGATTCAGGGGCTCATTCGGGAAATCGGCTATCGCCCTGACCCGCAGGCGCGCGGGCTGGCATCAAAGCGGTCTTTTCTAGTGGGGCTGATTACCGACAATCCAACGCCGCAGTACGTCGTCAACATTCAGCACGGGATACTCGATGTGTTGCGGCAAACCGGTTACGAGCTCGTTGTTCACCCCTGTGATCGAAAGAGCGACACCTTTCTCGAAGATGCGAAACGGTTCATCGAGGTGCAGAAGCTGTACGGCGTCATTCTCACCCCATCCGTGTCGGAGGATGAGCGGCTCGCAGAGGAGTTACGTGAATTGGGGTGCGCATACATCAGGATCGCGTCCATAGCCCTGGATATGGAAAGTCGCACAATCGTTACCAACGACCGGGTCGGCGGTAGAGAAGCAGCCCGTCACCTGGCCAAATTGGGTCACACACGCATTGCCTGCGTGACCGGGCGTCGAAGCTTCCGATCATCGACGGAGCGCATCGCCGGCTTCGAGGAAGGCCTGGCTGAACACGGTCTGAGCGTTCCTCCAGGGTACATGCTGCGGGGTGACTACACGTTTGAAACTGGTCTCGCGATTGGCGCTGACCTCCTGGATCTGGATCCGCCTCCTACCGCGGTTTTCGCAGCCAACGACGAGATGGCCGCCGGTATTCTGCAGGCCTTGCATGTCGCCGGCCACACTCCGCCGGAGGCTTTGTCGGTGGTGGGATTCGATGATTTCGAAACGGCCACGAGGGTCTGGCCGCGACTTACCACGGCCAGGACGCCCGCGCGAAAAATCGGTCGCCTTGCCGCCGAGCGACTCTTCGAGTTCTACGACGAAGGCCGCGAGTCCCCCGCTGAAAACGAAACGATCCCGGAACTCGTTGAAAGAGATTCGACGCGAAGGCTGAGCAAAACAAAGTCAGTATGAAGCCGGCGCCCGCGCAGGCGAGGCGGGGCAGGTCGGCGAGGGGCGTCGACCGGGAAAGCCTGGTGTGAAAGCGCCAGCAGATACAACAGCGCTGTTCGGGGGAGACCGATGAATCAGCTTTTTGACTTGAGCGCCAAGACGGCGGTCGTTACCGGAGCCAATACGGGCCTCGGTCAAGCGACGGCTATTGCCCTGGCCACGGCCGGAGCGCGGGTCGCCTTGGTCGGTCGCTCTGCTCCGGATGAGACCGAAGACAAGATAAAGACCCTGGGCGGCGAGGCAGCCGTGGTGATGGCTGATCTGAGTCATGCCGAGATCGCGCCCAAGGTCATCGCCCAGGCCGAGGAAGCCCTGGGCCCCGTGGATATTCTTGTCAACAACGCGGGAATCATCCGTCGTGAGGATGCGCTCGAGTTTTCCGAGTCAGATTGGGACGATGTGATGGCGACCAATCTGAAGGTTCCCTTTTTCCTGGCCCAGGCCGCGGCGCGCTCCATGGTGGCTGGCAGCCGTCCGGGAAAGATCATCAACGTCGCGTCGCTGTTGTCCCTGCAGGGAGGCATACGCGTTGCCTCTTACACGGCCAGTAAAAGCGGGCTCGCCGGTTTGACGCGTTTGCTCGCCAATGAGTGGGCGTCGATGGGTATCAACGTCAATGCGATTGTCCCCGGATACTTCGCGACCAACAACACGGCTGCGCTGCGTCAGGATGAGCAGCGCAACCGACAGATACTCGAGCGTATCCCCGCCGGGCGCTGGGGTGAGCCCGACGATCTCGGCGGCGCCGCGGTGTTTCTCAGCTCGCGTGCATCCGATTACGTGCACGGGACTCTCATTCCTGTCGACGGGGGATGGATGGGGCGATGATCCGTCGCCGGGCCATCTTGCTCGCACCGCTTTTGGTCTCGGCCTGCGCGGAGCGAAGAGGAGCCCGACCTTTGTTTGCCGCGGACTCTCAACCGGAGAACTATCCGACTACCCAGGGGCTGTACGCGATCGATCGCCTACTCAGCGAACGCACCAACGGAGAGATGCGGGTTCGCGTCTACCCTGGGGGACAACTTGGGGCAGAGAAGGACACCCTTGAGATTGCGGTTTTTGGCGGTCTGGACCTGACGCGCGTGAACCTCGGCCCCCTGACCTCGATCATCCCTCTAACGTCGGTACTCGCGCTGCCGTTCCTGTTCAAATCGATTGCGCACGCGCGGGCAACCTTCGATGGCGCGGTCGGACGGCGCATTCTGGATGCCATGCTTCCCCAGGGATTGCGAGGCATGTGCTTCTACGACTCCGGGGCCCGCTCGTTCTATAACACCGTACGCGCAATCCATGCGCCGGAAGATATGGCCGGCATGAAGATTCGCGTTACGAATTCCGATGTCTACGTCGCCATGGTCAAGGCGCTTGGTGCCAACCCGACGCCCATACCTTTCGGTGAGGTCTACCAGGCGCTTATTCAGGGCGTGGTCGATGGCGCAGAGAACAACTATCCGTCCTATGAAGGAACGCGACACTACGAGGCGGCCACGCACTATAGCCTCACACGGCATGTCATGGCCCCCGAGGTGCTGGTGGCTTCGCACAAGAGCTGGGTCAAACTGACAGCCGAAGAGCAGGGCTATCTCCAGGCCGCGGCATCGGATTCCGTACCCATTATGCGCGCCTTGTGGGATGCACGAGTGGAGGAGTCGCGACGGCGAGTTCTCGATCATGGCGTGGCCGTCGTAGACAAGGTCGATCAGGACGCCTTTGCCTCCAGAATGACTCCGGTGTGGGATCGTTTCGTGTCGACGCCCGAGATGCGAAGGCTGGTTGACGACATTCTGGCCGTTCGTGCCCAGGTGGGGAGCTTCGCGTGAAGCGGACCGGTGAAGAACTCAGTCGAGCGATCAGCCGGCTTTCAAAATGGACCGCCTGCCTGGGCCTGCTCCTAATGACGTTGATCATCGCTGTGCAGGTCTTCTCCCGCTATGTCTTGAACGATAGTCCGGTGTGGGCAGAGCAGGCAGCGCTGCTTCTGATGATCTGGTACGTCTTCATCGCTGCTGCGGCCGGGGTTCGGGAGGGGTTCCACATTCGGATCGGCGTGCTCGCTGACTCCCTACCGGCCCAACCCCGGCGTGTCGTGCAAGTCATTTCTTATGCTCTCGTCGCTGTCTTCGGTGTAGCGATGGCGGTGTATGGCGTGACGCTATCGGTTGCAACCTGGCAACACGTGATTCCGACGTTGGGACTCTCCCGGGGCTTCGCATACATCCCCATCGCGATTTCAGGAATGCTGATCACCGGTTTTGCGACGGAGCATCTATTCGCGGCGGTCCGTTCCAGGGGAGTGAAACCGCAATGGAGCTAGGGCTGCTCATTGGTTTGCTCCTGCTTCTCCTCGTTCTAGGGGTGCCCGTCGCCTTCGCACTCGGCATCGCGTCGTTGGCGACGTTTTACGCCCTGGACATTCCTCTGGTCGTGGCGTTTCAGCGTATGGCGGCCAGCATGAACATATTCGCGCTGATGGCGATTCCATTCTTCGTGTTCGCGGGCGATCTCATGCACCGCGCGGGTATCGCTGAACGACTGATTCGGGTTGCTGATGCGGCCCTGGGTCAGACACGCGGTGGTCTGGGGCAGGTGGGTGTCGGCGCGTCGATGATGTTTGGTGCGGTATCGGGCTCGGCGATCGCCAGCGTTTCAGCCATCGGCTCAACGCTGGGACCGATGATGCTCGAGAAGGACTACGACTCCGACTACGTGGTGAACGTCTCGGCAACGTCGGCCATTACCGGACTGCTGATCCCGCCCTCCCACAACATGATCATCTATGCGGCGGCAGCCGGAGTCAGCATTTCCCTGGCTGACCTTTTTCTTGCAGGCGTCCTACCCGGTTTGCTGACGGGTGTGCTGCTTATGCTCGTGGCCCACTCTGTTGCACGGAAGAGAAACTATCCCCGCGGGAGCTTTCCCGGCTGGCGGTCATTCGCCATATCCTTCGTCGGTGCGATTCCCGGCCTTCTTTCTGCCGGCATCGTAGTCGTGGGCGTGCTGTCCGGTGTGTTCACGCCTACGGAGTCCGCGGGCATAGCGGTTGTGTACACCATCCTCGTGGCCGTCTTTATTTATCGTTCCCTGACCTGGGAGAAGTTCTTCCAGGCCACCGTGGCTTCCGTACGTACTACGGCAATGGTCATGATCGTTATCGGTGCCGCGGGTGCCTTTGGGTGGCTGCTGGCACTTCTGCAGGCGCCGGCTCAGCTGGCCGATCTGTTGAAGGGCATTACGGAAAATCCGGTACTGCTGTTACTGCTGATCAATGTGGTCCTGCTGCTTCTGGGCACGTTCATGGATATGGCGCCGCTGATTATCATTACCACTCCGATATTCCTGCCGATGGCCACGGAACTGGGAATGGATCCGGTGCACTTTGGTGCCATGCTCCTTCTGAACCTCGGTATCGGGCTGGTGACTCCACCTGTCGGCGCCGTTCTTTTCGTCGGTTGCGCCATCGGCAAGATTCCCATCGAGCAGACCGTGAGAACAATCTGGCCGTTCTACGGTGCGCTAATGCTTGCTCTCGCCGCGGTGATTTACGTTCCCGGACTTTCCCTTTGGCTACCGGGTTTGTTGGGCTAGATGTCTGAAACAGATCGCATTGAAGCGAGGATTACCGCTATGTCTACGAGGCAGCGACGCTCAGTAGTTTCTCTGTCGTCAGCGTTTCAACGCAGGGGCGTATAACTCGTGGCGAGAGTCAGTGTGTTTGGCGAGCCGCTGTTGGAGTTGGCGTCTCAGAACTCCGGTGAGGTACTGGGTCCATCTGTGCTCGGTGTGGCGGGAGATACGCTCAATACCGCGGTTTATCTGTCGCGTCTTGGGCACGAGGTCAGCTTCATTAGCGCCGTTGGAAATGATGCCTACTCGGATGCGCTCCTCGATCGACTCACCGGGGAGGGTGTATCGGTTGCGTGTATGGGGCGTCACGACTCCAGAATGCCAGGGCTGTACGCTATTCGAACCGACGCCGCGGGTGAGCGCTACTTTGTCTACTGGCGGGACCGTTCCGCCGCTCGGGCTTTTTTCGAGCTCCCTAATGCGGGAGCGCTCATGGAGTCCGCCGTCGATTCGGATCTCTTCTATTTTTCGGGCATATCGCTGGCAATTCTGTCCCCCAGCGGCCGGCAGGACCTGCTCAGTGTTGCGGGACGCTGCGTCGGGCTCGTGGCGTTTGACGGCAATTATCGTCCCTACGGATGGCAGTCACTGGGCGATGCACGCAGCTACATGGAAGAAGTGGGCCGGGTAGCCTCCATCGCGATGCCTACCAGCGAGGACGATGACGCGCTGTTTGGATCTGCCACCCCTCTCGCGCACGCGAGGCGTTGGCGTTCTTACGGTGTTGACACCGTAGTGGTCAAGAACGGACCTGATGGCGCCTGGCTAGTCGATGCATCGGATGAGCCCATGCACGCCGAGGTCGAAGAGGTTATTCAGCCGATCGACACTACCGGCGCCGGTGACAGCTTTAATGCGGCATTCCTGGCGGCGCGCCTGGATGGCAAGTCGCTGATGGATGCCGCACAGGCCGGCAACCGGCTCGCGGCACGAGTAATACGCGAGCGGGGTGCTCTCATACCACTGACAAGCATGCCCTGACCGGTACCGTACTTCGGAACCTCGAATGGTTCTGAATGATCGCACTCGTCCGTAGCTGGGCCGGGTGTGGTGAGGGATAGTCTCCAATTCGATTGTCGGTAGATGTGTTACCTTTCGGCCTGACCAATACAGAGCGGAGCGAGGGCGATCTGCCCTTGCCCATGACACATGACCGAAAAGCGACTGTACCGCAAGATCGTCCGCGAAATCTCCGCATTGATGGACTCGGGTGCCTTTCCACCCGGTAGCCGCCTGCCACCGGAACGCGAACTCGCCACGCAATTCAGCGTGAGTCGGCCGACGATACGCGAGGCGGTCATTGCGCTGGAGGCCACTGGTCGTGTCGCGGTGAAGACCGGATCAGGGGTGTATGTGCTGGCGCGTCCCCTGGGGCTCGCTCTCGATGAGAAGGCGAGCGCCTTTGAGCTGATGGAGAGCCGAATTCTTATCGAAGGGGAAGCTGCGGCGCAGGCGGCCTCCCTGATTACACCTGAACAGCTCGCGCAACTGGCCGAAGCACTCGCAGAAATGGACGCTGAAAACTCCGCGCACGACCTGGGTCCGGACGCCGCGGATCGGCGATTTCACACCATAATTGCAGAGGCAACGAACAACCGGATCCTTTTACAGGTAATTCAAAACCTTTGGCACGCACAGGAAAACGTGGACCGCATTCGCAATGTGCACGAGGCGGTATGCCAAAAGAATCCAAAAGCACGTCTTGCTGAGCATCGGGCTATCTACAAAGCGCTTGCAAGCGGCGACTCAGCGGGGGCGCGAGTCGCTATGAGACAGCACTTTGGCCGCACCATGGAGGCTTTGCATTCCGCGACCGAAGAAGAGGCGGTGGCCGAAGTACAAATGCGGCTTTCTCAGACCCGGCAACGATTTTCTTCTGAGCGTTTTCTCGACTCAAACTCAAAGTAAGGTTCTTCAGCTGGTGTCTATCGGCCTGATTTCGGGAAACGGCACGATTCACATCGTGCAGCTTGAAGTTATTGGTATGACCAATTAGAGGTAAATAACGATAAATTGACTTGACAATATGTGCAGACAGAAATACCTTGGTCCAGGCACAAAGACCGCCACATCGGCCGTCAATCGATAACAAGCTAAGTGCAAGTCAATGCATCAACACCTTCGGTCTTCCGGCAAGACAGTGCCTGGGCACAGCGCTTGAACAGGCTTCAGTCCAAGGGCCCTCATACGCAGCGCCGTGCAGAGTCAGGCAGCGCTCCGCTATCGTTGGCGGGCAGGCCATTATTCGATCGATTCGCTTCGCCGGGCTCACAGACGACTGCGTACTTGGTCGGTGGCAACGGGCTCATTGATCGGGGCGACCGCCGCGAGCGCTTTCCCGCTCTCGATGGGACACGAGTTTGGCGGTCTGTGATCGCTCATTTTCCCGCTATCGGTTTCCTGCTTCTGATTCTCCTGTCGTTGAGCGGAGCCCGCGAAGCGTATAGCCGCGAGATTCAGGTGCGCTCTCAGCAGGAGTACCAGGCGCGCGCCGCTGATCTGCAACCGGGGGATGTCATCGTGCTGGCCGACGGCGTCTGGCGTGACTTCGAGATTGTTTTCTCCGGTTCCGGGGAGCCTGATCGCCCGATCACACTGCGCGCAGAAACCTCGGGTGGCGTTGTGTTGAGCGGCCAGTCCAATCTGCGACTGAGCGGGCGCCACCTTTTCGTGACAGGGCTGGTTTTCCGTGACGGCTTCTCTCCCTCCGGCTCCGTCATCGCCTTCCGAACGGGCAAGCAGGAACTGGCAAATCACTCTCGCGTAAGCGAGGTGGTCATTGATCGGTTCAGCAAGCCGGACCGGCAGGATCCTGACTACTGGGTCACGCTCTACGGTCGGCACAATCGCTTCGACCACAACCACCTGGAAGGAAAGAGCAACAAGGGCGTCACCATGGCGGTTCGGCTTGATTCGCCGGAGAGCCTTCAGAATCGGCACCGCATTGATCACAACTACTTCGGGCCGCGGTCTGTCTTCGGATCCAACGGAGGTGAAACGCTGCGTATTGGCACGAGTCGCTATTCCCGGGAACTATCACAGACCGTTGTCGAGGATAACTTTTTCGAGCGCTGCGACGGCGAGGTAGAAATCGTCTCGAGTAAGTCCGGCGGGAATGTGTTCCGCAGAAATGTGTTCTACGAGTCCCGGGGCACGCTAACGCTTCGTCACGGGAACGACAACCTTGTGGAGAGCAACGTGTTCATTGGCAACAACGTTGATCACACCGGTGGTATCCGGGTTATCAACCGTCGCCAGACCGTCCGCAACAACTACATGGAAGGGCTGAAGGGTTATCGCTTCGGTGGTGCCCTCGTGGTGATGAACGGCGTTCCCGATGGGCCCATCAATCGCTACGACCCTGTCGAGGATTCGACGATAGAGCGCAACACCCTTGTCGATAGTGATCATATCCAGCTGGCCGCGGGCAGTGACGCCGAGCGTACGGCCACCCCGCAGCGAACGACGTTCAGCAACAACCTGATTTTCCACCGCGACC
Source organism: Pseudomonadota bacterium (assembly GCA_039818725.1). Classification (GTDB taxonomy): domain Bacteria; phylum Pseudomonadota; class Gammaproteobacteria; order Pseudomonadales; family Halieaceae; genus Congregibacter. The sequence goes on from JBCBTK010000008.1 coordinate 16,147, forward strand.
AGCGTGACACCTTCACCGTTTATGACGATGTGGGGGGCATGACATTTCAGGGGAATGTCATCAACGGGGTCGCGGAGCCGACACTCACGGATGGATTTGCCAATGCGTCTTTGGACCTGAGCCGCGGGACCAACGGGCTTTACTACCCCACGGATCCCGACCTCGCGGACAAGGGCGTTTCCCGCGATCTGAAGCCGTTGACCCGCGAGGAAACGGGTGTGGCGTGGTATGCCAAACCCGGTCCCTCGCAGCCTTTCGACCTTGGCAGTACCGTCCAACTGACCCCGGGTAATGACATCCTATCCGCCGCGGTGGCGCTCGCAAGCTCCGGCGACATCCTGATGCTCGATGCCGGCGACTACTTTGAAAGCAAGCTGATCGTCGTCGACAAGGCGATCACGATCCGGGCGCGGAAGGGAGCTTCGATCGAGTACGAGCGTCCCGCGCTCTTTGAGATCAATCAGGGAGGGGCTCTGTGGCTGGACGGCATCACCGTGTCCGGGCGCAGTGCGCCAGACTACGTGGGCAATAGCGTTATCCGGACCAGTCGCTTCGGCGTTCTTACAAACTATGAAATCCGAGTCGAGCGCTCGGTGTTCGAGGACCTCGACGTCAACCGGTCTTTTCACTTCCTGAGTGCCCGAAAGTCGTCCATGGCTGATCGTATTCGGATCAGCGATAGCGAATTTCGAAAGATCAGCGGTTCCGTGCTCAAGCTTGATCGTGAGGACGACGGCTTCGGAATCTATAGCGCCGAGTACATCACCATCGCCGATTCACACTTCGAAGATGTCGGTGGGCCCCTGGTAAGCGTGGCCCGGCGCGGTCGGGATGAGAGCACCTTCGGTCCCCATGTGACGATGACGGGCGTTCAGGCCAGGCGGGTTGGGAGGACCGGGGATCGCGAATCGCAGGCGTCCGTGTACCTCCACGGCGTGCAGGTTACAACGATCGAAGATTCCGAATTCACTGACAGCGCACCCATCGTGGTCGAGCATACGGTAGGTGAACCCATCACCGTCATCCGGAGAAATGCGTTTCGGCGCACGCCTGCGCCAACGGCGGTTGAGCTGGTGACCGGTGGCAGTCCGACGGTGAAGCTCCAGGGCAACACGCTCACCGACGGCGATAGCTAGGCGCAGCACCGGGCCGGGAGTCAGCACCATGAAAATCAAGCATCTGCGCTGGTGGGTCATTGGACTGATCGCGCTCGCTACGGTTATCAACTACATCGACCGGCAGTCCCTTAACGTTCTGTGGCCGGAAATTTCCGCTGAGTTGTATCCGGAAAAAAGCGAGGACGAACGAAAGGAGATCTATGCGTTCATCTCCGTCGTCTTCGTTTTCGCGTATGCGTTCGGGCAGGCCATTTTCGGTCGCGTATTCGACCGGGTCGGTACGCGCATGGGGTTTGTACTGGCCATTGGCGTCTGGTCCGTCGCCACCGCTATGCACGCGGCCGCCAGGGGGCTTCTGACCTTCAGCCTGTTCCGCGGTGTGCTGGGTATTGCGGAAGCGGGTAACTGGCCCGGCGCGGCCAAGGGGAACGCAGAGTGGTTTCCGTCCATCGAACGCGCCCTCGCTCAGGGCCTGTTCAATTCCGGGGCAGCGATCGGCGGCATCATCTCGATCCCCCTGATTGCCTATCTCTCCATACACCTTAGCTGGCAGTCGATTTTCCTCCTCGTCGGCGCCGTGGGCCTGCTCTGGTTGGTGCCGTGGCTGCTGGTCGTTCGGGCGCCGCCCCAATCGCATCCTTTCATCACTGACACCGAGCGCGCATTCATCCTCGACGGGCAGTCTGATCAGACCGACGAGAGTAAGGATCAACCCGCATACAACCCCACCACGCTCGAGTTACTCACAAGAAAAGAGAGTTGGGGTGTGATCATCGCATCGGCGGCGATCGACCCGATCTGGTGGCTGTTTGTGTTCTGGATTCCGATCTACCTGTCCGAGGTCTACGCCATGGATGTGAGGACCATCGGCATCTATGGCTGGGTGCCCTACGTGGGCGCCATGTTCGGTGCGTGGTTCGGTGGACTGCTGGCGCGGAGTCGCATTGCCAACGGATGGAGTATAGACCGGGCCCGCAAACTCACCATCACTCTGGGCTGCGTCATCATGCTGCCGTCCCTGCTGGCCATGTCCGACCCCGGGAGCGCCGTCGCCGCGGTGCTCCTCATGGCGGTGATTCTCTTCGGGTTCCAGACGGCCATCGGCAATGTACAAACCCTGCCCAGCGATCTGCTGGGCAAAGGTCCGGTGGGATCGCTGGCCGGGCTTGCCGGCATGGCCGCCAAACTCGCCGCGGCGGGACTCACGGCGTTCGTCCCCTGGCTTACAGCCGGTGGCAACTACACGCCGGCATTTGCGATCGGGGCGGCCCTTGCCGCGCTCGCGATGGGCAGTGTCTGGCTGCTATGCCCAAGAATCGAACTCCTCCGGCCCCTGGGCCCGGCCAGCCGTTAGCGAGGGGCGACAAGCTCATTCGGTCGGTGATCGTCTCCTCGCCGATTCTACTCATGCACGAGGAAAGCATATGAAACTGGAAAACAAAGTGATGGTTGTCTCGGGCGGGGCAAGGGACATCGGCAGGGAAGTGGTGCTCAAGCTGGCGCGGGAGGGGGCCCGGGTCGTCGTAAACTACTACGGCTCGAGCGATGGAGCCCGCCGAACGGAAGAAGACGTCAAGGACCTGAGGGGTGAGTCCGTGTTCCTTCAGGGGAACATGACGGACGCAGAAGATGTCGGCCGATTGATTGACGCAGGTATCAGTGCCTTCGGCGACCACATCGATGGTCTCGTTAACGTCACTGGCGGACTGGTTGCACGAAAAACCCTCGCCGAAATGGACGATGAGTTTTTCTCGCACGTGATCAGACTGAACCTGAACTCCACATTCCTATTGACGAAAGCCTGCGTGCCGCACATGTCGTCGGGTGGCTCCATTGTGAACCTGGCCTCGCAGGCCGGCAGGGACGGGGGAGGCCCCGGCGCCTCTGCGTATGCCGCATCGAAGGGCGCGATCATGACTTTCACCCGATCCATGGCAAAGGAGTTGGGACCGCAGAACATTCGCGTCAACGCACTCTGCCCCGGAGTGATCAGCACCACGTTTCACGACACGTTCAGCAAGGACGAGGTGCGCAAAAACATCGCCGCGGGAACGCCCTTGCGCCGTGAGGGTCAGCCCTCGGAAGTGGCTGATATCGCCGCGTACCTGCTTTCCGGCGAGTCTTCATTCCTGACTGGCGTCAATCTGGATACAAATGGCGGTTTGCTGTTCTCCTGACTCCATCTATGGCAAGACACGCCGTATATCTGTTTCTTGCTGGCCTGCTCTGCGCGGTTCAGGCGCTGCAGGCGGCGGAGCATCCCAGGGCGACTTTGACGCGGTCCGGCGTCGAGGCCATTCGAACCAATCTCGGTAAGGCGCCGCTGTTTGATGCGTCGCTCCGCCGGGCACAGAACGAAGTAGGAAGGGAGATCAAGCAGGGCATCGACGTTCCTGTGCCTCGCGACTACTCAGGCGGCTATACGCACGAGCGTCACAAGCGCAATTTTGTTGTCGCCCATAAAGCGGCGCTTTTGTTTCAGATTCTGGGGGAGTCCCACTACCTGGACTACGTTCGGGAAATGCTCCTGGAGTACGCCGCGCTCTATCCCACGCTAGGGCTTCACCCCAAACCACGATCCTACGCGCGAGGTCGTCTGTTCTGGCAGTGTTTGAACGACGCCAACTGGCTGCTCGACATGGCCCAGGCTTATGACGCGGTCTACGACTTCCTGACGCCTGAGGAACGACAATTGCTGGAGCGGGATCTGTTCCGACCCTTCGCGGATTTTATCTCGCTCGAGAACCCCCAGTTTTTCAATCGCATTCACAACCATAGCGCGTGGGGAAGCGCCGCCGTGGGCATGATCGGTATTGTGATGGGTGATGAGGCGCTGGTTCAGCGGGCGCTCGATGGATTTGAGGGTGGTGTTCCCCTGAGCGCGCGAGACAATGATGGTGGTTTGGTCCTCTCGCCCGCGCAGGGCCGGGGTTTTCTGGCGAATCTCGACGCCCCTTTTTCTCCCGATGGTTACTACACAGAGGGCCCTTACTACCAGCGTTATGCCATGTATCCATTCCTGGCGTTCTCGATTGCCATGGAGAATGCCTACCCCGAGGCACAGGTACTGCAGTACAAGGATCGCGTCCTGATCAAAGCGGTGTACGCGCTGTTGAATCTCGCCGACTCCCAGGGCGACTTCTTTCCCATTAACGACGCTCAGAAGGGGATGTCGATTAGCAATGCCAGTCTCGTGGCCGCCGTAAACGCCGCGTTCTTTTATGGAGACAAGGATCCTGCGTTGCTATCTGTTGCTCTGCAGCAGGGGGAAGTGTCCCTGGACCAGAGCGGCATGGCTGTCGCCACGGCTGTCGAGGCGGGGCTTGCGGAACCGTTCCCGAAGCGCTCCGTCCTTCTGAGGGACGGGGCGAAGGGAGAGCAGGGCGGTATCGCGGTTTTACGCGACGAACAATCGGGACTGGAACTGGTGTTCAAGTTCAGTGCCCACGGCCTGAGTCACGGGCACTTCGACAAACTGGCGATAGCGCTCCACGACGATGGTCGCGAAGTGCTGCAGGACTACGGACTCGTCCGGTTTGTCAATATTGAGCCGAAGGGGGGTGGCAACTATTTGCCTGAGAACACGACCTGGGCGAAGCAAACCGTGGCCCACAACACGCTCGTTATTGACTCGCAGACCCAGTTTAACGGTGACTACGAGGCTTCCAGCGCCCATCACTCGGAGATGGTCTTTGCCGATACCGGCTCTGACTCGATTCAGATCGTCAGTGCGCGCGAGTCGAACGCCTACGAGGACAGCATTGTTCAGCGCACGGTGGCGCTGGTGAGAGAACCTGGGGGCGCTCCGGTGGTGCTTGACGTGGTTCGGGTAGAGAGCGACGCCGCTCATCGCTATGACCTGCCCTTCCACTACGCGGGCCAGGTAATTGATGCCGGCTTTTCGCTGTCCACGGATCACGAGCGCCACGTGCTCGGGGATAACGACGGCTATGAACACCTCTGGCTGGAGGGCGTCGGACAGCCGTCAGACGAGTCGTTTCACTTCACCTGGCTGGATGGAGGTCGTTTCAACACCGTTACGAGCGCTGCCGCGCGGTCAGACAGACTGTTGCTCACTCGCTTGGGCGCAAACGACCCCGAGTTCAATCTACGGCGCGATCCCTCATTGATCATGCGCAGAGAAGCGAATGGCTCGACAGTTTTCGCGTCCACCATACAGGCGCATGGGCGCTATGACCCGGTCACCGAGACGGCCAGCAACGCCGCTTGCGACGTGCAGCGTATCCGGGTGTTGGCCAGCACCGCGGCGTATACCGCCGTGAGCATTCGATGGCGCGGCGGGAGCGGATCGCTCCTCGTGTTCGCGAACGACGATGAATCGTCAGGACGTTCCCACGACATTGAACTTGAGGGTGTCAGGTATACCTGGACCGGTCCCTACCAATGGGTGCAGACGAGGTAGCGCCTTCCAACAGTGCGCTTGTTGACGAAATACATTGCCGCTTCCGACCTCCAGGTTCAATCCGGACGGCCCGGATTGTGAAACCTTTGAGCGGGTGTTCGTCACGCCCCCTGGGGAAGTCGGAAGCTACGCGCCGTCACGACTGCTTGCGAGCCCTCGGAGAAACAAGCCGCCCCCACAGTAGAGTAGCGCCATAGGCGACCAGGCATCCGGTAGCGTTCGCCACCATGTCTCGCACGTCGAGCGTTCTTCCTGGTACCCAGTGCTGGGCAAACTCCAGGACGATGGAGAACAGGTAGAGCAAGATCAGCCGCTGCGGATACCTGCTCCTGGCTCTGATGGCGAAGAAGAGCACGAAAGAAAGTGACCCCCAACAAATGGCATGGAGCAGAAGGTCGGGCTTGCTTTGAAAGACGCCCAGGGGAAGGGGTGTCAGGGTCTGCTGCGTTGCCACCGCCAGCATCAGCCAAAACAACGCGCGATATATGGTCACCATGCCTGTGATTTCTCTCGGATATGCCATATCAGGGCCAACTGGCGCTTGATACGTTGCTAGTGCTCCTTGAGTGCAACTGCAGTACGATCGCCGGCCGGTGCGGACAAGCCGGAGACGTGTGGCGGTGATGGCGCCACGCCTACCCGGACTCAGTCATCAACTCGCTCGAGACGCGGCGGCATCATCGCGTCGGCGGCCGGTCGCGTTGACGGGGAATTGTCGGCGGCCAGTTTTGTCATACCAGTCTACTATTTTGTTACACCGGACTCGGGGGCGCGCAGCGCTAGGGCGCAAGAGGTTTGTAAGTCGCTATGGCCAGGGATTCCAGCAGTACCTTCTCTTTTGACGAATTCGAAATACACGTGGAGCGTCGCGAACTGCTGCGCGATGATGCCGCGGTTGTGGTGGAGCCGCGGGTATTCGACCTGATCGTATACCTTGTAGAAAACCGAAATTCGGCTGTTTCGAAAGACGAGCTCCTCGAGGCCGTATGGCCCAACTCTTATGTGTCCGAGACTTCACTGACTCGCTGCGTGATGAAAGCGCGCCGCGCCCTCGATGACGACGCCAATCAGCAGCGATACATAAGAACGGTGCATAGCCACGGCTATCGATTCGTGGGTGACCTTCGTTCGAGTGCCCCGAAGAAAACAGACGCTGTACCCACATCCGACGATGAGTCTCCAAGGATACGAGACCGGACACGCTATGCCGCGACGTCGATCCCTGTGCTGGTGGTGCTGCTGATCGTCGTCGGTGCTGTCCTGAATCGATCGCCGTCTTCCACATCTGTTCCCCCACAGTCATGGGAAGGCTCACCCATAGCCGTGCTTCCCGTGCACAACGACACCGGCGATTCGGAGCTGGATTGGATCGTTCTGGGCCTGATGAATTCCGTGATCGAGCAGATATCGTCCGCCGAGGTTCTGCAGGCTATCAGTGCCGACGACCTGGTCGAGGGCTTGCGGCGGCTAAGCCGTACTGACGGCGAGTTTCCAGACGCGAGAGTGGCCGAAGCCGCGGCGTTTCAACAGTTCGGCGTGGAGTACGTCCTGGACTCGGTCCTCCTCGCCGAGCGGGGTTTATACCGACTGCGTTCGACAATACGAACGCGCGATGAAGACCTGGGTACCTTCGATGTTATGGGCGATGATCCCGCGGTACTCGCTCAGAAACTCAGCAGCTTTGTGCTTCGTGAACTGGATGGAAGTTCACCCGACGATGAACCCTCGGTGTCGATCTCCAGTGACGCGTTTGTCAATGAAGCCTATGTGCGCGGGCGCGATCAGCTCCTGCGTGGAAACGCCTCCGGAGCCATTGATCTACTCAGCGTGGCCGTCGATCAGGCGCCGTCCAGCGTACGCGCGCGGCACATGCTCGCAAACGCCTGGTTGGCGAATGGCGAAGCTGACCGAGCGGTCAAAGCTTTGGAGGATTTACAGCTCGAGCTGCAGCAGTCTGGCGCCCGCCTAGAAGAGGCAAAGATCCTAAGCTCCCTGGGCCTGGCCGCGTACAGGCAGGCCCGCTACGCCGATGCGGAGGAGCACTATGAGACCGCTATTGCGCTGTACAGCGAGCTGCGCCAGCCATTCCGGGAGGCGAAGCTGTGGTTCAAGCTGGCTGAGGTCGCCGGGTATCAGGGCAATGTCACACTCGAACGCGCGCATCTGGAGACCGCCGCTCGACTCTTCTCGGAAGTGGGTGGTACCTCAAACTCGGGCGTGGTTCTCGAGGCGCTTGCCAATCAGGCTATGGATCAGGGAGATATGCAGGCGGCCAAGGCGTATTTCAGCGACGCCTTGGCCGCTTATCGGAGCGCCGGACTGAGCAACGACGAGGCAGTGGCGGTTTTCGGACTGTCGCGGGTAGCTCAGCACCAGGGTGATTTCAAAACTGCGCTGGCGTTAGCGGAAGAGTCCCGGAACATTGCGCGGGACCGGGGCGAACCCTGGACCGAGGCTCTGGGCTGGCGTCGCATAGGCATGGTGTCGATATACCTGGGACGCCTCAATGATGCGGAAGCGGCCTTCGACGAGGCGCTGATCATTGCGCGGGATATAGGTGCCGGCTACACCATTGACTCCACCGTTACGCAGCTCGCCGACCTCTACCGGATGCAGGGCAGATACGATGAAGCGCTGCGACAGATTGACGAGGCCGCCGAGCTGGTCGAAGCAAGCGATATCGACATCGGTCGGCGCTATGTTCAGGTCTATCGCGGACGTCTCGCCCGGGATATGGGCGATCCGGAGATGGCCATTGCCCTGGCGCGGGAAGCGCTGACCGAGGAAGGCGATATTCGGCGATTCTTCGAGGCCGACTCCCATTACTTGCTGGCACTGGCCTACGGCGACCTCGGGCAAACCGCTGAAGCCATTGTCTCGCTGAAAGAAGCGCTGGACGCCGCGCGGCGAAAGGGGGATGAGCGCGAGGTAGCGATGATCGCGGCGACTCTCGGGATCTTTGAACTGGCCTACGGTGACACGGATCTCGCGCCCGGATATTGGGGTATAGCCAGTGAAGCCGTCCCCGATAGCTTCTACACGCTCATGCTCGAAGCAGCCCTCTCCGCGCGCAGGGGCGATACGCGCGAAGCAGAATCACTGTTCGCTCAGGCGAGGGAAGTAGCGGGCGGCCAATGGTCCCGTTCACACGATGCCTGGCAGCAGCTGTTCACCGAGCCGCTACCAAGCTCTTGAGCATGGGCTCAAGCAAAGACCCCGATCGCAGCAGCGGGAAACACCGGAGCAATACCGGTTCCTCTCGATACCTGTGAGTCCATCAGCCGATGAGGCCATGGCGCGGCGCCGATGATCACGCGCGCTGCGCCCAGTTTGGCAGAAACTGCTCCGGCGCTATGTCACTCGTGACGCGAATTCCCAGCTTGGAGAGCAGACTCTGCAACCGCCCCTGGCGATACGCCGCAATAACGTCGGAGCAACCACCGACAAGCTCTCCCGCTATGAATACCTGTGGAATCGTGGGGCTCGCGGTCCGCTCTCCCAGGGCTGCTCGAAGGCGGAGCCCCAGGTTGTCGCGCTGCAGCTCTACCGAGTCGAGATCGACGCTGCGATAGTCCGCGCCCACGGCATCCAGATATCGCCGTATGGTCCAGCAATACTCACACCATTCGAGCGCAAATATGACGATGCCATTCCCGGCCACCGCTTCCTCGAGAAAGCGCTCTGCTTCCGCGTCTTGCTCCCGAATCACCAAGGGAGTGACCGGCGCCGAAGGCGCCGGATCTTCGAGATCGGCGGATCCGGAATCAAAGCCGCAGCTCGGCGTGGATCTGGAAAGACGGAGTTCTTCGTCATTCATATCGCAGTCGATGTCGGCGAACAGCGGGGTAGACAGATAGCGTTCCCCGGTGTCTGGCAGCATCGCAACGATGTTTGCCCCGGGGGGAGCCTGCTTGGCGATAATTAGGGCTGCGGCGAGGGTGGCGCCCGCGGATACTCCCGTAAAGATCCCTTCCTCCCGCGCAAGACGCCGTGTCAGCTCAAGGGAGTCCCGGCCCTTGACCCCAATGATTTCATCGATAAGCCCCTGATCCAGGGCGGTCTGCGTTAGGTCAGTCACCACATCCGGACTCCATCCCTGCATGAGGTGAGGCTTGAAGTGAGGATGGCTGCTACTGGGCTTCCCCTGTGCATCCCGAGGTTGGGGAAGCCCACTGGCCAGCACCGGTGAGTTGTCGGGTTCGGCGACCACGACCCGGGTTTCCGGGCTCCGCTCACGCAAGGCCCGGGCAACACCCAACAGCGTGCCTCCGGTACCGAAGCCGGTCACAAACGCATGCAGCCCACCGGCGGGAAATTCATCGAGGATCTCGCGGGCCGTAGTTTGGTAATGCGCTTCCGGATTGGCGAGGCATTCAAACTGCCGGGTCAGGTAGAAGCCGTGTGCAGCAGCGAGTTCTTCTGCTTTCTTTAGCATTCCGCTGCCCTTCTCGGAGGCCGGCGTCAGCACGACCTGAGCACCAAGAAAACGCAGGAGCTTTCTCCGCTCAATGCTGAAGTTTTCGGGCATCACCACGACCAGCGGGTAGCCCCTCCGAGCGCATACCATGGCGAGGGCGATGCCCGTGTTACCGCTCGTAGCCTCCACAACAGTCTGTCCGGGGCGCAGTTCTCCGCTTTGCTCCGCGGCCTCGATCATCGCCAGGGCGATGCGATCCTTAACGGACCCCATGGGATTGAATGCTTCGACCTTGCCCCACAGGTTGACGGTCCCATCCGAAACGCGATGCAGACGCACCAGGGGGGTGTTACCGATGAGTTCAAGAATACTTTCGTGTTTCATCGATCACCACCCATGCTGTCTCCGCGATCGGCGAGTCGTGCGTCAGCGAGGCGCTCCGGCTCCCTGAGGGAGATCGGTTTGCCCACGGTGAGTACGTGTCGGAGGTCTTCGTCGATGGAAGAGAACGTCGAGTCCGGCTGACATCCAAGGGCGTCGAGGAGCTTGACGAAAAAACAACGGGCGGCGGCGATAGCCGCGATATCGAACACTTCGGCGTCTGAAATCCCATACTCCGCGCGCAGAGTATCGACCTCGTGAGCCGACACGGTCGTGGCGTCGCGCGCGATCGCGCGGGCAAAGCGGATAACGGCCTGATCCGTAAGGCACATTACGGAGTGCTCGTTCCTGTTCGCGATAGCCAGCACTCGATGTTTGCCGATAAGCTCAGCCAGCTTCTTGCCATGCGCCAGGGCGCAGCTGCTGTTTCGCAACTCAAGAGCGACGACAAAGGTAACAAGCTCAAAGCGCCGCTCATCGCTGTACCTTCGCAGCTCGGCGAGCAGGCGACCCCAGCGTGCGAGTGCTTCCGGCCGATGAGAAAACAACTTCGCGTATTCGGGTATGTAGCCCCAGTACTCCTGCTGCTGAGCGTACATCGCAAGCACTTCAGCAGACGCGTTCGATGGTGCGAGAGTCGTGATAAAGCTCATGGCGTTCTCTCCGGAATTGTTTGTCCAAGTAGGCGGCGAGGTGCTCGATGATGTCGTTGGCATCATCCTCGATACCGAAAATGAAACTCGATTTGCGCCGTCGCAGAAGCGGCAGTCCCAGGGCGTACAAGCCGGGGCAGGCGACCACGCCCCCGTCGTGAAGCAGCTGACCCTTGCGATCGAGTACGGGCACCCCGAGCCAGCTGTAATCGGGCGCGAAACCAGTGGCCCAGATCACATTGCGAATCCCGCGACGCTCAAGCTCGATCGTCAGTGGAGGGCTACTCTCCAGCTCGGTTGGGGGAATCCGCTTTCCTCTCGGTGCGCCCTCCCGATCTGCGACCGCGTCAATTTCCTTGAGGACTCTTCGGAGTTTCTGATCTGCCATGGCGCAAACGTTGTGCAGCCCGCCAGAAAAGCGCAGCGTTCGATCCTCCACGGCCGCTAGCTTCCCGGTGATGCGCACGCCCAGTGACCGCAGATGATTGAGATCAAAGAGCTCCGGTAGGTCACGCCCCACGAGTTGGGGAGACGGCAAGTTGCGACCTCGGGTGAGGTCATCGATCTCGTCGTAGCGCTGATCGTGAATACCACTGCGATTCAACCAATAGAAAATGTCTCTTCCGCGGTAACGGCGCGGCATGCGCACGTGTTCTCCGACAGCGATGGTCACCGCCCGACCGCTTCGAGCAAGCTCATCGGCGAGTTGCATCCCCGTAGAGGACGCGCCGACCACAAGTACGCCCCCGGGGAGGAGCGAATTGGCGGCGCGGTAGCCGAATGCCGTCAGCTGTCTCAGATCTGACGGGAGCTGCTTTGCCACGGCCGGGACCTTCGGTCGATTGAACGCGCCGCTCGCCATTACCACCGCGCGTGCATCCCATGAGCTGGCGTTCGCCCGCACCGAAAACGTTGCACTGGTCTTGCGTAGAGACTGCACGGCCGCGCCTGTGACCACGGGGAGGGCGTTCTCTAGCGCGTAGCGCTTCAGGAAGTTGGTGAACTCCACCGCGTCCATGAAGCCTTCCGGATCTCCACCGTCGTAACGAAAGCCTGGCAGCTGGACCCGCCAGTTCGGCGTCAGCAGGCGGAACGAATCCCAGCGCTCCCGATTCCAGGAGTTGCCGATTTCGCCACGCTCCAGAACGACATGGCGAATTCCGCGTTGCTTCAACAGGTAGCTCACGGACAGGCCGGCGTGGCCCGCACCAATGACGATGACGTCGGTGCGCGGGCCGCGCGGCTTGTGTTCGGTCTCGGGAAGAGTCATGAACTGACCCGAACCGAGACGTTGGTGGGATTGACGAGGATGTCGTAAACCGCCGAGCGCTTCTGCGATTGAGCGACGATGGCCTCGATGTCTTCCTTCGACGCGTCGGCGTCGATATCGAAGTGGACGCGGACGTCTTCGAATCCATTGCGGATGTCCGGATCGATGCCGAGGATACCCTGGATGTCCATGCGAGCCTCGAGCGTCGCCTTTACGGACCTGAGTTGGATATTGCGTCGGCTGGCAACGCTGGCCACGCCGCCGGTCAAACAGCCACTCAGTCCCACGAGCACCATTTCGACCGGCGTCGGTCCCTTGTCTTCGGCCGCGAAGAGTTCCGGGTGGTCGGTGTCGAAGCTGAACTCACGAACGTGTTGATGTTCCTCCCCGAGACCGAAGAACCCATGCACGCTCGCTTCGGTGTGTGTGCCATCGACCCATTTGCTCTTCGCTCTCCAGCGAAAGGCCGCCCCCTCGGGCGCTTTCTCGAGCGCTTCCCGCGCCTCAAGCAAGGCGTTTACGTCCACGCCATTCATTGATTCACATACTGTTTCGGTCACTCTCGTGTTCCTCCTTTGGCAGGGCGAGCGTGATTGCCGCCCGATGAGGACCCACTGTGCGGCGTCGCGGCTCAGACGGCCTGACCGGCACCTGACGGTTTCGTGACCATTCACTTACTTGAGTAAAAACAGGGGCTTAAGCGGCCTGTGGCGACGGTGGACGCTGGCCTGGCGCCAGTGTCCGCACCCGCGGCGGTGGATCGCCTCGGTGCTTTCCCCGCGAGAAAAGAAAAACGTCAGGGAACCGTCAGCTCCGGGTCAAGCTCCCAAGGATCCCTTCCAGGAGAGTGAGCGGCACTGGCCGGCAATCAGGCTGTCCAGAAAACGGAAGGAGTAACAGAGAGTGACTGGAACAGTCCCTGTACGTAGAAGCTATGAAATCTTCAAACAAAAATCTGGCAAAGGAAGGTCGACCGCACAGCACCGGCGCGGTCCGAGGCGGATCACCGCACTCGCAGCTTCCCTTCTTCTGTCCTTCTGTGCCGGGTCCGTACTCGCGCAGGATTCGGAGGAAGGCGCTGTGGGTTCGCTCGTTATCGACGATCGATTCCAGCTCCCGGTCCGACCGCTGAGACACTTCTCGCATGCGGTCACGATGTGGTGGGTGCTCTTCAATAACCCGGACGCCTGCATGGCGAATCCCGGCGCTGAGGAGCAGTGCGGCGAGGTGGACCTCTTCGGCCAGGCTTACCTGGACTCGGTGGCCGACGGAAATCCCGATCCGTCTCTGATCGTCGTTAACTCGATGGCGGGGGTCGGGGTTATCTATGCCACGGGTGGTGTGAGCGATCCGCGCAACGCGCGCATTCGTCTCGCCGCGGCGATTTACCGCAGTCCGGATCAGTTTCTGGACCTGAGCGGGCCACAATCCGTTGATCCGCTGATGACTGGGACCGGGTTAGTGAATCCCGATGCGGAGATTCACCTGGTGATTCGCGATCACGGCCGTATGCGAAGGGATGGCTTCGTGGCTCAGATCAGCAACTTTCTCGAGCCCTATTGCTCGGATCCGCTGTTGGGACACGAGGGCGGCAGCAACATCTGCTCCGATATCCAGGTTGCGGTGTTCGCTCCGGGTGAATCGGGTACGGACGCTGTCATTCGTATCGCTGATGGGCAACAGCTCTTCTATGCCAATGCCTATCTCTATCGCCAGGGCGATGTGGTTCAGGCCATTATCGACACGCGGATTCCGGATCGCCGGAACCGGTTTTCGATTCAGTAATGCGGTTTTCCATGCAGCGACGCTAAACACCGCCCTCCGGGGCGGTTTTCCGTTCATGCGCTTTTAGGTCGACCGCAGGCCATCACTTCTGCGCGAATCGCAAAACTACAAACGAACGCAGGTCTCTGACGCGTCCACAGCTAGCGATGGCGGCGATCCTTCGGCTGTAGGGCCGCGAGAAAGCTTGGGCTGTCATTCCTTCCGTTGCCCCGTGGCACACGAAAACGACTGCATCGTTCAACTGCTGACGACGGGGGTTCTCACGACAATCCTGTTCATCTGGATGCTCGTGTCGGCTCTGAGGCGCCCGCGGCTCTGAGACCACAAACAAAAATGCGCTAGGGGACGGTAGAACCTCGCGCGCATACGCGCTGTGCTGTTTCGCGCCGCGACCGTACCGTCGTTCGGTGCTTCCGGCATCAGGCTACTGTTCCCGAGGCAGGGCGCCCTGCGTGACTTGATGAACTCGCTGTTAAGTGATATCAATATGATATCTATTTGATGGCGGGAGGCGCCAGTGATTACCGAAACCCAGGCAAAGACCCTCAACGGCTACGCGATGCTCGTCGTTCTTCTCGTAGCCCAGATTCTGGCCGGCGTTTGGCTAGATGCGGCCGCCGGACCCCTGAAAATTGTGGCGGCGCTTTTGTTCGCACTGTTGCTCGTCTGCTGGTTTGGATTGTTCATCGTGTCTCCGAATCAGGGCAAGATCCTGCAGCTCTTTGGGCGCTACGTAGGCACGGAGCACGCGACCGGGCTGCGCTGGTGTAATCCTCTTTACTGGCCGCGAAAGCCCGTGTCGCTGCGTATTCGGAACTTCGAGAGCGGCCAGCTAAAGGTGAACGATGCCCGAGGCAACCCTATTGAGATTGGTGCCGTCGTTGTATGGAAGGTTGTCGATTCGGCGGAGGCTTACTTTGAGGTTGATGACTACGAGAGCTTTGTAACCATCCAGAGTGAAGCGGCCATCCGCAATCTCGCGAACCGCCTGCCCTATGAATCGTCGACCGACGGCGAGCTGTCGCTGCGCGGAGAGCCAGCGCGCGTCGCCGAGAAACTCAAAGCGGAAGTCCAGGAACGCCTGGCAAAGGCCGGGCTCGAGGTGATCGAAGCGCGCATCAGCCACCTCGCCTACGCTCCGGAGATCGCCCAGGCGATGCTGCGCAAGCAGCAGGCCAATGCAATCCTCTCCGCGCGTCGTCTGATTGTGAAAGGCGCCGTCGACATGGTGTCCGATGCGCTCACGCGGCTCACGGAGGATCACGATATCGAGCTCGACGATGAGCGAAGAGCGGCGATGATCAGTAATCTCCTCGTGGTGATTTGCAGCGAGCAGCAGACCCAGCCGGTGGTCAATGCCGGTTCGCTGTACTGATGGCGAAAAAGGCCTATCCCCTGCGCATCCAGGAAGATGTTCTTGCGGCAATGCAGCGCTGGGCGGACGATGAACTGCGCAGCGTCAACGCCCAGATCGAGTACGTGCTGCGCGATGCGCTGGTAAAGGCCGGCCGAGTCCGCCTGGTGGAACGCGTGATCACGGAACTCGAGACTCGCGAACCGGACTGATTGCGGTTGCCGGCGATGCTTCCGCGGCGCCATGGTCAGAGAGCGTCGCGGCGTTGAAACCCTTTCCCCCGGACGGACGCCCGGAAGACCAGTGCCTTACTGGCCGCATGCGTCCGCAGCCTCTACACTGCAAGTCCCCCGCCGCTCATCACTACGAGTTCCCCGATGTCCCATATCTCCGCACCGCTTCTGCGCCTGCTCTTCTTGGTATTGCTTTCCCCGCTCGATGCGCTGGCTGCGGAAGCCCTGATGGGCGTGCAATCGCAGCAGTTCACGGATCGGCCCATTCCCCGCTTCGAGGTCGACGCCGCCTGGCCGACCATGCCCGAGGACCTCATGATCGGACAGGTGCCGGGCCTGGCGCTGGACTCCGATGACAACATCTGGATTCTTCAGCGACCTAACTCCCTGGGATTTTCGGATACCGGCCTGGCCCAGAATCCGCCGATCGCCGTATGCTGCCGCCCCGCGCCGCACATCATGCAGTTCTCGCCCGCGGGCGACGTGCTGGCCGCCTGGGGCGGGCCGAAGCACGCGCCCACCATCGATGGCGTTAATCAGTGGCCCGTCACGGTGCATGGCCTGCACGTGGCCGAAGACGACAGCCTGTGGATCGCGGGCAATGGCGATGGGGACAATGTGGTTTTGAACTTCACCCCCGAGGGTGAGTTTCTGCGCAGCTTCGGGCGCCGCAACGAAACCGGAGGGAACTTCGACCGCAATACGCTCGGCAATCCGGCCGACATAGCCACGGATCCGAAAACCGGTGAAGCGCTCGTCGCCGACGGCTATATCAACAAGCGCATTATCGGTTTCGACAAGGCGGGTGAGTTCACGCGCTTCTGGGGCGCCTACGCGGCCTCACCGGATGACAAGACCCGCGAGGGTGCTTTCGATCAGAGCCAGGCTTCGAGCAACGCGGACGGCGGCGCGAATCCCGAGTCCCGCGCCTTTGGGGATATCGTTCACTGCGTGGTGCGCGGCCCCGACGCTCGAATTTACGTATGCGATCGTCGCAACAACCGCCTCCAGATCTTCGAAACTAATGAGGATGGCAGCACGAGCTTCGTGAAAAATGTCGTCATCGCCGCGGACACCGGCGGTACTCGAACCGTCTCCGACGTCGCCTTTTCTCCCGACGGAAAGTTTCTCTACATCGCCGATATGATGAACGGTCAGGTCTGGATCCTCGACAGTGAGACGCATGAAGAGCTCGGCGCGCTCGGCCGCAACGGACGCTATCCCGGGCAATTCATCTGGCTCCACAGCGTAGTCGTCGACAGTGCGGGAAATCTTTATACCTCCGAGGTAGGGACGGGCCGGCGTGTGCAGAAGTTTGTATTCAGCGGCGTTCGCTAGGGATTCGATTACACGCATTGCAAAGCTCGGTCCGCCGCAGCAAACAGCACTGACGTGAGTTCCTACGACGCGATCGTCATTGGTGCCGGGCACAATGGACTGACCTGCGCCGGCTATCTCGCCCGGGCGGGGCTTCGGGTAGCGGTTCTCGAGCGGCGCCCCGTGGTGGGCGGAGCCGCCCTCACGGAGGAGTTTCATCCAGGCTTCAGGAACTCCGTTTACTCCTATCTGGTGAGTTTGCTGGACCGGTCCGTAATCGATGATCTCGCGCTCGCGCAGCACGGCCTGGAACTGCTCCATCGACCCGGGGGCTCCCTGTCCCTGCTCCCCGGCGACCACATGTACCTGCCGCGGGATACCACCGAGGCGCAGCGCGCCATTGCGCGCTTTTCTCCGGCGGACGCGGAGGCCTATCCGCATTTGGAAGCGATGCTCGATGACATGGGAAACCTTGTCCGCGAGCTTGCGCAGGATGTCCCGCCGAACTTCGGCGGCGGCTGGGCAGACCTGTGGACCCTGCTGACCAAGGCCAACGCGTTCCGGCGCCTGTCCCCTGAGCGTCAGCTCGAGCTCGCCGAACTCATGACCATGTCCATTGGCGACGCCCTGGATCGCTGGTTTGAGAGCGATCCCATCAAGGGGTTGTACGGGTTCGAAGGCATCATCGGGAACTTCGCCGGCGCCTATACACCGGGAACCGCGTACGTTCTGTTGCACCACGTCTTTGGTGAAGTGGACGGGCGCACGGGGGCGTGGGCCTACGCGCGCGGCGGTATGGGGGCGATCAGCGAAGCGATGGCCCGTTCCTGTCGAGCCCTGGGCGTGGACATCATGACCGAGGCACCGGTGATCGAGGTCAGCCATGCGCGAAACCGGGTCAGCGGCGTCACCCTGGAAGACGGGCGACGCCTGGAGGCTCCGCTCGTCGCCGCCAACGTGCACCCGCGTGTTCTCTTTGGAGCGCTGATCGATCCAGCCGCGGCGCCCGAGCCCTTTCGCCGTCGCCTGGCCACCTATCGCAGCGAGTCCGCCACCTTTCGCATGAACCTGGCCCTGAGCGAGCTGCCGCGCTTTGAAACCGTGGACCACGACGAGCGCGGCCTGCTCGCGATGCAAAATACGATCGATATCTGCCCGTCGCTCAACTACATCGACAACGCTCACAAGGATGCCCTGAGCCAGGGCTGGGCGCGTAAACCGATTGTGTCGATGTGTATCCCCACGCTTCTGGACGACAGCCTTGCACCGCCGGGATGTCACGTAATGAGCCTGTTCTGCCAGCATTTCCGGCGCGATTTGCCCGATGGAAAATCCTGGGATGAAGAACGCGATAGCGTCGCGGATCACATCGTGGACGCGGTCGCCGGCTACGCTGGGAACCTGAAGAGCGCGATCGTGGCCCGCCAAGTGAATTCACCACTGGATATCGAGCGCGACCTCAACATGTTGGGTGGCGATATCTTCCACGGCAAGTTGAGTCTGAACCAGATTTTCGCGCTTCGCCCCGTCGGCGGCTACGCCGATCATCGGATGCCGCTCGACGGACTCTATCTCTGCGGTTCCGGAGCCCATCCGGGGGGAGGCGTGTCGGGCATTCCCGGGCGCAATGCTGCCCGCGTGATGCTTCGCGACGCCCGCCGACGGCGCCGGCGCGCGTCCTAGCGCCCTCTGGAAAGAGGCGGGCGTCGTTATCGGCGGGCTTTGCAGGTCGCCCTCAGTGGGTCGCCTGTGAGTCCGGCAGCGTAATGCCCAAAGCCTGAAGCTGTCGCGCAATGAGCGGATCCCGGCTTTGCGTCCAGCGCTGGTAGAGCGCAAGGATAGTCTCGTCATTGCTCGCCATATCGCGCGAGCAGGCAGCGGCAATGAGTTCGAGAATCTTGCCAAAGGCGCTTGCCAGTTCCTGAAAGACGTGGCGGTTTCGGCGTGCGTTCTCCGCAAGATAGTCGTAGGCACCACCGCCCATCCCGACCACGTAGTCCTGCTGGATTCCACGCTGGGTAAAGCGCTCGGGAAACAGCGCGCCGAGAAAGAGCGCCATGTCGCCGAGCTGCTGTAGAAAGAGACAGCGCTGATGATCCGAGTCCGCTTCCATGGCATCGCCGTAAAGCAGGGCCAGGGGGCGCAGATCAAAGCGCCCGTCGTCGTAGGAGAAGAGTCTTTCGCTACGGCCGAAGCGCGCGAGCATATGACTCAGGTACCAGACGGTATCGTCAGCCGGTGGGGGACGAAGATTCTGCCCGTGCTCCTGGAGCTGTTCCGAAAAATAGATCTCCAGGGAAGGTGAGGAGGTCAGTGGGTCGGGTGAATCCTGCAGCATTTCAGGCTCCTTTTCCGTTGACATCTCCGGCGACATCTTTCCCCGCTTCACCAGACTTCGCGAGCCTTAGCACAGCGGTAACTTCACCGTCACAATCACTCTAACAATCGGCGCAAGGCGGCAAAACCCTCGCCGTTGCGTCCTTAATCGGGTATCGTTTTTGACCCTGTCGCCATCATCGCGGCCGACGCTCACAGCCTGAAGTCGGCTAAGGCCCGAATATTTCCGCCTCGGTGCCTATAGCGCGCTCCGTGCACACCATTCGTTCCTCATCGTACTGAAGCGTGCCGTAGCCGCGCATGCTGATCGTGCGCGTGAACGTCTGCGCCTCGTATTGCATGCATGGCAGCTGGGCTGCACATCCGCCAAGCAAACTGCCCGGTCCCAGCAGCGCACCGGCCACCGCTAGCACCATGATCTGTCTTCCGCTACGTCTCGCCATATGATTCCCCCTAAGCATTGCGATTCACTCTGCGGCGCCGCTGCGTCCACGCATCGGCGTCTTCTTCCCGTGCTTCTGCTTATTTGGGGAAACGACGCTTTCCCTGCGCCTGGGAGAGGTAACGCAAGGCACGCGCCATTTCTCGGAAATTTCGACTAAGGTCTGGATGCCGAGAAGCGCGATGCCCGTCTGGGGGCGGATCTAAAGCCTGTCAGGACAGCTCGAGAAGAATGCCAACGCACGGTTTCAGTGCGCTCCGACCAGCGGCAGTGCAGCCTGGGCCTACGCGGAGCTGCCTTCGCGGAGGAAAGGAGCTAGGCTTGAGAAACGCTGGTCGATGGAAAAAGGCGATGGACGAGGATAACGAAACGAACAAGCAGGCACCGGCCGGTAAGGAAGCGGAATCCCCGGGACAGGTACTGGGCCTGGGCGGTCTGTTCATGGCCAGCGAAGATCCGGCCGCAACGGCCGAGTGGTACCACCGGGTACTGGGCATGAGGATCAACGACTACGGCGGTTTCGATTTCCTGCACGCCCACAGCGCCGCGCGCTTTCCCGAGGGCGCGCGTACGGTATTCGCACCTTTCGCCGCGGCAGCTGACTACTTCAAGCCGTCGACGCTGCCGTTCATGCTCAACCTCATCGTGGACGATCTGGAGGCCGTCATGGCCCGGGCCCTCGCTGCGGGGGAAGAACCCGTGCAGCCCTCCGAAAACACCGACTATGGAAACTTCGCCTGGCTCATGGACCCGGACGGGCGCAAGGTAGAGCTTTGGCAGCCACCTGGTTGAGTCTTTGGCAAGCAAAAACGCGCAAGAACGAGCGATGACCCTCTGTGCCGCGGCAAGGTCATCGCTATACTGATCACCATCGAGGGACAAGGAACAGCAAGCATGCCCAGCGTTTTGAGTAATTGTTTGAACACGGCATTGAAAATCGGGTCGAGAATGTTGCCGTCGAGCTCGTCGAGCGTCGGTAGGCGAAGCCCCAGCAAGCTGTCCCGACTTCTGCTCCTGGGCAGTGCGCTGCTGGTGCTGTGCGGTTGCGCTACGCGAAGCGACTACGACATCTACTACTTTGCCGAACAGGGTGACTATGATGCGGCGCTGGCATCAGCCCGGCAGGCGCAGGGCGGTGGGATCGACGGGTTTGTTTTTGGCGATGGAGCCGGCGAGTGCCGGGACTACGCGGCACTCGTTACCGTACTCGTGGCAAAAAGTGATTTCGCCGGAGCCAGGGCGGCCTGCGCAAACTACGATCAGCAGTGCGCGGTACTGCCGGACGGTGCGCTGTGCTTTATCTACGAAAACTCTGAACTCGCCGCGGCTACTTCCGATGCGGAGCTCGCCGAGACCATGAGCAGCGAGGCGCAGGAACAGCTGCATTTCCGCTGGCTCATGATCCGTGATGACTACGAGAATCGAGGCATTAAGCGCCCGATCTACTGAGTGGTTCAGGCTGAGTCACGGGGAAGGAAGCGCAGGGCGACGCCGTTGTTGCACCAGCGCTTTCCGGTAGGCGCGGGGCCGTCGCTGAACACGTGACCGTGGTGCCCACCACAGCGGGCACAGTGATACTCGGTGCGTGGAACCACCAGCAGGAAATCACGCTTGGTCTCGAAGGCGCCGGGAACGGTGGCGAAGAAGCTCGGCCAACCCGTACCGCTTTCGTACTTCATGCGCGATGTGAACAGCGGCGCGTCACATCCCGCGCAAAGAAAGACACCGTCTCGCTTCTCACGATTCAGTTCGCTGGTGCCGGCACGCTCGGTCGCCTCGCGCCGCAGCACATCATAGGCCAGGCGATCGTCGAGACGCTCGCGCCATTCATCCGGCGTCAGCTCTACCTTGTCGTCCACGCTGACGGGTTCGTAGCCCTCGGGCAGCAGATCCCGCCAGTTGCCCTGAATGTCCTCCAGCATCTGTGTTCCGTTTCCTCGTCCATCACCGGCATCGGATCGATTCGCCGATAACCAAAGCGGGACGCTCAGTAGAGCGCCGGTGATACCCTGAATAAGTGTTCGTCTCTGCATGGTAGCTATGTACGGTCTGTGTCTGAAGATCGGTCCATGTATTAAGTACGGCCTGTTTCCCGGTCGACGTCGTGCATGGCGTCGACGGCGAGAACCCTACGTATCGCCGCGTGGGCCGGATTATTCCCGCCGCGCTCCGTTCTTGCGGAATAACAGCGCCATACTGTTCGCGGTCCTGGCTCTGGCCCCATTGTCACTGGGGTCACCGGGCGAGGCGTGGGCGGAAGCTACGAGTCCTGCGTCTCGCCCGTTCATCCATGGGCGCATGCAAGCCGGCTTAATCACTAACGACTCTTCCTCTGACAACGTGTTTCCGAGCGGGTTCCTAAACTTTGATGAGGGCTTCAACCTCAATCGCATAGACACGGTCTGGGAAAAACCGCTCGAATCCAATCTACAGCCACGCGTGGGACCCTTTCCGGGACCCGCGCCAGAGCGGTTTAGCTGGGGCTTTGAGGTCGATCTCCGCTACGGCCAGGATGAGGCCATTACCTTAGGCCTGGACGACGAGCTTTCAGTGAACGAGGGTAACGACAACAATTGGCTACTGACGCAGTGGTTCGCTTCCGCGCACCTGCCCCTGGGTGCAGGCGTGTCGCTCATGGCCGGATCCTTCTTCACGCCCATAGGCTATGAAATCGGTGCTCCCATTGATCCCCCCACGGCGTTCTATACCCATTCCTACGCCTTCGCTTATCAGCCCATCAAGCATGTGGGTGTACTGATGAACGCGCGGCTTCCGCTCTCTCCGCGTTCCGGGATGTGGGCCCTGGAACTCGGCATCGTGCAGGGTTGGAACAACCTGCAGGACAACAACAGCGACAAAACGCTCATCGCAAATTTGCGTTGGCGCAGCGAAGACTTCGGAACCTGGGTCGACTTTGAAAATATCGTCGGGAATGAGCAATCGGAAGATGGCATCACGGATCAGACGAGGCCCTTCAACGCCGTGAGCAGCACGGGGAAAAAGCTGCTCCGCAATATGCACACCCTGACCGTTACGCGTCGAATGGACGGGGGACGGCGCTGGGCTCTGAATGCACTTTACGGGCACCAGGAAGGGGGTGATGTGCCCGCGGACCAAAACAATCCGCCGGGTTTTCTCATCACCGAAGACAGTGCCTGGTATGGCGTCAACGCCAACTACTATCACCGCTTTCACCCATCGGCGCAGTTTGCGCTGCGAGCCGAGTGGTTCAAAGATGAGAAGGGGGCCCACGCGCTACTGCCCGCCGGGGAATACCAGGGTGTGACGGCAAATCTCTCCTGGTGGGTAACGCCAAATCTGCGCCTGCGCCCGGAGCTGCGTCATGACTGGTATCACGGCGACGGCAGACCTTTCGGGGGCCGGGTGCCCACCGCGTTGTTTGGCGAGGAGGACCGTCAGTGGATCGCCGCCGTGGACCTGACCTGGTACTACGGCGGAGCCGGTGCGCCATGATCAGCGGCGTGCAACCTGGCAGTACAGGTACGCACCATGGATGAAAACCGTCGTCCACCGGCTTCGGGAATCGGGATCAGCGTCGAGGAACAGGATCGCATCGAGCGCATCAGCGGCGAACTTAGAGCGGGTATCGAAGAGCTCGGGGACATCGGCCCGGCGGTGAGCATTTTTGGTTCGGCCCGCTCCCATCCCGACAGCTGGGAGTACCGCAGCGCCCAGGCCCTTGGCGAGCGCCTGGCGACAGCGGGCGTGGCCGTGGTGACGGGTGGAGGCCCGGGCATCATGGAAGCGGGGAACCGAGGTGCGGGTCTCGGGCCGGGCCGTTCGGTGGGACTGAACATTACGCTGCCTCGTGAGCAACTGGCCAACCCCTATGTCGATGTCGATCTGACCTTCCGCTATTTTTTCACGCGCAAGTTCATGCTGATTCGCTACGCCATGGGCTTCGCCATCTACCCTGGCGGCTTCGGTACCATCGATGAGCTGTTCGAACTTCTCACGCTCATGCAGACGCGGAAAATGGCCGCCTGCCCGATCGTTCTCGTAGGTGAAGAGTACTGGAGCGGCCTGTACAACTGGCTCGCGAGCACCACGGTGCCGGCTGCATGCGTGGACGCGGCGGATCTGGACTTTATCGAGGTGGTCCCGGATGAGGACATCGCCGCATCCGTTCTTCTCGAACGTCTACGCGGCTGAACGCCGGAGCGGCTATTCGAACACGGACAATCAAACGAGGAACGCGCCGATGAAAACACTTCATCTCCTGCGTCACGCGAAGTCGAGCTGGGCCGCGGCCGGCACTGACGATCACGATCGTGAGCTCACCGCCCGCGGCGAGCGCGACGCACCGCGCATGGGGAGGGCTCTGGCGGGACGTATGGTGCCGATGCCGATTCATGCCAGTTCAGCGCGGCGGGCCCAGCGCACCCTCGAAGGTCTTTGCGATGGCTGGCCAGCGCTGCGTCTGCAAGCACACCTCAATGACGAATCGCTCTACACCTTCGACTGGCAGGAGTTGCTGGCCTGGATCCAGGATCTCGCCATAAACCCTGAGAGTCTGTTCATCATCAGCCACAATCCAGCCCTGACGGAACTGTGCAACCAGCTCCTTGGACGCGCCGCGTTGGACAATCTGCCCACGGCGGGCTATCTGCGCTTCTCCATCGATATCGAAAATTGGAGCGACCTCACGGAGGGCATCGCCAGCCTGGAGGAGCACCTGTTCCCGCGAAACCTACGCGACGACTGACAGCTCAAGGAGCCCGTGACCAGGCCTTGAACGATTCCCCGGGCTCGGAATCAGGCAGCCGCTTTTTGCAGCCGGTCGCGTCCGTGGGGTGAGCGATAGTCTATGTCCGGTCCCGCGGGCACGATCCGGGTGGGATTAATCGTGCCGTGGGACGCGTAGTAGTGGGTTTTGATGTGGTCGAAATCCACCGTCTCGGCCACGCCAGGCATCTGGTAGATATCGCGCAGGTAGGCACGCAGTGCCGGGAAGTCCTCGATGCGCTGGCGATTGCACTTGAAGTGGCCGTGATACACGGCGTCGAAGCGGATCAAAGTGGTAAAAAGGCGGATATCGGCCTCTGTCAGCACTTCACCGGCAAGGTAGCGCTGCTGCTGAAGATGGCCCTCCAGCCGGTCGAGCTCGGCGAAGAGCTCATTGTAGGCCTCTTCATACGCTTCCTGGCTGGTGGCAAATCCGGCGCGATAGACGCCGTTGTTGATTGCCGGGTAGATGCGTGCGTTCCAGTCATCGATCGTATCTCGCAGGGCCTCGGGGTAGAGATCCAGACGATTGCCGGTGATAGGGTCGAAGGCGCTGAGCATGCGAATGATTTCCGACGACTCGTTGCTCACGATGGTCTGAGTTTTCGTATCCCAAAGCACCGGCACAGTAACGCGACCGCTGTAGTTGGCGGCGGCGCGCGTGTAGATCTCGTGCATGAAATGCGAGTCGTGGAGCGCGTCGCCCGTGCTGCCCTCTTCTCGCACAAACGTCCAGCCGTTCTCAAGCATGATCGGACTGACGACGGAGATTCCAATGTGGTCTTCGAGATCCTTCAGGGTCCGTACGATCAGCGTTCGATGGGCCCAGGGGCAGGCCAGCGATACATAGAGGTGATAGCGACCCGATTCGGCCTCAAAGGCACCGCCCGGCTCGCCGAGCCAGTTTCGAAACTGTGCGTCCTCGCGGATGAAACGCCCGCCGGATGCGTTCGTGTCGTACCAGCGATCCTGCCATTGTCCGTCGACCAGAAGTCCCATGGTGCTGCTCCGTCTCAAAATTGATGAGACCACAGCGTATGATTCAACAAAGACGAATAAAATTAGATTAATTCGACAATATCTTTCTATTAATTCGAAGATTATTGCAGCTCCAGCTGCTCTCGCAACAGCTCGCCGAGCCGGCAGGCGGCAGGTCCCGCCTTGTCCGGGTCGGCGAAGGTGAGGTAGAGCGACACCCGTCGCCGCGATCCTCGCTCCAGCGGCAGTTCGCGCAGCGAGCCGTGGACGAGTTCGCTGTGGATGCGCGTAAGCGGCAGCCAGGCGAAGCCCATGCCGCGGGAGATCATGGCGATGGAGGTGGCGACGTGACTTACGGTCCAGCGCTGCTCGGCGCCAAGCCAGCCCGAGTCGATTCGCTGTTCCGTGGCCGAATCGCGAACCACGATCTGCCGCTCAGGCGCGAGATCCTGCAGGGTCAGGGGGCGCCCCAACCGCTGCAATCGGTGTTCCGGATGGGCGACAGCCACGAATTCGACGTCAATCATGGGTTCGCCGAGAAAGCCCGCCGGGACCTGGGCCGCAATGAGCAAGTCCACATCGCCGCGCAGCAGACGCTCTGGCCCTCCTGACAGGACGGTCTCTATGAGCTCGAGGCGGGTGTGGGGGTACTCCTCGCTGAGAAGCGCCAGCGCGTCGGTAAGGCAGTGGTGCGGGTAGATTTCGTCCACGGCGATGCGCAGTTCGGCCTCGACACCATCAGCGAGACTGCGGGCGATGGTCTCAAGCTGCTCGGCCTGCTCCACAAGCTGGAGCGAGCGGCGCAGCATCAGCCTTCCGGCTTCCGTGAGCTGTGCCTTGCGCCCCACGACCTCCAGTAAGGGCAGATCAAGCTGGTCCTGGAGCTTATGCACCGCGTGATTGATGCTTGATTGGCTCTTGTGAATCGCCTGGGCAGCCTGCGCGAAGCCCCCGTGCTCGATCACCGCCTGGAACATGCGCCATTGCTCCAATGTGCTTCGATTCATGCTGAACATCCCAATTATTCGAAAGGTATACCGCAAAATAGGCGATATTTTTGCGAATTAACAGGTATTAGGATGGCCTGCATCAGCAAGAGGAGGTCACCATGAATCGACAGATACGGGAAGTGATCAAGGCACAGCCGAGCATGGATGGGGCCGGTGTCGCCATTCAGCGCGTAGCGGGTTTCGGGCATGCGGGTATGGATCCGGTGCTCATGATCGACGAACTTCGTTCCGAGCACCGCGAGGATTTCGAGGCCGGTTTTCCGCCGCATCCACACCGTGGTATGCAAACGCTTACTTACATGAAACACGGCGGTATCATTCACGAGGACAGTCAGGGAAATCGCGGTGAGATCCGCTCCGGGGGTGCTCAATACATGAGCGCGGGACGCGGCATCGTACACAGCGAGATGCCAACCCAGGACTCGGAGGGGCTGCACGGTTTCCAGCTGTGGATCAACCTTCCCGCCGCCGAGAAGATGGACGCGCCACGCTATCGCGATCTTCCCCTGACGGAGCTGGCCCAGGGCGAGGCGCAGGGCGTCGACATCACGGCGATCTCCGGCGAATGGCGTGTCAACAAGCTGGAGCTTACGGGCCCGCTCGATGAGCTGGCACCCCAGGCCGCGCTGGCGGATCTCCGCCTGGCCGCGGGCGCGACCGCGGAGATCGCCACCCATGAGGATGAGTCCGCCATGGCGCTCATCTACGACGGCTCACTTGCGGCTCGCGGCCAGCTCTTCGACCCTCGCCAGCTCCTGATTTTCGGTCCTGGGGACGCGCTGGAACTTGAGTCCGGCGACAGCGGTGCGGGACTACTGGTCCTGCGCGGCAGACCCCTGCGCGAGCCGGTCGTGCACTATGGCCCCTTCGTGATGAATAGCGAAGAGGAAATTGAGCAGGCCATTCGTGATTATCAGGCGGGCCGCTTTACATCCTAGAGTAATAACGACGGGGGCTCTGGCCCCCGTCGCTGGATGAATGGCGGGCACTTTGGTGCTACCCTTGCGCCCTTCGATGTTTTAGGGTTCCCCATGCCTTTTCCCTTGCGTTTCAGCGCCTTAGCGGCGCTTGCACCCCGCTTTAGCGCCGTCGCGGCGCCGGCCGTGCTGGGCCTGCTCCTTACCGGCGCCTGTGCCGCGCCCCCAGATGCCGCTATTGCGGACGGTGGCTCCACCGCGTGCAGCGAACCGCGACCGCAGGTCTGCACAACGATCTACGCGCCCGTCTGCGCAGAGCACGACGGAGGACGGCGCGAAACCCATGCCTCGGCCTGCAACGCCTGCGCCGACGACACGACGCTCGCCTATGTGGACGGGCTCTGCGCGGAGGACGAAACGCCGTGACTCTCACCAATCGCATCCTCATCGGCATGCTGGGCGGGATTCTGCTCGGCTCGCTGCTGAATCTCATCGGCCATGGCTCGACGCTGGAGCCGGGGCTGCGCAACCTGATCGAAAACGGTCTCGTGAATGGCGTATTCGACGTGGTCGGCCGGATTTTCGTCGCTTCGCTGAAACTCCTTGTTGTACCGCTCGTATTCGTGTCCCTGGTTTGCGGCTCCACGTCTCTGGGCGACAGTGCGCGTATGGGGCCCATCGCCGCGAAGACGCTGCTTTTCTACCTTGGAACCACCGCCATTGCCGTAACTTCGGCCCTGGTCATCGCCGTGTTTATTGGTCCTGGGAGCGGAGTCGAGGTGGCCACCACGGTCGACTATGTCGCCAAGGAGGCGCCACCGATCAAGGAAGTGCTGATCAACATCTTCCCGGCCAACCCGATCAAGGCGATGGCGGACGGTGAGATGCTGCAGATCATCGTTTTCGCCCTGCTCTTTGGCTACGCCCTGTCGCGGGCCGGTGAAGCGGGACAGCGCATGGGCGCTTTCTTCTCGGATCTCGAAGCCGTGGTCATGAAAATGGTCGGCGTGCTCATGCAGCTTGCGCCCTATGGCGTGTTCGCACTGCTGGCCAGGCTGTTCGCCGACATGGGTCTGGGTGCCATCCTTGACCTGGCGGCGTACTTCCTCACCGTGCTGGGCGTACTGCTCCTCCACGGTCTCGTCACCTACAGCATCCTGCTGCGCGGCCTGGGAGGTCTTCCGCCCCAGGTTATGTGGCGCAAGATGCGCTCAGTTTGGGCTTTTGCTTTCTCCACGGCGTCCTCCGGCGCAACGCTTCCGGTCACCTTGCGCACGGTTGAGAAGAAGCTCGGCGTCGACTGCAGCGTCGCTGGATTCACCGTGCCCCTGGGCGCCACGATCAACATGGACGGCACCGCGATCATGCAGGGTGTGGCCACGGTATTCATAGCCCAGGTGTACGGCGTGGATCTGAGCATGGGCGCCTATCTCACCGTGATCCTGACGGCGACGCTGGCCTCCGTGGGCACCGCTGCCGTGCCCGGGGTCGGGCTTATTACGCTCGCCATGGTGCTCAATCAGGCGGGACTTCCGGTGGAGGGTATCGCCCTGATTATTGGCGTGGACCGTCTCCTGGATATGGTGCGCACCGCGGTAAACGTCACGGGGGACGCCACCGCTTCGGTGGTAGTGAGCAAGTCTGAGGGTCAGTTCGACCCCGACGTCTACTTCAACCCCAAGGCGGACAGCCATCCCGACGATACCGACCCGAACAGCACCGTCAGCCTTGCCGGTGCGCAGGCCCAGCAGGCATGACGATCCGGGTTGCGGTCGTGCCCGTCACGGCCTATCAGCAGAACTGCTCCGTGCTCCTGTGTCAGGAGACCGGAAAGGCGGCCATTGTCGATCCCGGTGGCGATACGGAGCGGGTGCTGGGTGCAGTGGAAAAGCTTGGCGGCAGCGTTGAGAAAATCCTGCTCACGCACGGTCACATGGATCACTGCGCCGCTTCGGATGTGCTTCGGCAGCAACTCGAGGTACCCATCGAAGGGCCCCACGAGGGTGACCGTTTCTGGATCGACAAGCTGCCGGAATGGTGCCGCATGGCCAACTTCCCGCACGCCGATCCCTTCGAACCGGATCGCTGGCTCGTGGACGGTGACGAGGTTCAGGTCGGAGCGCAGACCCTGCGGGTTTTCCACTGTCCCGGTCATACGCCGGGCCATGTGGTATTCCTGCACGATGCCCAGCGCCTGGCCTGGGTGGGCGACGTCATCTTCCAGGGCTCAATCGGGCGCACCGATTTTCCCATGGGCAACCACGACGACCTGATCGCCAGCATCCGGGAAACGCTCTTTCCGCTCGGCGACGACATTACCTTCATCCCCGGTCACGGTCCGACATCGACCTTCGGTCAGGAGCGCCAGAGCAACCCCTTCGTAGCTGACAAGCGTTACGGCTGAGAACAGGCGGTGCTCGGGCAAGGACTAAGGGCGCCGACGAGCCCGGCGCGGCGCGCCTAGGCGCCATGGAAGCGAACGATGACCGTCTGCGCGCTGACTTTCACGCTCAGACCGCGTGTATCGCGTTCAGCGAGCTGCAGCGCTACTTCGCGGCCGGCAAGCTGGTCCTGGTTGCCGCGGAGCTGGATCTCGTGGGCGTCGCCCTGGCCCTGGCAAAGGATGATAAGGCGAGCTTCGAGGCCTGGATCGCGACGGGCGACGTAGCCGCGGTGTCGGATGACCAGGCGCGGGCCTGGCTTGGCGCCAACGCCCAGCTATGGGCGGTAGTGGCGCAGCCCTGGGTGCTCGTACAGGAACCGCGCAAGGGTCCCAAAGCCGGCTGATCCGGTGCCGGTGGGTGAGGAGGCGTAGGGCTCCGGCTCCCTCGCCGATCGCTGCGCTGCGGCTCCGGCGCGCCGCTCCGGGTGGCCGGAAGCTACTGAATAACCTTGATCCAGTCGCCGGTTCGCGGCTCACCGCGCGGATAGAAATCGTTGATCAGGCGCAGGTAGCCCTCGGCGTCGTCGATGCGAACGCTCGACGCGAGCGATTCCACGTCCGCTCCCCGGGGTACCTGGATATAGCGCACGTAGCGGCCGTTCGAGTTGGTCTTTTCCTTCGGGTGCATGGCGCGGAAGCTTTCGATCATCGCCTTGAGCTGCGGATCGCCAGTGCTGAAGTCGCTAGCTTCGCCTTCGAATAGATAGGTGAGGTTGCCGAGATAAATCGCGGCCAGGCGCTTGCTCGTACCGCTGGCGGATGCGACCGCGGTATAGCCATCGAGTCCGGCCTGCTGTAGCTGTTCACCGCCGCTGATATCGCCGGTGGCGAGATCCTCCAGTACCGCCTGCGGCGTGGCGCTCGCATCCTTGCGGCGGAGCGTGATGGTAAGGCTGCGCGAACCGTCGGGGGACGACGCGATCACCGAACTCGCGCTCGGCGTGACGGACCAGCCCTCGGGTTGCTCGATGGTGAAACCCAGCTTGTTGTGATAGTAGCGGTCGTCGGCGCGCTGGCCGCCGACGCTCTCTCCCCAGACTACGCCGTCCGTGACCTGGCGAAACTCACCCGGGAGTTCCGGGCTCTCGATGTAGGTGCCGTCATCAAGCTCGTTCGCGGCCCGAATGACGGTCTGTAGGCGCTTGTCGTTGCGCGGGTGGGTGGCGTAGAGGCCGTGGTAGGTGGTGCCGCTCCTGCCCGCTTCGCGAGCCTTCAGACGCATGAACTGTTCCTGGTTCTTGAGCACGCCGATCACGTCGAGGAGAGCCTCGGGCTCGTAGCCCGCACGGTACATGTATTCAGCACCAAAACCGTCCGCTTCCAGCTCCATGTCACGCCCGTAGCCGCTGATAAGTTCGGCGCCGTACATCTCCGAGGCCTCATACAGCGCGCCGCTCCCCGTGAGCACGTAGGCCGTCGTCGACAGCACCTTACCGGTGACGCCCGCGGTTTTGCGCCGGGCGTGATGGCGCGCAGTTACGTGAGCGATCTCATGCCCGATAACACCGGCAAGCTCCGCTTCGGAGTTGAGATAGGCAAGGAGACCGCGGTTTACGTAGATGAAACCGCCCGGGGTCGCGAAGGCGTTGATCTCCGGGGCATCCAGCACCGTGAAGGTAAACTCGAGGTCCGGCATATCGCTGACCGCGGCGAGGCGCTGACCGATCTTATTGACGTAGGCCTGGAGCTCCGGATCGTCATAGGCCGCGCCGTCGGCGATGAACTTGTCGTACATCTCCTGGCCGGTTTCACGCTCACCGGACTTGGTGGAAAGCACCACCGTCGGCGCCCCGGTGGCGGGATTCACCGCACATCCGCCGAGCGTTGTCGCGACAAGCGCCGCGACTGCGGCGAAGCCCACGCAGCGGAAAAAAGTCACCTGGCTCGCGGTCATGGCTCAGTACTCCCCGGACAGAAACTCGAGCAGCTGGTCACCGAGGCCGTCGCAGGCGGTGCCCTGCACCGGGGCGATGATTGGAATCGGCACGACCACGGCCGGCATGTAGGACTGGCCGGAGGTCTGGGTGTTCAGGCGGCCGACTTCGGCCCGATCCGTGAAGTCCCACACGGTGGCTTCGTAATCCGACGCGTTACCCCAGGTGCCGAAGCCGAAGCAGCCCGCGCCGCCGGGGCCGACACCGCAGGTCATCGAGCCCGCGGAATTCGTCTGCACCGTGTTGCCATCGACCCAGATCATGTACTCAAGCTTCATCGCCGCAATCTGCTCGGCGACGGGCTCCTGCTCCATGAGTTTGTCAATGTCGATGGGACGCAGGGGCGCCGTCCGCGGCTCGAACCACGGGTACATGCTGTTGATGAAGTCGAGTTCGTCGATGATCTCTATGCTTGAGTCGCGTGCCACGATGTGGTCGGCGACGCATTCGATGAAGTCGAACTCTGTCTCGTAGTCACTGGCGTGGCGCCGGCCCAGGATCACGACGGACGCATCGCCGATGCCTTCCGTGGGCTCGTTGAATACCATTTCGTCTACCGTGGATGTGACGCAGCCGCTGAGGGCCGCCGCCATCGCCAGGCAGGTTGTCGTGCGAAAGAAAGCCATTAGAAAACTCCCTCGCTTTGCGCGGTCTGGGGCTGCTGAATGGCTTCGAGCCAGTCGGCTACTTCCGGAACCTTGTGGAAGCTGGTGATGAAATGCGCCCCGGCGTCCCGAAGGGCTACAACACCGGCGAG
Source organism: Pseudomonadota bacterium (assembly GCA_039818725.1). GTDB lineage: Bacteria > Pseudomonadota > Gammaproteobacteria > Pseudomonadales > Halieaceae > Congregibacter. The sequence goes on from JBCBTK010000008.1 coordinate 48,662, forward strand.
GCGTACCGCCTCTTCGTCGCTCTGGAGAAAGGCTGTGGGGGTCTTGCCGTAAGCGGTCATGGTCCATTCGGCGATGGGTTCCCCGGTGGTAGTGACCAGTTCGAAGGCGTAGCGCATCCAGATCTCGTAGACCTTGATGTTGGTATGGGCGGGTATGGCGTATTGCAGCTCATCCACCCTGGGGATAAGCACGGCGTCCACGGCGGGGTTCATGAGTTCCGGTGCCGGCCGCGCGTCGAGGGGGCGTATGGTCGCGAACATGCGATCTAAGAGCTGGGACCACATCTCCACCTGCGCCTCGCCCGTCTTTACGATCCAGGTGGACTCAGCGCGCCCCTTGGCCTCATCGAAGAATTCGTGGTTAGCGAACTCCGGTTCATACCAGACGCCAATGGTGAGCGGCAGCGGTTCGATCAACGGTGCCGGGAACGTTCCCTGGACCGTCACCTCTTTGGTTGAACAGCCCGCGAGGATCAGGGCGCAAACGCCGACCAATGCGGCGCTCTTGGATAAGCGTTTTGACGTCGTTGGAACCTGCGAGCTCCTGTTAGAGCCTCGATGCCCTCTCAGCGGGTTCCAGGCACGGCGCCGCGCGTCGCGTTTGTCAGCCCGGGTGTTACCCGGCTTGCAACGACGGTCGATACTGAGTGCGGTCCCTGGCTGGCTCTGTGTCATTACGCGTTTTACCTGGTCGCGTCGTTGATCCTTCGAAGCAAAAGTGGCTCGCGGTCATCGACGTATGCTGTCAGGGCTAGCTTTTGGGTCGGTCTCCGGTCTTGTAAGGCCTGACCCCATGCTGGACATCAGCTCCCGAAACCAGTCCGTGGTATCGACTCCGGATCGCAATCCTGGGTGTTGATCCCGAACAACTATCCCGGACAACCACCCCAGACACCTATGCGTGGCACCTATGCCTGGAACCTATGCCTGGCACCTATGCCTGGCACCTATGCCTTGTGCCTTTCCCGCGCTACCCGGCCACCCAATCATGTGATCGGCGTCGGGCAGGTCGTGAGCCCTTTCCCAGCCCCTATGTTATTGGAGCGCAAGCCTTACGCTAAGTTCGACGAAATCGGCACCTTGCGTAGCTTTTGTCCCGCCTTACAGACCTACTCTACCTTCAAACTCCGCCCAATTTATCCCGGTTTTTGACCGATCTGTGACTGATCCCTTCCGTTTTACCCTTTTGCAGAGCTTAGCTCAGGGCCTGAAATCGTTCAGTCCCACAAAGGTACCCGCATTCCGATAGGTCAGTTCGCGCATCAGCGCGGCGAAGCGGATACCTGTTGTCTGCAGTCGCGCAGCCCGAATAAATTGTACGGGGAAGCCGACAGCGTGGATGCGCACCCGCCGCTGTCCATCGCTGGCTTCGCGGTTGATCTGGTCCACGGTGTTCACAACCTGGGCAATGGAATCACCCGTAAATTCGTCGCCGAACACATAGATACTAATCTTTTTATTGGGATCGTAAAAAGTTCGAATCGCCGCCGTGATGCCTTCCACCGGCGACGAGTTACTGAATACGTTCCAGTTGCGAAGATTTTGCATGAGCACCCGGCGACGGCCCTGGGTATCCGGGATCCACTGGCCGCGATAGCGACTGAACATGTAGTTCCCCATGTCATTCATGATCTGAATGCCCTTGACGTTGGGGTAAATGTTCAGCGTCGACTCGATCTCGCGCATCATGCGCTCCCAGGCGTAGGAGAACATCGAGCCCGAGGTGTCGATCACGAAGATGATGTACTCGCTATCAACCGGGATACCGCCGATGAGATTGCTGTTGACCTCGAGCCCGTCGAGGAGGCGCCGCATTTCGTCGGTCAGGGATTGCTTGGCGATAGCAAGCTGTTCTGTGATCACGGAGTTGGTATTGGTTTCCACCTGCAGACTGTCGTAGCGCGAGCGCGCGCTGGCCAGCTGCCCACGCAGGATGGCGATGCGCTCCTTGTACTCGGAAAGCTGCTCTTTCCGGGCGTTGAGGTCACGGTTTAGGACGCGTGTATCGCCGCGGATTTCAAAGAGCTGTTCCTGAAGGTCGGCGACGAGGCCCTCGAGATTCGTTGTCGACGCTTCGATAATCTGCGGCTCGACGGTCTTGGTGATCATGAGCAGCAGGATTACGGCGCCGAAACCGCAGCAGATCACGTCCAGGAAAGAGAGCGTGGTTTCGGCCATCTCCCGACGTTTGCGTGGCATCGCTCAGGCCCTCCCACTCATGGCCAGTCGCTCGCTGGACTCATAAAGGAGCCGCGCGTGTTCTGGGCAAGCTGCCAGAATTCCGAGGCGGCGAGGGGGTCGCCTTCCATCGGGGCGAGGATGATGTTCACCGGCACGTTCGCCGGAAGCTGGCGTACCGCCTGCCGATACAGGCGCTGACGCGCATTTCCGCTGACCGTGGTACCGCGAGGTGGCGTCGCCCCCTGGGTGGGGAGTCCGTCGGTGATCAGGAATATGTTGTCGGGCACGGGGGAGAGCGTCTGTAGATAGGTGAAGGCGTTCTCCAGGCTCGTGCCGCCGGCGGGCACGATGTCGCGCAGTTCCTCGGAAATTGCCTCGAGCTGCGCCTGGTTCGCCACTTCCAGCCACTTGCCATCGGTCTCGGTGAGAGCGGCTCGCGCGTCGGTGTTGAACAGGATGACCTGGTAGTCGCTGCCGATGGGCAGCTGCGCCGTGAGCCAGTCGATCGTGTTCACGGCCCGGGTCCATTTCTCGGCGCTGCGCTGGAGATCCTCGTCCATGTTGCGCAGACGGATGATGTTGACCAGTTTGTCCGCGAGCATGCTCGCGGACACATCGAGCATGATCGCGATGTTCTTGCCCCCGAGGTTAAGGCCCGTGAGGTACTGGCGGTTGCCATCGCCGACGAAGCTCCGCGCACTCTTGCCGCCCTGCTCCTCCGCCGCCTCACGGAGCTTCTTTACTTCGTCCTCAAGCGTCTGAATCTCGGCCTTGAGCTGCTCCACGGCTTCTTCTTCGCTCACGTCCTCCGGGATCAGAGACGCGATCAGCGCTTCGTACTCTTCGATCTCTTCGATCACGCGAGTGGCGCGGCCCTCCGCTGTGACGATTTCAAGATCCACCTCATCGAGTGTATTGCGCAGAACCACCATGTTTTCCTGACCGACGCGGATGTCCTCTTCAAGCATGTTGACCTCGGACAGCAGGTCGACGTTGAGATCGCGAGACTGCACTTCGATCGAGTGATCGATGATGAGGAACACGAGAACAACGGCTCCGAAGCCGCAGGACATGATGTCCAGGAACGACAGATTGAACGTAGTGAAGCGACGCTTGTGTCGCCGGGCCATTAGTCAACGACCTCGATGAGCCTTCCGTGGCCTGCGGTACCCAGGGAGAGCGTATCGCCGAGGGCGAGGGGCTGCACCGGGCTTGCCGGAATTCCGTTGATAAGGGCGCCACTTCCATGCAGGTTCCAGTGCCCTTCGGCGAAGCGAAGATCAAAACCTTCGCCGAGTTCAATGCGCGATCCGCGCAGCGGGAGGGCCCGGGTGCCGAGCAGAATGTGCGTTGCCGATGCGCCGGCGGCCGCCGGCGCGGGAGACGCTGCGCGCTCCTCCTCAGCGCTTTGTGCGGGGGGAGGGGCCGGGTTTTGCGGCACGGCAGTGGTCTCCTCCTTTGCACCGCCTGAGGACGCCCCGATTTTGAGACGATCTATGAGGTGTACTTCCTCATCACCGAGTTCAACCTGCGACTCCTGGGTTTGCCAGGCGTCCCAGAGAGCCGTTGGTGCGAGGGTTACACGCTCCCCCTCGAGTTGATCAATACCGGGCAGAAGCGCCAGTTCCGGATCGATGAGTATGGGGGCCGAGGTCGCTTTGCGCGCCTGTCCCACGCCGTCCAGCAGGCGCTGGGAGGCGCCGGCGAGGGCGGCGGCCGTCACGCGGCAGCGATGTCCCTCGATGTCGACGCTCGCCTCGCCGCGCTCGGCGACCGTGGCCAGTATCTCCGGGAGCCGGTTGTACAGGGTCTGCTCGCTGCCGGCGCTGCGCCGGGGGTCGAAACGCGTCTGTTGAATGAACGCGCTGGCGATGGCGCTCACACAGCGTTCCTGTAGCGCGAGCAGCCCGCAGGCGGGCAGCGGGGTCGAGCGCAGGACCTGAAGGCTGCCGTTCTCCACGTGCAGCTCATTCACGATGGTCTGGTTGAGCTGACTTTCAACATGAAACGCGCTGCTCTCGCTTCGCTCCGCCAGGGCAGCGCTGCCGAGCAGCACGCTGCGGCTGACGAGGCCGGCGACGCGGAACTCACAGGCCTGGGCAACGCCAAGGAGCAGACTCAGCTGCTCCCTCGGCATGGAATCGGGCACCGCCATGGTCAGCGAATCCGGAGTGCCGGCTTCGCCGTGCACGGCGCGCAGATGCGAGTGAACGAGGTCGGCGGTGTGCCGCGCGGCCCCGAGGCTGGGCTTGAGAGGCTGGGTGCTGAGTTGCCACCAGAAGCGGTTGTTGGTGTCGCGGGGCCGCAGGCGCGACTGCTCGAGGGCCGCTTTGCCAAAGTGATACTCGCCCCCGTCGTGGAGCACAAAGCCCGGGCTTTGGACGACGACGTCGTGCTGCCAAAGGCTGACCTGCGTATCGCGGCAGTCGAGTAGCGCCATCAGTCGCTGGCCACCAGGAAGCGCATGAGACGATTGTCGGCGTAGCGCTGGCAGTTGAGCACCAGTCGCTCCTGGGACAGCTGCAATTGGTGGAGGCAGAACATAATAACTATGGACAACACCAGGGCTACAAAAGTGCTGTTGAAGGCCACGCCAAGGCTCACGGTAACGCCTGAGATATCTCCCTCTACCGCCTTGTAAGCCTGTCCCAGGGCGTCACCAATACCGCGGACGGTGCCAATAAACCCGATCGAGGGTATCGCCCAGGCGATGTAGCGGACCATGGACAGCTCCGAATCGAGGCGGTCGGATTCCACGTCGCACTGTTCGCGCACGGTGTCGGATACGGCGGGAATGCTGCCCGTGGTCGCGAAGCGCTGCAGCGCGGCCATGAGGGTGCGCGGCAGCAGGAAGTTCTGCTGTTCGTCCGGCAGCGACTCCACGGAGCGGCTGTACTGCCGCGCGTCTTCCGGCAGGACACTGGTTCCCTCGGGAATTGACAGCAACTCGTCCTCCAGCAGCTTCTGTTCCTGAAGGTTGTGCCGCCCCTTGTAACCCATGATCGACAGGGCCCAGATCAGAAGAATGAAGCAGGCTTCCTGCTCAAGGTCGCGCACCACGACGGCCAGACTGCGCTGCGGCACCACCTCTTCGCCCGCCGCCTGGGCCGCCGCCTCGGCGGCGAGCTGCTGGTCAGCGCTCGGCCGGATGACCGCCACGTAGATCGCGTGCACGAGCACAATCGCCGTGAGCAGCGCGAACAGCTGGAACATGAACTCAGAGGAAATGCTGGTCTTCATTCACTTACCTAGATATCGACGGGGAAGGAGACCGAGAGATCTTCGGAAATCTGCTCCGAGGCCTCGTAGTCTTCCAGGGGGCCGGCCTCGGGGACCACGAGCTCCGCCTCCGATGGCGTAATGGGACCATCTGGCGCTTCCTCCCGGTCCTCGGCGACGGCTCCGGGCGGCGTCCTATCGGCCGTTTCCTGGGCGGTGGCGGGAAGGCATGCCAGAGCCAGGAGCAGTGCGATGCTAGAGGCGTGCCGACAGGTACTGAACATGGTTTTCATAGGCTTACTCCGCGTAGCGGGCGATTCGAAATCCTACGTCATCGCGCCCCGCCTGCCCATAATCGCGGTAGCTGAGACGCAGTTCGGGAAGCCGGCCGAGAGCCCAGCTCGCGCCGCGTACCACGTAGTTGTCGCCGCGCTGGGCGCCTACGGGGTCGGTGACCAGCACGCCGCTTGAGGCAGGGATGGTGTACACGTCGTGAACCCACTCGGACACGTTGCCGCCCAGGTCGAAGATGCCGTGATGGTTGGCGCTGAAGCTGCCCACGGGGGCACTGACCACGTAGCCATCGTCGTAGCCGTTGAGAATCCGTCCGGTCACGTAGGCCGAGCTGTTGTCCGCCACGTTCTCCGTGACACTCTTGGGCGGGAATTCCTCGCCCCAGGTGAAACGCTGGAGTTCGCCGTCCTTCACCCGCGCGACCCAGGCCCATTCGGCCTCGGTGGGCAGTCGGTAGCCGAGGGACTTGGGATTGAAGCCGATGATGATGCCCTGCTGTTCCAGGTAGAAAGGCTGCAGTCCCGCCCGCTGGCTCAGCCAGTTGCAGAATGACGCCGCCTGCTGCCAGCTCAGGCCCACCGCGGGCTGCTGCTCCCGATTGAGACTGTTGCCTTCGATCTGACCGGAGTTGTGCGTGGCCTCGAACTTGCGGAACTGTTCGTTCGTCACTTCGCGGTCGGCGATATAGAACGCCCGTTCTAGACGCACGGGGTGCAGGACTTCGTTGGCGCGACGCCCCGGATCTCGCCGCGAGGCACCCATGCTGAATTCATTGCGCGCGGAATCCAGGGGGTTCATGAGTACCAGGGTCTGGCCCAGGGGAGTCGTGATCGTAGGTGTCAGGCGGGCCTGGCGCGCCGCCTCCGGGGTAAGCAGGGTAACCTCAACGAGCTGCTCAAGGCCGGGGCCCGGCCGTGGCGTCACGCTGCGCCGCGCACTCTCGTAGCCTTCCAGGCGAAACTCGAGGCGCTGCTGCACCGCGGGGAGAGACAGCGTCTGGGTGCCGCGGCCGACCACGCGGCCATTGACGAGAATCTCCGTGTCCGCCGGGCTTACCTTGACCAGCACGTCCCCCAGGAGCGGAGCGAGAGACACGTTAAGCTCGTCGCGAGAGCCGGCGCTCATGTTTACGCTGCGGCTTGCGCGCTGATAACCGGCCGTGGAGAGGCTGATGCGGTGGTTGACGTCGGGACTCAGCTCCACCTCCAGCGGCGTCTGTCCGGCGAATTCGCCGTCCACCGACACGTTGGCACCGGAGGGCGAGCTGCTGAGCGTGAGCACCCCGGTGGCGGGAGTGAGTTCGAGCGGACCGAGATCCATAGCCTCGCCGGCCACGACGCTGAGTTCGCGCGCCAGTGGTGCGAAGCCGGCGGCTTCGAGGCGCAGCACCCGCTCTCCCTCCAGAATCTCAAACACTCCGGAGCCGCTACCCAGGAGTTCGTCGTCGACGAATACATTGACGTCTGCCGGTTTGGTGTCGATGGTCACATCGGCCCAGGCCGGCTCGAGCTGCAGCGAGAGACGCTGCTGGATGCGCCTGCCGGTAATGGAAAGATCCTGCTCCAGGGGCTTGTAGCGCGGCGCTTCGACGCGAAGGCGGTATTCCCCCGCTTCCACATCCGCGTCTTCGAGGGGCGCGACGCCCAATACCTCTTCGTTGATGAGCACCCGGGCACCGCTCGGCTCCACGGCGACACTCAGTCGACCCGGGAGGGGCTGAAGAATGACCTCCGCGCGCTGCGTGGCTTCCCGGGTAACTTCGATTTCCTCTTCGTAGGGGTGGTAGCCCGCCGTCTGAACGCTCAACTGGTAGCGGCCAGGGCGCAGGAGGAAGCGCTCGCCGAAGGGGAGGGCGAGACCGGACACCGTGAGGACAGCGTCGTCAGCGTCTTCGGCGGCGATGCGGATCTCGAGGGAGCGCGCCGTGAGGAGGAACCAGATGGCGACGGCGAAGATGAGGAATACACCGACGAGCGCGACCCGGCGCGGGGAAATGCTCCGTTTGGCGGTAACCTTACTGCCGTCCAGAGGCTCGAAGACCGCTGCTTCGATAGTCTTGGGAGAGTCAGCACTCATTGAAAGCTGATCGGCTCGCTGCAGGCGACGAATACCGCATCCTGGGATTCGGGGCTAACGGTGAACTCCACGCGTACATCGCGGTAGCGGGGGCGCCGCCCGACGGCGACATAGGCGCCGGGCCTGAGTTCGAGCTGTCGCTCGTCGAAACGGCCGAGGCGCGCAACCTTGTAGACAGTGACCTCGGTCTCCCCGTCGGAGCGCAGCCGCACCGGCAGCGGTTTGCTGGCGATGGCAATGATGTCGCTCACCCGGTCCAACTGATCGCGCAGCTGCGGTCCGGGCTCCGGAAGACTGCGGGCCGCGGCGAGGGACTCGCGGGCTTCGCGGAGAATGGCGTCATCCACCAGCCGCGCCGGGTCGTCAATAATGGCGGTCAGGGCGCGGTCCACCTCGGCGCGCGGTCGCGCCCGGGCCAGTCCTTCGCGGGCGAAGCGCAGGCTGCCGTCAATGGCGAGCGCTTCCTCATAGCGTTTGATCGCGCTGTCCCAGTCTTCCGCCGTCGCGGCGATCTCGGCCTGCGACTGCAGGGTTTTGAGCTGGGCGGCAATGCGGGCGACGCCCAGTTCGCGCAGCGCCGCCTGCGCTTCCTCGGAACCCGGTCGCAGCTTTGCCGCGCTCCGGAACCGCGCTTCCGCGCGGTCAAACTGCTCACCGTCGAGGGCGGCATAACCCTCGGACATGGCTGCGTTAAAACGCTCGGTAGTGAGTGCGGTCTGTAGCCGCGCAAGCTCAGCGGCGATGCGCTGGTGCTCGGGATCGCGTTCGCTGGCGCCGCGCATGGCATTCACCGCGGCCTCAAGGTCGCCTTCAGCCTCGGCGCGTGCGGCGCTTTCCACCGCGGCTATCAACTCCTCCAGCGCTTCGACGCGTGCGCGTCGGGGAGCCAGCTCTGGAGCTCCAGGTTCCAGGAGCTCAGCGGCGGCCAGCGCCGTGCTCGCGTCTTCGGCGTCCAGCGCCTCGATAGCTTCGTCGGTGGCGGCAAGCTGGGCTGCGAAGCGTTCCGGCAGGCTCGCATCAAGCGCCAGGGCGGCCTCCAGCGCCGCCCCGTAGGATTCGATCGCCGCGTCAAACTCGCGCTCGCGGTACTGCTCATCACCGGTGTTCGCGGCCTCGGCGATGGCCGCCATCTCGGTCTCGCCCCACTCCAGCGCGCCACGCGCTTCGAGGTCTTCACGGACGTCGATGAGTTCTTCGAGCAATTCCTGCGCTTCCGCCCGGGCCCGCGCTTCCAGGGCATCGGCGTAGGGACTCGCGGCGGTGGCGCCGCTTTCTTCCCGTTCGCGAGCCGGCGTCGCTCCGGGCCTGGGCGCGCTCGGTGCCGAGGTTACGCCCGTGGCCGCGGGAGGCTTGCCCGGTTCGATCAGATTTGGGAGAAAAAAGAGTACAAATAGTGCGGCGACCACGAGCACCGCGAGAATGGGCAGCGACATCGGCGCGAGTCCCCGTCGTGGCGCTGCGCTGGCCTCCGCTGCGGCTTTTGGCGCGGCATCGAAGGGAGTGGGATCAACCCTTTGAAAACGATCAGACACGGTCGCGGGGAAAGAGTATCGGCGGCTTAGTCTTGAGTGACGCTGTCGATGTCGCTTTCGGGGGGCGGGGCGAGTTCACCGATTTCACTGCGGTAGATGTCGGCCAGTACTTCGCGCCATTGCGCGTACTGGTCTTCCACGCTGCCGCTGATCATCACCGTCCGGTCTTCGAGTTCGATGACCTGCGGCGTGATCTCCGCTTCGAGGGACTGGCCGACTTCTTCGAGGGCCTGCACGTGGATCTGGGCTTCGGCACGGCTCTCAAGGCCCGCCTTGAGGAGATAGCCACCGCCGATTACGGCCACATTGCCGGCGGCGCGAGTAGCGCTGTCACTGCCACCGGTGGACGCCGCAATGCCCGCGAGGATGGCTGCACCGCCGGCGATCAGCTGTCGCGTACTCTCCCGCTTAAGCTCCTGGTAGGCGACCACTTCCTGGTAGCTCAACTTGCGCCACTCCTGGTAGGGACCGTACATGTCGTCGGAGAAGCCCTCGTAGTAGCTCTGCAGCGTGTCGACGAACACGTGGTCACGCTCGCGAAGCTTGCGTACACGCTCGAGCATGGGGTCACCGTCTGCGGGGAGACGCACCACGAGACGCTTGCCCTTGCGCGTGCGATCAAGGTAACCCTCGAAGGCCTCGGCGGAGAAACTCTGCGCGAAGAGCAGTTCGGATACGGTGCGAACCTCGCGGCGCGCCATGGGCGTCAGCTCGTCGAAGCGCAGCACGAGATCATTGGCGATTTCATGGTAGACGGCCTGGAAGGGGTCGTACTGGGCCCGGGTCTTGGCATCGTAGGCGTAGCGGCTGGCCCGGCCCTCATAGTCCTTTTCCAGCCAGACGTAATCGCGCGAATCCCGGGCGACAATGCGCAGCCGCAGCGACTCGCCGTCGGAGTGCAGGATCGTGCCCGTGACCATGAGGTCCGAGATGCGATCCTCATCGGGAACCACGCGCACGGCGCCCCAGGCGCCGGAATTCTGCAGCACGTCGCCAAGCAGCCGCGGTATGTAGCGCGCCTCCGCGCGGCGCACTTCCGGGTAGATGCGCTCTTCTTCGTCGGCGACATCGAGACCCGGGTCGAAGATGGCAACCGCGACGTCCAGGAGTTCGTCTTCCGGTACGCTCTCTGCCGGAGGCTGGAGCGAGGGTACGCTGGTGCTCTTTACCGTCTCGCTTACGCAGGCGGAAAGGGCCAGGCCCAGGCCTAGAATCAGCGCGGCGCCGCGTATGATACGGACAGGGTCAGTCCGACGCGCTGCCAGCGCCGCCTGCGCGGAATGCTCTATCACGGCTCCTTGATTCCCTTGTACTTGCGGTACTCGGTCCAGAGTTTCTCACGAACCGCCGGATCAGGCTCGCGCATAGCCGCCTCGCGCAGCTGGCGGGCGACCACGTCATCGTCGTTGCCGCTCGGTATATCAGCCGGCGGTTCATACTTCGCAGTGTTTTGCGGGACCGAACCGCCTCCCGCGCTGGCTCCCCCCATGCCGCCGCCGACGCTATAGCCGCCTCCACCGGGAAGTTCGCGGCCGAATCCACCGTCTTCCGATGCACCGCCGATCACATCCGCCGCGGACGCCGTCTGCGTGGCCTCGCTGCTGCCCTGTTCCCGGGCGCGGCGACGCTGCTCGGCCTGTTCTTCAAGAATCATGGCGTCGAAGTCGCCCATGCCGCGTTCAAGCTCGGCATCCAGGATGGCGACCTGTTCTTCCGCCGTCATGGGGCCCTGGCCCGATCCCGGGAAGCCTCCGTAGCCCCCGTCGGTGCCGACTTCGCCGTATTCCCCGTTCGCCTGGCCCGCGCCCCCGGCTGAGCCCGGGGCCTCACCGTCCATCTCTCCGGGTGTGCCGGGGCTTCCCGGCATGCCGGGCATCCCAGGAACTCCGGGTATGCCTGGGATACCGGGTATGCCGGGAAGCCCGGGGATGCCTGCGACTCCGCCGCTTACTCCTCCGCTAGCTCCGCCGGCTTCGCCCGATTGCTGGCCGCCCGCCTGGGATGCATCACCGCTGCCCACGCCGCCGGACGCTACCGGGTCCTGGTCATCCATGGTGGGCAGCGCGTTGCCGCCGTCGCTGTCCTCAAAGCCAGGCTCACCACCGCCGCCCGCTTCGCCTGAGCCGGCTTCGCCGGCCGAACCACTGTCTCCAGCGCCTTCGTTGCCATCGGTTCCGGCAACGGTGTCACCGCCGCCCGCCTCGGCGCCGCTGTTTGCGCCGCCGCTTTCTCCGCTGCTTTCACCGCCACCGCCCGCTTCGTTGCCACTTTGCTCACCGGCGCCGCCGGCGTCAGCCGTGCTTTCACTGCCCGAGCGACCTGGGGCCTCGCCGGAAGGGAACTCTCCCATGTCGCGGTCTACATCACCGGCTCCGCGGCTTTCGAGGTCACCGTCCGTGCTACCGGCGGAGCCGTCGGACGAGGCGGTGCGATCATTCTGGCTGGAACTGGGCTCTCCGCCCTGGCTGCTGCTCTGGCTTCCGCTCTGCTGGCTGCTCGGCGAGCCCGGCATCGATGGGCCGCCACTGCTGGCCGAGGACGGGCTCGGCGATGACGCGCCGGCAGGCGGCGAAGAGCTCGACGAAGGACTTGAGCTGCTGCTCGAACTGGAACTGCTCGATGATGAGGAACTTGAGCTGCTCGATGACGAGCTGCTGGAGCTGCTCTGGGACGACGAAGAACTACTGCTTGAAGAGGAACTGGACGAGCTGCTCGGTGGCGTGGGCATGCTCGGCGACGGAGGCTGAGGCGTCGTGGGGTTGCTCGCGCTGGGGCAGCCCGTCAGAAGAACGGCGCAGGACAGCGCCAGAGCGGCTAGCGGCAGCGGCCCCGCGCTTCTTTGTTTTGCCGTGGATGGCGCTCCGATACCCTCCGCAATCCCAGTGCCATGCGGCACATCCGTATTGGCGCCAGACCTCGGCCCGGCGTTAAAGCTGTTTTCTGCGTGCTCACCAGATTGAAACGTCATAAGCCCAGCGAATTCCTTCCGTTCTCACCGGCATACCGTCGCTGAATGAAGGACGGAACGGTGTCTGCCGCAGGCGCCGCATAATATCCTCGGCCCTGGCGTCGTTTTGCGGGTGTTCATCGAGACGCTCGAGATCCACCACGCGCCCGCGGTCCGTGACGTCGAATTCTAGCAGTAAAACACCGTCTCGCTCCGCGACGGGCGGAGGCAGCGCACGTACGCCGTCTACCTTGGGCAGGGCGTGCGGCTCGGCGAATTCACGGTCCACGATAGCTTTGGCAGCTTCATTCTCCGCAAGTTCCGTGTACAGGCGCCCGTAGGTTTCGAGCGCCTCGTTGCGCTTCCCGTGCCACAGCTTCCAGTCCGCGAGCATCAGCAGGCTGTCAACGCTGTCCTCGACGCTCGCGTCTTCCTGCGAAACGCGCACGTCGTAGATCGCGCGAATGACCGCATTACCCTGCTTGTAGCTCTGGTTGCTGTAGGCCGTCTGTTGGGCGTTTTCCTCCACATAGCGTGGTCGCGTGCGATAGCGACCCTTGGATGTTTCACCGACGAATCCGCTGAGCAGGTACTGCGCGCGCAGCATGCCGTAGAGCGGTGGAAGGAGGGCTGTGGAGCTTTCACCTTCGACTTCCACGTACTCGGTCAGGGCGAGGCGGTAAAGGCTCCACATCCGCGTGAGGCGAGTGACCGGTTCCTCGCCGATGCCCGCTTCGTAGGCCTGGCGCTGCCACAGCGCATGCTGCATGAGGGCCTCACCGCGGTTACTGTCCGATAGGGTCCGCGCCTGCACGCGGTAGAGATAGCGCTGCCGCTCGTCCGCTTCGGTAAATGCACCGAGGGCTACGTGGCTGGCGATTTCGCCCTGAAGCAGCGCAAGCTGGCCCTGGCTGTAAAGACCTTCGTTGATCCGCGCCAGATGCACGCCGCGTTTGAACGTACGCACGGCGGCTTCGTGATCGCCGTTGCGCTGCAGCGCCAGGCCGAGCCCCAGAAGCTGCTCGCTGAGCTGGGGCGCAAACGCTCCGGTCTCAGCCTCAATGGTAGCGATGGCCTGCTGGTAGTCCCTCACGTCCAGCATGAGCGCCGCCCGAGCGCTTGCCTCGCTTTCCAGTTCGATCACACCGGGCGAGAGAGCTCCCGGGGCAATCCCGTCCGTCGACACCGCGGCGTCGACTGCCGGTGCGGGCTCCCCTTCCGGCGTAGCGTCTGAAGCTTCGGGCTGAACCGCGGTCCCGGCCACGGGGTCCGGGGTTGCAGGCGCCTCAGAAACTGCAGACGCCTCAGAAACTGCAGGCGTCGAGGTTGCCTGCGCCGCTGCCGTTGCTTCCACACCTGGCTGCGACTCCTGGGCTACGCTCACAGCGCAGCACAGCATGCCCGACAGAACCAGGGCGCAACGCAGTCGGGCCCGTAGTAACGATCGCGGAGTGCAGCTCCCAGGGACGGCTGCGATGGCTGCATAGGGCGCGTAAAAGAACAGCGCCCCAGACGGTCCAGAGCAGGGGCTCCTTCTCGGAGTTACGGAGCCAAAGCTGGTAATCGTTTCCGTGTTGTCAGTCATTACCGCGGCAAGATACAAAACAGTCTATGGACCGTACGCACTATAGCCATTGCTGGCTCATGCGACACATAGAAGCTTCCGCGGGTCGACCAAAGGCGGTATTCCAGGCAGGCTGTGACCATGAGCCTTATCGCTAAAGAGATCGAGGCGCGCCTGCGCCGCCTGCTCGCAGATCTTGCGGCCGGCGACGATGCGCCACCGGCGGACCGACTCCGCCTCGAGGGACTCTGCGAGGCCGCGGTACTCACTGGCGAGCTTGCGAGCCGCGATCTGGATGACCTGCTCGAGCGATTGCACAGCGAGTACTTCGATATGTCTCTCAGTGCCTCCCTGGGCGCCGACTGGCGGGTGTACCACCCGTTCCCTCAGTTACCGCTGTATATGCGTCGGGCTCCGGTATCTCCTTCCACAGCTGAATGACTATACTCGCGCACTGAATCCACGAGTCTGAGGGGAACAGGGCTATGGTGCTTCTGGCTGTCGCGAGCGCGTCTCGCGCCCTCAAGCTGAGGGCGCTTGGCATGGGAAAACATCTTGGCCGCCTCTCCGGTCGCAGGCCCTGGGCATTGCCCCTGCTGACTGCTTTTGCCCTCGGGCTTGGCGGCTGCGCTACACCGTCCATGGATGTCAGCAGTGACTTCGACCAGGCCTATGACTTCAGCGGCGTGGAACGCATCGCCATTCTCCCCATTGATCGCACCACGGCCGCGGAGCGCTTTATCAGCGACATGCAGGTCGGCCGTATCAATGCAGCGCTCAGCGCAGAGCTGACCGGTCGCGGCTTCAGCGTTGTGGAGGATCGCGCGGATGCGGACCTTTATCTGGCCTGGCATCTCGTGACGCGCGAGAAGACGGATATCCGCTCCTACAACGCGGCGAGCACTTACCAGTGCTGGCGCTGCGGTCCGCCGGTTTCCGACGTGAGCGTCTATCAGTACACGCAGGGCAGCTTTATCGTCGACCTCATCGATCCAGTCCGTAATCGCTCGGTATGGCGTTCAACGATTCAGTCGCGGCTCGAGCCCAACCCCGGTCCCGACAAAGCCGCGCAACGTCGCGCCGCGGCGGCCGAGGCCGTCCTCGCGCCTTTCCCCCCCGCCGCGCCATGAATGGACGCTATGCCGATCTGCGCCGCGACTACACGGCCGGGGGACTGAAGCTTGATCAGCTCGATGCATCGCCCCTAAGGCAGTTTGAACGCTGGCTCGAACAGGCCGTCGAGGCCGGCCTGGCGGATCCCACGGCCATGTCTCTCGCGACTATCGATAGCGAGGGGCGCCCGTGGCAGCGCATCGTTTTGCTCAAGGGCCTGTCCGATAACGGATTTGTGTTCTACACCAACCACGGCAGCGACAAGGCGGCCGCAATGGCGGCGGAGCCGCGGGTGTCCCTGCTTTTTCCGTGGAACGAACTGGACCGGCAGGTCATCGTCGGTGGACGCGCCGAGCGCATGAGCATGACCCAATCGGCGACCTATTTTCTGTCCCGTCCCCGGGAGAGTCAGATCGCGGCCTGGGCCTCGCGTCAGAGTCGCCCGGTGCAGGGTCGCGCACTGCTTGAGGCCGAGGTTACGCGCTTACGCCGCAAGTTTGCCGATGGCGACGTGCCCATGCCCGATTTCTGGGGCGGCTATCGCGTACACCCGGAGCGTATCGAGTTCTGGCAGGGCGGAGAAAACCGGCTCCACGACCGTTTTCGCTACACGCGCAGCGACGATGGGGAATGGAGCATCACGCAGCTGCAGCCCTGAGGGCTTTCAGATGACCTTGCGCTGTCGCAGGTAGAAGGACTGGGTCGAGATTCCGAGCATGCGCCTGCGCAGCACATCCAGGGCCGCCGCGGCCACCATAGTCTGGAAGAGCACGCGCTCGACGGGCCACTGCAGGCGTACCGTTTCCACCGCATCCACGCTGCCCCAGGCCAGCCACACGGTGCCGACCGGCTTGTCCGCGCTGCCCCCACCGGGCCCGGCGACTCCCGACACGGCGACACCCAGATCCGCGCCCGCTTCGCGCAGGGCGCCTGCCAGCATGGCCCGCACCGTCTCCTCGCTGACGGCGCCGTGCTGCTCGAGGATCTCCGGTGCTACGCCGAGCACGGAGGACTTGAGGGCATTCGAGTAAGTGACGAACGCGCCGGGAAATACATCGGATGAACCGGGAATCTGCGTGATCATCTGAGCGATCATCCCGCCGGTGCAGGACTCCGCGCTGGTGAGCGCAAGTCCGGCATCACGCGCAAGGTCGATGACCCGCGCCGCCAGGCGCTGGTCGCCTTCGCCGATGATATGGTCACCGAACATGGCCTCGAGTCGTTCGCGGCACCGGTCGCGCTTCGGGATCAGGGACGCATCGGCAACGCTGAGTTTGATTTCCAGCTGGGGAGCGCCGGCGCGAAAGCCGAGGTTCACCTCGTCCGGCCAGTCCGGGCAATTGTCCATCACCAGTTGCTGCGCCGTGGATTCGCCGAGCCCGAAGGTCTGCAGCCGCAGCACTTCGCGCTGGCTGCGAATATTGAAGCGATCGCGGAGGCGCTGGAGCAGATGGGGCAGCATGGCGCGAAGTTCGCCGGGAACACCCGGCGTGCAGAGCACAAGGCAGGAATTCACCTCAAGCACGAAACCGACGGCGCTGCCGACCTCATTGGGTAGAAGCTCGCAGCCCCGGGGCAGAAGCGCCTGCTTACGATTGGCGTTGTTGAGCGGCAGCCCCCGGCGTTCGCACCAGGCCTCAAGGTGCGCAAGCGCGCCCGCGTGTTCCTCGATGGATACGCCGGCCACCTCGGCGAGCACCTCTGCCGTGAGGTCGTCGATCGTGGGCCCGAGACCTCCGTTCACGATCAGCGCGTCGCCGTCCAGACTCAGCGCGGTCAGCTCGGCCACGAGAGCGTGCCGGTCATCGCCGAGGGTGACACGGCGCGCCGGGCGCAGTCCGTGTACCGACAGTTCGCGGGCAATGAGCGCCGAGTTGGAGTCCACCGTATCGCCACTCATCAGTTCATCGCCCGTCAGGAGCAGCTGTATGCGGGGACTGGCGACGTTCATGACAGGCTCCGGATTGGGGTGTGGGTGTGGGAAGAGGGCGCGCAACATAGCACGCCGGCGAGGCTGACAGTCGCTGGGGGCTTGATTACACTCACGCCCCCTTCCCTGCGGGCGGCTCTCATGAAACGCGTCGTGTTCAACCAGAAAGGTGGTGTCGGCAAAACCAGTATCACCTGCAATCTCGCGGCGATCGATGCGGCCCAGGGCAGACGCACGCTCGTGATCGACCTCGATGTGCAGGGCAACACCACGCACTACCTTGTGGGTGAGATCGATGCCGAGGCGTTCCCGGCGGAAGCGCAGGGCGTTTCGGGACTCTTCAAACAGACCGTGGGACCGAAGCGCATGAGCCGGGACCCCGACTCTTTCGTCTGGGAAACGCCTTACGAAAACCTGTATCTGATGCCGTCGAGTCCGGTGCTGTCAGAGCTGGAGCGAGAGCTTGAGGCGCGCTACAAGATCTACAAGCTGCGCGATGCCCTGGAGAAGCTTGCGGCCGAATACGACAGGATCTACATCGACACTCCCCCAAACTTCAATTTTTTCTCAAAATCGGCGCTGATAGCCGCAGATCGAGTGCTGATCCCTTTTGATTGCGACAGTTTCGCGCGCCAAAGCCTCTACGCCCTCATGGAAAACATCGTTGAGCTGCGCGAAGACCACAACGAAGATCTCGAGGTCGAGGGGATCGTAATCAATCAGTTCAACAGTCAGGCCCGTCTGCCGGGCGAGCTTGTTGCCGAGCTGGAAGACGAGGGTTACCCGGTGCTCGGAACCTTTCTGAACAGCTCGGTCAAAATGAAGGAGTCACACCATCTCCACCGACCGCTGATCGATCTCGCGCCGTCGCACAAGCTCACGCAGCAATACATCGCCCTGCATGAGGCCCTCAACTGACGGAAGCGGTGCCATGGGGTGATTTGGCGTCGCGTCCCTGAATAGACCATACTCCGTGCATGGAAACTGCTCAGTCACAGTTTCATGAGCCCGCTGCCTACGCACCGGAGCTTTCCTGCAACGAGGCCGCGGCTCAGCTCGAAGGGCTGCTCTCGGGCGAAACGGACCTTGTCGCCAATGCCGCGAATACCTCTGCGTTTCTGAACACGATCCTGCCCTGCCTCAACTGGGTCGGGTTTTACTTCCTGCGCGGCGACGAACTTGTCCTCGGTCCGTTCCAGGGCAATCCGGCCTGTGTGCGCATACCCGTCGGCCGCGGCGTCTGCGGCGCCTGCGTGGCAAGCGGTGTTACCCAGCGCGTCGCCGACGTGCACAGCTTTCCCGGTCACATCGCCTGCGATTTGCGCTCCCGGTCAGAACTCGTGGTTCCCGTGCGACACGGCGATTCCCTGGTCGCGGTGCTGGATATCGACAGCCCGGTGCGGGATCGCTTTTCGAGCGAGGATCAGGTGTTTGTGGAGTCGCTCGTCCATACCTTCGAGCGGTGTCAGTTCAGTGGCTGAACGGCACTTCGTTCGCCGCTGCCGGACCGGGGGCATGAATCTTCGCGCTGGCGCGAAGCTGCGCTCGATGATGGTGACGATTGCTGCTTTCGGCGCCCTTCTGGGTGGCTGCGCGGCCACGCCGGACGTCGGTCTCACGGGCATAGAGATTCCGCCGCTGATCGTCGACGGACAGAGTTATAGCGTTGAGCAGGCCCTGGCCGTTCCCGAAGTAGATCTGCTCGAGACCAGCGATGAGATGCGCGCCTTTGTTCACGCAAGCACTCAGGGCCTGCACAACCAGCGCCGTCGTCTCCAGGCGCTGCACAAGGCCGTCAAGGAGGATGCCGGCCTTGATATGCGTTACGACCCGTTCGCAGACGGCGATGCTCAGCAGGTTTTTGAACGGCGAACGGCGAACTGCCTGAGTTACGCCCACATGTTTATCGCGCTCGCCCGGGAAGCCGGCCTGGAAGCGCACTACCAGTGGATGGAAGTGCGGCCCGAGTGGCAGCGCATTGGCGAGCGGGTGGCGGTGCGTCTGCACGTAAACGTCGAGATACGCGATCGCGACGGACAGCGCTTCATGGTCGATATTGATCCCCTGCAGCGTTCCGAGGTGGCAGGTGCCCGTGTCATGAGCGACGCCGAGGGCCTCGCGCTGCACCACAACAATCTCGCCATGATGGCGCTTTCCGAAGACCGTATTGTCGACGCCTGGGAATCCGTTCTGCGCGGTCTCGATGCGGCGCCGGGTCTGTCCCAGCTGTGGGTCAACCTCGGCGCCATCTACCGAGCCACGGGCCAGAACGTCGAGGCCGAGGAGTCCTACCATCGCGCTCTCGAGGTGAACTCCTTTGATCGCTCGGCCATGAATAACCTGGTCGTGCTGTATGGAGATCTGGGCGAGGAGCGCGACGCTGCCTACTGGACCCGACGTCTCCATCGCTACCGCGACCGCAACCCCTATTATCACGCCAGCCTCGGCGACCATGCGCTTAAAAGTGATGACTGGGAAGGCGCCTACAAGCACTACGTCAAGGCCCGCAAGCTGCAGCCGGAGGACGGCCAGCTCAGCTATGCCCTGGGCGTGATCGAGCAGCAGCGCGGGAATTTGAAGTCAGCGGAGCGACTGCTGACCCATGCCGTGGACAAAGCGGCCTTCCCCCTGGAGCGCGAGCGCTATCTGGTTCGCCTGGCCAGTATCCGCGAAGAGCAGGAGCAGGCCGCGCTCTAAGCCCCGAACATGGGTGAAAGCGCTGTGAGGCCCTGTGCGAGTGTGCGGCCTGGGTGCCGCGGGCCGGCTCCGAGGACGTCGCAAGATGGCCGCAAGATCCGCGCGATCGATCCATGCCGGCATAGCCCGGGCCGTACCCATTAGGTATGCTCCGCGCCTTTTCAGGACAGAGCTTGATCCATGGCTGAATTTTCCCGCGTCGTAGACCTTCTTCGCGCCGAGCCGTCGACGGCTGGTGAAGTGGCCGTGCGTGGCTGGCTGCGAAGCAAACGTGATTCCAAGGCCGGAATCTCCTTTCTCGCCGTTCACGACGGCTCCGCCTTCGACGCGATACAGGCCGTCGTGCCTTCGGATCTGGACAACTACGAGGAACTGCTTCATCTCACCACGGGCTGCTCCGTGGAGGTGTACGGCGAACTGGTGGCGTCCCAGGGCAAGGGCCAGGCCGTCGAGATCCAGGCCAGTCGGGTGAAGGTGCTCGGCTGGGTCGACGATGCCGAAAGCTATCCCATTGCCAAGAAGCGGCACAGCTTCGAGTACCTGCGCACTCAGGCCCATCTGCGGCCGCGCACCAACACTTTCGGGGCCATTACCCGGGTGCGCCACTGTCTCGCCAATGCGATCCACAGCTTCTTTCACGACCACGGTTTTTACTGGATTAACACGCCAATCATCACCGGCAGCGACTGCGAAGGCGCCGGCGAGCTGTTTCGCGTAAGCACGCTGGACTTCGCCAACATGCCAAGGAATTCAGCCGGGGAGGTCGACTACTCGGAGGACTTTTTTGCCGGCGAGGCCTTCCTTACGGTGAGCGGCCAGCTGGAGGTCGAATCCTACTGCCTGTCGATGAGCCGCGTGTATACCTTCGGTCCCACGTTCCGTGCCGAGAACAGCAATACCAGTCGGCATCTTGCCGAATTCTGGATGATCGAACCCGAGGTCGCCTTCGCCGACCTTGCCGACAACGCCGATCTTGCCGAAGCGCTTCTCAAACACGTGTTTGAGCGCGTGCTGAACGAATGCGAGGACGACATGGCGTTCTTCAACCAGCGCATCGACAAGACGGTCTTCGAACGGCTGAACAGCATGGTAGAGCACAGCTTCGAACGCAT
Organism: Pseudomonadota bacterium; assembly: GCA_039818725.1. Taxonomy (GTDB): domain Bacteria; phylum Pseudomonadota; class Gammaproteobacteria; order Pseudomonadales; family Halieaceae; genus Congregibacter. The sequence continues at coordinate 69,327 of JBCBTK010000008.1, forward strand.
GGAGTACTCGGACGCCATCGACATCCTGCGCGCCAGCGGCGAGAGCTTTGAGTTCCCGGTCGAATGGGGCGTCGACCTCGCGAGTGAGCACGAGCGATACCTATGCGAGAAGCACGTGGGTCGTCCGGTAGTGCTGATGAACTACCCTCGGGAAATCAAGGCGTTCTACATGCGCCTCAACGACGATGAACGCACCGTGGCGGCGATGGACGTGCTGGCGCCGGGTATCGGTGAAATCATCGGTGGCAGCCAGCGCGAGGAGCGGCTAGATGTCCTCGACGCCCGCATGGATGAAACGCTGCGCGAGGAGCTGTGGTGGTACCGCGACCTGCGCCGCTACGGCACGGTCCCGCACTCGGGTTTCGGTCTCGGCTTCGAGCGTCTCATCAACTACGTGACGGGTATGGAAAACGTGCGCGATGCCATCCCCTATCCCCGTACTCCGGGGAATGCGCACTTCTAATCTGCCGCGCTGTTATCGGCGCTGCTCGACGCCGCCTCGATTACGTCGCATTCCATGGGTTCTGCGGTTGATTCAGCTGCAGCCGGCGCTTTCGATTGATCGGGCGAGGGCTTGAGGCCGCTTGCCGGATCGAGACGGAATAGGGGTACATGGGCTGAACTCTCGTCCACACCGTCGAGGCTCACGAGCACCGCATCGTCCACCCGCAGCAGGCGCGTCTTGCTTTTCACCGTTGCCGTGTGACGGTCCGTCTTGAACTTCTCTTTCTCGCGGCGCAGGTCGACAAGGCCCTCCAGGCCATTGGCATCGAGGCGGACTGTGAGGCCCTGGGGGCCGAGGTGACTGATTCGTGCCGACCACGGTCCCGGATCCGTCTTCGCGAGGCGCTGCAGATACTCCAGAGCCAGCCAGCGTTCGGCTTCCTGGCTGACGTCGCGCAGCTGCTGCAGGCGCTTGCTCAGGGCATCGAGTTCGTTCTGGTCGAAGAGCTGAGGCGTTTCGCCTCGCAGTGCGGCCTTGAGTTGTAGGTGCACGAGAAAATCGAGGTACTTGCGCAGGGGCGACGTGCAGTTGGTATAGGCCTCGAGACTCATGCCCATGTGCGCTCCGGGCTTTTTGGACAGGCGTGCGCGGGTGAGAAGGCGATTCAGCATGCTGCGCAGCGGGAGCTCGTGGGACGTCTCCTGCACGCGCCGCATGATGCTGCGGTATCCCTCCAGGGAGTCCGGGTCGATGTCGCCGCCGCCGGGAAGATAGCGCTGCAGGAAATTGCTGCGGTCCTTCAGCCGGTCCCGGCGGAACCCGTCGTGGACAACAAAGGGCCCGTTGGTCCCTTTCTCGGCCAGAAAGCGCGCCGCGCAGCGATTGGCTGCGACCATGCATTCCTCGACGAGGCGCTGCGACATGAGCTTCTCGCAGGGCTCGATGCTTTCGATGTGGCCTCGGTCGTCGAGCATCCAGCGGTACTCCTGGCGCTCATCCATTACCAGCTCTTCGGCCTCGCGGCGCGCGCGCAGACTTCGCGAGGCCTGGTAGAGCGCCTCGAGGGGTGTTGAATGGCAGATCAGGGAGTCGTCGTGTCCGCCGAGATAGCGATCGACGGCGTAGTAGGAGAGCTTGGCGCGAGAGCGAATATTGGCCTCGACGAAGCAGGCGTCGCCCAGAATGCCGTCTTCGCTCACCGGCACGCGACAGACCAGCGCCGGTCGGTCCTCCCCCTCGGCGAGGGCGCAGCGCTGCTGGGCAACCAGCTCGGGAAGCATAGGTACGGCCGTGCCGTGGAAATAGACGCTGCTGGCCCGCTCTCGCACGATCTTCCGCAGTTCCGAAGCGGCGTCTATGTAGGCTGTGGGATCGGCGATGGCGACGTAGAGCAGCCAGCCCTCGGTCGTCACCTCAGCGTAGAGCGCATCGTCGATGTCCTGCGTGCGCGCCGCGTCGATGGATACAAAAGCCAGATCGCGCAGGTCCTCGCGGTTCTGCTCTTCCGTGGGGTTGCGGCTGTCCAGAAGTTGTTTCAGCTGGGCAAGCGCGTCCTCCGGCCAGTCGCGCTGGATGCCATGTTTCGCTATGGTGTACAGGTTTTCGATGCCGGGCTCCTCGGCGGCGCCGATCCTCTCAAGCACCTCCACCTGCGGCCGGCCATCGCGAATGGGATGGCGTGTGAGCTGACAGCGCAGATAGTCGCCCTCGGCTGCGCCTCCCCGGGCATGGGGCGGGATAAAGAGCCAGCGCTTCAGATCGGGCAGGTCCGGCTGCACGAAAATCGCTTTGCCCTTGCGTACGCAGGTTCCCGTGAATTCACTCAGGGAGCTGCTTACGAGGCCGTCGATTTCCGCGACGGGCCTTTTTTCCTTGCTTTGCTGCAGCGTCAACCGCACCCGATCTCCGGGAAAGGCCTTTAGCATCTCGTCCGGGGGAACGAAGACCTCGCGGCCATCATCCAATCGAGCGAAGCCGTAGCGTGAATTCGTGCCGCGCAGCACGCCCTCGGTTCGCTCCTTTTCCGCCTCGATCTGATTTTTCAGGCCACGCAGCTGCGCAAGGGCGTTTTGATCAAGCATGCAGAAGGTCGCGGTGCGCTCTTGGAAGAGCCCGTCATGCTAGCTGAATTGCCCGCGACTGTCAGGAAAAGGCGCCCTGGAGGTCTAGCCAATCCGACCGCTTAGGCTCCCGCACCGAGTTTCGTTGACAGTCTCGCCCGAGCGCATTAATAATCATCCGGTCCTTTGTTCTACGGTTGGGCTACGCGATATCTCCCACGTCCGGGCATCGCAAGGGCGCTTTCGCAGCGTCCTGCAACCTGTCAATACACCGCGCCCTGTACCGCGCCCGTCGCGCCCCCGGGGCATCGCTACGGCCCCCGTCGCACTGCCGCCCGGCCTGTCCCGCTTCCGACCCCGATCCTCGCGCTGCCGATCACAGCCCGGCGCGCGCCACTTTCCGTGAGTTCGGTCAGCTCCAGCGTCACGGAACGTTCCCTGGAAGTCCTGTCGCGCTTTCGAACGGGACTTCGAGCGGGACGCGCCCGACCCCCAAATTTAGCCATCCTTTGAGTGAGTGTTAGCCTATGGAAGCCAGCCCCGTCGTGCACGACATGACCCCGCTCGTGGAACCGTCAAAAAAAATCTACGTGCTCGACACCAATGTGCTTCTCCACGACCCGACAGCGGTGACGGCCTTCAATGAGCACCATGTGGTCATCCCCATGACTGTCCTCGAGGAGCTCGATCACATCAAGGATCGGCGGGATAAGACCGTCAGTCGCGAGGCGCGCATTGCGATCCAGATGATCGACCGCATCGTCGACGAGGCGTCGCCCCAGGAGATCCAGGAGGGTGTTGACATACCCGCGCCAGAAACGGCCGCTTCCCCGGGTACGCTGGCGATTTTCCCGGATCAGCTGATCAACGACGACAGCGACGTGCCCTATCTCGACGGCACGCCGGACCAGGCCAACGACAACCGCATCATCAACGTCGCGCTGAAGCTGCAGGCGGAGAACGAGGGCGCGTTTGTCTGCCTCGTCACCAAAGACATCAACATGCGCATCAAGGCCAAGGGTTCGGGCCTGCTCCACGTTGAAGACTATCGCCGCGACCGCGTCCTCGACGACATCGATCTCCTCACCAAGGGCTACAAACCGCTGGAAGGCGATTTCTGGAGCGGCATCGAAGAGGTCGACACGCTGCGAGAAGGCAACGTGACGCTGCACCGCGTTCCCCGCGACGCTATTCCCGGCGCCTACCCGAAAATGTTCATCTACGACGACAACGAGTTTTTCGCCTTTGTGGAGCGGCTCGACGACGAATTCATCTACCTGCGCTGTGACAGTCGCGACAGCTTGATGAACCGGCGCTTCTGGGGGCTCTCGCCGCGCAACCTGGAACAGGCCATGGCCATGGCGCTGCTGGCCAATGAAGACATAGACATGACGGTAATGACCGGCCCGGCCGGATCGGGAAAGACCCTGCTGGCGCTTGCCTACGGACTCCAGGCGATCCTCGAGGACGGCCGTTACAGCAAGCTTATCGTCGCGCGTTCGACGCCGCCCATTGCCGAGGACATCGGCTTTCTGCCTGGCACGGAAGAGGAAAAGATGGCTCCCTGGCTGGCGGCCTTCGACGACAACCTGGAGATCCTGCATGGCACTGACGAATCCTGCGCCGGGAGCATCGATTACGTGAAGGAGCGGGCGAACATTCAATTCAAATCGCTCAACTTCATGCGCGGCCGCTCCTTCAACAACGCCTACATCATCATCGACGAAGCTCAGGGGCTGACGCAGTTCCAGCTCAAGTCGGTGATCAGCCGGGTCGGTGAAGATTCGAAGATCGTGGTGCTCGGCAACCTGGCGCAGATCGACAACAAGTACATATCACCACTGACGTCGGGCCTGACCTACCTCGTGGAGCGCAGCAAAAGCGCGGAGCACGTCGGCATCATGCACGTGAACGGCATCGTGCGGTCGCGGCTCGCTGCCTTCGCCGAGGAGAATCTCTGAGCGCGGCATGAGCGCGCTCTTTCTTCTCCTGCAGCGGCTCGTTCCGCAGCACGCCCTGTCGCGCCTGGTCGGCCAGCTGGCCCGGGCGCGCGGCCCGCTATGGCTCAAAGATGCCGTGATCCGGCGCTTCGTGGCGCACTACGGCGTGGACCTCGATGAGGCTGAGCGTCCCTCCGCCGAAGCGTACGGCAGTTTCAATGAGTTCTTTACCCGCCCTCTCAAATACGGCGCGCGGCCGCTGTGCGTGTCGGGCATTGCCTGCCCCGCCGATGGGGCTATCAGTGAGTGCGGTGCCATCGACGGCGATTACCTTCTGCAGGCGAAGGGGCGGCGCTACAGTCTGGCCGCGCTCCTGGCGGACGATGAGGCTCGCGTTGCGCAGTTTCGTGGCGGGCAGTTTCTGACGGTCTATCTTTCGCCCCGGGACTACCACCGCGTGCATATGCCCCTGGACGGTCAGCTCGAGAACAGCGCCTATGTGCCGGGCCACCTGTTCTCGGTCAACGGCACAACGGCGGCGGGTATCGATGACCTCTTTGCCCGCAATGAGCGTCACGTCAGCTACTTCGCGACGCCGCGCGGTCCCATGGCGATGGTGCTCGTTGGCGCCATGATCGTTGCCGGGATCGAAACGGTCTGGGCCGGCCAGGTGGCGCCCCGGCCGCGTCGCGTTGAGCGCCTGGACCATCGCGCCGCGCCCGAACCGGTGCTCCTGAACCGCGGCGATGAAATGGGCCGCTTCTTTCTCGGCTCGACGGTCATCCTGCTTTTTCCGCCTGGCGTGGCGAGTTGGAACGCTGATCTTGCTCCCGGCTCGGCCGTGCGCATGGGCGAACAGCTCGCTGCCTGAGTCCCGGTCGCGCGGGGGTGCCGTGCTAAGCTCCTCAAACAGGGTGCGGCGCCCGGCTACCGGAACACCATACTCGGGGCGTAAGTCGTGGAAAGCGCGCCTCGGGTAACAAAGAGTGCATCGAGTGATAAGCGAGCAGAACCTCGTGTGGGTCGACATGGAGATGACCGGCCTCGATCCCGAGAACGATCGCGTGATCGAGATCGCCACCATAGTCACTGACAGTCAACTCAACACGCTGGCCGAAGGTCCCGTAATCGCCATTCATCAGAGCGACGAAACGCTCGCCGCTATGGACGAGTGGAACACGCGGCAGCACGGAGGCTCCGGGCTAACGCAGCGAGTCCGCGACAGCGTGGTCGATGAGGACGCAGCGGCGCAGAGCACACTGGAGTTCCTCGCGGCCTGGGTACCCGACGGCGTTTCACCGATGTGCGGAAACTCGATTTGCCAGGACCGGCGTTTCATGGCCCGGCATCTGCCCGCCCTGGAGCGCTTCTTCCACTACCGGAATCTGGACGTCAGCTCGCTGAAGATTCTCGCGCAGCGCTGGCGCCCGGACGTGCTGAATGGCCTGAATAAGCGCGCAACGCACCTTGCTCTCGACGACATCCGCGATTCCATCGCCGAGCTGCGCCACTACCGGGAACAGTTTCTTATCTGCGATCAGCCGGGCTGATCACCTTCCCGCCGGGACCGCAGCCGGTCCAGCGCCCACTCGACGTGCTCCCGGACCAGGGCGCTCGGGTGTTCACGCCGGCCGTTCAGCGCGGCGATGCTTTTCCCGGTTGCGGGGCCGTTCCCGAGCGCCACGGCGATGTTGCGCAGCCAGCGCTCGTGGCCGATGCGGCGCAGGGCCGAGCCCTCGGTATTCCTGGCGTAGGTTTCTTCGTCCCAGAGGAACAGGTCGACGAGGTCCGCCGCGTCCAGACCGTGGCGCGGTTGAAAGTCATCCTCCGGGCTGCGCTGGGCGAACTTGTTCCAGGGGCACACGAGCTGGCAGTCATCGCAGCCGAACACGCGGTTGCCCATAAGCGGCCGTAGCTTTTCATCGATCGAGCCCTTGTGCTCGATGGTGAGGTAGGAAATGCAGCGCCGGGCATCGAGCTCAAAGGGTCCGACGAACGCCTGGGTGGGGCAGACATCCAGACAGGCCCGGCAGCTGCCGCAGTGTTTGCCGGTCTGCGGAGGGTCCGGCTTCAAGGGCAGATCTGTGTAGATCTCGCCGAGGAAAAACCAGGAACCCGCATCGCTGTTGATCAGCATAGTGTTCTTGGCAATCCAGCCGAGCCCGGCCCGCTCGGCAAGGGCTCTTTCGAGCACCGGTGCGCTATCGACAAAGGCCCGATAGCGGCCTCCTCCCAGTTCCGCCTCGATGCGGCGGGCGAGCTTGGCCAGGCGCCCGCGCACAAGCTTGTGGTAGTCACGACCCAGGGTATAGCGCGAGATGTAGGCTCGTTCCGGATCGTCCAGCAGCGCCACGGGATCGTGGCCCGCCGGCAGGTAATCCATGCGTAGGGAAAGTACGCGGAGCGTTCCCGGGACCAGTTCATCCGGTCGCGAGCGCTTATTGCCGTGTGCGGCCATCCACTCCATGCCGCCGTGATGACCCGCCGCCAGCCAGCGCTGGAGATAGGGTTCATGCTCACTGAGATCGATGTCACTGATGCCAAGCTGGGCGAAGCCGAGTTCCTTCGCCCAGGCGCGAATGTTGTCGGTGACGGCCTCGTCAGGGGCGGGGCCGGAAACGCGGGGCGACGAGTGCATCGCGGGAAGGGTCCGTATAATTGCGCGGCATGTGTGATCCGAAGTCCTCATTCTGCCAGAGCCTGGGCTGCTGCTGATGTCGGCGCGTCTGTACACCGCCGAACAGAGTCGCGCCGTGGACGGCTGCGCGATAGAAGTCCACGGGATACCCGGCGCGCAGCTCATGGCGCGCGCCGCCCGGGCCGCCTTCGAGCGACTGCTTCAGGAATTCGGACAACCCGAATGCTTGCAGATTCTCTACGGGCCCGGGAACAACGGCGGTGACGGCCTGCTGCTGGCCGTTCTAGCCCACGGCCGGGGTATTCCGGTCAAGCTCTTCGCCCTGGGCGGTGGCGCGCGCAGTGCCGATGCGCGGCGCGCCGAGGAGCGCGCCCGGGGAGCGGGCCTCGAGCCCCATAGCTATGCGCCGGGCGTTCTCGAAGACCGCGGGGTTCTGGTCGACGCCATGCTCGGGACCGGCACGTCCGGCGCCCTGCGCGAGGAGTATGCCGCGGCCGTAGCCGACCTCAATGCCCTGAAGAGTCCGATATTTGCCCTCGATGTTCCGACGGGCGTGGACGCCGACCGCGGATCCGTTATCGACGACGCCGTGCGAGCGACGGCGACCGTGAGCTTTATCACAGCCAAACGCGGCCTCTACACCGGCGCCGGAGCGGTGCATGCCGGAGCTGTGAGCGTCGCCGGGCTCGACGTGCCCGACGCCGCCTTCGCCGACCTGGGACCCGCCTGGGACCGACTGACGTTGGATGAAGAACGCCAGGCTCTCCCGCCGCGGTACGCCGCGGCGCACAAGGGAGACTTCGGCCGCTGCCTGCTGGTCGGAGGGGACCGCGGCATGGGTGGTGCCATCCTGCTGGCGGCGGAAGCGGCGCTGCGCTGCGGCGTGGGTCTGGCTCGGGTCGCTACGCGCGCCGAACATGTCGCGCCGCTGTTAGCGAGGCGACCCGAATGCATGGTGTCGGAGGTCTCATCACGCGGCGATCTCGAGCCACTGCTGGCCTGGCCAACGGCGATCGTGGTGGGTCCCGGCCTCGGCGAGGAACCCTGGGGGGAGCAGCTCCTGCACCTGTGCCTGACCAGCTCGCAGCCGCTTCTGTTGGATGCGGACGCACTGAATTTGCTGGCGAAGGCGCAAGACGCGCATCTGCCCGAGGGTTCGGTGCTTACGCCCCATCCCGGTGAAGCCGCGCGCCTTCTCGGGATTACCGTCGCCGAGGTGCAGGCCGACCGCTTCAGCGCAGTGCGGACGCTTGCCGAGCGCTACAACGCGGCTGTCGTGCTCAAGGGCCAGGGCAGTCTCGTTTATGCCGGGGGACAGGGAGCGCTGTGCGCCGCCGGCAATCCCGGTATGGCGAGCGGGGGCATGGGCGATGTGCTCAGCGGCGTCATCGGTGCGCTCCTGGCGATGCGCCTTGGGCCCCAGGCCGCCGCCCGACTCGGTACGCTGCTGCACAGCAGCGCCGCGGATCACGCCGCTGAGCACCATGGGCTCGCCCCGTTGCTGGCGACGGACCTCCTTCCCGCGCTCGCGGCTCTGCTGCCGTGAACCGGGCTGCGTTCTTTGCGCAGGACGAAGACGCCCTCGTCAGCTTCGGGCGGCGGCTGGCCGGGTGTCTTGGTCCCGGCATGTCCGTTTTCCTGCGCGGAGAACTGGGAGCCGGAAAAACGACGCTCGTGCGCGGCGTGGCGCGGGGCCTCGGCCATACGCAGGCCGTGAAAAGTCCGACCTACACCCTGGTCGAGCCCTACGAGGCTTTGACCGTGCCGCTCTATCATTTCGACCTTTATCGCCTCGGAGCACCCGAGGAACTGGAGTTCATGGGCATCCGGGATTACTTCGCCGGCGAGGCGCTGGTTTTTATCGAGTGGCCCGAGCGCGGAGAGGGCTTTTTGCCCGCTCCGGACCTTGAGATTAGACTAGCCGCTGAGGGAATGGGCCGACGCCTCGACGTGAGGGCATGCAGCGAGCGAGGTGCGGCCAGCGTGGCAGCGCTCGCTGAAGAGCGGGCCCTGTCCGGATAATGATTGACGAAAGCTGGCATGGGACACGCCGTATGCCTCTGTGCGGCCGCTTTGGGGCCTGCATGAGCACGATCGCCTTGACGTCGCCCCGGGGCGGGTTCGTCGGCTCTGCTGTCCGCGCAATCAGCGCAGTCCTGTTCACGTCTCTATTCGTTTTTGTTTTTTTTCCGGTTTCCAAAACCGAGGCAGCCCAGGTGCGGGATCTGCGCATCTGGCGGGCGCCAGATCATACGCGCCTCGTACTCGACATGAGCGGTCCCGCCGCACACCAGCTCATCGAACTCGACAACCCCCGACGTCTGGTCATTGATGTCGCCGATTCGAAGCTGCTCGCCTCTACGGACGCCGTGCCGCTGGACAACACGCCGATCAGCGGTATCCGCAGCGGCATTCGCGGCGGCGACGATCTGCGTCTGGTGCTGGATCTGCGCAAGCGCGTGCGGCCGCGGAGCTTCGCCCTGAAGGCCACGGAACGCGCCGCGGACAGGCTGGTGATCGACCTCTACGATCTCGATGGTGAAGTATCGGCGCCGGTCGTTCGCAAAAGTGCGTCCAGCGACAATCGACGCGACATCATCATCGCCATCGACGCGGGGCACGGGGGCGAAGACCCCGGCGCGCTAGGGCCGGGCCGCCTTCGTGAGAAGACCGTGGTGCTTGAGATCGCCCGCGAGCTGCACCGTCTGTTCCAGTCGGAACCCGGGTTTGCGCCCACGCTGATACGCAGCGGGGACTACTACGTCAGCCTCAAGGGGCGCCGCGACCTTGCCCGCAAACGCAATGCGGACATGTTCGTATCGATCCACGCCGACGCTTTTCGCGACAAGCGCGCCCGCGGTGCCTCCGTCTACGCCCTGTCTACCCGCGGCGCTACCAGCACAACGGCAAGCTATCTGGCGCAGCGCGAGAACGCCGCCGACCTTCTCGGTGGCGTTACGCTCGGCGATAAGGAAGACACGCTGGCCATGACCCTGGCTGATCTTTCCATGACCGCCACGCTCGACAGCAGCCTCAACGTAGGAGCGAGCGTGCTCGGCGAGATGGGCGCGATTGCAAGACTGCACAAGCGTCAGGTGGAGCAGGCTGCGTTTGTGGTGCTCAAATCTCCGGATCTGCCTTCTATCCTCGTCGAGACCGGTTTTATCTCCAACCCCGAGGAGGCTAAGAAGCTGGCTACACCCGCCTATCGCCGGAAAATGGCCCGGGCGATTCACAGCGGTATTGTGCAATGGTTCCAGGAGCGTCCCCCCACCGGCACGCTCCTGGCCTATCAGCGTGACCAGGGTCTTCGCGAGTACGTTATCGTCAGTGGCGACACGCTCTCGGGCATCGCCGCGCGCTTCAAAACCAGCGTCGGCTCCATAAAGCGCTTCAACGATCTGAGCAGCAACCGCATCATGATCGGCCAGACGCTGCGCATTCCCGCGAGCTGAGCCCGAGACCGTCGTGCCATCGATCCAGCGCCTGTCGCCGCGCCTCGCCAACCAGATCGCCGCCGGAGAAGTGGTCGAGCGTCCTGCATCGGTGGTCAAGGAGCTCCTGGAGAACAGTCTCGATGCCGGGGCCTCGTGGGTGGACATCGAGGTGGAAGCCGCCGGAACGCGCCTGATACGCGTGCGCGACGACGGTCGCGGCATTGCCCAGGACGACCTGGAGCTGGCGCTGGATCGCCATGCCACGAGCAAGATCGCGTCTCTCGAAGACCTTGAGGGTGTCGCCAGCTTCGGCTTTCGCGGCGAGGCGCTGGCCAGCGTCAGCTCCGTATCGCATCTGAACCTCACCAGCGCCATCGGGGCCGACAGCCGCGGCCACCGCGCCAGCACCTCGGGCCGCGACATGCAGGTGGCCGTGTCTCCCGCCGCCCACCCCCGGGGAACGACCGTGGAAGTGCGTGACCTGTTTTTCAATACGCCGGCGCGGCGCAAGTTCCTGCGCGCCGAGCGCACGGAGTTCGGTCACCTCGAGGATGTGGTCAAGCGAATCGCGCTGTCGCGCTTCGACGTTGGATTCAGCCTCCGCCACAACGGTCGCCAGCTGCACGAATTGCGACGCTGCGACGATGCCCAGGACCGGCTCAGGCGTGTGGCCCTGCTCTGTGGGTCGGGCTTCGTCGAGCACGCGGTGGAGATCGAACGCGAAGCCGGTGGCCTGCGACTCTTCGGCTGGGTGGCTCAACCCACTTTCTCCCGCAGCCAGGCCGATCTTCAGCACTTCTTTGTGAACGGCCGCTACATCCGCGACAAACTGGCGGCCCACGCGGTGCGCCAGGCCTTCAGCGACGTGCTATATCACGGTCGCCATCCCGCCTATGTGCTGTACCTCGAACTCGACCCCAGCGAGGTCGATGTCAACGTACATCCGACCAAACACGAAGTCCGTTTTCGCGACGGCCGCAGCGTGCACAGTTTTCTGTTCAGCACGCTGCACAAGGCGCTCGCGGACATCCGCCCAGAGGAGTCCGCGACCGTGGCCTACGACGCGCCTTCGCCGCTATCGTCTCCCGCGGGGCGCCTCGACCTGCTCACCGGCGAGCTGATTCATCAGCGCGAAATGGGGCTCGCCGGCGTCGCGGAGGGCGCGGGATCGGAGTTCGGTGAGGGCGCGGCGCCCGGAGCGCCGGTCGGGAATCGCGCCGCGGCGAGTGCGCCTTCATCGGCCCAGCTCCAAAGCTACCAGCGCCTGTACGCCCGTGGCCCCGAGGAATCAGCCGATCCCGGAGAGAGCGATATCCCACCCCTGGGCTACGCCGTGGCGCAGCTTCACGGCGTTTACATCCTGGCGCAGAATCGCGATGGCCTGGTGCTCGTAGACATGCATGCGGCTCACGAACGCATCACCTATGAACGGCTGAAGCGGGCCCGCGACGCCGACGGCATACGCAGTCAACCGCTCCTGGTACCGCAAAGCCTGGCAGTCAGCCGCCGCGAGGCGGAACTCGTCGAACAGCACAGCGAGCTGTTTGCCAGCCTCGGCCTGCGTGTGGATATCGTGGGTGACGAGCGCATCATGATCCGCGAAATACCTGTCTCCCTTCACGGCGCGGACGTCGAGCAGCTGGTCCGCGATGTGATCGCCGATCTTGTGGAGTACGGCACCTCGTCGCGCCTCACGCAGCACGAGGACCAATTGCTCAGCACCATGGCCTGCCACGGATCGGTACGCGCCAATCGTCGGCTCACCGTTCCGGAGATGAACGCTCTGCTGCGCGATATGGAAGTCACCGAGAGAGCGGGACAGTGCAACCACGGGCGGCCTACCTGGACATCCCTGAGCCTCGCGGAGCTGGATAAGCTGTTTCTGCGTGGACGCTAGCCCGGGCCGGCCTTTGTCTGAACCACTGCTGTGCATCATGGGGCCGACGGCGTCAGGAAAGACGGAACTCGCGATCGCCCTGGCCGAGACCCTCGACGGCGAGCTGATCAGCGTGGACTCGGCGTTGGTCTACCGCGGCCTGGATATCGGCAGTGCGAAGCCGTCCTACCCCCATCACCTCATCGATATCTGCGACCCCGAGGAGACCTACTCGGCGGCGCGTTTTGTCGGCGACGCCAGGCGGATAATCGGAGACGTTCGCGCGCGCAATCGACTTCCCATATTGGTCGGCGGGACCATGCTGTACTTCCGGGCCCTCCTGCAGGGCCTGGCCCCCATGCCGGCTGCGGACCCGAAGTTGCGAGCCGCGCTCGAGGCGCGCGCATCGACGGAAGGCTGGCCGGCGCTGCACGACGAGCTGCGACGTCTGGATCCGGAGTCCGCGGCGCGTATTCACCCCCGTCACAGCCAGCGCCTGCTGCGTGCACTGGAGGTGTGTCTCCTCAGTGATCAAACCCTCAGCCAGCTCCATGAGCGGACGCCCACGCCACCCTGGCGGGCCCACTGCGTCGCCCTGGCTCCGGCGGCGCGCGCGGTGCTCCACGAGCGCATCGCGCTGCGGCTGGACCGGATGCTCGAAGGCGGCTTTCTGGAGGAAGTGCGTACCCTCCACCGTAGACCGGGCCTGCACGCGAAACTCCCTGCTCTGCGAAGCGTGGGCTACCGTCAGCTCTGGGCTCATCTCGACGGTGAGTACGATCTGGCCACGGCCCGGACAAAGGCCCTGGCCGCCACGCGCCAGCTCGCCAAGCGACAGTTCACATGGCTGCGGAAGTGGCCCGATCTGAGCTGGATTCTGACCGACCCCGGGGGCTCGGCGGTGCTCAGCCAGGACGCGCCGGGCATCGACGGCGACGTACCGATCGGTAAGCGTGGGAATCCGTCTGATCTGGTCTTGAACTATCTTCGGACAGACGCTATGTAGTAACCTTTGGTGACAGCGCGGGCTGTAACGTGCGCTGTACCATTGGTACGTATGAGTGCGTACGAGTACGTACGAGTAGGAATGAGCCATAGGCTGCTGTTGTCGTCCTCGCGGCCTCATTCGTACCCGTTTCGCCACGACTCCGACGTTTCACTCGATGACCCTTGTGGGTTTTTGCGCGTGTTTCTGTAAGAGTCTTTGTGTGAACCTGAGTGTGACCTCGCTCCCAGCGCACGGCCAGCGGTCTTCGCGGCCAGCTGCGGGACGGTAGAGACGGACTGTGGGTTGATCACAAAGCGCGGCTTTCCCTTGCTCTCGCCCGCTGGCAGGGCCCGGGATGTCGTCGGAAACACAAATCGGGGGGCGTCATCCAGCGATGGCGAATTTTTCGGTTTTTTTAGGCCCGGATTGGGCCCCGGTATAGCCAAAGCGGCTTAAGGAGATGCGTCATGTCGAAGGGGCACACGCTACAAGACCCTTACCTCAATCTGCTCCGCAAGGAGCGAGTTCCTGTCTCGATCTACCTCGTAAACGGCATCAAGCTGCAGGGACAGATCGAGTCCTTTGATCAGTTCGTGGTTCTGCTCAAGAACACCGTCAGTCAGATGGTGTACAAGCACGCGATTTCCACGGTGGTTCCGAGCCGCGTGGTGCGCATGCCCATGCAGAACCCACCTTCGGAAGACGGTGACAGCTAGCTTCGAGCGATTTTCGCTGTGCGATGAGTGCAGCCGCCGGTCCCTGGCCGGCGTGTGCCCTCGCGCGTCTGGAATTTCCCATGTTTTTTGAACGTCCGGGTTCCGCGGATACAAATAGCGCACACCGGGAATCTACCGACGGTGCCGAGCGCGCGGTGCTGGTCAGCCTGCGCCTTGATTCGGATGCGGCCGGTATCGAGCCGCGCGAGTTTGAGGACCTGGTGGTTTCGGCCGGCGGTGATCCCGTGGCGATGGTCAGCGGCCATCGCAACGCACCCCAGGCGCGCAGTTTCGTCGGCAGCGGAAAACTGGGCGAGATAGCGCAGCATCTCCGCGAGGAAGATGCCTCGCTGGTTGTTTTCAATCACAGCCTGAGTCCCAGCCAGGAGCGCAACCTCGAAAAGGAGCTCAGCGCCCGGGTGCTGGATCGTACCGGCCTGATTCTGGATATTTTTGCCCAGCGAGCGCGCACGCACGAGGGAAAGCTGCAGGTAGAGCTTGCCCAGTTGGAGCACATGTCCACACGCCTGGTCCGAGGCTGGACTCACCTCGAGCGACAGAAGGGCGGCATCGGTTTGCGCGGACCCGGAGAAACCCAGCTCGAGACAGACCGGCGTCTGCTGCGCGCGCGCATCAAATCCATTCGCGCCCGGCTCGAGCGGGTGCGGCGCCAGCGCGGACAGGGGCGGCGCAGCCGGCAGCGAGCCGAGATGCCCACAATCGCGCTCGTCGGCTACACCAATGCCGGAAAATCCACGCTGTTCAATCAGCTGACGGCGGCCGGGGTGCATGCGGCCGATCAGCTGTTCGCAACGCTGGACCCAACTCTGCGCCGTCTCGACCTGCCCTCCCTGGGCGGCGCCATTCTCGCCGATACGGTGGGTTTCATCGCCCGGTTGCCGCACGGTCTCGTGGAGTCCTTCAAAGCCACGCTGGAAGAGACCCGGGAGGCCGACCTTCTGCTCCACGTTATCGACGCGGCCAGCGAGGACCGGGATGATCAGCGCCGCGAGGTCGAGGCTGTTCTGGGAGAGATCGGAGCCATGGAGCGGCCCGTGCTCGAGGTCTACAACAAGATCGATCTACTTGAGACGGAGCCGCGCATCGAGCGGGACGAGCTAGGCGCGCCGCGTCGGGTCTGGTTGAGCGCCGAGCATGGTTATGGCACGGAGCACCTTCTCGAAGCCCTTGCAGAAACGCTGGGTGGTGGGCTGGAGACTCGCGAGGTAGAACTCGGCCCCGGCGAGGCTCGACTGCGGGCCTCGCTCTACGCGCAGGGCGCAGTGCAGAACGAGAGTTTCCTGGATGACGGCACGGCTCGTCTGGAGATTCGCCTGCCTCGCGGAGACTGGGAACGACTTCAGGCGCGCGCCCAGTCCTGAACCAGCGCAGAGCGAGGGCGGCTCGTCGTGTTTCCGCCGTGCTGCGCTTTGATTTTGCTAGAATGTCGCGCCTTTTCATGCTGGAGAAAAAGAATGGCCTGGAACGAGCCGGGTGGAGGTAACAACTCCCGCGATCCCTGGGGCGGTGGCAACCAGGGTCCGCCGGACCTGGACGAAGCCCTGAAAAAGCTGCAGCAGCGCTTTGGCGGCATGTTCGGGCGCTCCGGTGGCGGTGGAACGGGAGGTGCCTCGGCATCACTGCTGCTTCTGGTGCTGGGCGCTGCCGCGCTCGTCTGGGGTCTGATGGGCTTTTATCAGATCGACGAGCAGGAGCGCGCCGTGGTTCTGCGCTTCGGCAAGTATCACGCTACCGCGCGGCCGGGCCTGCAGTGGAACCCGCCACTCATCGACGAAGTCATTCGCGTGAATACAACGCGGGTGCGATCGGCGAGCTTCCGCGAGATCATGCTCACGCAGGACGAAAACATCGTCGAAGTGCGCATGTCCGTGCAGTACGTAATCGATGACGTAAAAGACTTCGTGCTGCAGGTGAGGCAACCCGAGAATTCGCTCCAGCATGCGGCTCAGAGCGCTCTGCGCCACGTCGTGGGGGGCATGATCATGGATCTCGTGCTCACGGAAGGGCGCGCGCAGATCGCCCAGGAGGTGCAGGCGCGTCTGCAGGATTATCTGACCAACTACACCACGGGCATACGACTGTCGACGGTGAACGTCGACGACTCAAAGCCGCCGACGCAGGTGCAGGCGGCCTTCGACGATGTGATCAAGGCGCGGGAGGACGAAGAGCGCGTCAAGAACGAAGCCCAGTCCTACGCCAATGGTATCGTCCCCGAGGCTCGCGGTCAGGCGCAGCGTCAGATCGAGGAGGCCAACGCCTATCGCGAAGAGGTGATCGCCAACGCGGAGGGTGAGGCGGATCGCTTCAATAATCTGCTCACGGAGTACCGCAAGGCACCCGAAGTTACCCGCGAGCGGCTATACCTGGATGCGGTGCAGAACGTTCTGAGCAATACCAGCAAGGTCATGGTCGATCTCGAAGGCGGCAACAACGTGATGTATCTGCCCCTCGACAAGCTCGGCTCGGGAACGGGCCAGCCCATGCGCCGGGGCGGAGGCCTGGAGGTAAACTCCAGTAACATTCGCGAGCTGACCGACCTGGTAACCGAGCAGCTGCGTCGTGACGCGGCGGCTCAGCAATCCCGCAGAGGAGGTCGATAAGATGTCTGGACGCACCATGACCTTTACGTTGCTCGCCGTACTGGTGCTCTTTGTTGCCAGCAACGCCCTATACGTCGTCAAGGAAACGGAACGCGGCGTGCTGCTGCGCTTCGGAGAGGTAGTGAACCCGGACCTGAAGCCGGGCCTGCACGTTAAGATTCCCTTCGTGAACAACGTTCGCAAGTTCGACGGCCGGGTGCTGACGCTCGATTCACAGCCGGAGCGCTTCTTCACGCAGGAGCAGAAGGCGCTGATCATTGACTCCTATGCGAAGTACCGGATCGCGGATACGGCCATCTTTTACACGGCTACCGCCGGTGAAGAGTCGAGGGCTGCGATTCTCCTGTCGCAGCGCGTCAACGATGGTTTGCGCAACCAGGTCGCCGTACGCACCATCCAGGAAGTGGTCTCCGGTGAGCGCGATCAGCTCATGATGAACATTACGCGCCAGTTGGACGAAGTAGCGCGCACCGAGCTGGGAGTGGAAGTCGTCGATGTGCGGGTCAAGCAGATCGATCTGCCGCCGGAGGTATCCGAGTCGGTCTATCGTCGTATGAACGCCACGCGTGAGAAAGAGGCACGGGAACGTCGTTCCCAGGGCCAGGAGCTCGCCGAGGGTATCGAGGCGGCAGCCGACCGCGAGGTCACGGTTATTCGCGCCAATGCCTATCGCGAAGCCGAGCGAATTCGCGGTGAGGGCGATGCGGAGGCCACGCGTATCTACGCCGAAGCCTTCGGCTCCGACCCGGAGTTCTATGCGTTTACGCGCAGTCTGCGCGCGTACCAGGATTCCTTCCAGGGCTCTGGCGACGTGCTGCTCGTGCAGCCCGACAGCGATTTCTTTCGCTACCTGAAGGATCGCGACGGCGGAAGCTGAGGCCAGCGCCCCCGGGCGCTATGCTAATCTAGGCAAACCGCGGAGTTTACGGACTCCGCGGTTTTTTCTTGGGGGATCAACGCGCTCGTGGAATTCTGGCAGATCTTTCCTGCGGCGCTGGCACTGGTGTTCGTGATCGAGGGGATTCTTCCGTTTCTGAGTCCCGCGCGCTGGCGGGCGCTGGTTGTATCGGTAGCGCAGCTCGACGACGCCAGTATCCGGCGCTTCGGTTTCATCAGCATGATCTCAGGCATCGCACTGCTTTATTGGGTGAATTGAAGTGAACGCCCCGGATTCCCGCCGTCCCTGGCAACTTCCCGCTGGTATCGACGAACTCCTTCCCGACGCGGCCGCGCACGTTGAGCAGCTGCGCCGCAGCCTTCTCGACTGCGCGGCGCGCTGGGGCTATCGCCTGGTGGTGCCGCCCATGATCGAGTACACCGACTCGTTGCTTGTGGGCGTCGGCGAGGACCTGGACCTGCTGACCTTCAAGATGCCGGACCAGCTCAGCGGCCGCATGCTCGGCCTGCGGGCCGACATGACGCCGCAGGTGGCGCGCATGGATGCGCACAGTCTCGGCGGCCAGGGTGTCAATCGACTTTGCTACGCTGGCTCGACCCTGCACACCCGCGCCCGCTCCCTCGCGGCCTCGCGCTCGCCGCTCCAGCTCGGCGCGGAGCTCTACGGCGATAGCAGCGCCGCGGCCGACCTCGAGGTCATCGAGCTCATGCTTTCCATGTTCGAGGAGGCGGGCATAGGCTGCGATAGCCTGACCCTCGATCTCGGTCACGGCGGACTCTTCGGGCCGCTGCTCGAAGCGGTGGGACTGGACAACGACCCCCTCGCGCCGCGAATTTTTGACGCCGTCCAGCGCAAGTCTCGACCCGATCTGGAAGCTCTTCTCGAAGCGCTCCCCGGGGCCGACCGGGATCTGCTGCTCGCCTTTCTTGAACTGCAGGGCGACGTTGCGGTCCTTGAGCGCGCCGCGGAGCTGCTGGGCAGCGTGCCGAGGGCCCGGGCCGCCATCGAAGAAGTCTCCATGCTCGTCGCCGGCCTGCGTGAGCGCTGCGCGGTGTACGTGGATCTCACGGAACTGCGCGGCTACCGGTACCACACCGGTGTGGTATTCGCAGCCTACGCTGCGGGACTCGGCGAGGCGCTGGCGCGCGGCGGACGCTACGACAACGTGGGCGCGGTTCATGGGCGGGCGCGACCGGCAACGGGTTTCGCCACGGATCTGCGCGTGCTGGCAACGCTCCTTCCCGGGGCCGACGCAATCGCCACGGCGATCGCCGCCCCGGACAAGGGCGATGCCGGGCTACAGAATGCAATCCGTGAACTCAGATCCGAGGGCGAGACGGTAATCGTGTCCCTGGGCGGCGTCCGCGATAGCCGCTGTGGCAGGGCGCTGAAACTGGTTGATGGGACATGGCAGGTGTGTCCGCTCGCGGATAAGGAGACGACATGATGGGCCGCAACGTTGTAGTGCTCGGTACCCAGTGGGGCGATGAGGGGAAGGGCAAGATCGTTGATCTTCTCACCGACCGGGCCGATGCCGTCGTGCGTTTCCAGGGAGGGCACAACGCCGGACACACCCTGGTTTGCGACGGTCAGACCACCGTCCTTCACCTCATACCGTCGGGCATCCTTCGCGACAGCGTTCAGTGCCTGATCGGCAACGGCGTGGTGCTGGCGCCGGATGCCCTGCTCAAGGAAATCCATGAGCTGGAGGAACGCGGCGTGCCCGTGCGCGAGCGCCTGCGAATTTCTCCGGCCTGTCCGCTGATCCTTCCTTACCACGTGGCGCTGGATCAGGCCCGGGAGTCACGCCGCGGCGATGCGAAGATCGGTACCACGGGTCGGGGCATAGGACCCGCTTACGAAGACAAGGTCGCCCGCCGCGGCCTGCGTCTCGGGGACCTGAAGGATCCCACCCGTTTTGAGCGCAAGCTGCGGGAGGTCATGGAGTTTCACGCGTTCCAGCTGCAGCATTTCTATCATGCACAGGCGCCGGACATCGATGCGACGCTCGAGGAAACGTTGGCCCTGGGCGAGCAGCTTCTTCCCATGATGGCTGACGTGACGAACCTTTTGCACGAGCTTCGCTCCGAATCCCGAAGCATCCTTTTCGAGGGTGCCCAGGGATCCCTGCTCGATATCGATCACGGGACCTACCCATTTGTG
Organism: Pseudomonadota bacterium; assembly: GCA_039818725.1. GTDB lineage: Bacteria > Pseudomonadota > Gammaproteobacteria > Pseudomonadales > Halieaceae > Congregibacter. The sequence goes on from JBCBTK010000008.1 coordinate 89,109, forward strand.
ACCAGTTCAAACACCACGGCCGGAGGTACGGCAACCGGCTCGGGATTCGGTCCGCTCTACCTCGACTACGTTCTGGGCATTACCAAGGCGTATACAACACGGGTCGGCTCGGGACCGTTTCCGACCGAGCTTTTTGATGCCACCGGCGAACACCTGGCGCGGCGAGGGCACGAGTTCGGCGCCACGACCGGCCGCGCCCGGCGCTGCGGCTGGTTTGACGCCGTGGCGCTGCGCAGCGCAGTGAACATCAATTCCGTCAGCGGTCTGTGTCTCACCAAGCTGGATGTGCTCGACGGCCTCGAGTCCATACAGCTCTGCGTGGGCTATGAGGACGCCCAGGGCGAGGCCGTACCCAACCCCATGGATTCCGATGACTACGACGGCCTCGTTCCCATCTACGAGACCGTCCCGGGATGGACCGAGTCGACGCTTGGCGCGCGGTCCCTCGACGACCTGCCGCCGGCGGCACGGGACTACATCTCGACCATCGAGACCGTTGTCGGGGCACCCATAGATATCATTTCCACGGGCCCGGACCGGGTCGAGACGATCATCCTTCACGACCCCTTCAGCTGAGTCTCGTCAGCGCCGGGGATCCGCCTCAAGCTCCAGCTTGTAGGCGCTGTAGCTCTGACCCGTCCAGCGGCGGAAGGCACGGTAGAAACTGTTGACCTCCAGATAGCCGAGCTCATCAGCGAGGCATTTCCCTGGCAGCCAGCGTTCGCGAAGGCTGGCCTCGCAGCGATATTGCCGCGCCCGATCCAGCAGGAACTGGTAGTTGGTGTGATCGTTTCGAAGCCGTCGGCGCAGCGTTGTGCAGCTGATTCCCAGGCTTTCGGCCACGCTTTCCGCCCGCAGCCGAGACAGGTCTCCTTCGAGCAGGATGTGCAGTACGCGATCAGTGGTACGCGACAGCGGCAGATAGCCGGCCTTTTCCTCCAGCGGCTCCGTCGCCGCCGGGATCTCCGGGCATCCGTCGCGGCGCTGCAGATCCCGGCGTTGGCCCGTACCGGCGACGCTGCGCCGGGCGTGGCCTGCCCGTTCGGCGGTCGCGGGATCCGGTGCGCGGGGCCGACGCCTCGTGCCCTGGTCGATGCGGATACGCTCCAGCAGGCGCGCGCGGGCGCCATCAACGTCGGCTGACCCGTCCATCGGGTTACCGCGCTCGAACTCCTGAGCGGGCGGCTCCAGGCCCCGATGCGGTGCTCTTGATTCATTGGGGGAGGGTGCATTGCGAGTGTCGGACATCGTGAGCCTCCTTGCTCGTGATCGTCTGTGCTGTTGTGGAGCCTGCTCGGAGTTTTTCGAGAGCTCTCTTTGCGGGAATCCCGCTGCTGCTTCCAGAGATGCCAGCACAGCCAGGCTGGCCCTGAAATTCGGCGTAGACCTACAGGCATCCATGCCGCAGGCGTACCTCCGTACCCTAGCAGACTCACCTCGATTGGAAAGGGTCCCCGGGCCTGGGGATCAAAAAAGCAGAATTGACTCGCGGGTGCATTTCCCGGTCCCCGACGCCGGGTTCAGGTGCCCTCAAGGGCGAAACTGTCGGGCACCGGGCAATCCATGACGGCGGCGACAGCGACGATCAGTTCCCGTTCCACGGCCGAGATGTGCCCGTCCTCGCCCGCGGCGAGGGCCATGGCCTTGAGAATGCGCGGCTTGATCAGGGGGAAGCAATCCGCGAGGGTCGTGACCGCGCGGCTGAATTCAGCCACGCTGCATTCCGCGAGGGGCAGCAGCGAGAGCTGCTCAAGCTTCAGTTCCTGCACGGCGAGAGCGAACGCCTGCTCACTGTCACCATCCCCCTGGTGAGCGAGCACGGAGAGGACCAGGCGCAGGGGACCACGCACCCGGCCGACATGGCTGTACCGCGGCCGGCTCGGCTTTACCCTCAGGTACTCGGGATCGAGGTAGTGGCGCAGCAGTTGGAACAGGCACCACTCGAAGAGGTCGGTCTGTCGGTCTGCCCGCACCACGGCGAGAAGGGTGGACTTGAACTGGCGGTACTGCGGTGTGGACATGGCGCGCAGCGCAGGCATGGCTCTCGCGATGAGAGGGAAGCGCTGACCTGGGGTCAGCTCATCCAATGCAGGAAGAAGCTCCACGACGGCATCCACTTCCCCTCGGGCGCCGTGTTCGCGCACCGCCGTCAGCGCGGCATCCTGCTGCTGCGCATTGCGGCTGATCAGCAGCCCAAGGGCGGCGGCCATCGCGCCCAGCGGTTCCAGGATGGCGGCCCGCAGCGCTGGCGGCAGATCCTCATCGACTGGGTTTTCAAATTCGCCATCCGTCACGGCTTCCAGGGGCTGCTCGGCCGCGCTGTCCAGCGCCGCTGCGGCTGCCGCGGCCACCAGGGCCGCGCGACCCACGCCGGCCTCGATGTTTCCGGGTGTCATCGGTACTTCGCGAACTTCGCGGCGGTTGATGAACTGGCCGTCCCAACCCGGTTCAAGACGCCTTATGCGCTGGTCCAGGGGCGGATGGGTCGCAAAGCCGTCCCAGAGACTGTGACGAACTTCGCCGAAGAACAGGTGCCCAAGCTCACCGGCGCGGGCCGCGTGCACGAGCGAGCCGGGGACAAAGCCGCCAATGACCTTCAGGGCATTGGCTATCCCGCTGTTATCGCGCGTGAACTGCACTGCGCTCGCATCGGCGAGGTATTCCTTCTGCCGGCTGATGGCGGCCTTGATAAAGCCGGCGGCCAGCGCTCCGAGCCAGCCAACGATAAGAAGAGCGAGTCCCACGATGGGAAGAGCCGCGTTGCGCTCGTCGCGGCGCCGTCCCAGGCCCACGCCGTAGGCCCCGGCGCGAAGGAGGAAGTGACCGACGTCGCCGATAAAGGTGATGCCCTTGACCAGCGCCGCGAGGCGGATTCCAAGGCGCATATCACCGTTGAGAATATGGCTGAACTCGTGGCCGACCACGCCCTGCAATTCAACCCGGGATAACTGCAGCAGCGTACCGCGGGTCACGGCGACCACCGCATCGGCCGTGGTAATGCCCGCCGCAAACGCGTTGATGCCGCGTTCATTGGGCAGAACGTAGAGGTCCGGGACCGGCATGTTGGCGGCCAGCGCCATTTCCTGGACGATGTTAAGACCACGTTTTTCAAAGCGATCGCTGGTCTGGGGAAGCACGCGGCGCCCGCCCATCGCCTCGGCCACGTACTTGCCGCCGGAAGACAGCTGTATCCAGCGAACCAGGGAAACGAGCCCGACGGTAGCGGCTACGGCGGCGCCGACGCCGAGAAACCGGTCCCAGGAAAACTGGCGCAGGTAGCCCTGCAGGCCACCGCCGCCCGCGTAAACGTTGTAGTCACCGCTGAACCAGAGGAAGGCGCTGAGAATCGCGTTTACAAGGACAATGAGGAGCAGCACCGCCAGGGAGAACAGCACGACGAGCAGACGCAGATTGCGCCGTGCCCGATCCTGCTCCGCGAAGAAATCCACGGCCTTGCGCCGTCAGGTAGCGGCGTTTAGAAGCTGACCTTGGGTGCCGCCTGGATCTGCACGGAATCGTCGAACTCCAGGAGTTCGGCATCCGCGGGATGGCCGAAGGTCGCGGCGAGGACAACGGCGGGAAAGCTCTGTCGATAGGTATTGAAGGCCATGATGGCGTCGTTGAAACCCTGGCGCGCGAAGGCAACCCGGTTTTCCGTGCTGGTCAGTTCCTCGGAAAGCTGCTGCATGTTCTCCGAGGCCTTGAGATCCGGGTAGGCTTCCATCGTTACGTTGAGCTTTCCCAGGGCGCCCTGCAGGTTGTTTTCGGCCGAGGCGAGGCTGGCGAGGTTCGCACCGCCGCCCTCTCCGAGAGCTTTGAGAACAGCGGCGGCCTCGTTACGAGCTGTGACCACAGCGTCGAGCGTTTCCCTTTCGTGAGACATGTAGGCCCGGGCCGTCTCCACGAGATTGGGGATGAGGTCATAGCGTCGCTTGAGCTGAACTTCGATTTGCGCAAAGGCGTTCTCGTGGCGATTCTTAAGGCTGACCAGCGTGTTGTAGATGTTGATGACGTAGATCACCAGCCCCAGCAGCACCAGCCAGAATACGATCGTCGAAATCTCCATGTTTTTCCTTAGCTCCCGAGGTTTGTGCGGTTGCGCGATTGAGTCCCTGCGCGGCTGCGCCCGATCTCAGCCCTCGCCGGCCGCCGCGAGTGTGACCACGACTCCATTGATCGCCGCATTACCGGACAACTCGTCCAGGTACGCGGCATCCGTTACGTCGTTACAGGATACACCGGCGTGGCGGCTTGCCGTTGACAGTCGCGTCGCCGGGCGATTGTGCCCGTAGCCGTGCGGTAGAGACACGACCCCGCGCATGACTTCCTCAGAGGCTCTCGCGGTCACCGTCACCTGTCCACTGGCGGAGCGCAGTGCCACCCGATCTCCGTCCTCGAGGCCGCGACCCTCGAGATCCTCGGGGTGGACGAGGAGATGATCGCGCTGCGGGCCCTTAACCAGGCGCTGGTAGTTGTGCATCCAGGAGTTGTTTGAACGCACGTGACGCCGACCGATGAGTCGCAGCGTATCGCCGGTTGCGGGCTCGGCGAACTCCGCCGCCAGACGGGGCAGATCGGCAAGAGCTTCGGTCACGGCACAATTGATTCGCTTGTCCGCCGTGAGCAGGCGCCCGGGGAGCATGGGTTTCAGAGGGCCGAGATCTACGCCGGAGGGATATTCCTTGAGTTTCTCAAGACTCAGCTGGTGCTCTGTGCTTTCGCCATAGGGGCCGTGGCGCAGGCCCAGGTCCATGAGCTCGTGAGGGGGCATATCGGCCTTGGGCTCCTCGCCCAGTCCTTCGGCGACTCGATTCCCCAGTGCGGTGAAGATTTCCCAGTCGTGGAGCTTGTCCGTTGTCGGCTTGAACACCGGCGGGTTGTAGCGTGCCGTGTTGCGGATCGCGTTGATGTGAAAGGCGATGTCGTAGTGATCGTGCTCCAACGGCGATGTCGGCGGTAGGATGATGTGCGCGTGGCAGGTTGTCTCATTGATATAGGGATCGAGAGAAACCATGAAGTCCAGCTGCGGCAGGGCCTCTTCCAGGGCGCGGCCGTTGGGCGTCGACAGCACCGGGTTGCCCGCGCCAGTGAACAGCACGCGGATCCTGCCATCCCCCGGCGTGGTGATTTCCTCCGCCAGCGCCGCGGCCGGGAGTTCGCGGTCGAACTCCGGAAGTCCGCGTACGCGGCTGCGATGTCTCGCAAAGCCGCCAGGCCCGGTTCGCGGTACCTGATCCACGGCGGGAAGGGTAAAGAGGCTGCCGCCGGGACGATCAAGATTGCCCGTGGCGATATTGATAATCTGGATGAGGTACTGGCAGAGCGCACCAAAGCGCTGTGTCGAAACACCCATGCGGCCGTAGCAGATGGCGGCGCCAGCCGCGGCGAATTCCCGGGCTATACGTCGTGTGGTCTCGGCGCTGATACCCGTGTGCTGCTCCGCCAGCTCCGGCGTGAAGGATTCAAGAGCTTCGGCGACCGCCTCCAGCCCGCTTACAAAGGACTGCAGATGCCCCGCATCGGCCAGGCCCTCGGAAAAAAGGGTGTGGGCGATAGCGGCGAGGAACAGCGCGTCGCTTCCGGGAACAATCGAAAGGTGTTCATCGGCCACGGCGGACGTCTCCGAGTGCCGCGGATCGACCACAACCAGGCGGCCGCCCCGAGCCTGCATATCGCGTATGCGCTTTTTGACATCCGGCACGGTCCAGATGCTGCCGTTGCTGGCGATGGGGTTCGCGCCGAGCATAAGGAAATACTCGCTGCGGTCGATGTCGGGGATGGGGAACAGAGACTTGTGCCCGAACAGCCACAGGGAAACAAGGTGGTGGGGCAGCTGGTCCACGGACGTGGCGGAGAAGCGATTGCGGGTTCGCAGCCAGCGGAACAGGTGATTCTGGTGCGTAAGCATGCCGTAGTTGTGCACCGAGGGATTGCCGAAGTAGACACCAATGGAGTCGACCCCGTGCTCGCTGCGCGTACGCAGCAGTTCCCGCGCCGTGATGTCCAGGGCCTCATCCCAGCCGATCTGCTCCCAGTCGTGACTGCCGTCGCGTAGCGTCACGCGCCTCACCGGGTAGCGCAGCCGATCGGGATCTTCGTGAATGTCGCGCAGCGCGATCGCCTTGGGGCAGATATGTCCGCGGCTGAGGGGATCCTCGGGATCACCCTTGATGGATAAGATATCGTCGCCTCGGGTTTCGATGACGAGGCCACAAATCGCTTCGCAGAGGTGGCAGGCGCGGTAGTGGGTTTTTTTCATGTGTTGTTCCCAGCTGTGAATGCGCCGCGACGACGGTGCTGGCAACGGGAGGTAAGTCCCGATGCGGTCGTGGCGGCGTGTGTTCTTGTGGCCACGATTCTTGGCCAGATCGCGGTCGCCGTCCAGTATCCGCAGTCTGGGGAAGTCATGTATGGCATAGCTTTGGCGGGTTGACTTGCTAGAATGCCGCTGTTTATCCAGCGCCGCGCGATCCAGCGCTTAACCAAGGGATTGGGCCATGAAATCACCCTGGAAACGCTACAGCAGCGGCAAAAGCTACGACGAGTTGATCACGCCAAAGGGCTCGCCCCGGCAAGTGGCACGGCCCGCCGTCAAACTGCTGAGCGAGTTGGCCGATGGCGACGTTGAGGCCCGGCGTGCCGCGGCCGATCTCGCCATCCGCGAAATGGGAATTTCATTCACTGTCTACAGCGAGGCCGGGAACATCGACCGGGCCTGGCCGTTTGATCTGATTCCCCGGGTGATCACGGGTCGCGAATGGGCCAAGGTGCGCCGCGGCCTCGAGCAGCGCAGCCGCGCCCTGAATCACTTTATCAACGACGTCTATAACCGCCAAAAGATCTTCGCCGACGGCGTGGTTCCCGCCGAGACGGTGCTGGAGTCGAGCAACTTCAAGGAACCCTGCGTGGGCGCGTCACCACGCTTCGGCGTCTGGGCTCACGTTTGTGGCTCGGACCTTATCCGCAACAGCGACGGACAGTTTTACGTTCTCGAAGACAATCTGCGCGTACCCTCCGGCGTTTCCTACATGGTGGAAAACCGCGAGATCACCAAGCGCGTGCTGCCGGAGATCTTCGAGAACTACTCGATTCTCCCCGTCGACGATTACCCCTCGCAGCTCTACCGTACCCTGGCCGCGCTGTCGCCCCGGGATCGCAAGCGTCCGGTCATCGTGGTTCTCACGCCGGGCATCTATAACTCGGCCTACTTCGAGCACGCGTTCCTGGCCCAGGGCATGGGCGCGGAACTGGTGGAAGGCGCTGACCTCTTTGTCGACGACGATGACTGTGTCTATATGCGCACCGTCGACGGTCCGGTGCGGATCGACGTGATCTACCGCCGCATCGACGAAGACTTCATGGATCCAGAGGTGTTTCGCGAGGATTCGGTGCTCGGCGTTGCGGGGCTGATGCGCGCCTGGCATGCGGGCAATGTCGCCATCGCCAATGCGCCGGGAGCGGGGGTCGCGGACGACAAGGTGGTCTATGCCTTCGTCCCGGACATGATCCGCTACTACCTGAACGAGAAACCGCTGATCCGCAGCGTACCCACCTATCTGTGTATGCGTGAGAAGGATCGCGAGTACGTTCTGGAGAACATCGCCGATCTCGTTGTAAAACCTGCGAACGAGTCGGGCGGCTACGGCATCATGGTCGGCCCCCATGCCGACAAAGCCACGCACCGCAAATTCGCCCGGCTGATCGAGAAAAATCCGCGCAACTACATCGCCCAGCCGACGCTGGCGCTATCGACAGCGCCGACCTACATCGGCAACGACATCCAGCCGCGACATCTGGACCTGCGCCCTTTCATCCTGCAAAGCCGTGACACCTGGGTAACGCCCGGGGGGCTGACGCGGGTGGCGATGGTTGAGGGGTCCCTGGTAGTGAACTCGTCCCAGGGTGGGGGCAGCAAGGACACCTGGATCGTGGAGGGTCGCCTGTGAGCATGCTCTCCCGCGTCGCCGAGCGCGTTTACTGGATGGCGCGCTACGTCGAGCGCGCTGAGGATACGGCGCGCCTGGTAGCGGCCTACAACCACCTGATCATGGACATCCCCCGGGGCACGGAGCCCGGCTGGGAGATTCTTGTGCGCATTCTCGACGCGGACCCGGTCTTCGACGAGTTTTTCAATGTGCGCAACGAGCTGAACGTGATGCGTCTGCTCATCGGCGACGCGAAAGCCGAGTGCAGCATTCCTTACGCCATTAGGGCGGCTCGAGAGAACGTGCGCACGACGCGGGATGTCCTGCCCGACGAAGTTTGGGAGCTTGTCAACGAACTCTATCTCTACAGCTCCGAAGCCTCGGAGAAGTCCGTGGCGCGGCGCACTCGCCAGGCCTACCTTGAACAGGTTGTGCAGCGCACCCAGGTAATCAACGGCGTGCTGCGCAGTACGCTGTGCCGTGATCACAGCTACCGCTTCATCAAGCTGGGCCAGCTCCTCGAGCGCGCGGACATGACCACGCGTATCGTCGACGTGGGCGCATCTGACATTCTCTCGCGGGAGGGTGTCGCGCAGCAGGGTATAGAGCATCTGCTCTGGGGCACGCTGCTCAAATCCCTGTCCGCGCTGGGTGCCTATCGTCGCCTGATCGAGCCGCAGGTCGAGAAAAACGCCGCCGTGGATTTCGTGTTCATGGAGCCGAGTTTTCCTCGCTCCGTGCGTTTCTGCATCCGGGAGATTCGCAAGGAGCTCAGCGACGTAGAGAACTCGCGGGACGCGCTGCGCACTATCGATCGAATCCGGCGCAAGCTCCGCGACTTTGAGGCCGAGCAGTTCACCCAGCCAGAGCTGCACGTGTTCATCGATGAGTTGCAGGTTCTGATTAACGATATGCACGAGGCCATCGCCGACACCTGGTTTCTTAGCAAAAAGGGATGAGACGGTTCTCCTGTGACTGCGGGAACCCGGTGTTCTTCGAGAATGTGTTCTGCGTTAACTGTGGTTCCGCCCTGGGCTACGACCCCGAGCGCGGCGACATGGTTACGCTGGCGGACTGGGGCGATGGCGTTTACCACGACATACTTGGAAACGCCTATCGCTACTGCAGCAACGGCGAGGAGTTCGGCGTGTGCAACTGGCTGCGACGCGCGGATTCTCCCAGCGATTTCTGCGAAGCCTGCCAGTTCAATCGCACTATCCCGGACCAGTCCCGGGAGGAGAACCAGCGTCGTTGGCTCGTCCTGGAGCGCGCCAAGAAGCGCCTGTTCTACACGCTCAAGCAGCTGAATCTTCCGCTCATCACCGGCTGGGCAGATCGCGAACGCGGCCTGCTCCTCGACTTTATCGAGGATGCGCGCTCCTCGGATCAGTTTCCCGAATCCTTCGTAACCACGGGCTACCTCGGCGGCGTGATCACCATCAACGCCCTGGAAGCCGACGATGCCGCGCGGGCGGCCGTCAAGGACGAGCTGAACGAAAGCTACCGTACCGTGCTCGGCCATCTGCGCCATGAGTCCGGCCATTACTACTGGTCGCTGCTGGACGCGAGCGGTGCCTTGCTTGAGGAGTTCCGCGATCTCTTCGGCGACGAGCGGGCCGACTACCGCGAAGCCCTCGACCGGCACTATACGAATGGCCCGCCAGCGAACTGGCAGGACCGCTTTATCAGCGCCTACGCGGCGGCGCATCCGAGCGAGGACTGGGCCGAGTCATGGAGCCATTACCTGCACATCTACGACGCCCTCGACACGGCCTGGGCGCAGAAGCTCCTCGGCGTTCAACCGGCGGTGATGTCGATGGCGGACCGTGTGGGCGCCTGGACGCGCATAAGTCTCATGCTCAACGAGCTGAACCGCAGCGTGGGCAAGGGCGACGCCTATCCCTTCGTGATCAACGACCTTATGACGGAGAAACTCGAGTTCGTGGAAGACGCTATCCAGCGCCTGCGAACACTCCGTTGAGAGGCGGCAGGTTGTCGAAGGCGAGGCGGATATTATCGTCCCAGCTGCTGCGCAGATCCGACAGGTAGGGGTGATCCTCGTCCAGCATGCAGTACTTCTCCTGGGGCAGGAGAGAGTCGCGCCGGTAAAACAGGCACTCCAGCGGCGGGCCGACGGTGGCGTTGGAACGCATCGTAGAATCGACGGAGACCAGGGCGCAGCGCATGGCCGTTTCCACCGGTGTGTCGGGACGCACGATGCGATCCAGAATCGGCTTGCCGTACTTGGTCTCGCCGATCTGCAGGTACGGGTAGCGCTTTGAGGCCGTGATGTGGTTCCCCTCGGGGTAGACCATATACAGCTCGGGCGTGTGGCCCTTGATCTGCCCGCCGACGATGAAGGAGGCGCTGGCGTTGAATCCCGCATTCGGGCCGCCCTTCTTGACGTACTTTCGCTGCTCCGCGAGGCTCAGCTCACCCACGTAGTCGGCGATATCGCTGACGTAGCGGGCGTTGAAGATATTGAATTCTTTCTCTTCCTCGAGATCGCGCTGCGCCTGCGCTACCACGGCCTGGCTGGTCGCCAGGTTCCCTGCCGTGAGGATGACGAGGGAGCGATCAAAGGGCACGCTGAAACGGTGCATCTTGCTGTAGGTGCTCACTCGATCGGCGCCGGCATTAGTCCGGGAATCCGAGCAGAATACGAGGCCCTCCTCCAATGCGATGGCGAGGCAGTAGGTCATGGGTGAGGGACGGGCCTTCTACTTTGGCGGCCGTCGAATATAGCAAATATCACCCTGCTGGTAAGGGGGTCTTTAGGCGCGGTGCTACCAGCTGTAACCGAGGCGGAACCGGTAGGTCTGATCGAGTTCCTCGGTGCCCGCTACCGCACCCGAGTTGTAGTCCAGAACCACCTCCGTCGCGCCCTGGAAGCGTCCGAGCAGCGGGAAGCCAAGACCAAAAGTGGTATTCAGAATGAGTGCGTTGCGCTCATCCAGGTTCTTCACCCCGCGGTGATCCACATACAGCCGACTGTCGCTGCCGAAGTAGTTGCTCTCCGACCGCAGGTTCCAGGTGAGACCGATGTAGTCGCGGTCAAGCTCTTCGCCAAAGTCTTCCGACACGTGTGATAGCCCGCTTTCGACTTCCAGTACGAAGGGCGTGCTCTCAAACAGGGCCCGGCCGACGTAGGGGCCGATGCTCGTGCGCAGGTCGAGGTCGGCAAAGCGGTTCTGCTCCGCTGTGGCGGACATGCCCCAGTAGTAGTCACCGACCTGAAAGCGGTCGTACTTGCCAGCTATGGACAGGTTCTCGGCCGTGCGATTGTCATTTGCATCCCGTGTTTCGCCCTCTACGAGCAGGGTGAAGCGATCCTTCAGGCCCCGCCAGCGCGATTCGACTTTGTAGTCGAACTCGTCGAGATTCGTGTTGCCGCGCTGCAGGGAGAACGCGGAACTGGCAATGCCCGTATGCCGGTAGCCCCGGCCAAGCTCCCAGGGTTCGGGGTTTATGCGCATGAGCTCGTCAAGGCTGTAGCTGGTGTTCGCATCGGCACGCAGCGTGAGCGTGTGATCGGCGACCAGCAGGTGCTCCGTCTCGACGAGCGTGCCGTCTTCGAGCTGCAGCGTCACGGCGCTCGCCACGTCCATGGACGCGACCTTGTTCTGGTCGATCTCAATGCGACCGGCGAAGTCGGTGTCGAAGATAATCCGGCCGCCGTCGGCATCGACAAAGGTGCCAACGAGGACAGAGCCATTCACGAGTTCGATGCGGTCGATGTTGGCGTGCGCGCTCGCAGCGCCGAGCCAAAGCGCAAGCGCCAGTACGAGGCGAAGCGCTATCGAACAGCAATCGAAGAGACAGCGGGTGGGTCGTTTAAGCGGGTTTGGAGAGGCCATGAGGCGCACCGGGCGAGTAGCCTGAGACGCGCGCGATTGTAGGAGCTGGACCGCCGGGAATCCAGCGACCAGTCGGCATTTCCGGAGACTAGGGAGAATTCGGTTCGAGCATGAGGGTGGCAACGCCGGCGCTGCGATCGCGCACGGTGAACACCCGGGTGCCGGGTTTCCGCCCGCGGCGCAGTTCGGAAACGTTGAAGCCGGCGTCCTTGAGCTGTGCCCGGGCGGCCTCGGCGCTCGCTGTGCGCCAGCTCAGTCCGTAGTAGCGGTCTTCGTCGGCCGGGATGCCGCTTGTTTCCGCGGACGACTCATCGGTGCTCAGCTGCTGGAATACTTCAATGATCAGGTCGCCGCAGCGAAAAAAGAGCAGCCGGGCGTTCCAATCGGGGCGACTCAGGTCCAGGCGCAGGTCCAGGCCAAGCTTCGCCGCAAGCAGAAAAGCCGTGCCTTCGGCGCTGCCGCTGGCAATTACGGCATGATCGAGTCCCAGCAGTCCGATACCCTCAGCTGAAGTCCTGGACTCGACAGGGGTCGCGACGCCTTCGCGGGCGACGAAACCCATGCGTAGTCCTCGGCTGGTTTCGACTTCGAGCCAGTCGACGCCCTGCCCGACCGCCGCGCCGCAGACCGCCGCCGCGCTGTCATCTGCACCTTCGGCTGCGAAGGCCATCCCCAGGCGCTGGAGCCGGCGACGCAGCCGATCCCGGTCCGCGGTTCGAAAGCAGAGGCCACCCAGTCCTTCGTCGGATTCGCTCTCATGGAGAACCAGGGCGGTGTTACCCGCGCTGAAAACCGCGCTTCGCTCCCCGGCGACCGTACGGGTCACTACCGGTGCACTTCCTAGCAGGCTTGTGTAGTTGTCGAGGTCGCCGGGGAAATCTTGCGTATGGATCAGCACGTGATCCAAAGCCGTAAGAAGCTCAGCCATCCTCTGTGCCTACTCCTCGCGGCCTTCGATCAAGAGCCAAACTGGCAGACCTGTCGCAATTTCTTCAACGGTGATGGGACTCGATGCCGCGGACGTGCTGCTGAATCCGGCGGCGTTCTCGGCCGTCACAATGCAGGAATAGCTGCTACCCACAGTGACGCCGGTGATTGTTACGCGGTCCCCGCTACCCGCGCCGTTGAGCGTTTCGCCACCGCCGGTGCATTCCGCGTTTAGGCTCTCTATCGGCGCACCACCCGTATTGGCGACGGTTACAAAGACCGTGATTCCCTCGGGCTCGGCAGCTACCCGGTCGATAACGGGTTGGGACGGGGGCGTTACGGATGGCGCCTCCAGGTACATGCCGATGAGCACAGGATCATGGTCGGAAGAGCGAACCTCATTGGCGCTGAAGAGGCCGGCGGGACGGGCGAAGCCGGCGGTGTCGTTGTTGTAGTCGATCGCATCGGCCTCATCCGCGTTGATGTGCCAGCTGCCCTGGCCGGTAACAAAGGCGCCAAAACCCGGGCTTGCGAGAATGTGATCGAGGGCCCCGGCCTGGCCGGCGAACACGAAGCTGTAATCCGTCGTCTCGCGGGTGTAGCCGGCGCTCTCCAGCGTTGTTATGGGGTCCTCCTTGGCATAGGCGTTGAAATCGCCGAGGATCAGGTAGTCCGAGTCGTTGCTGTTGGTGGGGTCCGTGGCGATCCACTCGCGGATCAGGGTGGCGGCGTTGGTGCGGGTAACCGCGCAGTTGCCCTGGCCGTCGCCCGTATCAGGATCGCCGAGGGAATCGCAGGCAAACCCCTTGGACTTCAGATGTACAACCGCGACGGAAAAACGCTCGCCGCTGGCGGTCTCTTCAAAGGTTTGCAGCAGCGTCGGGCGGTTGAAGGAGTCATTGTAGGCGCCGACGGAACCGCTGAAGTTGCGGTCGAGGATCGCGAAGGTCCCGATCGGTGCCACCCTGGCGGGTTTGTAAAGCAGCCCCTGACGAATCGCATCGTCGCCGTAGACACCGGTGTCCACGGCGCTGTAAGTGTTTGCGCCCAGTTCGCTGTTGAGCGCGCTCGCCAGGGCCTGAAGCGGCAGGACGTTTGGCGTGTTTTCAAGCTCCTGGAGACCGATGATGTCCGCATCGAGTTTGCGCAGCGCCGCGGTCAGCTTGCTGAGCTGTCGGCCGTACTCGTCGGCATTGTCGGCGCCGCGACAACTCCCGTCGAGTAGAGGACCGCAAACGTTGCCCTGATCCCGGGTGGTTACGAAAAAGTTCAGCACGTTAAAACTGGCTACGCTGAGGGAGCCAGCGACGACAGGCGGATCGCTGGGCCGCGGATTGTCATTGCCGAATACCGGCACCGTGCCGTTCTGGCGGATGCGGAAGCTGTTGAAAGCGTAGTCGAGGATTCCGGCCAGATTGCTGACCGTGTCGCCGGTCCGCAACACGTCACTCGCGTCCAGCTGGCCATCGGGATAGATGATGGGATCGGGCCCCTGGGTGTCGGCCCCGTCATCGAGAAGAATACTGCGACCGAATATGTCGTTCAGGTAAGCCGTCGACTGCGCCACGTCCGGCGCATTGATGTCCGTGAACTGGGCCGGGCGAGGACCCCAGATCAGGCTCATCTCGCCGAAGCGGTCCAGATTGGGCAGCGCGCTTACGCTTACGGGCCCGCTGAAACTGACGGACATGCCTTCGAAACGCTCGAGGCTATTCAGGGGATTCTCGGGGATGATGACGGCCTGCGTCGGTAGTGGGTTGCCGGTGGACAGCACAAGCACTTCAGTGACCGAAGTAAGCTGGGTGCGCGTCCCGACCGGCTGCGAAAACGCGGAGAACTCCTGGACCGTACCCGTCACACGAACGATGTCGCCGTTGTTGACCGTGGCCAGCGCGGTAGACACGCCGGAAATAAATATGCCCTCCGAGGTGCTGGCGTCGTTGTCCGCGTCTGCGTCTTCTTCCTGAAGGAAGAAGCCGTTCATATCGCCGTTCGCTCCGGCCCCGGTCTGGAAATCACCGACCACCACACCTTCGATCGTGACGACGGTATCCACCAGAGGGCTTGTCGCGCCGTTGCCCTGAACGGCGCTGATGAGCACGGTCGCACCACCCTGGGCGAGGGCCGGTGCTCCCACACCCAGAGCCAACAGGACGCCAAGGTAAGCGGTCCAGACTCTGCGGACGATGTTTTGGTTTCGTAGCGGTTGATGACGGGTCGCGTGCTTAAGGGTGGAGGAGGGCGGGGCCAGCCCAGGTGTTCGTGGCGGGCGAGACGTATGGATCAAGATTCCCTCCTCTGGTCTCGTCTGGGAGACACGTTCATTGCCTGGTTGTTTAGGGCCCTGCCGCGGGCCTCGGCCGACCATTCTGCCGAAAAATTCGTCAAGGCGCGCAAAGCACTGGTCGGCTGATGCGCTGCGCTGGCAGAATGGCGACCCCCAAAACATAACAGGCAATAAGAATGGCGACTAATCGCGAACTGGATATTGTTGTTTACGGCGCATCGGGTTTCACCGGCCGTCTTGTGGCGGAGTACCTCGCGGCAAAGAATGGTCACGGACTGCGCTGGGCGATGGCGGGACGCAACGCGGAAAAGCTCGCCGCGGTGCGGGACGAGATCGGCGCGCCCGCCGATACTCCCATCGTCACCGCCGATTCGGCTGACCCGGCTTCGATCAGGGCCATGGCCGAGAGCTGCCGTGTGGTGATCACGACGGTCGGACCCTATCAGCTCTACGGCGCGGAACTGGTGGCGGCCTGTGCAGCGGCCGGCACGGACTACGTGGACCTTTGCGGTGAACCGCTGTGGATGGCGGACATGATCGCCGCCCACGGCGATGCGGCGGCGGCCAGCGGCGCGCGTATCGTCTTCAGCTGCGGCTTCGACTCGATTCCCTTCGATCTCGGCGTGCTCTTTCTCCAGGACGCGGCGAAGGAAAGCCTGGGCGCCGTTTGTCCCCGCGTACGCGGGCGTGTGCGTGCCATGAACGGTGAGTTCTCCGGCGGGACGGCGGCTTCCCTCGGCGCGACCATGGCTGCGATCCAGAAAGAGCCGGAGCTGCTGCAGAAGCTCGTTGACCCCTTCTGTCTCGCGGATGGCTTCCGCGGCCCGGAGCAGCCCGCGGACAACAAACCCAGGGAAGATGAGCTGCTGGGCCAGTGGGTTGCGCCGTTCATCATGGCGACGATCAACAGCAAGAACGTCCACCGCTCCAATGCGCTCATGGGGCATCCCTATGGCGAGGATTTCCGCTACGACGAAATGATGCTCACCGGTCCCGGCGAGCAGGGAAAGGCCGTGGCTGAGATGGTGGCATCCAGCAATCCCCTCGGCGGTGAGGACGCTCCCAAGCCCGGCGAAGGCCCGTCCCGGGAATCCCGGGAAGCGGGTAACTACGACATCCTGTTCGTGGGAACGTCGGCCGATGGCCAGGAAATACGCGCCGGGGTAAGCGGTGATATGGACCCCGGCTACGGCTCTACGTCCAAGATGATCGCGGAGAGTGCCGTTTGTCTTATCGAAGACTGCGCCGACGTTTCCGGCGGGATCTACACACCGGCACCGGCCCTGGGCCAGCGTCTGATCAAACGGCTCGTGGCCCATGCCGGCCTGGATTTCCGCCGCGAGTAAGCCCCGACCTGGGAATCACCGCGACGTAACACACAACCGGCCGAGTGCCTTCGGTCGTGGCGTAATCAAGCAGCAGAGGCTCGCATGCAGGATTTGAATGGAAAGACCGCCGTGATCTCCGGCGGCGCAGAGGGAATTGGTCTAAGCCTGGCCCGCGCCTTTGGGGCGCGCGGCATGAACGTTGTGCTGGCCGATATCGAGGCACCACAGCTGGAGAAAGCCCAGGCTTCGCTTGTCGAGGCGGGCATCCCGGTGCTCGCCGTCGAGATGGATGTCGCCCTGCGCGAAGACTGGGAGCGTACGGCGCGGGAAACGCAGGAACGCTTCGGTAACGTACACCTTGTGGTGAACAACGCTGGTGTATCCGGCGGTATCGGCGCCATTGGGGCGCTCGATGAGTCCGGCTGGCGTTGGACCATCGACGTCAATCTTATGGGAGTTGTGTACGGCGCCGACGTGTTCGTGCCCCTGATGAAGGCCCACGGCGAAAAATCCTGGCTGATTAACGTCGCCTCCATGGCGGGCATGGGCGGTGTTCCCCTCGCCGGCGCCTATACGGCGACGAAAGCCGCTGTGGTCGCGCTGGCCGAAGCCTGGGCCCTGGAGCTCTCGGACAGCAATATCAACGTTTCGGTTCTCGCCCCGGCTTTCGTCAAAACCCGTATTCACCAGTCCTACCGCAATCGGCAGCCGCGCTATGCGCCCACTATCGAACCCGGACCGGAAGTCATGCAGATCGCCAGGACCACGTCGCAGGCCGTCGAAAACGGCATCGACCCGGACCTGCTGAGTGCGCGGGTGCTTGAAGCCATGGAAGCGGGAGAGCTGTATATCTTTACCCACCCCAACTACAAACCGGTCACCGATCACCGCAGCGAGGCCGTAGCGGCAGCCTTTGATCGCTCTGCCCAGAGTCCACTTTTGAAGGAAGTGGCTGAACAACCCCTGTCCTTTGGTTTCAGCGAGCCCTGAACCGCGGGGGATTCACATTCCATTGACCGCGGTCATTGTGAGGTTAATAGGAGCATTCTTTAATCCTCCCTCCAAGACGGTAAAAAAATATACCTGGGGGGAGGGTTTCGCATGGACGAGGTGGGCGCAAACGTCGAGCATCTGGACGAGGCTGAAGTCGAAGAGCTCGTCGAAAACGGTCTCGAGGTCAGGGAAGAATCGTTCCGCATCGAAGATGGAGAGCAGGATCCGGTAGCGGCGGACAGCAGCATGTCGAAAGCCGAGCGCCTGCACCGCCTTGCGCAAATGCGCCGCGATCCCGATGCCATACGCGAACTGTTCATCAGCGGAAGCTACCCCTACCAGAGCAAGATACCCCGTTCGGAATACGAGCAGAAAAAGCAGGCGCTGCAGGTCGAACTGCTC
Source organism: Pseudomonadota bacterium (assembly GCA_039818725.1). Classification (GTDB taxonomy): domain Bacteria; phylum Pseudomonadota; class Gammaproteobacteria; order Pseudomonadales; family Halieaceae; genus Congregibacter. The sequence goes on from JBCBTK010000008.1 coordinate 106,828, forward strand.
AAAGTGCAGCAATGGGTAAAGGATTCGGGGCAAAAGATCGTAGTTCTCTTCGAAGGCCGCGACGCGGCGGGGAAGGGCGGAACGATCAAACGCTTCATGGAGCACCTCAATCCCCGAGGTGCGCGAGTGGTTGCCCTGGAAAAGCCCTCGGAGCAGGAGCAGGGACAGTGGTATTTCCAGCGCTACATCGAGCACCTGCCCACCGAGGGAGAAATCGTTCTCTTTGACCGCTCCTGGTATAACCGGGCCGGTGTGGAACGGGTAATGGAGTTTTGCACGCCCGAGAACTACCTCGAATTCATGCGTCAGACCCCCGAGCTTGAACGCATGCTGGTGCGCAGCGGCATCCGTCTCTTCAAGTATTGGTTTTCGGTAACGCAGAAAGAGCAGCACATGCGCTTCAAGCGCCGCCAGACCGATCCGCTCAAGCAGTGGAAGCTATCGCCGATTGATCGCGCGTCGCTCGACAAGTGGGATGAGTACACCGAGGCCAAGGAAGCCATGTTTTTCTATACCGACACCGCAGACGCGCCGTGGACGGTGATCAAGTCGTCCGACAAGAAACGCGCGCGGCTGGCCTGCATGCAGCACTTTCTACATAACCTTCCCTATCCGGAGAAGGACACGCGTCTAGTTCGTCGCCCGGATCCTCTGCTTGTGGGGCACAGCCAGCACGTGATCGGCCAGTCTCGGCACGTCTTCGGACCGTCACTGGGGGGCTGGTAAACAGCGCTGAGGAGTAGGCGGCCCCGAACACCGCGGAACAACTCAGCCCGGCGCGGCGCCGCTTGTGTCTATACCAGCCGCCTTCAGGATGCGGTGCACCGTGGGCTTGGACGTGCCGACCGCCCTGGCGGTAGCACCGATGGTGCGATGGGTTCGGTAGGCCGCGATCACCGCATCCCGATCGACGCTCCGTTTGCGTCCCACCTTTACGCCTCGCGCCTGCGCCAGGCGGATTCCATCCATCTTGCTTTCCTTTCGTAGGTCCGCATCAAAGCGGGCGAACTCCGCCAGTGAATCCAGCATAGCCATCGGTTCCTCGGCGCGTGTGTCGATGCCCTGCTCAAGCACCACGAGCGCGACACCGGCAGCGGCGAGATCCTGCATGAACTCATGAAGCTCGTTGAGGGACCGGGCGACCCGATCCAGGGAGGTGATCACGATGGTGTCATCGCGCTGCACGAATTGCCGAGCCTCCCCCAACTTGGGACGCTCCGCCGCGGACCCGATTGCCTCATCGGCAAAGATGTTCCACGCCGAAACGCCCGCTTCCCTGAGCGCACGACGCTGATCGCCCAGCGTGGGTCCGTGCGAGGACGAGCGCGCGTAGCCAATTTTCACTCCCTCTGCCATAGCCTTGGCGTGCCTCGAAGCCAGTTATGCTTGTGACCATGATATTGGAACTGTTACGGATCGTACAATTGCCAGTCCTTGTGACCGGTCCACAGCAGTAGAGACAAGCTGTTATTTACATGTAACTGTAATGTTACGACGCCTGAAGCCGAACTTGAGGTTTGCCGACAGGTGAGAGAATCTCGATTTTAATCTTTAACTGTTGAGTAACGGACTCGGATTTCAGTATGTGTGTGCTCGATTAATACGGGACTATTAAGTAACGTAGAGTCTATCGCGCCTTCTAGTGTTCCAAAAAAAGGAACGGATAAGTAACGATATAGACTACCAAAACGTGAGATCTTGATCGTTCACCGTGGGAAATGGATCAGCGGGCCTGAAGGCGTGCATCATGCCGGCGAGCCGCGAGCGACACGACTTGCGGGCTGGATAAGGTCGCTCGACCTAGCCGCTCAGCGCCATACACAGCACGGCTATGGCAGCGTTTCCCGCCTCGCCGCGCCGTAGAGTGCATACCAGTCGTCGCGTTGCAGTTCGATCCCTGAACTCAGGGCACAGGCCCCGATCCGCTCCGGGCGAGTGGTGCCGATCAGGGGTTGGATCGCCGCCGGGTGCCGAAGCAGAAACGCCAGTGCCAGTGCCTCTGGCGTTGTGTCATAGCGCTCCATCATCCCTGCCATCACTTGCTGCAGAGCGTCGCTCTCCTGGGAAGGAACGGCTGGCCGCAGGATGCGCTGCGCGGCACTTCCCCAGGCCTGGAGCTGCAGATCTCCGCGTTCCTGCGCGCAGGCAACTAATGCCGCCGCGTCCCCGTCCACGCTCCATTCCGTGTTGAAGTCACTGCTGCCGTTCAGCCAATCCAGTCTGGCGAGACTCATCTCCTGCTGTGCGAGCAGCTGGGGCCCGAGCAGCCGTTCCCAGTGGCCGAGCTGAAAGAGAGGCATGTTGGACACACCGAAGTAGCGCAGCTTGCCCTCCTCACGGAGGAGGAGCATTTCATCCGCGACGGCCTGCATATCCGCCAGGGGGTCGGGGCGATGGATCATCCACGCGTCCAGGTAGTCGACCGCAAGTCGCTCGAGACTCTGCTCGACGTGCCGCCGCACGCGCTCCGGGGTCAGCTGATACTGGTAGGGCCTCCCATCGCCACCGAGCTCGATACCGGCCTTGGATTGAATCCAGAGGCGCTCCCGCGGCACCGACCTGCGTTTCAGCCAGTCGCCGAAGACCGTTTCGGATTTACCCCGGCAGTAGATGTCCGCGTGATCAAAAACGGTGATGCCGACGTTGACCGCGGCGTCCAGCGCAAGATCTGCGTTGGTCTGCGCCGCCTCGTCGAGGCCACCTTCATCCCAGCTTCCCCCGATGTTCATACACCCGTAGGCCAGCACACTGGCATTCGGGAACACGCGGCGAAGCGGTAAATCTGTCATCTGTTCTGCTCAGGCGCCGCAGGAGGCGCGGACGATGAGCTTCGGCTCCATCACCTTTGACTCAAAGCTGCCTGCTTCAAGCTGTTGCAGGAGGAGTTCGACCAGCGTGGCGCCAGCGAGCGTTACATCCTGGCGCATGGTCGACAGGGGCGGATTGCAGAAGGTGGCGGCTTCGATATCGTCGAACCCCATAACGCTGACATCGCCAGGAACGTCTACGCCGCGCTCCTTCAGTTCGTGCAGCGCACCCAGGGCGATGAGGTCGCTGGCACAGACCAGGGCGTCCGCTTCGAATCCCCGGTCCGCCAGGGCCTGCACCGCGAGGCGCCCACTGGACTCATTGCTTTCGGCATAAACCTGGGTCGATGCCGCCGGGTCGATTCCCGCCTCCTCCAGTGCCTCGCTAAAGCCGATGTAGCGATCGGCGAACTCCGGAGCCTGCTCCGGCGCATTGCTGCCTATGAAGGCGAAGTGCCGGCGTCCAAGCTGAAGCAGGTGCTGTGTCGCCTGGTAGCCACCGAGACGGTTGTCGCAGCCCACGTAAGACGCCTGCGAAAACTCAAGGCGCGGTCCCCACAGCACCCAGTGGGCGCCGTTTTCGCAAAGACGCGCCAGGGTAGGGTGAGAGTCGATGTAGTCCCCGTAGCCGAGGAGAATAAGCCCGTCGGCCCTGTGCGCCTCCTCGTAGCGCGCGTACCAGTCCTCATCCGCCTTTTGCAGCGAGACGAGGAGATCGTAGTCGCGGGCTGAGCAGGCGCGGGTGATGCTGCCGAGCATATTCAGGAAGAACGGGTTGATGGGACAGGCCGCGTCCGGTGCATCCTCGAAGATCAGCAGGGCAAGCGTCCGCGTATTGCCCGATCGCAGGCTGCTGGCGCTGCGGTCCACCTGATAGTTGAGTTCCTCGGCGATCTCCTGGATCCGCTTGCGCGTGTCCACGTTCACCAAGGGGCTGTCGCGAAGCGCCCGCGACACCGTGGCCTGGGACACGCCGGCGCGATAGGCAATATCCAACGATGTTGGTTTTCTATTCGCCATGGCTGCTGGTCTCCCGTCGCCGCCGCGGGTTCGGTTCCAGAGCGATTCTCGCGGTTGGCGCGCGCGGATGCAAAGTGCGCTTATAACCGCTTTCACAGCGGTTGAACGTGAATACGTATGCAGCATATTGCCTCCCTCGCGGCCGGCTGGCCTACTGAGCTGGCATAAGAGGGAGCTGCCGCGCGTGCCCATACATCGGACGGTGTCGGTCCCGGAAAACGACGCCGAAACAGATCGGTATCTTTTTGCCGAAGGGACTCACGAGACCCTTTGGCGGTGGCTGGGTGCCCATCCCCAGGCCGAGGGCTGCGTGTTCCGCGTGTGGGCGCCCAACGCCGTAGCCGTGGCCGTCGTTGGCGATTTCAATGACTGGCAAGGCGATCGCGATCCCATGCACTCGCTCGGTGACAGCGGTGTATGGGAGACGGCGATCGACGATGCCCGTCCCGGTCAGCGCTACAAGTACGAGCTTCGTACGGATGCCGGGGCTTCTCTACCGCTAAAAGCTGATCCATTGGCGCGGCGAATGCAGGCGTCCCCAGGAACGGCCAGCGAAATCCCGCACCGGGAATCCCACGCGTTCAACGACGGCGCCTGGCTGGCAGAGCGGGCGCAACGCATGGCGCCGTCTGCGCCTATCAGCATTTATGAAGTCCACAGCGCCTCATGGCGTCGCCGCGAAGACGGGTCCTACCTGAGCTATGAAGAGCTGGGCGACCGCCTGATTCCTTACGTGAAGGACTTGGGATTCACCCATATCCAGTTCCTGCCCATGAGCGAGTATCCCTTTGACGGCTCCTGGGGCTATCAGCCCGTGGGCCTGTTCGCGCCAACGAGTCGTCACGGCGATCCCGACGGCTATCGGGCGCTTGTCGATCGCTGTCACCAGGCCGGTATCGGCGTGCTCCAGGATTGGGTGCCGGGACACTTCCCCTCCGACCCCCACGGGCTGGTTCACTTCGACGGCACGGCGCTCTACGAGCACGAGGACCCGCGCAAGGGCTTCCACCAGGACTGGAACACGCACATCTACAACTACGGTCGCCGCGAGGTCGATGCGTTTCTCTTAAGCAATGCGCGCTTCTGGATCGAGGAGTTTCACGTCGACGGCCTGCGGGTCGACGCCGTAGCCTCCATGCTCTACCTCGACTACAGCCGCGAGGCGGACCAGTGGATTCCCAACGTTCACGGCGGCAATGAAAACCTCGAAGCCATTGCGCTGCTGCAGCGGATGAACACACGACTCGGTGCTACCTATCCGGATATCGCAACGATCGCCGAGGAATCCACCGCCTGGCCGCGAGTGTCGAGGCCGGTTCACGACGGCGGACTGGGCTTCGACTACAAGTGGAACATGGGCTGGATGCACGACACGCTCCGCTACATGAGCAAGGAACCGGTACATCGCGTCCACCACCATCACGATCTCAGCTTCGGCATCAGCTATGCCTTCAGCGAGAACTTTGTTCTACCCCTGAGTCACGACGAAGTCGTGCACGGCAAGGGTTCGCTCCTCGGACGCATGCCCGGCGACGACTGGCAGCGCTTCGCCAATCTTCGCGCCTACTTTGCGTTCATGTGGACACACCCGGGCAAGAAGCTGCTGTTCATGGGCGGTGAGTTTGCTCAGGTAAACGAATGGGACCACGACGCCGAGCTGTCCTGGCATCTGCTCGAGGACGCTAATCATGCCGGCATGCGTGACCTGATTCGCGAACTCAACGCGCTGTACCGCAGCCACCCGGCACTGCATCGCCTGGACTGCGATCCCGCCGGCTTTGCCTGGATAGCCGCCGACGACGCCGCGCAGTCCGTGATCGCCTATCTGCGCGATGACGGTGAGGGATCGCAGGTGCTCATCGTGTGCAATTTCACGCCCGTGCCGCGCGAAGCGTATCGCGTCGGCACTCCGCGTGCCGGCGAGCATCGGCTGCTGCTGAACAGTGATGCGCAGCGCTTCGGCGGCAGCGACTATCCGGTCAGCGAGTCATTTGGGAGCGAGGCTACGCCTTATCACGGCCATGCTCAGTCTCTCGAGCTGACGCTCCCACCGCTGGCCACGCTCATCCTGGAGTTGCCGAAGTCGTGACCCAGCCGCAGCTCACACTCCTGGGCCAGGACGCCCCGCTCGGCGCCACGGTGACGGACGACGGCGTTAACTTCGCGCTGTTCAGTGCTCACGCGGAGCGGGTCGAGCTGTGCCTTTTTGATGACGAAGGAGAACGCCAGACGCACTGCCTGCCGCTGCAGCGCCACGACAGCCAGGTCTGGACGACGTTCGTACCTGGGCTGCGTCCCGGCGCCCGCTATGGCTACCGCGTTCACGGGCCCTGGGCCCCGGCGCAGGGACACCGCTTCAATCCGAACAAGCTTCTCCTGGATCCCTATGCGCGCCGCGTCGACCGGCCTCTGGAACTCGGCGACGTGCATTTTGGTTATCGGATGGGCGGTGACCCCAATGCGGGGCCCGATACGCGGGACAGCGCCGCCGTGATGCCCAAGTGCGTCGTTGTGGAGGCGCGCAAGCCCCGGGAACGTCGCCTGCGTCGCAAACCTGCTCCCGTGATCTACGAGGCGCACCTGCGGGGCCTGACCAAACTGCATCCCGCTATCGAGGCGGGGCAACGAGGAACCTTCGCAGGGCTCGCCGCGGCACCGGTCGTGGACTATCTGCGCGCCCTGGGTATCGAAGCGCTGCAGCTTTTGCCCGTGCAGTACGCGGCACGGGAGCGCGCGCTGAGCGAGCGCGGACTCGCCAATTACTGGGGCTACAACTCTGTCGCTTTCTTCGCCCCCGCAGCGGGATACCTGGCTGGGGACGACACGGAAGAAATCTGCCGTGCGGTCGATGCGCTGCAAGAGGCCGGGATCGAGGTCATTCTCGACGTGGCTTTCAACCACAGCGGAGAAGGCGATGAGTTCGGTCCCACGCTCTGTTTTCGCGGCATCGACAACCGCAGCTACTACCGTCTCGATTCCCAGCATCCGCAGCGCTATGTAAATGACACGGGCTGCGGAAACACGCTGGACCTGCGCCATCCCCGCGTACTGCAGCTTGTCATGGACTGCCTGCGCTACTGGGCCGGCGAGATCGGCGTCGATGGGTTCCGTTTCGACCTCGCCACGACCCTCGCTCGCACCTGCCATGGCTTTGACGAGGGCGCGAGCTTCTTCGACGTGCTGCGCCAGGATCCGATCCTGTCCCGGGTTCGCCTGATCGCCGAACCCTGGGACGTGGGCCCCGGCGGCTATCAGCTGGGCAACTTTCCCAGCGGCTGGCAGGAGTGGAACGATCAGTACCGGGACACGATGCGCCGCTTCTGGCGCGGCGATCACGGGCAGATCGGCGACTTCGCCCGCTGCCTCCACGGTTCGAGCGATCTCTTCGAGAGCGAGGATCGCGGGCCTGCGGCCAGCATCAACTTCATCACCTGCCACGATGGTTTCACACTCACCGATCTGGTGTCCTACTGCGAGCGACACAACGAAGCGAACGGCGAGAATAACCGCGACGGCCAGCGTGAGAACTACAGCCAGAACTTCGGTGTGGAAGGCCCGAGCACCAGCCCGCCGCTTCGCGCCAGGCGCGACCGCCAGCGACGCGCATTCATGACGACGCTGCTGCTGTCCCAGGGTACTCCAATGTTGCTCTCCGGCGATGAACTGGGCCGAACGCAGCGGGGCAACAACAACGCCTACTGCCAGGATAACGAACTGAGCTGGCATCCCTGGGACGCACTTGGTGGCGAGGAACTGTCGTTCCTCAAGTACGTTGCCCGGCTCATCGAACTGCGGCGGCGACACTCGCTGCTCCGCTGGCCCCGTTACCTGCGGGGGGACGACGCTGATCGTCGCCGCGCGCGCTGCGTATGGCTGAACCACCACGCGCAGCCCATGAACGACCACGATTGGCGCGAGAATCCGCTCGCGCATCTTGGGCTCCACCTTCTGCCCGCCGATGACGACCCCAACGATCGCGAGCTATTGCTCCTGTTCAACGCCAGTCGCCAGAACATTCCCTTTCGTCTGCCGCGCGGCGCCGAGGCAACTGCCTCGCCCGCTGTGTGGCAACTCCAAATCGACAGCTCCTTCGAGGACGGCGGTCCGGTGCGTACCGTGAACGCCGACAACACCTTCATGCTGGCGGCATGTTGCGTGTGCCTGCTGGAGCGACGCGCCAAGGACTAATCCATGAACTCATGTACCGATTTTCACAGCAACCCCGATTTCCAGAGTCCCGGAACCGAGCAGCTTCTCGCCGCGATTCGCCGTCACCTTACCGTCACGCTCGGCACCGGCGACCGTGACGCCGAGCAGCGCGGCGTTTACAAGGCGCTGGCGATGGCCCTGCGCGATAACTGCGTGGGCCGGGCCGTCATCCAGCGCGACGATGACCTGAGCTGCGGCAGGGCCCAGGTTCACTACCTGTCCATGGAATTCCTCATGGGCCGTCTGCTTGCCAACACCGTGCACAACCTGCAGCTGGATGACGAAGTCTCCGGTGCACTGCGCGCGCTCGGTGCAGACCTGGAGGAGCTGGAACAACTGGAGCCCGATGCCGGCCTCGGCAACGGCGGCCTTGGCCGTCTCGCCGCCTGCTTCATCGATAGCTGCGCGACCCTCGACCTGCCCGTAACCGGCTACGGCCTGCGCTATCGCTACGGCCTCTTCACGCAGGCCATCGAGGACGGCTTCCAGCAGGAGCTGCCGGACCGCTGGCTGCAGGGCGGCTACCCCTGGGAGATCAAGCGACCCGAGCTGGCCAGGCGCGTGACGTTCTTTGGTCACACGGAACGCTACCGCGACAGCCACGACCGTGAACACGTGCGCATCGCCCAGGGCGAAGACGTGCTCGCCGTTCCCTACGATATCCCGGTACCCGGCTACGACACCGAGCGCGTCAATCTGCTGCGCCTGTGGAGTTCCAAGCCCAGCGGCGGCTTCAATCTCGGAGAGTTCAATGCGGGGGCGCACCGTGAATCGGTGAACGCCAAGAACCAGGCGGAGGAGATCAGCATGGTGCTGTATCCCTCCGACGAGACCGAGGCGGGCAAGCTGCTGCGACTACGCCAGCAGTACTTCCTGTGCTCCGCAAGCCTCCAGGACGTGCTGGCATCCTGGGTTGGCGAACACGGCGGTGACTTCTCGCGCTTCGGTGAACTGAATACGTTCCAGCTCAACGACACCCACCCCGTTTGCGCCATCCCGGAGCTGATGCGACTGCTCATCGATAAGTACTTCCTCGAGTGGGACGACGCCTGGCGGATCACCCAGGAGTGCATGGCCTACACGAACCACACGCTGCTGCCGGAAGCCCTTGAGCGCTGGCCGCTGGCGATGTTCGACTACCTGCTTCCGCGCATCAGCGAGATCGTGCGGGAGATCGATCGACGCTTCCTGGTCGCTCTGCAGCAGCGTTGGCCCAATGACAGCGAACGTCACGCGCGCATGGCGATCATTTCCCGGGACGAATACCCGCAGCTGCGCATGGCCCATCTCGGCGTCGTTGGATCGCGCTCGGTGAACGGCGTTGCGGCGCTGCACAGCGAGCTGCTCTGCAAAACCCTGTTCCGCGAGTTCCACGAGTTTGCTCCCGGCAAGTTCAACAACAAGACCAACGGCGTAACGCATCGACGCTGGCTCCAGGCCTGCAATCCACGACTGAGTGAGCTCATCAGCGCAAGCATTGGCGACGGCTGGATCCGCGAGCCGGAGCAGCTTCGCGAGCTGGCGCCCCACGCCGACGACGCAGGCCTGCGAGACCAGTGGCAGTCGGTGCAGGACGAGAACAAGCAGCGCCTTGCCCGTTTCCTGCAGGAACGAACCGATGCGACGCTTCTCCAGGATGCCCTGGTCGACGTCCAGGTCAAACGCATCCACGAGTACAAGCGGCAGTTTCTCAACGTGCTGCACGCGATACATCTGCACCGCCAGCTCGGGGAGGGCGGCTCCTCAAATACGCCACCACGTACGATTCTCATCGCCGGCAAGGCCGCGCCCGGGTATGCGGTGGCCAAGCTCATCATCAAGTTCATCAACAGCGTCGCCGCGGTGATCAACGCCGACGCGGCGACCTGCGATCGCCTGCAGCTGCTGTTCCTGCCGAACTACAGCGTGTCCGCGATGGAGATCATCTGCCCCGCCGCGGATCTCTCTGCGCAGCTGTCCACGGCCGGCAAGGAAGCCAGCGGCACCGGCAACATGAAGTTCATGCTCAACGGCGCCCTGACGCTGGGGACGATGGACGGTGCGAATATCGAGATTCGCGACGCCGTCGGCGATGAGCATTTCTTCCGCTTCGGACTGAACAGCTCTGAAGTCGCGGAGTTGCGTGGCAGCTACGACCCGTCGCTGTTTGTGGAGCAGTCCCCGCAGCTGGCGTCCGTACTTGAAAGACTCCGGGGCGGTTACTACAGCGAGGGGAATCCCGGCATCTTCCAGCCTCTCATCGATGCGATGCTGAGCCCCCAGGACCCCTGGATGACGGCTGCGGATTTCGACAGCTTTGTCGCCGCGCAGGAGCAGGCGGCCGAGGCCTTTAGCGACCGCGAGCGCTGGCTGCGATCCAGCATCCTCAACACGGCGGGCGCCGGACGTTTCTCGAGCGACCGCACAATACGCGAGTATGCCCGGGATATCTGGCATCTTCCGGTAGCGTGAACGTCATGGATCGGGAGGCTCTGGGTCGACTCGCCGATTCCTGGGGCATCGAGCGGGACTTTCTCGACTACAAGAAAGACCTCGTAGAAATCCCCTTCGCGGCGCGATCGCGCATCCTGTCGCTCATGCGGCATTTGCCGGCGGACGAGAGCGCCCTGGCCCGGGAACTCGGCAGCGAAGGCTCGGACGCGCTAGAGCCTTGCCTGGTGTTTCGTGAGGGGCAGGAGCTTCGCCTCGAAGCCAGCGCGTCGGCGAGGCTGCATGAGCGAGCCGGCCTGCGCGCTCGCGTGCGGCTGGAAGACGGGACCGTTCGCGACGTGGCGTTAGAACCGGCCGGCGCTCCGCAGGCAGTGACTGATACCGGGGCTTCAGTAGACGACGGGCGCGAGCTGGTTCTCAAGGCCGAGCTGCCTCAGGGCTATCACCGCCTGGAGCTGCATGACGGCAGCGCGAAGCTTGCCGAGGCTTTTCTTTTCATTACGCCGCCACAGGCCTACGAGCCCGAGGCGCTCCTGGAAGGAGGGCGTCTGTTCGGGGTGAGCGTCCAGCTCTATACCGTGCGCAGTGAGCGCAACTGGGGCATGGGCGACTTCACGGATCTCGGTAACCTGGTGCGAGATGCAGCCCGGGAGGGGGTGCAGGTCGTGGGTGTTAACCCGCTTCACGCCCTGTTCCCGGCCAACCCGCTGCACTTCAGCCCCTACAGCCCGTCGAACCGCGCGTTCCTGAACGCCATGTATATCGATCCGCTGGCGACGCCTGAATACACATCCTGCGAGGACGCCCAGGCGCTGGTGGAGTCTCAGTCATTCCAGGAGCGCGTCGCTGGACTTCGCGAGACGCACTACGTCGACTACGCCGGCGTTGCCCAGGCACGCTGGGAAGTGCTGGAGCTGCTATACCGGCACTTCCGCGAAACGGAACTGGTCGCCGCTACACCGCGAGCCCGGGCATTCCGTGATTTCTGCGAGCAGGAAGGCAATGCGCTGCGCCTGCACGCCACCTACGACTGCATCCACGAGCACTTCCTGCGTCAGGATCTCAACTGCTGGGGTTGGCCCGTATGGCCCGAGGAGTACCGCAAACCTGCGAATGCGGCGGTCGCGCGCTTTGCCGACGAACACGCTGATCGCATTCGGTATTTCTGTTACTTGCAGTGGCTCGCCCGGGAGCAGCTTCTGGCGGTACAGGAGCTGGCGACGTCGCTGGGTATGAGCGTGGGGATTTACCTTGATCTCGCCGTGGGCGTAGACCTAAACGGGTCCGAGGTCTGGTCCAACCAGGAATCCTTTGCCCTGAAAGCCAGCGCTGGAGCCCCGCCCGACGAGCTGGCGCGGGGAGGACAGAACTGGGGATTCCCGCCGCTGTGCCCTCGCACCCTGGAGAAAACCGGGTACGAACTCTTTGCGCGGAATCTGCGCGCCAATATGTCGCTGTGCGGTGCCGTCCGCTACGACCATGCGGTCTCCCTGCTGCGCCTGTGGTGGATACCCAAGGAGCACAGCGCCGCCGACGGCGCCTACGTACGCTACGACCTCGATGCGCTCCTCGGCATCATCGCCCTGGAGAGTCAGCGTCAGAACTGTCTCGTGATCGGTGAGGACCTTGGCACTGTGCCCGAGCAGTTAACCGAGCGTATGGAGGCGCGGCGGATCTTCTCCTATCGCGTCCTCTACTTCGAGAAGAGCAAAGAGGAGCTGAGTGCCCCTGCGGACTATCCCGGGAAGGCGATTGCCACGATTACCACCCACGACCTGCCGACGTTGGCGAGCTGGTGGGACGGCTCCGACATCGATCTGCGCGCTGAGCTCGGACAACTGGGGACGGATGCGGTTGCCGAACAGATGCGCGAACTGCGCAGCGTCGATCGCAGGCACCTGCTGCGTGCCCTTGCAGACGCGGGATGCTGGGAGGGTTCCCTCGAGCCCGGGGACTATGCGGTCCTGACGGCGAAGCTCAGCGTTGCAGTGCATCAGTTCCTGGCGAAGAGCCGCGCCGGTGTGCTGGTCACGCAGCTCGAAGATCTCATGGAGATGCTCACACCAGTGAACGTACCGGGTACGTTCAAGGAACACAAAAACTGGCAACGCAAGCTGCGCTATCCGCTCGAGGGACTCTTCGAGCGACCCTTGGTGAAGTCGATCTGTTCGGCCATGCGCGAGGAGAGAGCATGATGAGCGAGGTGACGGGAATCGCGTGGCGCGCACTGATCTTTCTTTTGGGTTTCGTCGCCGCCGCGCTGCCAAGCGCCGCGGCTCAGAAACCTGCAGAGTCCGGCGCTGTGTTCGTACAGCTTTTCGAATGGCGCTGGGAGGACGTCGCAAAGGAATGCGAATTGGTCCTCGGGCCGGCCGGTATCCAGGCGGTGCAGGTTTCACCGCCCAACGAGCACATCGATCATAACGCGCTTCCCGATCCCCATCGCGGCGCCTGGTGGGCGCGTTATCAGCCCGTTAGTTTTCGACTGGATAGTCGTTCCGGTAGCGAGGATGAGTTTCGCAGCATGGTCCGGCGCTGCGCCGACAGCGGCGTGGCAGTGTATGCCGATGCTGTTATCAACCATATGGCGGACAACGGAGATCGGGGCGTCGCCGGCACACCCTTCGATCGCGCTACGCGCAACTATGCCGCCTTCGATGACAGTCGCTTTCACGAACCCTGCGTGATCGCCGCCGAAGACTATTGGCTGAACGATCAGCCGTCCGCCGCCGAGGCGCGGGAGCGGGCCAAGCGCGTTCGCGTCTGTCAGCTCGGACAGCTGCCGGATCTGGCCACAGAGCGGGAAGACGTGCGCAGCGTGCTCGGCGCCTATCTGGAAAGGCTCCTCGACACCGGAGTACAGGGCCTGAGGATCGATGCGGCAAAGCACATGCAGCCGGATGACGTGGGAGCAATCCTTGCGGGGCTCGACTCGCCGTCGTACGTCTTCCAGGAAGTGATCGATACGCGGGGGCAGTCCGTCTCTGTGGATGACTACCTCGCGAACGGCGCGATCACAGAGTTCCTGTACAGCCTGCGCCTTGGCGAGGCCTTCGCGCGGCATGAACTTCAGAAGCTGGAGACGCTGAACGAGGCCGGGGGCCTCCTGCCATCGACCTCGGCGGTGGTGTTCGTGGATAACCACGACAACCAGCGCGGTCACGGCATGGCCGCCAGCACCACGCACCGGGATGGCGCAACCTACCATCTCGCCAACACCTTTATGCTGGCCTGGCCCTACGGCTATCCGCGGCTCATGTCGAGCTACGAATGGGGGGGTGTGGACGACAACCGCGGTCCGCCCGCGGACGACGCGGGCAACACGCTGCCCGTGTATCTCGTCGATGGATCCTCGGACTGCGGCAAGGGCAGGTGGATCTGCGAGCATCGCAACTCACAGTCCCTGCGCATGGTTTCATTCCGCAGAAACGCATTCGCGGCCGGTGCAGTCCATGTGGCTAATTGGTGGGCCGAAGATACCGCGCTGGCTTTCTCCCTGAATCGCGCCCGTGGCATGCCCTATGCGCAGATCGTCATCAATGCTTCACAGGAGACGCTGCGCGCGCAGATTCCCACGTCACTGCCGGATAGCGCTTACTGCGCGTTGGAGGAGGCGAACGCGGAGTGCGGGCGGCACCGGGTAGTCGATGGAAAGCTTGCGGTTGTGCTTCCCCCCGAGTCATCGATGGTCCTCGAGATGCCGATGGTGGCTGCGGCTGGAGCGTCGAGCGAGGATAGCTAGCGTTTAGAGGTCCCTACCTTGAGTCGGGGCAAGGATTCCCAGGTCCGCGGTACCTCAGGCTATCCTTGAGCCCGGCACGCTGACCCCCAGCCAATCCTCATGCTTCGGCAGGCGTGTTTTCGCGGCGTCTACGACTTTCGCGATGTGCTCCGGAACACGCGCCGACTGCTGCTGGCCCGCGAAGCGTTCGAGATAGGCACCCTGCAGATAGTCCATGCCATAGAGGATGTATTCGTAGCTCTGGTGCGAGAAGAGCCGGAACTGGTCGTCGAAGTCCGACGCCGAGGGCGGCTTGATCTTCCAGAACTCGAGCTTCTCCCGAAGGCTGTCCGTGACGCGTTCGCCGCGCCGCACCTCGCGCCAGAAGGGTGTGTCGTCACGACGCGACAGCACGTAGTGCATGTTCACGAAGTCCAGAACCTCGTTGTATCGATTGCTCAGGATGCGATTGAAGCGATCGGCCAGCGGCTGCATTCGCTCGCCGAAGGGGAAGTGCTCAGCCAGGGTCACGGCCGCGAACTCCGAAAGATAGAGTCCGGTGGACTCCAGGGGTTCGATGAAGCCGCCGGACAGGCCGATGGCGATGCAGTTCTTTTCCCAGAAGCGCTCCCGGCAGCCCACGCGAAAACGGATACGGCGCGCATCGAGAGAGTCACTGTGCGCGCCTTCATGGGCGCGCAGCTCGGCCTCGGCGTCGCCGTCTTCGATGAAGTCGCTGCAGTACACGTAGCCGGTACCGCGACGGTTCACAAGGCCAATGTCCCATACCCAGCCGCTGGATAGGGCCGTGGCGGTCGTGTGGGGGCGGATGGAGCCGGGGTAGTGAACGTCGTAAGGGACGCGCATGGCGATGGCGCGATCACAGAGCAGCCAGGGCGAGAAATCGCGCTGCGGTACCGCGAGTTCGCCGTCGATCAGCAAACCCCGGAAGCCGGTGCAGTCGATGAACAGATCCGCCTCGAGTCTCGCGCCGCCAGCGGTGTGGACCGCGGCCAGGGCGCCATCGTCATGCCGCTCCACGCGCACCACGTCGTCGCGGATATGCCGGACGCCCCGTTCTGTCGCGTGGGCGCAGAGTGTGTCGGCAAACTTCTCGGCGTCCATGTGGTACGCGTAGGGCATGGGCGAGGCAAAGTCCTTGCTGTCGCGCATGCGCGGGGACAGCCCCAGCTCGCAGAGCTGGGGCTGCACGGAGACGGTGTCTGCAAACGGTACGCTGCGATCCGTGGCGAGCCAGCTGTGCGCCGCGTAGTCCACCGGTCCCGTACCGCGTCGATCAAAGGGGTGGTAATAGGCGTGGCCATCGGGTCGCAGCCAGTCCACGAACTTGATGGCCTGCTTGAAGGTGGCGTCGGCCTCGCGCAGGAAGCGTGCTTCGTCGATGCCGACGGTCTGTAGGATGTGACGAATGGTCGGCACCGTCGCCTCCCCCACGCCGATTCGGGCGACGTTGGGAGACTCCACAAGCGAAACCTCGACGACGCCGGGACCCGCTCGATTGAGGGCGGCGTTCAGGTAGGCGGCGCTGATCCAGCCGGCGGAACCGCCGCCGACCACCAGGATGCGCTTAGCCGGCACGGGCAACGCTTACGGAAGCTGAAGGGTGCCCGTAGGCATCGCCGAGGTTCCGCTGCAGCCATTCATCGTGCGCTGGCAGCCGCTGTCCCGCCATCTGCAGCCGTTCCTGAATTGTCCGCGGCACGCGCGTTGACGCCGGGGTCCCGGTGGTCTGGTCCAGGCGCTCGCGGAGAAAGTCCATGCCGTAGAGCACGTATTCGTAGGTGTGATGGGAGAAGAGCTGGATCGTGTCGTGGAAATCCGAGAACGACGGCGACTTATAGCGCCACATCGCCAGGCGCTCTGCGAGGCGTTCGGGGATGCGTTCTGCCTTTTGTACTTCACGCCAGAAGGCGGTGTCGTCGCGGCGCGTCAGGCAGTAGTGCAGCACGATGAAATCGAGGATCTCTTCGTAGCGCTCCTGGATGATGCGGTTGTACTGCTTCGCCAGCCCGTTCATGTCGACTGTGAAAGGGAAGTACTCGCAGAGCGTGGCCACGGAGAGTTCCACGAGGAACAGGCCCGTAGACTCCAGGGGCTCGATAAACCCTGAAGACAGGCCGATGGCCACGCAGTTTGCGGTCCAGGGCTCGCGGCGCCGGCCCACCTTGAAGCGCAGCCGTCGCGCATTCAACTCGCTGGCGTGGGGACCCTCGTGGGCGCGCAATTCGGCTTCCGCGTCGTCGTCGTCGACGAACTGGCTCGAGTACACGTAGCCCGTGCCCCGACGCCCGGCGAGCCCGATGTCCCAGACCCAACCGTTGGATAGCGCTGTGGCCGTTGTGTAAGGGCGGCGCTGTCCCGGGTAGTACACGTCGTGGGGCACGCGCATGGCGACCGCCCGATCGCAGAGCAGCCACTGGGAGTAATCCTCGGTCTCCACTCCCAGAGTCTTCTCGATAAGAAGTGAGAAGAAGCCCGTGCAGTCGACGAAGAAATCCGCTTCGATGTGCTGGCCTTCCCGGGTGTTCACTGCCTTGATGCGACCGTCCGCATGTTGCTCGACGTCGGTAACGAAGCCTTTGATGTGCTGAACACCGCGAGACGTGGCAAGGGAGCACAGCGTATCGGCCAGCTTCTCGGCGTCGACGTGATAGGCGTAGGAGAGCGGGCCTTCGTAGTCGGGATTGTCGAGCATCTTCGGCGCGAGGCCGCGCTCGCAGAGTTCGGGTTGCACCGAAACCGTCGAGGCAAAGGGCACGCTGCGGTCCGAGGCCAGCCAGCTCAGGCCGGCGCGATCGATGCGACCCGCCGGTCTGCGGTCGAAGGGGTGGTAGTAGGCGCTGCCCTTGTGGAGCCAGTCGACGAACTTAATAGCCTGCTTGAAGCTGCCGTCGGCGGCCGCCATGAAGCTCTTTTCATCGATACCAATGGTGCGCATGGTATCGCGCAGGCTCGGCACGGTGGCTTCCCCGACGCCGATACGGCCGACATCCGGAGACTCGATCAGAGTGATGGAGACGGCCTTGTTATTGGGACCGTTTAATACAGCGTCCATGTAGGCCGCGGTAATCCAGCCCGCGGAGCCACCACCGACGATCAGTACACGCTTGAGAGCCATGAAGCCTGCGACCTCACCCTGTTGTTATCTGGACGCGGGGTGCTGAAATCCTGGTAACGATAGCACGATCGGCGGGACTGGCCCGCCGATCGCTAGCACCGTTGCTGAAGGTCGTCGCTTAGAAGCGTGCGCGGAACCGCACACCGTACATCCGGGGTGAGTTCAGGTAGCGGATATTGACCGAGCTGTTCACGAAGCCCTTGGTCGAGAACGCCTCGTCGGTCACGTTTTCCACCCAGACGTCCACCCGATAGCGCTCATCGTCACCGAAGTTGACGCCGGCGTTGGCGTTGACGAGCCAGAACGCGTCGACCTCATCCCAGAAGAACCTGGCGTTTGCCGCTCCGCCAACATCGGACAGCGCGCCGTTGTTGTTGGGAGGCGGCATGTCGAGGAGTGGAATCTCCGTGGTGCTGCCGTCGGCTTCCACCCGGTAGCCATTATTGTTGTAGGCCGTCAGGAAGTACTCGCTGCGGTAGAGCGCGCTTAGCGTCCAGTCAAAGCTGCGTATCCCCGCCCAGTCGACATCGAAGAACTGCGACAGGCGCAGGTTCATGTTGAACTCGGACACGTTGGGCAGCTGATTGCCGTCCACGTTAACGACCGGGTTGCTGTTCTGCCGTGCGTCGACGACGGCCGAGTTTTCAAACTCGCTGTCGAGGAAGGTGACGGCGCCGTTGAAGTTCAGGTTGTAGGGTAGATCGATATTGGCTTCGATCTCGAGGCCCAGAATCGTTGCATCCGCCACGTTGTCCGTAAATACCTGCTGAGTCGTTGCGTCTGGGTTTTCCGGCGTCGGGTTGGGCACGTCGACCAGAACCTGTGCGACGTAGTCTGAATAGTCGTAGTAGAACACCGCACCGTTCAGGCGTACCGGCATGTCATTCCACAGGAACGAGTTCTTGGCGCCGATTTCGTAGACGATGAGTTCTTCAGGATCCCAGCTGACGTCAAGCTGGCGGCCCTCGCCGAGGATCAGCGGGCGGTTGATACCGCCGGAGCGCGTACCCGTGGAGATGGTGGCGTAGGTCATGGTGTCGACGTTGGAGCCGTCTCCGAAGTCGTACTCCACGCCGATGCGCCAGTCCACGTAGCTGTCTTCCACCGAGTTGGTGGCGCGGATGGTGCCCAGCTCGCCGGTGGGATCGAATTGGGAAGTAACCAGCACTTCGCAGGTCACACCCTCCTCGCAGGCCTCGAGCATGCGTCCCCAGTTGTCGCCCAGGCCAAAGCTCTCTATGCCGTCAAGAAAAAGGGCTTTCCCGGAGTCTCCGGGACCAAAGTCGTTGATCGTGCGATCCCCCGGCCGCTTGAGGCGGAAGCCGGGCTCTCCGATGATGAGATCGGAGGTTTCATTGACCCCGGGAAAGCCAAAGAAGAACTCTGAGTTCCAGTTGAACTGATACTGCGCGTTCGAATCGCGCTGGGTCTTTTCTTCGTCCGTATAGCGGATACCACCGAGAACGCGAAGGCGGTCGGTGACTTCGAAGCTGCCGTCTGCGTAAAAGGCCATGGATTCCACCTCGGAATCATCGCCGCGGTTCTCGCCGCCCAGACCGTTCTGCCAGCAGCTCACTGTGTTGGGTCCGACCGGGGAGTTGGGTCCGACGAAGCCAGAGCTGTCGCCACAGAAGCCATTACCGACGTCCCAGGAGAAGTATTCGAAGTCTTCCTGGAAGTAGAACGCACCGGTGCTCCACTGCAGCGGCCCGTCGCTGTTTGAGTAGAAGCGAATCTCGTGGGTCTGGGATTCGCTGTTATCACCCTGGTAGAAAGTGTCATTAACCTGCAGGTTACGCTGCGGGTTGGCACCGCTGGCAATGAAGTCGGCCTCCGCTTCCGATCCGGGGTAGACCATGCCCAGCTGCCATTCGCGGGAAGCGTTCTGGTTGTAGGCCTGGAGGTCGTTGTAGGAACCGTTGTACTCGACTCCGAAGGCGTCGAAGTCATAGTTCGCGTTGAAAATCAGCGTATCGATGTCCTGCTCGAAGTTGCCCTCGGTGCGGAAATACTGATCCCAGGGATCGCTGAGGTCTTCCACCGTTTCGCCGGCGGAGAAGGAGCGACCGGAGAACGCGCCGGGATCGCCGCTGCTCTTCACTTCCGCCTGGGTGTATTGCATATAGGCCGCGAAGCGGTCATTGGGCTCCCAGGCCAGGCTCAGGCGATAGGCCGTGTCATCCTGGGCGCTCGGGGTAGTGAAGTTGCCGGCTTCGCCGAAGGCATTGGTGTACAGGCCATCGTGCTTGCGACCCCAGGCGGCAAGGCGTGCGGCGAAGGTGTCGGATATGGGCAGGTTGATAACCGCTTCGACCTGCTTGTCGTCGAAGTTACCGAGTCCGCCCTGAACGTAGCCACCGACTTCTTCGAAGTCCGGGCGGTTCGAGATGATGTTGATCGTGCCGCCCGTCGCGTTTCGTCCGCGAACCGTACCCTGCGGGCCCTTGTTGATTTCCACGCGCTGGGAGTCGAAGAACAGGGGACCGATGCCCCGGGGCCGGGGCAGGTAGACGCCGTTATAGTGAACCGCGATAGAGGGGTCTGAGGAGAAGTCGCTGTCTGAGGAACCGATGCCGCGGAGGAAGATTTCGAGCTTGCCTTCCTGCTTGGCGATCTGCAGGCCCGGTACGGCGTACTGCAGGTTCGCAAACTCCGTGTTGATCCCCAGCGCCTGAAGATCGTCGGCCGAGAAAGACTGCACCGTGCCCGCCACGTCCTGCAGGTTCTGTTCGACGCGGTTAACGGTAACGATGACTTCCTCGATGACTCGCTCGTCGACGGGAACTTGTGCCTGGGCAGTTACGGCTGCCGCCGCTACGGCCGTAGCCAGGATGCTGTGCTGGAAGCTGTGCTGGGTGGGAGTGGAAGCCTGCTTGATTGCACTTGCGGCGGATCGCCGGGTCAGGGAGCGATGCATAATCAACCTCGTAATTAGACTTATAGTTCGTTACTAAAGGATTCTAGGAACACGCTCTGAAACAGCAATGGCCTGCATACGTATTCACTGTTGAGCGGGGCCGCCACGGCACCCTAAGATCGGTCGAACGGTAAAATTACCAATCGGTAAAACGGTGAATAACGATAAAAAAACCGAGGCACGGCCCGAGTTGTCGTTCCTGCAAATCTGGAACATGTGTTTCGGATTTTTCGGCATTCAAATGGGCTTTGCCCTGCAGAACGCGAACGTCAGCCGGATCTTTCAGTCCCTGGGAGCGTCGGTTGAGGAAATTCCGATTCTATGGATCGCCGCACCGGTCACCGGGCTCCTTGTGCAGCCGATCGTGGGCTACTACAGCGATCGGACCTGGGGCCGTCTCGGCCGCCGCCGGCCCTACTTTCTTTTCGGCGCCATTGCCACGACAGCGGCGCTGCTGTTCATGCCCCATGCCCCCGGGCTGTGGATTGCGGCCGGAACGCTGTGGATCATGGATGCCTCCATCAATGTTTCCATGGAACCGTTCCGGGCGTTCGTGGGTGACAACCTCCCCGAGGAGCAGCGCAGTCTCGGCTTTGCAATGCAGAGTTTCTTTATCGGGACCGGGGCGATCATTGCGTCCGCGCTGCCCTGGATTTTCGCCAACTGGCTGAACATCGACAGCACCGCAGCGCCGGGTGACATACCGGACTCGGTTCGCTACGCCTTTTACACGGGCGGCGTGGGCCTATTGCTGGCCGTCTGCTGGACCGTATTTTCCAGTGAGGAGTATTCGCCCGAGCAGCTCGCCGCATTCACCGCGGCTGTGGATGGGAAGGCAGCGGACGAAGAGGCGCCGCTTCCCCCGCCGGGCCTGCTGGTATTCGGATCCACCGCCGCCCTGGCCAGTGGCGTATTGCTGACAGCGCTTATCTACGCACGGGACTGGGATCAGCAGCTGCTTATCCTGGCCTTTGGCCTCGTGCTGTTCGCTGTGGCGCTGGCCATCGCAACTCGCATGCTGGTGCGAGATCGGGCTGACAACGGCTTCGCTGAGGTTGTGCTGGACTTCGTCACCATGCCGGCGACCATGCGTCAGTTGGCGGTCGTGCAGTTTTTTTCCTGGTTCGCCCTCTTCGCCATGTGGATCTATGCTACCGCCGCGGTTACCAGTCACCATTTCGGCACGAGCGATACCAGTTCCGTGGAGTTCAATGCCGGTGCGGATTGGGTCGGGGTGCTGTTCGCCGCGTACAACGGGTTCGCGGCGCTGGCGGCCGTCGGTCTTCCCTGGATGGCTCGCCGCGCGGGTCGTCGCGGAACGCATGCAATCGCTTTGCTCTGCGGCGCGGCCGCTTTCGCCTCGTTCTTCGTCATCCAGAACCCGAGCTGGTTGCTGCTCTCCATGGTGGGAGTAGGCATCGCCTGGGCGTCTATCCTTTCCATGCCCTACGCGATCCTGTCCATCCATCTGCCGGCGCACAAAATGGGTGTCTATATGGGCATCTTCAATTTCTTTATTGTCCTGCCGCAGATCGTCGCGGCGAGTCTCCTGGGACTGCTGCTCCGGGAGTTGTTCGGTGGTGAACCCATCTTTGCCATGGCGCTCGGCGCCGGCTCGCTGGCGCTTGCGGCCCTCTGCCTGGCCGCCGTCGAGGACAGGGAAAGCACCCGGGAGGTCGGGTCCCATGCTTGATTTCCAACGTCGCATGGGCGCGCCGTTCTTTGTCGTGCTCAGCCTGCCGGCCACGGCTATGGGCTTTGCGCTGTCCATACAAATCTCGGCGCTGAGCTGGATTCTCACCACCCAGTACGGACTGGATATTCACGACGTCGGGCTCGTTTGGGCGGCCGGTCCCCTCGCCGGGATCATCGGGCAGGTGCTGGTCGGCATCGTCAGCGACAACACCTGGCTCTGGGGTGGGCGCAGGCGGCCCTATATTCTTGTGGGGGGTGTGCTCGCAGCGCTGATGCTGCTGGCTTTGCCAAACATCGACGTGATTTCGGCTGCACTGGGCATCGACGGAATCCTCGGCGTCGCCATTCTTATCGCGCTGACGCTCGATCTTGCAATCAACGTGAGCTTCAATCCCACGCGCTCGATCATCGCCGACGTGACGCCCCAATCGACCGATCGCACCCGCGGTTACACCTGGATGCAGACCATTTCGGGCACCTTCGGAGTTCTCGCCTACACCACTGGAGCCGTGTGGAACAACTACGTGTTGATCTATGTCGGCGTCGTGCTGGTACTGCTGTTCTCGATCCTGCCTCCGCTGCTGATCACCGAACCCCGCGATGTGGACCAGAGCGTGAACCGTCCACCGCTACGCAAAACGCGTTGGACCGAAATCTTCGCGGACATTCGCCCGCTCTGGGGCTTCCTGGTTTACGGTGCCTATGCGCTGACTCTTCGCTTACTTCACATTGAGGTTGAGCATTACTGGGTGGAGGCGGCCTGCATCCTGTTCACGCTGATCCTGGTGGTGCAGACGCTTTTCGCCAGGGAGAGTAGTGAGGTTGGCGAGGATCTCGTCGGCTTCCGCAAAGTCCTCGCCGCCCATGCATTCAGCTGGATCGGCGTGCAAACGATGTTTGTGTACCTGTTTGCCTACGTGCAGCAGGCGATGCCGGAACTCGACGACTTTGCCATGGGGCGCGTGGTGTCAATCAGCTTCCTTATCCTGAACGCTGTCGCCGCGGTGCTACCCGCATTCGTGCTCGAGCCCCTGACGCACCGCCTTGGACGAGTCCACACCCATGTTGCCTGCCTCGCGGTAATGACCGTCGGGTACTTTGCGGCTCTCATGGTTGGCTCAAATGCACTGTTGCTCTACCTGTGCATGGCGCTGCTCGGCGTCGGCTGGGCAGCCATCGTGAGCCTGCCCTTCGCGATCATGTCGGAGCAGGTGGACCAGCAACGTATGGGTCTCTTTATGGGACTCTTCAACTTGTCGGTCGTGTTGCCGCAGCTCATGGCCAGTCTGGGAGTGGGGATTGCGGTGAGCCGAGCTGAGGATAAGGGACTGGTGTTCGTGATCTGTGGCGTGTCGCTGCTTCTGTCGACGCTTGCTTGGACTCGCGTTTCCGAGCGGGCGAGGGTGGTTGTTATGGAGTGAGGGCGGCGTTCGGGCTCTGAGTGCCTACCCAGCGAGCTGATGTTTAATTTGCGCTGGATGCATTCGGCCGCGCGGCTCACCAGATTCATTGCAATTCGCGTGCAAGTCTTTTTCTGGCGGCCAGGCACGCATCGCTTAGGGCAGCTTCCCGTGACTCCCAGCCATCGGGTCCCTGCTGTAATGCCACAAGTCTTACTTGGCACTCGGCTGGCTCAGTGAGAACTGTTCCCGCTTGTCGTAGATCGGCTTCCCTGGCATCTACGTCCTAAAGCTGCCTCTCGTCGTTTCTAGGGAGCGTGGCCCACCACACGAGCGCCAGCAGCGCGATGGTGGTCAGGAGCATGCGTTGCATTGGAGTCCAGTTCATAGGCTCAAGCCCTGATAAGGGGTGTGCATGTTCCGATAACCGCGGAACGCATGAACCATTCTCTCTCTTTCTGTCTCCTATGCCCTAAAGACAGCTCGTGAACAGGGGCGGCAGAAGGGAATTGATCCAGATCAACACAATGCCAGTTTTAAAGCTTGGGGATTCGTTCTCAACGGCGCTCTCGTGGATGGCTTGCGAATCATGGCGGTACCATGGTTTGTGTTGGCTTGCGAAATTCTGCGATTCGGATTCGCGAGCAGGTCGAGCTGTAGGACCGGTTCCAAGAAAGGAAACAAGCTGGCTGGCGCTCGCCTGCGAATGTTTTGCAGACGCTATGGCGCCCCGGCTGTTGGTTGACTTTGAGTCGGCTCCATGGAGCCAGGCGTGGGGCGTAGTGCTGGACTTGTCGCAGTTGCGTAAGTTGAACTGCAGCTCGCAGACCGCAAGCTGGATGCTGTGTGCGTGCGCGCTAGTGTTCGCACGCAGCGTCGTCGCTGCCGAAGGTGAACTCGTACTCGATTACCTGTTCGCAAAAGCCAATACCGTCGTGGATGCGGCCCAACCGGGCAGCGGCAATACCACGCTCGACGCCGGTGATCTGGGAACCCGCTTTCTCTACTCGACGAATCTGAGCGCATTCGGACAACCCGCAAAGCTGCAGATCGACTATCACGGCCGCGATGCGGTGGTGGGAAACACCAGAAACAGCGACCTGCATCTTTTCTATGCGGCTAACCTCACGCTGTCCCTCGACGACAGGTCGCAACTTTCGATGGGGCGTTTTCTGGCGCCGTCCGTGGTCCTACTGCCCGTTGATGGCCTGCGCTTGACCCACAATCACAAACTCGCCGACGGGCAGGGCGTGGCGCAGTTCTTTGCCGGTCGTCGTGGTGTACTGACCTCACGCCGCAATGTGCCCCTGGATGAATTCCTCCCGGCCATCGGCGCCGACTGGCAATGGCGAAATCAACGCTTCTCCGCCGGAGGCTCGCTCGCGTACTCCGAAGACGATGCCATCCTCGTCAAAGCCTCCCAGGAACTGAAACGCCGTTACGGATCGATGCAGGGAGCTGTGCAGGGTTCCGTCGCGCTGTCGCGGGAGCTCACCGTAAACCTGCGTATCGCGGGGTTTGAGCACGCGACGGTAACGCTCGGTCCCAGCTGGTCGGAGCTGGACCTTGATATGAACGCACTCGATCTCTGGCATGCGACAGGAATGCTGCGGTGGCGTCCCAACCGCGACTGGAGGTTCCGCTATGGGTTCCACCGTCAGCAGGCCAGTGTGTATCGGGTAGGGGTGCAGCTGGAAGACGAAGCCGGTGATCTAACCCAGTTTCGCGATCCCGGCTTCAGTCCGACATTCACGGACCACCGCCTGCGCGCCGAACGTCGCTTTCGCCTCGGAGCAAGCAACGGCTGGATACGGGCGCGGGCGAGGTATCGGGAGCGGGCGGATCGAACGGAACGCCGCGCCGGCGGTGAACTGCAGGTGAGCAACGTCCTCATAAAAGGTGCCTCGCTCCAACTGGCCGGGTTCGTTGATCAGATTTCGGGACGCAACGGCAACCCTATTGTGCTGGACGGCGACCGACGGTCCTTGATGGCGACACTGGGCTACCGTAGGGCGGGCTGGAACGTGGAGGCGGGGGCAAACTGGCTGGATCGGAATGCCCCGTATTCGGGTCGTACCTTCACCCTTGCTGATCCGGACGAACCCCGCAACGCCCGCGACCAATCGCTTTTTGTTCTCGAGGCTCAGACTCACGCTTTCGTGAGGACCTTCTGGACCGGCCGCAGATTTTTCGCCGGTCTGGACCTCGAACGAAACTTGGAAGACGGCGGTGAGTTTCGGGCGTTTGCCCAGTTCGGCGTGCGCTTTGGAGAGGGGCGCTGAAGAATTCAACGAACACGTCTCTATCCACCGAGAGCGGCAAGCGCTCCCGGGGTCATCCCGTCAGCTGGCTTGTGGCTCTCGTTGCTTTGTCTCTTTGCCTGTGGGTGCCGCTCCTGGCATCGGCGGCATCCCCGTGGAAGACGGCGCTCTCGCCGGGGCCGCTGCACGCTGAACACGCTGAATTTGAGGGCGAGTGCGAAAGCTGCCATGAGAACTTCAAAGGGACGCCGGATGGTCTGTGTTTGTCCTGTCACGTTGCTATCGAAAACCTGATCGAAGCGCGGGAAGGGTTTCACGGCGACCTTGACGGAGCCCAGTGTGTGGATTGCCACGGCGATCACCGCGGACGCGAAGCTTCGCCCACGCTTTCGGCCGTGAGCAAAGAGTTTGATCACAGCCATAGCCGATTCGCGCTCCGGGGCGCCCATACCGATATTGAATGCAACGCCTGCCATAGCGTTCCCCTCGAACGAGTGCAGGAGCAATCAGCGAATGACTGTGCGGGGTGCCATGAGGACTTTCACGCCAGCGAGTTTGTGGGCGGCTTTGGAGTCGAGTGCACCCTGTGTCATTCCGAGCAGTCCTTCATACCAACCACGAAAACTCAGGCAGATCATCTGCTCCCGATGTTCGGCGGTCACGCAGACGCAACGTGTCAGGACTGCCATACGGGCGGAAGCCACTACAGCGAGGCGACCACCTGCAGTAGCTGCCATGAGCAGGACCACGGCGGGACTGAACTCGAATGCGACAGTTGTCACAGCGTGCATGAGTGGGAGCAGACGCACTTCGATCATGGCAGTTACGTGTTGCCGTCGAACCACGACACACTGCAGTGCCTCTCCTGTCACCAGGACTTCCATTTCGAAAACACGGGGCGGGAATGCCACTCCTGTCACGATGCGGATCGCACTCACGAGCCGATGGGTGAGTGCAACCTCTGCCACACAACGACAATTTGGCAGGAGACGGCTGAGTTCCGGCATGACCTGGACACGGCATTCCCCCTGACCGGTCTGCATGCGCAGGTGAGCTGCGGAGACTGCCATAGCGATGGTGAGGAGTTCAGCGACGCACCGGAAACCTGCGATGGCTGTCACCGGGCTGAGGCCATGCCGGTACACGGTGATCTGAGTCGTATCGGCGACTGCTCGAGTTGCCACGATACGGCGGGATTCTCGGAACCCAGCTTCGACCACAGCGAGTTTGGCTTTCCCCTACTGGGCAAGCATCAGTTTGTTGATTGTCTGGACTGCCACGCTGACTTCGCAGCGAACTCTGAGATCGCCGCCGCCGCTTATCATGCCGATCATAGGGTTGGAACGGCCCAACCGCGCACGCGGGTCTTGCCGGCCTCTCACTACCGGGGCAACTGGTTTCTGCGCACGGAAACCAGTGCAGTCGCTGTTTTTGCTCAGCTCAATCCAAATTGGATGAGCGTTCCTACCGTTGCCGCAGCCCAGCCTGGCCGCGAGCGGAAACTTCGCTCCGAGGTGTCCCAGCTACAGGATCTGCGCACCTGCCATGATTGCCACGACAATCCTCACGGGGATGACTTCAGCAACGCTTGCGCGGACTGCCATACGGAGAACGGATTTTCACCGTCAACGTTCGGTGTGCTGCAGCATGCGCATACGGCGTTTCCTCTGGCGGACGTGCACCAGGATACGGAATGTACAGACTGTCACGAATCGCAGTTGTTCAAGGAAACGCCCAACCAGTGCGGCGCGTGTCACGTGGCACCGCACAACGAGTCTTTGGGCGATGACTGCCTGAGCTGCCACGCTGATACGGAAGGTGCTCAGTTTGAGCACGCACGGGGTATGTCGTTTGCTCATGACTTCACGGGTTTCCCGCTTGAACGCCGTCACACGGGTCTGCAGTGCAGCCTGTGCCACGCCGCGGGCCAGGAGACGCCCGTCGGCGAGTGCGCGAGCTGTCATCTCGATCCCCACGCCGGTGGCATGAGTCCGGAGTGCGAGCTGTGCCATCGACCGGATCGCTGGCGCCTGTCGCGCTTCGATCACGACCTCGCCGGCTGGCCCCTTCGCGGCCGGCACCACTCGACTCCCTGCGCGTCCTGTCATGTCAATCAGCGCTGGGTGGGTGTGCCGACAGACTGTTTCGACTGCCACGCGCTCGACGCCGGTCGCGCGAATGCCCTGCGTGGCGATCATCCCTTTGGTCTCTTCGATTGCCTGGACTGTCATGTCAGCCAGGTCAACTGGCGCCTGGTGCGCTAAGACTGAGTGATGCGACGATTAAATCGATGAGAGCGGCGGCAATAGTGTTATGACTGGGAATACGCTTCAGAAGCGCATCGAGCGCGTCCTGGTCTGGCTCTACGTCGCCATTTTAGCGACGGAAACGGCGTATCTCGGCTATCGCTACACGACCGAACAGATCGACAACAGTGACCCGCTATCGATCAACCTGGGTTGGGCGGGTCTCATCTCCATGATCGTGATGTTGATCTATTCCTTCGCTCGTCGTTCCAAGGGCATGAAACGGTTTTCGCCGCTCAAGGTCTGGCTGCACTTCCATATTTTCTGCGGCGTGCAGGGCGTTCTGTTCGTGTTCTTTCACTGCGTCCCCACACTCACCGCGATCTCACCGGCCTACCTGATGAATCCCGGTGTGCTTGCGGCGCTTGCCGTGCTTACGGTGTTTCACTCGGGAATCTTCGGTCGCTACCTGTACTCCATGCTGCCCCGGGCCATTCGCGGCGAGCAGATGTCTGCCCGGGATGTGGAGGCCGAGCTTCGGGAGTTTTCGGAGCAGGATCTGCCAGCGGAGGTTAGGGCGCTGGCGGACGGGGGATCTGCCCAGCGCGTCGGCCTGTTCGGTCTGGTGTCGCTCGACTGGAAGGCCCGGCAGGCACTGCGACGACTGCGGTCTCTCGATCTTTCCGAAAAGATCAGGTCACTGGCCGAGCGTTCCATCAGGCTGCGTCGCCGCTATCTCGCCCTGGGGGCGGTCCAGCCCTGGTTCGAACTGTGGATCGTCGCGCATCGTCCCATCGCGGCGGTGATGTATGTGTTATCGGCGGTGCACGTCGCCTTGTCCTACCTGTTCGGGAACTAGCCGATGGGACCGCTGGAACTCATCATTGGATCGGCTGCGCTGGCCATCTTCGCGATCCTGGTCTGGACCGTGATCTCGATCCGGGTGGCGCTACTTCGTATGCGCACTCTGCGCCAGGACTTTGAGCACAGCCAGGCGATGGGAGCGCAACCGGCCAGCCTCCACCCGCGCATAAATCTCGACAAGTGTATTGGCACAGACGCCTGCGTCGCCGCCTGCCCCGAGACCAACGTGATCGGCATCGTCGACGGCCAGGCTCGCCTGGCGAATCCCACCGCGTGCATCGGTCATGGGGAGTGCCTGCGTGCGTGCCCGGTAGGCGCGATTGAACTCGTGATCGGATCGGAAACCCGAGGGGTGGATATTCCGGAACTGGATTTCGGCTTCGAAACCAACGTGCCCGGGCTGTTTATCGTCGGGGAGTTGGGAGGCATGGGCCTGATCTATAACGCCATGACCCAGGCGCTGACGTGCATGGCGCGTTTGACTAAATCCCTTCCCAAGCCGGTAGAGGATGTGCACCAGGTTTTGATCGTCGGTGCCGGACCGGCGGGCCTTGCCGCGTCGCTGGCCGCGATTGAAGCCGGTCTCGACTACGTCACCATCGATCAGGAATCGATGGGCGGTACGGTGCTTCAGTATCCACGGCAAAAGATCGTGATGACCCGTGCCGTTCGTTTGCCGGTCTATGGGCAGATAAAGCTCTCAACGGTTAAAAAGGAAGACCTCCTGGAATTATGGGAAGACATCGTTGCGAAGGCAGGGGTTCAGGTCCAGGGCGGGGTGCAGCTGACCGCTCTACGGCGCGATGAGGACGGTTGTTTCACCGCCGGTACGCTGAGGGATGGTCAGGCTGGAGAGGTCAGAGCACAGCGTGTGGTCCTGGCCCTCGGCCGGAGGGGAACGCCGCGCAAGTTGGAGATCCCGGGCGAAGAGTTCTCCAAAGTCACCTATCGATTGCTTGAGCCGGAAAACTACGCGGGTACAAAAACACTCGTAGTGGGCGGCGGCGACTCGGCTGTCGAAGCGGCAATCGCCCTGGGCGAGGCCGGTGCGACGGTGCATCTGGCTCACCGTCGCCGGGTGTTCGATCGTATCAAGATCAAGAATCAGAAACGCCTCGATGGTGCCGTTGAAGCGGGCCTGGTCAGTCTTCTGCTGGAAGCGTCCCCTCGATCCATCATGGAAAGCGAGGTGGAAATCAAGGTTGGAGAAGATACGCGCCGGATCGACAACGACTACGTGCTGATCTTCGCCGGCGGCCTGCTGCCAACAAAATTACTGGAGGACGCGGGCGTATCGGTACGGAAGTATCATGGCGAGGTGTACGCGCCTGCGAATTAGCCGATGAAACGCCCTTTCCGTCAACCGTCGAGTCAGAAACGTGCGTTGTCTTCTTCTCTATCTCCAACACTCTATCCGTCGGGCTGTTTTCCCTGTCCGAGCGTCTTGCGCATGATTGCCACCTGCGTCGCGGGTGCAAGCTTTGCGGCACACTATCCGGCTCGCGCGTTCGCCGATGAAGCAATCGAGTTACACGCGTTCTCCGACGTGGTTCATCGCGGCATGAACCTCACGAATGGCCAACCCGCTCTGGGCTTCACCGCTTCCTATGACTTTCAAGCCGGTGTTTTCGCGGGTATCGGCGGGCACTATGCCAATGGCGATGTATCGGGAAGTGCGCTGCGTCGGTCCCTGCATGGGCACCTGGGTTGGTTCAAAGCCCTTGGGAAGGGGCGAGCGCTGGAGCTGGCGATCAGCCGCTACGAGTTCGATGATGTCGACGATTGGAGTTACACGGAGCTTCGCGGCGACTGGCATTTGTCTCGAAACCTCTCCCTGACGGCCGCCTGGTCGCCGGAGTACTACGGCCGTGCCGAAGCCATGAACATGGCGGCCACCTGGCGCCCCAAGATTTCCGAGCGCAGCTATTTCCTGGTTTCCGGGGGCGCCGGTCGCCTCGGCGATGACATTGACGAAACGATCGTCTGGGGAACGGTAGGAGTCGGAACCCGTGTATCGAACTTCAATGTCGAACTCACCGTCAGCGCAGTGGACGACACAACGGAGCAGGTCCTGCTCACCGATGCCCAAACGGTAGCTCTGCGCATCAGCTACCGTCTGCGTTAATTCTTCTGCAAACGTCGCTGCGGCCGCCCAGACTAAGGGCCCGACATGCATCAATGCTCGATCCTGCCGCACCCACGGTCATGGAGCGGTGAAGCGTGTCACGCATGGCCTCGGGCCTCATCTCCGGCTGTGCCTCAATCAGTAGCGCTAGCACGCCCGATACGTGGGCCGCAGCGAGGGACGAACCCCCCATAAAGTCGTAACCATGGCCCGGCTGGGCGGTGAGCACGGCAGTGCCGGGCGCGTACAGCATACTGGCCCCATCGGGCATGGTCTGATTGCCATCGCCGACGAAAAGAACGCCCGGCTGCAGCGAAGGAAAGCGTTCGCGTTTCCGCCGCTCATCCCAGGCCGCCACCACGGTCGAGCCCGATGCCACCAGCCGACGCACAAGCGCGTCGAGGAGTCGGTCTTTCGGACCTGTCAGGCTGAGATTCACGACGTGCGGTTTCACCTCCAGCGCGTGATCCAGCGCCAGGGACAGCGTGAGACTGTTGCAGCGTGTTTTGCCGTCCTCGGATTCCCAGCAAGAGCGATACGCGTGCAGCTCTATGCCCGGCGCGACACCGGCAATCCCCAAACCATTGTCCGGATTGGCCACCAGGACACCTGCTATACCGGTCCCATGTCGCTCGGCCTGAGTGCCTTCTCCAACGAAATCCATGCCACCGGTGATGGCATGCTCGATATCCGGATGATCCGGCTCAACCCCGGAGTCGAGCATGGCAATGCGCACGCCCGCGCCGGACCAGCGCTCGTGAATTTGCTCCAGGTTCAGCATGTCGAGAGAGCCCTGGAGGTGTCGATAGGGCTCGGCCGCAGACAGGCCTTCAAACTCGTTGAGCGGTTGAACCCACTCGACGCGATCGTCGCTCTCCAGGGCTTGCAGCGTGGTGTCCGCATCACTGCGAAACGTCACCACGGCGCAGTGAACCCGAAGGGAGCGTATGGGCCATTCCGTTGTTACCGTGAGATCGTAATCCCGGGCAATACGGCGTGAAAGGCGGGCGAGTTTCGGGTCGTCGGCGTAGTTGTAGCTGCCGCTGTAAGCGGAACCTGTGGACCACCCGAGGCGGCGCTCGGATCGCTCGTCCTTGAGCACCACTACCCACTTGGCGGCTTCAGTCTCCCCGGCCGTTTGTAGACCCTCGTCGGTCGTGGATTCAAGAGCCGACTTTGGTACGTCTTCAACTCCTGGTACGGCTCCCGCGGGAAGCGGAAGCGTCAGGATCAGCAGTGCTGCAAACAGTTTTCCCCCGGACATCACTGCGTCTTTCCGTAGCGAAGGGGTTCTATAAACAGGATGCGTGGATCATTTCGCAGCGCTTCGAGTGCCTCGGCGCTGAGCGCACGGGAGGGCGTGACGACGTAGGCGCCGGCGGGGCCGGGGCCATCAATGATCTTCATGGCGAGCGTTCCCGCGACCCGCTCGGCCTCGGTGACTTCGGGCACGAAGATCAGCCGATACTGAGCGCTGCCCTCAACGGGGACAGTGACATCCGATGACAGGGTCGTGAACTCCCTGTCTTCATTGTTCGCGGGTTGCCGGTATCCATCCAGTGTCGTGGTGAGAAAGAGCGCCGCGGCGACACTTGCTGCCACGGCCATCGGCTTCCAGATCTTTCTCCGCGGAAACTGCACGACCGTCGAGCCGGCCCGCTCGTCATTAGTCTCCGCGCTGGTGCTTGACCGGTCAGACGCTTCGTCCTCCGCTTCTGGCAGTGACTCGGACGCATCGATCTGCGCCTTCAAGCGCGCAAAGGCATCAGCGTTGGGCTGCGATAGGGGCACCGAGTCAATGATGCTCTTGTGCAGCGCCCGTTCTGTCGCTACCCGGGCGGCCAGGGCCTGGTCGTTTCGCAGCTGCGCTTCGAAGCGCAGGAGCTCGTCCTCTTCCAATCGGCCCGCCACGTAATCCACGACAAGAAGATCCGCTTCCACGCTTTCGCTGCCCGCAATGCGCACAATCTTACTGCTCATAGCAATTCCTCGAAGGACTCGCTGCCCATCTCGCTCAGTATCTGCTTCAGTTTCTGCCGGGCGTGAAACACCCGCGTTTTTATCGTGCTCTCGGGGCACCCGGCGATATCGGCGATTTCGCGGTAGGTGCAGCCGACGAAGTAGCTCAGCTCGATGGCCATACGGTGATCTTCCGAGAGACCGGTCAATGCCCTTGTTACCAGTTCGCGATTCTCCGCCCCGTCCGAGTTAGCCGTCAGGTCTTCGGGAAGCTCCACGGTGTTCTTCTCGTGACGCTTGCCGCGCAGCGACTTGAGGCACTGGCGGTAGGCAATGGCGTAGATCCAGGTCGATACCTTGGATCCACCCTGATACTGCCCCGCTTTCTGCCACACGGTCATCATGACGTCATTAAAGGTTTCCTCGTTCGCCGCCTCGTCGCGGACGATGCGAAAGAGAAACGGACCTAAACGCTCCCGATAGCTCTGATACAGCTGTTCCAGGGCATCCATATCGCGGTCGACTGCGATGCGCGCAATCAGCCCTCGATCCCTTTCGTCCGGCAAGGTCCTGTTTTCTATTGGCTTTTTCTCAGCCATGGGAGAAGCAAGCGCATCCATAGAGTCATGTCCGGTTCCTATGTTCCGTTGGTTCCTCCCTCGCGGCAAATGGTTCAAAGAAGGTAGAAATTCTTTCTTCGCTTTCTTTTGAACCTTTCCCTCAGCGGTGGGCGTTAAGAGCACGTCACATCGGTGTGAAGCCACCGAGGCATCACTCACTGCTCAAGAGGAAACGAGGATGAACCTTTACCAAACGATGAAGCCCCTCAGTCTGGCGATCGGCCTTGGCGTAACGCTCGGTGCCTGCGGGGACGGCTCCAACTCTGTCTCAGAACCCGAACCGGATCCTGTCGCGGATGCCCCGGCGGCTCCCCCGGCCGCGCCGGAGCCGCCGGTGAACCCGGCACAGCTTGAGGCGCCAACGGAAACCAACGAGACGGATATCGGTCTCGTGCTGCGTCGCGAAGCAGACGGCCTGACTCTCTACACTTTTGAGAACGACCGCGACGACAGCGACGGCGATGGCGCCGGGGATTCGGACTGTAACGGCGGCTGCGCGGAAACCTGGCCACCGCTGCTCGCCGACGCAGGCTCAGAGCCCGAGCGCCAATTCTCGATCATTACTCGTGATGACGGTGAGACCCTGCAGTGGGCATTCAAAGGAATGCCGCTGTATACCTTCACCGGGGACGCGAACCCGGCGGACACTACCGGCGATGGCTCGGGAGGCGTCTGGTACGTCGCCCGCCCCGATCCCTGGCGTCTGGGTGAAGTGAACTCAACGGCTGTGGGCACGATCTTCGTGGGCCAGGGCAGCGTCCGCAACGTCGATGGGGCCGGCGGTCGTGCCGAGGATCGGCTGGACCGTGAAGGGTTCACGCTCTACACCTTCGAGGACGACCGGAACGACAGCAACGGCGATGGTCCTGGCGATTCCGACTGCAACGACGGGTGTGCCGAAACCTGGCCCCCGTTGTTTGCCGACGCGGGAGCAACGCCCGGCGGCCCTTTTACGGTAATCGACCGCGACGACGGATCGCGGCAGTGGGCGCTGGATGGCCTTCCTCTGTATTTTTTCGCACCGGACCAGGCCCCTGGGGAAACGAACGGCGAAGCGGCCGGGAGGGTCTGGTACGTTGCACGGCCGCAGCCTATTACCAACTCGGAGACCGATCTGAGCACGGTGCTCGCCGGCGCGACGTCCGTCCGGGGCCTGGATGGCGCTGGGCAGCCGACGCTGGAACGCGCGGAGTTTGCTGGCTTTAGCCTCTATGTATTCGACGTCGATTCCGTGGACGGGGATGGCGATGGCGCCGGCGACTCAGACTGTAACGGAGGCTGCGCCCAGCTCTGGCCGCCGCTGTTCGCCGATGCCGGTGCACGGCCCACCGGTAACTTCTCGATCATCAATCGCGATGACGGCAATCGCCAGTGGGCTCTGCGTGGCGACCCTCTGTACTTCTTCATTGAAGACCTCGCTCCGGGTGACGTGACCGGCGATGAGCGCGGCGGCGTGTGGCACCTGGCGCGCACCGCACCGCTGCAGCTCCTGTCCGACACCTCAGAAGGCACCGTGTTCACCGCGCGCGGGGTCTTCCCCGATGTGCTGGAAACTGGTGAGCAGGCCGAAACGGAAAGCGACAAGACGGGCTTTGCGGTCTACCGATTCGAGGAGGATCGCAACGATCAGGATGGTGACGGCGTTGGGGACTCGGACTGTAACGGCGACTGCGCTTCCACCTGGCCTCCGGTCTACGCGAACGATCTCGATCGAGCCGCAGGCGACTTCGGCATCATCACTCGCGACGACGGTACGCTGCAGTGGACTTTCCTTGGAGATCCCCTGTACTTCTTTGAGGGCGACGGTGCACCTGGAGAAGTCAATGGGCGCTTCGGACCGTTCTTTCCGGTTGCGCCTGGCTCGTCAACGGATTGATTGGAGTGGCAGGCGTAGTGCGATAGCGTATCTGCACCGCCAACCGAAAGGGGAAAGCGCACCAGCCGGACGCTGGTGCGCATTTTTATCAGGAAGAGCTAGCGAAGGCCCAGGTATTGCTGGGTTGATGTTGATCAGACGAGATCTTTACCAGCCTTGAGAGGCGCCTGCCGCCGCTACAAGCCCTCTGATGGCACTGGAACTGCTAAATCTTTCTCCAGAGCAGGACGTTCCTGACCAGAGCTGTCACGGGTGACGACCACCGTTCTCACAGGCATCTTTAAGCCGTGGCGGCGATTGGTAGCGCGTATCTGGAACTCTTCGATAGGTTCGCTTAGGGGTAGTGCAAATTCCACCGGAACACCCTCTCCGGCCTCCACCTGCATTGTCTTGATCGTCGTGTAGCCCCGGCTGATCTCGAGATGTGTTGGCTCCACGGAGTCGACAAGCAGTTCAAGCTCGATTAGCGCATCCTTCGTTTGGAACACATGCGTCGTGTCTTGCTGAGACACCACGTACTGTTCGCTGTGCTCGCTAAACGCGCGTTCGATCTCTTTCATGTAGCTATCGATCGCCAGCTTCACGTCCTCTTCCGACATCGTCGATGTGCCAAACCACTCTTCCAGAAGGACGGGATCCTGAGCTGCTGCCTTGATGCCGGAAATCATCTGTTCCTCTAGGAACTCAAACAGGTCAACGCCGTCGGCGTTCCGACTCCTGATGCTGACGCTGGGCGTGTGGGCGGCTTGCAACGCCGATTCAGAATAGCCTGAGGCTTCGTGGACGTCTGTGTAGTAGCTTTGGTCAGGGGTCAGGCGCTTCTTGATGAGATCGGGACGATTGAAAACGGAAGCAAATCGTTCAATGGGATAAAAGCTGGCAAGCTCTCTGACGCCGTTGTTTTGCTGAAAGCCCAATACGGACTCCGCGTCCCCGGCGGCATGGTAGTAGCCCTCGGGCGTCCATAGCACCCAGGCTCCCGCATTGTAGGAAAGGGACAGGCTTAGCAGCAGACCGCCGTCGGTCATTCGCCTCCATTCTAAGCTGCCGTCATCGAACAGCGTCACCACAACATGGCCATTCGGCGCGACGTTTACATCGATGGCTTTAGCAACAATCGGTTGTCTCCAAAGGCGTTTGCCTTCATTTGTGAAGTACGAAATTCCGAATTCAGAGGCGAGTACCAGCCCGCTGCCATCGTGTTTGAGCGCGACTGAGAGCGCCAGCCCGTCGCTGCCCGTCTTCAGCGCGGCACCATTCAGCGTGGGACCAAACTTTTTCCGCCAGCGCGCCACCTGCATGGCGTCTGAGGACCGGAGCGGTGAAAACAACCCGGAAGGATCAGGGGCGGGAACGTGCCCGGGATACTGTGGTTTGCCGTACTCTGCCTGATGGGCCTGAATGACCTGCTCGTAGGCAGCCTTCCGCTGCTGGGTCTCGTCCTGCCGATCTTTGTACTCCGCGGCGACCGCTCTCAGCTGGTCGTAATACAGTTCATCCACAAGGGGCGGAGGGTTGACGCTCATCTGCAGGTTGTTGATGTCCAACTCCGCAATGTACCCCGACTCCCACCAGGGTAGATCCAAGCGGTGAAATCTGAAGCGAATTTTCGACCCGTCATCCGACACGCGAAGCTTCTGATAGGAGTCGGTGATAGTGGCCGTGGGGCTTTTTCGGACAAAGTTCGTTCTATCCTGATCGAGTCCCACTATGTCACCGTCTGCGGTGGAGAAGAAGATGCGTCCATCCGCCGCGGGCAGCATGTCCTTAACAGTGCCAGGGAAACGCAGGTTCCAGCTGATCTCACCACGACCACTTCGAGACCAGCCGTAAACGCGGTGGGTGCCCCTCGGGGCCTGATACTCACCTGTGGCCAGCAGATGTTCTCCGTCTCTCGACCACGCGACGTCAGACAGGCCCTTGGGATGCGTAAGTTCAGAGGTGTCGGGAGAGTAGGCGTAAGAAAGATCGAAGCCCGATCTAACCTCGACCCTCGCTTGAGTGTTGGAGCCATTTGCAACAAGTGCGCCATCTGGGGAAAAGGCGGCGCGACCTATCCCGCCATCACGGATGTCGACCTTGGCCAATAGATCGAAGCTCCTGCCGTACAATCGCAGGAAGCCGTCAACCGAACTCGTCAGCATTCGGCCCGAGGGATCAAAATCTATACTGATCACACATCGGTCATGTTGGTCTCGAAAGACCTCATCGAACTGTGATGATTCGAACACGCGTAAAGCTCCGCTAGAAGTGCCGACGGCGAGATATCGACCGTCTGGCGACCAATCCATATCAAAAACAGTATCCGGCAGTCCGTCGATGCTTTTTGTTAGCCGACGTTGCTCACGATCGATAAGGAAAACCGAGCTTCGTTTGCGTTTGGCGATTCCTAACTGCCCCCCAACGGCAATCGATCTGCCATCGGGTGAGATGGACACGGCGTAAGAACTGCCTTCTTCACCCCGTCCGGTAGGCACGCGATAGGTGTATAGAAGATCGCCGGCCTCAATATCCCATTCACGGATGGTTTTATCGCGGGAGGCGCTTACCAATATGCCGGCTGACTCATTCAGGTCTGCTACTGCCCATGTGGTGTGAGACTTGAGTTCCAGGCGCAGCTTGGGGGCCAGTTCTAGCGTTGCGGCGTGCGCCCATGCCGATGTCGCGAGCGTCGCGGAAGCAAGAATCAGAGCCAAACCACGTTTTGGACGGTATTGCCTGGAAAGCGCTGCGGTCATCTATGTCTCAGCGTTTCAGCTTCAGAAGCGGAAAGCATAAACGGCGGTTTCGAGAATGCCTGCGGCTTTTGTGCGTAATA
Source organism: Pseudomonadota bacterium (assembly GCA_039818725.1). GTDB lineage: Bacteria > Pseudomonadota > Gammaproteobacteria > Pseudomonadales > Halieaceae > Congregibacter. The sequence goes on from JBCBTK010000008.1 coordinate 144,935, forward strand.
TTGATTCAGCTCACACAATACCTGCATTGGCATAAACAGGCATTTCTGTGTGTTAGCTATTACTTAGTAGAGCACCCGTTCCAGCCTACGTACATAAAGAACAAAATAAAGAGAGCGCCAAAGACCTGCTTCTGACATTGAATGCCGCGTAAACTGAGCTACCCTAAGCTCGGAACACCAGATGGGTATTCACTGTGTTGCGTTTTCTAAAATTTTTTCCTGAGTTAATGCTCTTGTCGGTGTTGCTCTTTGCAAGCTCCTTGTCTTATGGAAATACTCAGTTGTTCGTAAGTTTCCGGATTATGTACTCAGAATGCGTAGAACCGAGCGAGGCTCCAGCCCGGTGCGTGGAGTCGATACGTTCGGAGAGTGCTCGTAGCGAATCCAGTTCCGGAGATGCTCCGCAGGTGGCGACCAGGGTCGTCTTCGAACACCCTCTTATTATTAAGCGAGGAACTGTATACGACTTGAATTCTCTTACCGACACACGGCCCATAAAGTTGAAGATCATCTGGGCCCCGGTCGACACCCGTCCATCCCGATTCGAAGTCCAATATGAGGGCGCCGTGGCCGGGAAGCGCCGGAAGGGACGTATAGAAACGTCTGTGGCTGAGTTCCTGAACGAGGGTCTGTTGTTCGACACCTTTACGAATGTTCGATCAGAGAACGGAAACAGAAAAGTCTCCAGGGTTGTCGTACAGCTGGTCGCAGAACGCAGCCGTCAAGGTGGTACTTCGAATTCCCAGCCAGCAATCGAAGAGAATATTTGAGCATAGTGCTCGTCTATTGACCGTAGTCAGGGATTTTCCATAGTACCAATCGCATCATGCTCCGCTTTGCGAGCGCTGCTGTTACTGAGCCTGCAAGTGGCTGATCAGAGGCGCTGGTGACGGTTACTTTTTGCGCCTTTGCGTTGCCTTGTATTGGAGAACTCTATGTACCGTGTTCCCGTTGTACTTATCGCCAGCGGACTTTCTTCCTGCCTGTGGGCTGTAGAAGCCGTCGAGTTGAAATATGCGTGGATGCCCGGAACCTACGCAAAGGTAGCCGGTAAGCTCACGTCGGAGAAAATACTCGCGGGTGTTTCGCAGGGGAAGACGATTATTGATACGTCCTACGTGATAAGCACAAAAACCCACGAAGCTGGCCTCCTGGTCGAGTTTCTGAATACCGAGGTCGCAGTAAGTACCGAGGGTCAGGAATTACCCGCATTCATGCAGGCATACATGGAGCAACTCAGCGAAGCTATTCCCTCCTACCTGATTGATTCCAGCGGAGCGTTGGTCGGCGTAACCGAGCTCGCTGCGTTCCGGGAGAACCTCGTGTACGGCATGGAGGATGTGCTTTAAGACGCTCCACCAGAAGTAAAGAACCAACTGATCGAGGGACTGGGCGCGGTGTATTCCGAAGAAGTCATCAACGCCCAGATTGCCGATGACTGGAACATGACCGTGGCGCAATGGGTTGGTGCAGAGCTCGAGAACGATGGCGTCTATGAACTGGAGTTTGAAACTCCGGTTGCTGCGTTGAATAACGAGCTTGTCTCCACCTATGCGCAATTCGAGTTCATCGAGAGAACGAACTGTGATGACCTGGATCGCAAAGCGTCCTGTGTGTTGCGGCGTTACCGGTCGCAAACGGACGATGTGGACACCAAACGCATCTTGGAAAGACTTCTCGGTGATCTCGTCGAGGTGCCCGATTTTGTCGTTTCGGTGAGTTATGAGCTTGAACTCGTCACGGACCCGGAGAATCTGCTGCCCTACTACTACCGTCTCGAGAAACGCAGTACCGCTCCGCTTCAGACAGAGAACGGTATCGCTGCGTTCGAACGCGTTGATGCACAGGTGATTGATTACCTTTACGTCAAAGGTGCGCGTAACCACTAGAGCTTCTGTCGATCACCGCACCCCGGGTAGTGACCCACTCGAAGTAGGCTAGCCATCGGGGATCGTTGGTTTGTCGAGACGACTTGACCGTAGAAGGCAACAGTAGGTGGCAACAAAGGCACCGCCGGAAGCTGCGGATTTGAAATGGTGCCCAGGAGAGGACTTGAACCTCCACGCCCTTGCGAGCACTAGCACCTGAAGCTAGCGTGTCTACCAATTTCACCACCTGGGCATCGCTGCGTTGATCCTGGGAAATGGCGAGGTGGACTCTCCTTACCCAAGCGCTGTTCTCCGTTGCAGAAATCAGCAAACGACCTGTTTCAGCAGTAGAAAAGGCCTCCCATCGCAGGGGCGCGCAGATTACGGAGTAGGCGGGTCGTTGTCAATTGCCCGTATACTCGGCCTCTTTCGACGCCCAGCGTCAGTCAAATCGAGACTCCATGGCCAAAAAACACGCGCCGAAAGCCGCGGGCGGCGATCCCCACGCCGATCGCGAGGCGCAGAAATACGACCATCCCATAGCCTCTCGCGAAGCGATCATGGCGTTGCTGCGCGACGCACCGGCGCCGATGAAACATGCGGCTATTGCTAGCGCGTTGAAGCTGGAAGGCGAGCGCGACAGCGAGGCGCTGCGGCGACGGCTGCGCGCCATGCAACGCGACGGTCAGCTCCACGTGGATCGCCGAGGGAATTACGGCCCTGTGGATGCCATGCATCTGCTTCGCTGTCGGGTGCAGGGTCATCGCGACGGCTATGGTTTTGCGCAGCCGTCGTCGGACGAGGACGACGTATTCCTCAGTGCCAGGCAGATGCGCAGTCTCTTCGACGGCGACACGGTACTTGTCGCGATCTCTGGACGTGATCATCGTGGTCGCCCGGAGGGCAAGGTAGTAGAGGTGCTCGAACGCGGCGTCAGCCGCGTCGTCGGCCGCTATCAGGAAGAAAGCGGCATCGGCATGGTGCTGCCGGACAACTCGCGCATCACGCAGGAAATTCTCATACCCCCCAAAATGAAAGGCGGTGCGAAACACGGCCAGATCGTGACCGCGGAAATCACTCAGTATCCGGACTCGCGTCTCGGTGCGAAGGGGCGCGTCGTCGAGGTTCTGGGCGAACACCTCGATCCAGGTCTGGAAATCGATATCGCCATCCGCTCCCATGGCATTCCCTACGAGTGGTCCGAAGAGGCCCAGCGCGAAGCCGCGGCGCTGCGCGATGAACCCAGCAAGGACGACAAACGCTTCCGCGTCGATCTGCGTGAGCTGCCCTTTGTAACCATCGACGGAGAAGACGCTCGCGATTTCGACGACGCGGTGTACTGCGAGAAACGGCGCCGCGGCGGCTGGCGCCTCTGGGTCGCCATCGCCGACGTATCGCACTACGTGCGCAGCGGCAGCGCCCTGGATACGGCGGCCATTGAACGCGGAAACTCGGTCTACTTCCCTGAACGGGTGGTGCCGATGTTCCCCGAGGTGCTGTCCAACGGCCTGTGTTCATTGAAACCGCAGGTGGATCGCCTCGCCCTCGCGGTGGAAATGGTGATCAGCCCGGAAGGGCAGCTCAAGGAGTTCCGCTTCTGTGAGGCGCTCATTCATTCGCACGCGCGCCTGACCTACACGCAGGTGGGCGAGGTGCTCGAGGAAGGCTGGTGTCGCGATGTCCCGGGCGAGCTGGTGTCCCATCTTCAGCAGCTGCACTCACTCTACGGCGTCCTGCGCGGCGCTCGCGAGGTTCGCGGCGCCATCGACTTCGAAACCGTGGAGACTCGCATCGTCTTCAACCAGGACCGCAAGATCGATTCGATCGTGCCGGTGCAGCGCAATGACGCGCACAAGCTCATCGAGGAGTGCATGCTCTGTGCAAACGTCGCTGCGGCGCGCTTCTTCGAAAAGCACGAGCTGCCTGTGCTGTACCGGGTTCACGAAGGACCCAATGCAGAGAAGCTCGAAAATCTTCGTGCCTATCTGGGAGAGCTCGGCCTGGGTCTGCGCGGAGGCGTGACACCCAGTCCAGAGGACTACCAGCGCCTCATCGAACAGATCGCGACGCGCGACGACGGTCATATCGTGCAGACCATGCTCCTGCGCTCTCTGAGCCAGGCGGTGTACCAGCCTGAGAACAAGGGCCACTTCGGCCTGAACTATCCCGGCTACGCGCACTTCACCTCACCGATCCGCCGCTATCCGGACCTACTGGTGCACCGGGCAATTCGCAGCATTATTCGCTCGAAGAAACGCAGTTCCCTGGTCAAGCGCGTACGCGGCGCGAAGCCGCTGGAGCGTCACGCGATCTATCCCTACGATGAGCAGGCCATGGTGGCCTTCGGGGAGCGCTTTTCCCTGACGGAGCGCCGAGCGGACGACGCCACGCGCGAAGTTCAGGCCTGGCTGAAGTGCGAGTATCTGCGCGACCACGTCGGTGACAGCTTTAACGGCGTGGTCAGCGCGGTCACGAACTTCGGCCTTTTTGTAGAGCTCGACGACCTCTACATCGAAGGCCTCGTGCATGTGACCAACCTGCCCGGCGACTACTATCGCTTCGATCACGCTCAGCAACGCCTGGTCGGCGAGCGCAGTGGTCGGAGTTTTCAACTGGGGTCACCCCTGCGCGTTCTCGTCGCGGCGGTGAACCTCGACGAGCGGAAGATTGACTTGGAGCCCGTCGAAGTTCCCAGGGCAAAGGGGTCGGTGAAAAAGGCGCCGGCCAGGAAGGGCCGGACCCCGCGAGAGACGAAGGCGGAGAAAGCTGGCGCCGCGAGGAGTAAGAAAAACGGCGCCGGAAAAAAATCCAAGAGCAGCGCGGGACAGCGCCGTCGCAAGCGCTGATACGAAGCCGTGTCCAGCGACGCAACGCCTGAATCGGTTTTCGGAGTGCATGCCGTGGCCGAGGTACTGCGCCAGCGCCCCGAGTCCGTCAGTCAGCTTTATATAGCCGAAGGACGCACGGACCGCCGCGTCCGGGAGCTGTTTGGCCTTGCGGAGGCCGCGGGCATTCAGGTGCAGCGCCTGTCGCGGCATGAACTCGACCTTCGTGCCAGCGGTCGTCACCAGGGCGTGCTCGCCGAGCTTGTGGGCAGCGAAGCCGGTGCCGGGGACCTCCGCTGGAGCGAAGAGCAGCTCCTGGCCCACGTGGATGCAGCAGACCACGTACTGCTGTTGGTCCTCGACGGCGTCACGGACCCCCACAATCTCGGCGCCTGTCTTCGCAGCGCCGATGCCGCGGGTGTGCACGCTGTGATCACGCCCAAGGATCGTGCAGCGGACCTGACTCCCATAGTGCGCAAGGTCGCCTGCGGCGCGACGGCTACGGTGCCCCTGGTGCGTGTGACCAACCTGGCGCGCTGCATGGACGCGCTGAAGGAGCGCGGCGTGTGGCTCTACGGCGCGGCCGGAGAGGCGAAGCAGAGCCTCTATGCATGCGACCTCGCGGGCCCTCTGGGATTGGTCATGGGCGCCGAGGGCAGCGGGCTGCGGCGCCTCACGCGCGAGCGCTGCGACGTTCTCGTGAGCCTGCCCATGGCTGGAAGCGTGAGTAGCCTGAACGTGTCTGTAGCGACCGGCGTTTGTCTTTTTGAGATTGTTCGCCAGCGTACAGCGGTAGAGCACTAAGGGACGTAGGGCATACCCGTCGATGTGGTTTCAGGCGCCCGTCACAATGCGGGCGAATTGGCAGGGGGCAGCCCGGGGATCGGTGAGGCTCCGAGCGTTTTTCTTTAAGCGCGAATTGAACTCTTTATCGGGCCCGCCAGGCCGCGTCATCGGGCCCGCCAGGCCGCGTCGGATCGGTGTGCCACTGGTAAAAATCGGTCTTGCACGTCGGCCGTGCCGCCCTGTAGACTCCGCGCCTCAAAAATTCGGGTGGTCAGTAAACGGCCACACCTCCTTGCTACACCGGATGAGCTCAAGGGCCATCACGGGTAGTAAACCCACGAGGAGATCGTTGATGCGACACTACGAAATCGTGTTCATGGTGCATCCGGACCAATCTGAGCAGGTCCCGGGCATGATTGAGCGCTACAGCAACACCATCACCAAGGACGGCGGCCAGGTCCATCGTCTCGAAGACTGGGGCCGTCGGCAGCTAGCCTTCCCCATCGCCAAGGTTCACAAGGCGCACTACATCCTGATGAACGTCGAGGCATCCAACGATGCCATGGACGAGCTCACCACCACCTTCCGCTATAACGACGCGGTCATTCGCAACCTCGTGATTCGTCGCGATGAGCCCGTCGTGGGCGAATCTCCGATCATGAAGGCGGAGAAAGAGAGCCGCGAGCGCAAGACGCGCTTCGAGGACCGCCAGGGTGGCGACAAGCCGCGCGAGGGCGCCCGCGAAGACGGTGACGCCGCTGGCAAGGAAGAAGCCAGCAGCGCCGAAGCCGAAAGCTAGCCCCCCGGCGAAGATCAAGGAGATAAGTCATGGCACGTTTTTTCCGCCGTCGTAAGTTCTGCCGCTTTACCGCCGAGGGCGTCAAAGAGATCGACTACAAGGATCTCGATACGCTCAAAGCCTACATTTCCGAAACCGGCAAGATTGTCCCGAGCCGCATCACGGGAACCAAGGCGAGGTACCAGCGTCAGCTGTCCACCGCTGTGAAGCGCGCGCGCTTCCTGGCGCTGCTGCCGTATACCGACGGTCACCGTTGATTGCGGTCGCCGTGGCATAGGCTTGCCTCGGCACGCTAACGTGATCCGGGGGCGCTGAAGCAGCATGCGCGGACTTGCGGCCTATGCCATGGACGGTCGGGCTCGCGCGATGATTATTGCCATCGCCAGCTCAAGTAGTCTGCTCTTTGCATGGATCGGGGCCGCGGTGGTCGCCCTGGTGGTTCTGCGCAAAGGTGTAGCAGAAGGCGCGCATCTTCTCTTGTGGGCCAGCTTGCCGGCGACTGTATGGGCGTGGGCGACTGGCGACAGCACCGTGATCGCACTCATGCTCGGTACCGGGACCCTGGCATTAGTGCTCAGGCTCTCTATGAGCCTGACTCTTGCGGCTTTGGGAAGCGCGGTGGTTGCGCTCCTTACTGGCGTCGGCGTGGCGATCATCGGGGACGCGATGATTGATGACCTCGACCGGATGTTTAGCGAAGTCGCCGCCGCCATGGAGGCGCAGGGAGAAAACGCCGCGGCGCTGCTGCCTTCACCGTCGAAAATGCTACTGGCGGGGATGCTGGGCTCGGTAAACGGCTTGCTCGCTTTTCTTTGTCTGGCACTAGGGCGGTACTGGCAGGCCGTGCTGTACAACCCGGGGGGGTTCGGCGAGGAATTTCGGGCGCTGAGATTTCCGCCGTCCATGGTGCTTGGCCTTGGTGCATGCGCAGCGGCTTTGATGGCCACTGGCATCGATTGGCGTTCCTGGGCCTTGATGCCGTTGCTGCCTTTGACTGTCGGCGGTTTCGCGCTGCTCCATGCGAGGGCGAACCGCTGGAGGCAAAGCGGTGTATGGATGGGCTTGATTTACCTGGTCTGGCTGATCTGGTATCCAGCGAGGCTTGCGCTGCTGGCACTCGTTCTAGCCGACGCGATGATGGATTTCAGGTCACGCTGGGACGATGACGACGACCCTCGCGCGGGTAGTGGTAGTGGCGAGAGTAAACGAGGTGCTGGACTCGTGGACCGGCGTGACGACGCGCGCGAAGGTGACGACCAGCACCAAAACTCGAACGATGAAAAGCGCGACGCCGGACTGTACGACGGTCGCGATGACAGCGATCCGCGGCCCTGATGTCCACGACATTGCGGCGCGACTGAACTGCATATTGATAAAGACCCGGGGCTTAGCGCCCCGGCAACGAGGAAAGCACCATGGAAGTGATTCTGCTTGAAAACATCGGCAATCTGGGCGGCCTGGGCGACAAGGTCACCGTCAAAGCCGGCTTTGGCCGCAACTACCTGATTCCTCAGGGTAAGGCCGTTCCCGCCACGGACGCCAACGTCGCCGAGTTCGAGGCGCGCCGCGCTGAACTTGAGCGCGCCGCGGCCGAAGCCCTGACCGCTGCGCAAACGCGCGCCGAGAGCTTCGCCGGCCTGGGCGTGATCACCATTCCCGCCAACGCCGGGGAAGAGGGCAAGCTCTTTGGCTCCATCGGTACCCGCGACATCGCTGAAGCCATTCAGGCGGCCGGCTGCGAGGTGGACAAGGCCGAGATTCGTCTGCCCGATGGCGCTCTGCGCGAAGTCGGCGAATACAGCGTCGCACTGCAGGTGCATCCCGAGGTGATGACCGACGTCACTGTCGCCATCGTCCCGGAGTAAGGCGCTCTGGAGGGGTGGAGGAATCCTCCGCCCCCGATTTGCAGCATTCGCGGCACGGCACGACTGCTCCGTCGCGGCTCCTTCCCCGTAAGCGAACGCTCTTCTCTTGGTTACTCGCGTGCCTTTGAGCTACGCTAGCCGGCCGTTCCTCGGCAGGCGCTGAACATGGCTGAGGCCACTTCCCAGGCGTTACCTCCCCGCGACCCCGACGTCGCGCGCATCAAGCTGCAGCCGCAATCGGTGGAGGCGGAGCAGTCCGTTCTTGGCGGTCTCATGATTTCTCCCGACGCCTGGGATGGCGTCGCTGAGCTGGTCAGCGTTGAGGATTTTTACCGCGCCGATCATCGACTCATCTTCCGTCAGATTCGCAATCTCGCCGAGGCCTCCAAACCCGTCGACTTCGTGACCCTGGCAGATCAGCTGCAGCTCAGCGGTGAGCTCGAAGCCGCCGGTGGTCACTCCTACCTCGCGGAGCTGGCCGAAAACACGCCCAGCGCATCGAACATCCGCGCCTATGCGCAGGTTGTGCGGGAGCGTTCGAGTCTGCGGCGGCTCATTGAAGCCGCCCAGGAGATCGCGGACAGCGGTTTCCATCCCCAGGGCCGTAATGCCGCGGAGCTGATCGACGAGGCGGAGCGCCTGATCATGCAGATCGGCGAGCTCGGCCCGAAGGCCGGCGGTCCCCGGGATGTGGACCTGCTGCTCCGGGAGACCGTCGATCGCATCGAGGAGCTGTGCAATAGCGGCAGCGACATCACCGGCCTGAGTACGGGCTATGTCGACCTCGATCGTTTCACGTCGGGGTTGCAGAAGTCCGACCTCATCATCGTTGCCGGCCGACCCTCCATGGGCAAGACGTCGTTCGCCATGAATCTTGTGGAGCACGCGGTACTGAGTCAGCCGGATCCGGTGCTGGTGTTCTCCATGGAGATGCCAGCCGAGCAGCTCATGATGCGATTGCTCTCCTCGCTCGGGCGCATCGATCAGACTCTGGTCCGCACCGGACGTCTCGATCAAAGCGGCTGGGAGAAGCTCTCGCAGTCGGTCGGCAAGCTCCGCAATCGCCCCCTCCTCATTGATGACACACCGGCGCTGACGCCGACGGAAGTGCGCAGCCGGGCACGCCGCGTCAAGCGCGAGCACGGTAACGTCGCCATGATCATGGTCGACTATCTGCAGCTGATGCAGGTGGCCGGGGCGTCCGAAGGCCGCACGGCGGAGATCTCGGAGATATCCCGAAACCTCAAGGCCATTGCCAAGGAATTCCAGTGCCCGGTGGTGGCGCTCTCCCAGCTCAACCGTTCCTTGGAGCAACGCCCGAACAAGCGTCCGGTGAACTCGGATCTGCGCGAATCCGGGGCCATCGAGCAGGACGCCGACGTCATCATGTTTATCTACCGAGACGAGGTCTATAACCCTGATTCCGCAGACAAGGGCGTTGCTGAAATCATCCTCGGTAAGCAGCGCAACGGGCCGATCGGGACTGTGCGTCTGGCGTTCTTTGGTGAGTACACGCGCTTTGAGAACCTGGCGCGGTCGGGGAACAACTACTGAGCTTATTGCCGCTGGATTCAGGGTCTGTGGTGTCTAACGGTTTCCAATGGTCGGCACTTGAACGTATTGAGAGGCTGGCTTGTGCGGACCGAAGCCGAGGATGAAGGCGGCAGTGTCCTTCGGGCTGCTCGCGCAGCTGCAGCGGTATCTGCCACAGGAACCCGGGGAGGCAGGTGGCCGTGTCCTTCGAGCTGCTCGCGTAGCTCCAGCAGGGCCCCCGCACTGTTCCAGGCACTCGACGGATGCTCGAAGGACACGGCCACCTACCTCCCCTCGTCCGTGCTACTGCCGGGCCCGGTAGATCGATTCCTCTGCCGCGCCCCGGTTGCGGTGCCTGGGAGGTCTTTAGCCAGTACGTAGTGCATATACCCAGGCGCGTACCTCGTCACCGCTCTCCAGAGTTACGGCAACCGACCGACGCTCGTAGCCCGGGCCCTCGAACTCGTCAAGCATGGGCCAGCTTGTGGCGAGTTCGGGAGAAGAGAGCAGGTGTCCGGATACGGGTGGCGCGCTGGGGTCAGGGATGATGCCGGGGTAGCCTTGCTCGGCGCCCCAGCCTTCATCCACCAGCCTTCCGCGCAACGTCGCTTCGACCCAGCATCCTTCAAGCCCAGCCAGCAGGTGGTGATTGGGCCGCCCGGGGGCCAGGGTGCCGTAGACAAAAAGGTGAAGTGTTTCCAAAGCGGATTCCATCCCCGGGGCATTCATACGCCTGCTGCCGCGCGAGGTCGGCGGCGGTCGAGACGAAGCTAGAGCTCGTTCTCAGCGCGCAGCTGTTTCACCCTGGCCAGCGCGTCTTCGCGGTTGAGGGGCTGTGTTTCCAGTCGCCGTGCCGGAACGGCGGGGACCGGGTCGCAGTGCTGGGTCTCGAGAAAGGCCTGGCAGCGCTGCTGGTAGCGTTCGCGAAACAGCGGCCAGGCGTCCTTCTCCGCCAGCGTCGCGAGACGTTGAAACCCGCAGTCGCCACCGGCCCAGTACACCAGCGGGTGTGACCACTGGCGGGATTCCGGCGGGTCACCGGCGTTGGCGGCTTCCACGTAGGCGGCGTGAGTAGCCGGAAGGCCCAGGGCGGGAAGGCTTTCTTCGCAGCAGCTGCGCATCCGGTGCAGCGTCGGCAGGTATTCGCTGTCGTCGATGGCCCGGCGCGCGCCCTGGAGAATCTGCGCGGGCGGATACTCGCGCAGCGAATCGAGCCACAGCTTTTTAATCTGGCGAAGCTGCTCGGCGTCGCTGAACGCGGCGTAGTACTGGTTGTGGTAGTTGATGCGAAAGAGGGCGAAGACCTGGTTGATCGCTTCAACGAGGGCGGGATCCGCCTTCGCGTTGACTGCAGTCGCTGCATCCGCTGCCGTCGCAGCTTCCTTCACAGCGTTGTCAGTCGGCCCAGGAGGTGTCGGTGAGGTCGTGCTCGAGGCTGCTATCTCGCGTGCGACGCGTTCCGCCAGCGGCGTGCCCTCCTCCATGCTCTCCTCCCCGGACTATTCCGGCCTGCTCCTGCTGGTGGCGCTTCCAGTGCCATTGTACATGTTGCTTGAAGCGGTTCTGCCAGGCGTGGCCGGCGCTGCCGCGTTCGCGCCAGTACAGTGTGAAGTCCTCCAGCTGCGCAAGCGCAAAGCCTCGGGGCACACCGTGAAAGCGCTCCAGAAGCTCGAGCATATCTTCACTTGGTGCGAAGTCCGGGGGCAGGGGCTCGCCCGCGCCAGATCTGAGTGCAAGGCGCTCCGCCGTGCCCTTCGCGCGCGTGGGCCTGCGATTAGTCTCCTGGACCCCACGTCGCGAGGGTGCGGGCTCCGGTGGCCGTATGCCGCTGCCGTCGTCAATAGCCAGGAGCAGGCAACCGCTGGCTCCGTGCTGTCGGTCTATGCGCAGGAGTCCAAGTCCTTCCATGGCTTCACAGACTGAGAGCAACTGCTCCGGGCTCCAGAAGGGCATGAGTTCGAGAAGATAGGCATGGCTGACGTGTAGCCACGCGAGTCCTTCACGTACGGTCGCGGGCTGGTGCTGGTACACGCTCTTTAGCTGCTGTATCAGCACGGCGCCATCGACACCGACGGCCCGGGCAAGCTCAGCCGAAAAGCTTATCTGAGGATCGGGAATCAGGTTGCCCATGGGGGAGCGGGGAGCTGGCATGGCAGAAAAAGAAGGATCGGAACGGCTAGCCAGCATACCCAGCTAGCCGGCTAAGTTGTAGCATCGCGCCTTTCATTTTCAGGCTATTTTTATGGCCAAGGCAAAAACTGTCTTCGTGTGTTCCGAATGCGGCGCCGATTTCGCAAAGTGGCAGGGCCAGTGCGCGAACTGCGGTGCCTGGAACACCCTCAGCGAGTTCCGTATCGACAGCGGCCCGGCCAAGCGATCGTCCAGCGGTCGCCGGCAGGGCTATGCCGGGTCTCTCGCCCCCGCCCAGACTCTGCAGGAGATCGACGTCGCCGAAGTTGACCGCATACCCACGGGCATGGCGGAGTTCGACCGCGTCCTCGGCGGTGGCCTCGTGCCCGGCTCCGCCATCCTCATGGGCGGCAATCCCGGTGCCGGAAAAAGCACGCTGCTGCTGCAGGCCTGCTGCCACCTGGCGGATTCCATGCCCGCGCTATATGTGACCGGAGAAGAAAGCCTGCAGCAGGTCGCGCTGCGTGCGCGGCGCCTGTCGTTGCCCACCGATAAGCTCAAGCTGCTGGCGGAAACCAACGTCGAGGCCATTCTTGCCGCTCTCGACGAACATGCGCCGCGGCTGCTGGTCGTCGATTCGATTCAGGTGGTGTACCACGAGGACCTGACTTCGGCTCCAGGTTCGGTATCCCAGGTGCGCGAGTGTGCCGCCGCTCTCACTCGCGCGGCGAAGCAAAGCGGCACGGTGCTGCTGCTCGTCGGCCATGTCACAAAGGACGGCAGCCTCGCCGGCCCGAAGGTGCTCGAGCACATGATCGACTGCTCCGTGCTTCTGGAAAGCTCAGACGATCAGCGCTTTCGCACCCTCCGGGGGCAGAAGAACCGCTTTGGGGCGGTCAACGAATTGGGCATCTTCGCCATGACCGAGGGCGGCCTGCGGGAAGTGCGCAACCCCTCGGCGATCTTCCTCGAGCGCGGCGAGGCCGCTTCTTCGGGCAGCGTGGTGATGGTGCTCTGGGAGGGTACACGTCCCCTGCTCGTGGAAATCCAGGCGCTGGTGGATGACAGTCCCCTGGGAAACCCGCGTCGTCTCGCGGTCGGACTGGAGCAGAACCGCCTGGCGCTCCTCCTCGCAGTTCTTCACCGTCACGGCGGACTTCAGGTCGGTGATCAGGACGTCTTCGCCAATGTAGTTGGCGGCGTGCGCGTGGTGGAGACGGCCGCCGATCTGGCGCTGCTCCTGGCCATCGTGTCGAGCTTTCGTGATCGGGCGCTGCCCCGGGATCTCGTGGTGTTTGGTGAGGTGGGGCTATCCGGTGAGATTCGGCCCGTGCCTTCGGGTCAGGAACGTCTCGCCGAAGCCGCGAAGCACGGTTTCCGGCGCGCCGTGGTTCCGCGGGGCAACGCGCCCAAGAAGGCGCCGCAGGGTATGCAGGTGTACCCGGTGGCCCATCTCGCCGAGGCTCTGGAAATCGACCTGGGCTAGGGGTTGGGCGCGGACCCGGTCGCGCTACGCAACGATCCCGAGGGTGGGTAACACCTCGGAGCGCTGCCCTTGACTCTAGCCAGCGCCGCGCTCGGCAGCCTCTTCCAGGCGCGCGATGTCGGCGTCGACAGCCAGAGGGTCATCCACGTGCGCGCTCAGTAGCCCGCGCAGCCTGTCCACGTTGGCGTCATCGATATGCTGTACCGCAAAACCCAGACGGCCCGCTTCCACATGCTGCAGGTAGGCGTGTAGCTCCAGGACCCCGAGATCACCGGCATTGATGACGAGGGTGAACGGCTCGTTGTACTGCGCGTCCCACACATCGGGCTGATCCGTAGCCACGCCAGCGACGGACAGATCGATCAGCCGCTGCTTCCAGACGCTGCCCCCCTGGTGCACCTCCACGGGTAGATCGAGGCTTACGCGCACCCAGGCGCGGCGTTCGTTGGCGTTGTCGCTCATCGCAGTGATCCGTTCGCGATTCCTGTCCGCATTGAAGCACAGGCCCCGGCGCGAGCAAACGTCGGCGTCCGGCGCCTACTTCAGCTTGCGGTAGGGAACACGCTTGGGCTGATCGGCGGCCGCGCCCACCCGGGAGCGGTGATCCTCTTCGTAGTCGCTGAAGTTGCCCTCGTGAAAGACGATACTGCCGTCGTCTTCGTAGGCGAGAATGTGCGTGGCGACGCGATCAAGGAACCAGCGGTCGTGAGAGATCACCATCGCGGCGCCGGGGAAGGCCAGTAGCGCTTCCTCCAGGGCGCGGAGCGTTTCCACGTCGAGGTCGTTGGTGGGCTCATCGAGAAGCAGGACGTTGGCGCCCTGTTTGAGAAGCTTGGCGAGATGCAGGCGATTGCGTTCACCGCCGGAGAGATCCTTCACGAACTTCTGCTGATCCGAGCCCTTGAAGTTGAAGCGCCCCACGTACGAGCGCGAGTTCACCTCGTAGCTGCCGATGGTGATCAGGTCGAGGCCGTCGGAGATTTCCTCCCACACCGTTTTCTCCCCGGCGAGGTCGTCGCGGGACTGGTCGACATAGGCCAGCTGCACGGTCTCCCCGGTCTCGATGCTTCCCGCGTCAGGCTGCTCGGCACCGGTGATCAGTCGGAACAATGTGGACTTGCCCATGCCATTGGCGCCGATGATGCCCACGATGCTTCCCTTGGGCACCGAGAAGGAAACGTCGTCGAAGAGCAGGCGATCGCCGAAGGTCTTGCGCAGCCCCGACACCTCCACAACCTTGTCGCCGAGCCGCGGCCCCGGCGGGATGTAGATCTCGTTGGTTTCGTTGCGCGACTGAAACTCCTGGGACTGCAGTTCCTCGAAGCGTGCCAGGCGTGCCTTGCTCTTGGCCTGGCGTCCCTTGGGATTGCTGCGCACCCACTCAAGCTCAGCCTTGATGGCTTTCTGGTGCGAGGCTTCCTGACGCTTTTCCTGCTCAAGGCGTTTTTCCTTTGCATCGAGCCAGTCCGAATAGTTGCCTTCATAGGGGATGCCCCGGCCGCGATCGAGTTCGAGGATCCAGCCAGCGGCGTTGTCGAGGAAATAGCGATCGTGAGTGATGGCCACGACGGTGCCCGGAAAATCGTGCAGAAAACGCTCGAGCCAGCCCACACTTTCGGCGTCCAGGTGGTTGGTCGGCTCGTCGAGGAGCAGCATGTCCGGGCCCGAGAGCAGCAGGCGGCAGAGCGCCACGCGGCGTCGCTCGCCGCCGGAGAGAGTGTTTACGTCGGCGTCCCAGGGCGGCAGACGCAGGGCATCCGCCGCGACTTCCAGACGCGTTTCGATGTTGTGCGCGTCCGTGGCCTGGATGATGTCCTCGAGGCGCGCCTGCTCCTTGGCGAGGGCGTCGAAGTCG
This sequence comes from Pseudomonadota bacterium, assembly GCA_039818725.1. Classification (GTDB taxonomy): domain Bacteria; phylum Pseudomonadota; class Gammaproteobacteria; order Pseudomonadales; family Halieaceae; genus Congregibacter. Next base: position 160,082 of record JBCBTK010000008.1, read on the forward strand.
GCCTCGGGTTCGGCGTAGGCCGCGTAGACCTTGTCCAGGCCCGCGAGGGCTTCCAAAGCTTCCGCAAGTCCTTCTTCAACGTTGCCGCGCACGTCCTTCTCGGCATTGAGCTGCGGTTCCTGGGGCAGGTAGCCGATCTTTATCCCTGGCTGGGGGCGCGCTTCGCCGAGGATATCGGTGTCGATGCCGGCCATGATCTTAAGGAGCGTGGACTTTCCCGCGCCGTTCAGTCCCAGGACGCCGATTTTTGCACCCGGGAAAAACGACAGGGAAATGTCCTCAAGGATGGTTTTCTTAGGCGGCACGACTTTGCCTACCCGGTTCATGGTGTAAACGTATTGGGCCACGCGCTGTCTCGGTTTCGGGTGGTGAGGAGAGGGCGCGGAGTTTAGCAAAGGGCTCGGGCGGCCGGGAATGCGCAGAGACTCAGGCTTCAGACTCTTGCCGCAATATAGAACCCGTAGCTGACATGGTTTGCGAAGCGTTCGTACAGATCGATTTCGCGGTTCTCGGACTGAACGAGGGCCTGCGCTACCGCGCAATTGGGGTGTCGTGAATCCAGCAACCGCAGTCGCTCGCGGAGCGGTTCGTAGTAGTGCTTGAGCCAGCAGCTCTCGGGCAATGGGAAGTATCCCAACAGCCGGAAGCCGGCCGCCTCCAGCTGCGAGATTTTGACGCCCGCGGTGGCAACCTCGGAATAGGTTTCCTGCCAATAGGATTCAAGCTCTCGGGGCCGGGATTGGGTGAGCCACGTGAGTTCAGATACCGCAAGCACGCCCCCGCGTTTGAGCCAGGGGCGCCAGGCGCGAATTCCTCGTTCGAAACCGAGGTTGTAGACGGCGCCTTCAGACCACACGACATCCAGGCTCTCTTCCGCGAAGTCCAGATCGTTCATGTCAATGCAGCGTTCCTGAATGCGTCCACCCAGTCCCGCGGCACGGGCGCGCTCCTGCAGCCGATCCAGGAAGGGTCGCAAAAAATCCACGGCGACGATTCGCGCTCCGGTCTCCCGAGCCAGGACCAGGGTGGCGGCACCAGTGCCGCAACCGATATCGAGTATGCGGAGGTCAGGGCATCCCCCAAGCCCCGCCAGCTCGATCGCTCGGCGAGTCATGGCTTCGGAACCGGGCCCCTGGCGCTCGCCGTCGATGTGCAGCTCGGTGAGGAGAGTCAGTTCATCCATCAAGCTGCGGCCGGCGAAAACATCGAACCAGTCTAGCGTTCGCCCAGGCAGTGAGCGAGAACGCCACGCCCGCAGCGCTTTCAGTTAAAATCTGCGCCTTTCGTGCAGCGGTGAACCCGGGTCGGGTGCTCGCGCTGCAGCGGCCCGCGCTGGGACTGCCAGCCGGGAGGAGCCAAACCAGAGGAGCCGATGATGTTCGATCGAACGATGTCCATACAGGGTTTTGACGACGAGCTGTTCGCCGCCATGGGCGCCGAGGAGTTACGCCAGGAACAGCACATCGAGCTCATCGCCTCGGAGAACTACGCGAGCCCCCGCGTGCTCCAGGCACAGGGTTCCGTCCTCACCAACAAGTATGCCGAGGGCTACCCCGGAAAGCGCTACTACGGAGGCTGTGAATACGTGGACCGCGCCGAGGAACTGGCGGTGGAGCGCGCCAAGGCGCTGTTCGGGGCGGATTACGCCAACGTTCAGCCGCACTCCGGGTCGCAGGCCAATGCCGCCGTATTCCAGGCGCTCCTCAAGCCACACGACACGATCCTGGGAATGAGTCTCGCCGACGGCGGGCATCTGACGCACGGGGCGAAGCCGAATTTCTCCGGCAAGACCTACAACGCCGTTCAGTACGGTCTCGATGCCACGGGGGAATCAATCGATTACGAACAGCTTGAGGCCCTGGCCCGGGAGCACAAGCCCAAGCTCATCATCGGCGGATTTTCTGCCTACAGCCGCGTTGTCGACTGGGCGCGCTACCGCGCCATCGCGGATGAGGTGGGCTCCTATCTTCTAGTCGATATGGCGCACGTCGCCGGCCTGGTAGCGGCGGGTGTCTATCCCTCGCCGGTGCCCCATGCCGATGTGGTGACCTCAACCACGCACAAAACGCTGCGCGGTCCCCGCGGCGGCATCATTCTCGCCAAAGCGAACGAAGAGCTGGAAAAGAAATTTAACTCCGCCGTGTTCCCCGGCGGTCAGGGCGGACCGCTGATGCACGTTATCGCCGCCAAGGCAGTGAGTTTCCTCGAAGCGCAGCAGCCCGAGTTCGTGGCTTACCAGCAGCAGGTTGTTGCCAATGCTCGCTGCATGGCGTCCACGTTCCTGGAGCGCGGTATCAATATCGTGACCGGGGGTACGGACAACCATCTCATGCTTGTCGACCTCATCGGCAAGCCCTACACGGGCAAAGACGCCGACGAGGCCCTGGGCCGCGCCAACATCACGGTGAACAAAAACGCCGTACCCAATGACCCGCGTTCGCCGTTCATAACTTCGGGGCTGCGCCTGGGCACACCGGCCATCACTACCCGCGGCTTCGGTGAAACCCAGACGCGCGAGTTGACACACTGGATGTGCGACCTGCTCGCGGCGATGGAGGCGGGCGACGCCGACGCGGAGATTGCCGTCGTACGCGATAAGGTGCTGGAACTCTGTGCGCGCTTCCCTGTGTATGGCGAGCGGCCGGTCGCCGGCGCCGCGATAGCGGCCTGAGGTCGGGCTCCGGGCTCGCCGCGGGAATCGCGGTCCTCGTGCTTGCCGCGCCCTGTTCCTTCGTCGACCTGACCTTCGATCATGCACTGCCCGTTCTGTAACGCCTTCGACACCAAGGTCATCGACTCGCGCCTGGTGTCCGACGGTACGCAGGTGCGAAGGCGCCGCGAATGCCTGACCTGTCACGAACGCTTCACGACCTACGAAGCGGCGGAATTGCTGATGCCGCGGGTGATCAAGCAGAACGGCAGTCGAGAGCCCTTCGACGAAGACAAACTTCGCGGCGGTTTTCTGCGCGCCCTGGAAAAGCGTCCCGTTTCCGTCGAGGCTATCGAGGCGGAAATCAGCCACATCAAGCAGAGCCTTCGGGCTACCGGTGAGCGCGAGATCAATTCGCGCGAGCTCGGAGAGCGTGTAATGGACAGTCTGCGCGCCCTCGATAAGGTCGCCTACGTGCGCTTCGCTTCCGTCTACCGGAGCTTTGAAGACATCTCTGAGTTCCAGGCCGCTGTAGAGCACCTGCAGTCGGAGGCCGATCAACCGGCGCGCGCTGTCGCCAACAGCGCCGACGACTGACGCGTCGCCCCGCGACGCTCCATCCATGTCCCTAGACTTCACAGCCGAGGAGCGCAGCTTCATGAGTCGCGCGCTCTCGCTGGCAGACCGGGCCCGCTTCTGGGCGCGGCCCAATCCACATGTCGGCTGTGTGCTGGTCAAGAACGGCGCGGTCGTCGCCGAGGGATTCACCCAGCCTGCCGGCGGACCCCACGCCGAAGCCGCTGCCCTGGGCATCGCCGGCGAACGCGCCCGGGGCTGTACAGCGTTTGTCACCCTCGAGCCCTGCTCGCACCGGGGAAGAACGCCGCCCTGCGCGGACGCGCTCATTTCAGCCGGCGTGGCTCAAGTGATCGTGGGCGTAGAAGATCCTCATCCCCGGGTTTCCGGCCAGGGTCTCAAGCGACTCCGGAAGGCGGGTGTCGCGGTGCGCACCGGGCTTCTCGCGGAGGAAGTAGAACGCCAGCTGGCTGGCTTTCTCTCTCGCGCTCGCCGCGGACGGGGGCGGCTGCGCATCAAAATGGCGGCATCGATCGATGGGCGCACGGCGATGGCGTCCGGCGAGAGCCAGTGGATTACAGGTCCGGCGGCCCGGCGCGACGTGCAGACGCTGCGTGCCGAGAGCTGCGCCATCGTGACCGGCGTGGAGACCGTGCTTGCGGACGACTGTGCCCTGACCGTGCGGGACGACGCGTTCGACGACGCGCTGCTGCCGGAGCCGCAGCGTCGCGCCCTGCGCGTCGTTCTCGACACGCGACTGCGAACGCCGCCCCAGGCGCGCGTTCTCAGCGGTCCCCAACCGGCGCTGCTCGCGCACAACGAGCGCCAGGATGTGTCGCCGTCCCTGCGCGATACGCCGCGCCTGCCCATCGCGACGATGGCGGATCATCTACCGCTCGAGCCTGTCATGGACGCGCTAGCGGCGCGGGAGTGCAACGAGATTCTGCTAGAATCCGGGCCCACGCTGGCGGCCGCCGTGCTGCGCGCCGGCCTTGCCGATGAGCTGGTTCTTTACCTCGCGCCCCGCCTTCTGGGCAGCCGCGCGCGCCCCATGTTCGACCTTCCCCTCGAACGTATGGCCGAGGCCTACGACCTCGAACCGATGGCTACGCAGCGGATTGGCGACGATCTGCGTGCGACGTTCCGCGTGGCACCGCAGGCGAAGGACGCCGCCGGCTAAGCGACGACTGACCGCGAGGGCGGTGCGGGGTGGGAAGGCGCAGAGATCAGGAGAGCAAACGCGTGTTTACAGGAATCATCCAGGCCGTGGGAACGGTCGCTGCCATGGAACCGCGCGGCGGCGATCTGCGCCTGCGTATCCATACGGGCAAGCTGCCACTCGCCGACGTCAACATCGGTGACAGCATTGCCACCAGCGGTGTCTGCCTCACGGTCACCGATCTTCCCGGTGACGGCTTCTGGGCCGATGTATCCAACGAAACCCTGAGCCTCACCACGCTTGGTGCCCTCGCTGAGGGTTCCCGGGTAAACCTCGAGAAATCTCTGACGCCGAACGCACCGCTTGGCGGCCATATCGTCAGCGGTCATGTGGACGGGCTCGGCGAAGTCGTCAGCCTGACGGAAGACGGGCGTTCCTGGCGTGTCACCCTGCAGGCTCCGGATGAGTTGGCGCGCTACATTGCGGGCAAGGGGAGTATCTGCGTGGACGGTACGAGCCTCACAGTCAACGCCGTCGACGGGCCGCGCTTCGAGCTGAACATCATTCCCCAGACCATGGCGGAGACGGTGTTCGGTGACTATCGACCCGGGCAGCGCGTCAATCTCGAGGTCGACGTCATCGCGCGCTACCTCGAGCGCCTGCTGCAGGGGGACGCGGCGGCCCGGCCCGGAGCGGGGAGCGGTCTGACCATGGCGACGCTCGCCGCCAACGGCTACACGCAGTGACGACACTCAAGGTTTCCGCGGTCGCTGAGCTCCTCGACGAACTGCGTCGCGGTCGCATGATTCTGCTCCTCGACGAACGCGATGGGCGCGGCAATGAGGGTGTGGTCATGGTGGCCGCCGAGCACTGCCTGCCGGAGCACATAACATTCCTTGCGCGTCGCGCCCGCGGCCTGGTTTGTCTGGCCATGCCGCGGGAGCGCTGCGATCAACTCGGCCTGCCGCCCATGGCCGGTGGCGACAACGAAGATGGAGCGCGCTTTACCGTCTCCATCGAAGCGGCCCATGGCATCGACACGGGCATCTCGGCCGCGGACCGCGCCCACACGGTGCGTGTCGCCGCGTCCGCCCGGGCGGTGGCAGAGGACATCGTACAGCCCGGTCATATTTTCCCCCTTGCGGCCGAACCCGGCGGCGTACTGACCCGCGCGGGGCACACCGAGTGTGGCGTCGACCTGACGCGCCTCGCGGGACTCGTGCCGGCGGCGGTAATCGCCGACGTTCTGGACACGGACGGCGATCTCGCCGACGGTCAGGCGCTCACGGATTTCGCGATCGAGCACGATCTCAAGGTGGGCACCGTGGCTGATCTCATCCACTACCGGATCGCGAATGAGCGCACTATCGAGCCCCTGCGCACCGGTACGCTCGCCACCGTCTTCGGCGAGTTTCGGGTCACGGTGTACCGGGATCGAACGCATGGCGGTCTGCATCTGGCGCTCACCCGCGGGGAACTGAGGGCCGACAAGGCGGCCCTGGTGCGGGTGCACGCGACCACCACGCTGCGTGACCTCCTCGGGGCCGATGAAGGGGCCGCGGGAGGCTGGAGTTCGCAGCGCGCGCTGCAGAAGATTGCGGAAGAGGGCAGCGGCGCCCTGGTACTCCTCGCCCGGCGGGAGAGCGACGAACAGATGCTGCACAGCCTGGATATCGCCCTCGGGACCGCCGATGCCCCCGAGTTCCACAGCGGAGACAGCTACAACACCGTTGGCGTCGGTTCGCAGATCCTGCGCGACCTGGGCGTCGGTGAGATCCGCCTGATGGGAGCGCCCATCAAGTACAATGCCATTTCAGGATTTGGGCTCAAGGTCGTCGCCTACCTTGACCCGGACGACAGCACGGAATCGACGGCGTATGACTAGCTTGCGAACAATTGAAGGAACCATGACCCACACGAGCGGCCGCTATGCGCTGGTCGTAGGGCGCTGGAATAGTTTTGTGGTCGAGCATCTGCTCGACGGCGCCGTAGACACACTGCGCCGCCACGGCGTTGCCGATGAGCAGATGACGGTGATTCGTGTCCCCGGAGCCTTCGAGATCCCCCTCGCCTGCCAGCGCGTGGCGCGCAGCGGTGACTACGACGCCATCATCGCCCTCGGCGCCGTGATCCGCGGCGGCACTCCGCACTTTGAGCATGTCGCTGGTGAATGCACCAAAGGGCTCGCCCAGGTCATGCTCGGCGACAACATTCCCGTGGCCTTCGGTGTGCTCACGGTCGACAGCATCGAGCAGGCGGTGGAGCGTTCGGGCACCAAGGCGGGCAACAAGGGCGCCGAGGCCGCGCTGTCCGCGCTGGAGATGGTCAGTCTCCTCGACAACCTGTCCTGAGGCGTCCGCGGCATGACCAACCAGGCGCAGCAGCAGCTGATTGCGCGGCGCCGCAAGGCCCGTCACTACGCGTTGCAGGCTCTCTACCAGTGGCATATGGCCGGGGCGAGGCCCACGGACATCGAGGCGGAGTTTCGCAGCGACTACGATTTCGGGGTCGTCGACCTCGAGTACTTCCAGTCCATCCTCCACGGCGTTACGCGCCGCGCCGAAGAGCTCGACGGCGCCTTTGAGCCGCTCCTCGATCGCAAGCTCAGCGAACTCGATCCGATCGAGCTCAGTCTGCTGCGCCTCGGCGCCTTCGAACTCAGCGAGCGCATCGACGTTCCCTATCGCGTCGTGATCAACGAGTCGGTGGCGCTGGCAAAAAAGTTCGGTGCCAGCGAAAGCTTCCGCTACATCAACGGAGTCCTGGACCGCCTCGCCGGCGAGCTACGCAGCGCTGAGACAGGCGTGCGCTGATTCGCTTGGGCGCCACGAGCGACGAGTTCCAACTGATTTCCAGCTTTCTCGCTGGCATGGACCGGGGCACCGCCGTTCGCCTCGGCGTCGGTGACGATGCGGCCATCCTTGCCCTTGAGCCCTTTGAGGAACTCGTGGTGTCCAGTGACTGCGCCGTGGCCGGCGTGCACTTTCCCGCCGGCGCTGATCCTCAGCTGGCGGCGTACAGGGCCGTGGCTGCGGCGGTCAGTGATCTGGCAGCGATGGGCGCGCGCCCGCTCGCCATGACGCTTACGCTCGCCGCCCCGGAAAGCTCCGATACGCTGTTTGCCGCGCTCCAGCGCGGCCTCGAGGACGCATCGGCCTGCTTCTCGCTGCCGCTTGTGGGCGGAGACCTGGTCCGGGCGCCGCTGAGTCTGGGCGTCCAGGTGCTTGGCGCCGTACCCCGCGGCGAGGCTGTTCGGCGCAGCGGCGCCTCGCCTGGCGAACGCCTGTGTGTGAGCGGTTCCCTGGGCGACGCCGCGGCCGGGCTGGCGCTGCTCGAGGGCGAGCTCACGGACTTGCCGGAAGCGCTGCAGGCTGAGTTGCTGGAGCGTTTCTGGCGTCCCCGGCCGGATCTGACTCTGGGCGCGAGTCTGCGCGGACGGGCATCGGCAATGATCGACGTTTCCGACGGTCTCCTGGCCGATGCGGAGCACCTGGCCCGGGCCAGCGGCGTCTGTCTACGTATCGACAGTTCCTCGATTCCACGGTCGCCAGCGCTGTCTGCCGCCGTCGAGTCGGACCGGGCCCTTGCCTGGGCCCTTGCCGGCGGCGAGGACTACGTGCTCTGCTTCACCCTGGGCGGCGACGGTGACCTGCCGCCGGGTTGCACGATGATCGGAGTCGTTGAAGCAGGGGAGGGCGTGAAGTGTGATCGCAGCATCGACAGCCGCGGCTATAGGCACTTCTGAGGGTTCGGTTCCGGGCCCGGTATATCAGTCAAAGAGGTACGCCATCGGTGACCCAGCCTAACCCCAAGCCAAAACTCACCGATCCCGTGCAGTTTCTGGCCTTTGGCTTCGGCTCAGGTCTGTCCCCGGCTGCCCCCGGTACCGTGGGCACCCTGATGGCGATTCCGCCCTATCTGCTCTTCGCTCGCCAGCCGGTCTGGTTGTATGCACTGGTTGTTTTGCTCGCGACCGTGATCGGCGTGTGGTTGTGTGGCCGCGCCAGTGAACGGCTCGGCGTGCACGATCATCCGGGTATCGTGTGGGATGAATTCGTTGGGCTGTGGATCGCGCTGTTTGCGATACCGGTGGAAGCGCCCTGGATAGTTGCCGCCTTTATCGTCTTTAGGGTTTTCGACATCGCCAAACCCTGGCCCATAAGCTGGCTCGACCAGAATGCGCGCGGCGGCTTTGGCATCATGGTCGACGATATCGCCGCTGGAGTCCTGGCATGCCTGACGCTGCATTTCGCCATCTACGCCGGAGCAACGCTGTGATTTGCCGACCGCAAGGGGTGCTATTCCCGGTTCGTACCGCCGTACTGGTCCTCACCCTCGCCGCTGCGACGCGAGCCTGGTCCCTGGATGTTTTCGTCGAGGCGCTGCTTCCGAACCTGGCGGTCCTCCAGATCGACGGCAAGCGAGTGACTCTGAGGGCCGGTGAGAGCTCGGGCGCGCTCAAGTTGATTTCTTCCGACGCGCGCTCGGCGATCGTGCAGATCAATGGCGAAGAGCGCCAGCTGCAGGTTTCCCAGCGCATCAGTTCCGCCTTCAGTCAGCCCGAGTCGCGGGAGGTGGTGGTGCGCCGCGATGAGCGGCTGCAGTACCGGACCAACGCCGAGATCAACGGCGTCCGTATGCCGGTGCTGGTAGACACCGGAGCCAACATGATCGCCCTGAACGCGAGTCAGGCCGCGGCCGTGGGCATCGGCCGCGACGAGGGCACGCCGGCGCGCGTGCAAACCGCGAGCGACGTGCTGCCGGCGCGGCGAGTGACCCTCGACTCCGTGGATGTGGGCGGCATTCGCGTCGACGCGGTGACGGCGATGATTATCGATGGAGAGCAGCCGTCGACCGTGCTCCTCGGAATGAGCTACCTGCAGCACGTTGAGATGCAGGAAAAGGACGGCGTGCTGACGCTGCGCGGTCGTTGGTGAGCCGCTAGCGCACCAATCGCCGGCCGCGGCTGCGCCTCTCACAAACTAGCCTCCAGACTCGGGGAATGGACGTATAGGTGCGTATGCAGGCTCTGGTAGACTACGCGCCCTTTTTTACCGGAATACTGTGAGTGACAGTTCGGTTTGTCGACGCGTGCCGCCTGCCTACGGATTGGGGCGTGTTTACCATGCACGGTTTCGAGGACGCTGAGGCGAACAAAGAGCACATCGTGCTGACTCTCGGCGACCTGAGCGGCGCCGGCTCGGTTCTGGCTCGTGTGCATTCCGAGTGCCTTACCGGAGACGCACTTTTCAGCCTGCGCTGCGACTGTGGCGTACAGCTCCACGCCGCGCTCCAGGCGATCGCCCACGAGGGTCGGGGAGCGCTGTTTTACCTGCGCCAGGAAGGGCGGGGTATCGGACTGCTCAACAAGATCAAGGCCTATCACCTCCAGGACCAGGGTGCCGACACGGTCGAGGCAAACGAGCGTCTGGGTTTTGGTGCGGACATGCGCGACTACAGCATTCTGAAACCGATGTTCGAACACCTGAATATCGACCGCGTAAAGCTCATGACAAACAATCCGCGCAAGGTGTCCGCCCTAGAGGAAATTGGCATCGAGGTAGCGGAGCGCATACCGCTGCAGTGCGATGCCAACCCGCACAACGAACAATATCTGAAGACCAAGGGCGCGAAGCTCGGACACATGTTCGAGCACTGACGGGCGCGTTTCAGCGGTCGCGTCGCACCATCTTCGCGAGCAAGCTCCGCAATTCTCCCGCACGCTCGTCCCAATCCGCGAGGAGTTCAAGGGCCTCGCTGTACAGGCGCTCGGCTTCAGCTTCCGCCGCGTCGAGGCCCAGATGGGCAACGTACGTGGACTTGTTGGTCGCTGCGTCCTTGCCCGAGGTCTTTCCCAGCGTCGCGCTGTCGCCCCGGACGTCCAGCACGTCGTCGATGATCTGGAAGGCGAGGCCGATGCGATCACCCACGGCGCGCAGGGTATCGCGCTGCGCGGCTTTCGCGCCGGCGACTATGGCGCCCATTTCCAGAGCGGCGGTGATTAGGGCGCCGGTTTTCCGGGCGTGAATCGCCTTGAGTTCGGCAAGGCTTAGCTCCCGGTCCGTGGCCTGCATATCGAGGCTCTGGCCGCCCACCATTCCTTCGAAGCCCGCTGCTCTTGCCAGGCAGGCCACCAGTTCCACGCGCTGTCGGGGGCTCAGGGCCTCATCGCCGGCGATCCGTTCAAAGGCGCGGGCCTGCAGCCCGTCCCCCACCAGGATCGCCGTGGCCTCATCGAAGGCGACGTGCAGCGTGGGCTGGCCGCGGCGCAGGTCGTCGTCGTCCATAGCCGGCAGGTCGTCGTGAACGAGGGAGTAGGTGTGGATCAGCTCGATGGCTTCGGCGCTCGCGGTGGCGTCGGCCGCTCCCTCCGGGAGGCCACAGGCGCGGGCCGCGGCGGCGAGCAGGCGTGGGCGCAGACGCTTTCCAGGCGCGGCCGCGAGGTGGCGCAGGGCATCGTCGAGGAGCATGCTTTGGGGGTCGCCTAGGAGTCGTCCGGGCCGGCTTCGCCTGTGGCGTCGTCGTCCGACGGATCGTCGGTCAGCACACGGACGCGCTGCTCGGCTTCGGCGAGCACTTTGCCGGCCGTGCTCACCAACTCCGCGCCGCGTTCATACAGCTCGATGCTTTTTTCGAGACCCGTCTGCTCATCCTCGAGCTGCGCGATGATCGCTTCGAGCTCTGCCTGCACCTCGGCCAGGCTTGGCGCCGCGTCCACAGGAGGAGCGCTCGCCTCATCCGGCGAAGCGGCTTTACGCTTCGCGGGGCTCACTCCTGGAGAGCGATCTGGGCCGGGACGACCGCGGGAGATAGGAGCTTCGTAGCCGCGGCGTGATTGATTGCGGTCCTGCCCAACTCGATCAGGGCATCGCGGGACATGCCCTGCTGTTGCCGAAGCGCGTCCTGGCCGCCGTGGTCGATAAACCGATCCGGGATGCCGAAGTGGCGCAGACTGCGCTCGATACCTTGCTCCACAAGGAACTCGGCCACGGAAGCACCGGCTCCGCCGGCGATCGCGTTCTCTTCCAGCGTGAACAGCACTTCGTGGGTCTCGACGAGTTCAAGAATAAGTGCCTTGTCGAGCGGCTTTACCCAACGCATATCGACCACCGTCGCGTCCAGCTCCTCGCCAGCCGCGAGAGCTTCGCCGAGGAGGGCACCGAAATTCAGAATAGCCAGATGTCGGCCCTGACGATGCGTGACCGCGCGGCCGACCGGAAGCTCCGTCATCTCGGCCTCGATCAGCGAGCCGGGCCCCGTGCCGCGAGGATAGCGCACCGCAGAGGGCCCCGGATGCCGGTAGGCCGTGTAGAGAAGCTGACGGCATTCGTTCTCATCCGAAGGCGCGGCGATGACCATGTTGGGAATGCAGCGCAGGTAGCTGAGGTCGAAGGCGCCGTGGTGCGTAGGGCCGTCCTGCCCTACTAGGCCCGCACGATCGATAGCGAAGGTCACGTCGAGCTTTTGCAGCGCCACGTCGTGGATGAGCTGGTCGTAGGCGCGCTGCAGGAAAGTCGAGTAGATGGCCACCACGGGCTTCATACCTTCACAGGCCATGCCGGCACCCAGGGTCACGGCGTGCTGCTCGGCGATGGCAACGTCGAAGAAACGCTCGGGAAAGCGCTTCGCGTATTCCACCATGCCGGAGCCTTCGCACATGGCAGGCGTGATGGCCATGAGCTTGTCGTCGCGCTCGGCCATGTCGCATAGCCACTGGCCGAAAACGTCCTGGTATTTGGGTTTCTTGACGACGGGAATGACCGGCGGGGGGAGTTCGGAGACAGGCTTTTTCTCGAGTTTGTTGATGGCATGGAAGCCCACGGGATCCGCCTCGGCCTGCTCGTAACCCCGTCCTTTCATGGTCAGGACGTGGAGAAACTGCGGTCCCTTCAGGTCGCGCATGTTTTCCAGCGTCTGTACGAGCTGGGGCAGGTCATGGCCATCGATGGGCCCGATGTAGTGCCAGCCCAGCTCTTCGAACAGTGTGCCGGGCGCCACCATGCCTTTCATGTGTTCTTCGGTACGCTTGACCAGGTCCCAGGCGGGCTTGACCTTCTTGAGCGCCCGCTTGCCGCCCTCGCGCATCGCTATGTACGTGCGGCTGGCCCAGATCTTGGCGAAATAGCTCGCCAGGCCACCGGTGTTGTGTCCGATCGACATCTGATTGTCGTTCAGGACGACCAGCATGTCGGGTCGTACATCGCCGGCGTGGGCGAGGGCTTCAAAGGCCATGCCGCCAGTGATGGCGCCGTCGCCGATGACGGCGACGATGCGCCGTCGTTGCTCTTCGCGGGCTGCGGCGAGGGCCATGCCCATAGCCGCTGAAATGCTGGTCGAGGAGTGGCCGACGCCAAAGGTGTCGTAGTCGCTCTCACTGCGCTTGGGAAAACCCGACAGTCCTCCCGCCTGACGCATGGTATCCATGCGCTGCATGCGGCCTGTCAGGATCTTGTGCGGATAGGCCTGGTGGCCGACATCCCAGACGATGCGGTCGCGGGGGGTGTTAAAGCAGTGGTGCAGAGCGATCGTCAACTCCACAACGCCCAGGCCAGCGCCGAAATGGCCTCCGGTCTGCCCTACGGAAAAGAGCATGTAAGCCCGAAGTTCGTCGGCGAGCACCAGCAGGTCAGAGCCGCTCAGGCTGGACGGATTTCGGCCTCGGTCGATTTCATCGAGAAGCGGGGTAGCCGGACGCTCTCTTGGCAATTCGGTAAACATATGAAAGAAGTGTAGCTCAAATTACAGAAAGGAGTGTCAAGTTTGATTGACGACCCGCAAACTTTGTTCAGCTCGTGGTCGGAAGAGCCTCACCGAGCATTATAGCGAGGCGAGCATAGCCCTCGTCGTTTAGATTGATACCGTCGATGCGAAAAAATGCGGGATCCGGTAGCCCGTCCTCGCGTACGAGCCATTCGTTGGGATCCAGCACCGTTAGCTGGGGGAACTCCCTGGTGAGTTCGCGGCACAGGCGCGTGATCTCGACGATGCGCTGCCGGTCACCGGGGTGCAGGGGGGTCATCAGGGGCGTCAGCAGAATGCGTCGCCGCTGGGGGCTGAACAGTCGGTCTTTCTCAAGAAGCGCTCGCGCGGCGCTTTGAAACACGGCCGGCGTCTTGTTGTCGCGTAGGTGGAGTTCCGAGTAACCGGGGAAAACCACGAGGGTGCTCGCGCGGTAGTAGGCAATCAGGCGGTCGTAGTAATGACTGATGTCCTCCAGCGTGGCGTCACCCAGAGGGCGAAGCAACGTGGTGCGCGGCTCGAGGCGTGCCGAGAGGTTGCTCCAGAGACTGACCCGCTGGCCGCCAACCACAAGAATCGGCGCCTCCGGAAGAACGCTGCCCATGTCGGCTTCGATGATGTCGTCCATGGCCGCTCTCCACACCTCCGGCGACGGGTCCAGATAGCGCGCCGCCCCTTCGGCGCCCAGGTAGGCGACGTGGATCAGGGGGAGGCAAAGGAGCACTAGCGATATGGTTCGCAGTGTTGTCCAGGAGAGCATGGTGCGCCTGCAGTTTGAGGTAGTAGGCAGAAATGCCACAGCTTGCCAGTTTGCGAAGCGACAGCCGCATCCGCAATGCCTTCCGCCAGGTGCTGTGAACCGCGTCGCAGAGCGCCCGGGTGCGCTGTGAACAGGGTCTCAGGCGGCGCTGGCGTCATCCCTGCGCGAGTGCGCGCCTTGTAGTATTGCAGCATGGTCTATCTGCGCAACATTCCCGCCGAAGAGCTTTTTTCGGCGCAGCTCGAGCTGCTTATGCAGCACGGGCGCATTGCGTCGATGATGTCCAATCTGCTCGGCGCCGTGATCACGCTCCTGATTCTCTGGCCCTACTTCGAAGCCCTTACTCTGCTGGTCTGGGGAGTGGTCGTTCTTTCGCTGCTTCTGCTGCGCTCCCTGCACATGAGCAACGCTCTGGCCAACCGCCGCTTCGTAAACAATCCCGGTCCCCTGTTCTGGAGGCTCATCGCGGGTTCGCTGGCGACCGGTCTCGTTTGGTCCGCGACCTTTATCTACGTCAGCGCCTACATTCCGGTGACACTGCAGTACCTGATGCTGTTGGTGATCGTGATCATCGCGGCGATCTCGCTCGCCGTCATGGTCATCGTTCGCGAATATTTCCTGGTCTTCGCCTTCTCGGCCCTGTGGCCCATCGCCTGGTGGCTCATGGCGCATCTTTGGGACGCCCCGCAAAACCTGATTCTCGGCCTGCTGATCCTCGCCGTGACGGCCGTCCTCGTCGTCGCCAGCAACGGCATCCATGAAACCTTCAAGCGTATGCTTGCCCTGACCTGGCAGCAGGAAGCCATGTCGCGGGAGGTGAGCAAAATCACGACATCGCTGCGCGATCGAAATCGTCAGCTCCAGGAAACGCGGCGCCAGCTGACCGATCTCGCCAATGTTGATGAGCTGACCGGGCTTGCGAACCGCCGCTTCGTCAATCAGGTGCTGCGCGAGGAAACGCGTCGCGCCCAGCGCTCGGACGCATCCCTGGCCGTGATTCTTATCGATGTGGACTACTTCAAGCGCTTCAACGACACCTACGGTCATCCCGCGGGCGATACCGTGCTGCGCCGAATTGGCGATGTGATGCGCCGGGTGTCATCGCGCGCCGGTGAGTGTATAGGCCGCTACGGCGGGGAAGAATTCATCGCTGTATTGCCGGGTGCTACCAGTGCCGACGCGATGCGCACGGCGAAGCGGCTGCAGCGCATGGTGTGCGAGGAAAACATCCCCCACCGGGGATCAGAGGTCTCCGACCGCATAACGCTGAGCCAGGGCATCGTCGCCCTGAAACCCGATGGTGAGATGGCTCCGGACGAACTCATCGACGCGGCGGACGCGGCGCTCTACCAGGCCAAGCACAACGGCCGAAACCGCATCGCCGTCGTCTAGTCGCGCTGGAAACCGGTTCAGTTGCCTTCCCAGTCGCGAAAGCGGTGGATCTGCCTGCGCGCCCGCTTGTCCGGTCGACCTGCCGGGCGCTCCACCATGCCCCCCGCCAGTTTGCGGGCCTGCGCCGACTGCGCACGGCGCTCCACGCTCTCGCGCGTTTCCTCGTAGAGTAACTGGGCTTCGGGCGCGCCGCGGCGCTGATCCGACAGAGCCTGCACGATGACATCGCGCTCATCCCAGCCCTGGCGGATCCGCAGCCGATCACCGACACAGATTTCCCGCGACACCTTCACGCGCTGTCCGCCGATCTGCACTTTGCCGCCTTCGATGGCCGCCTTGGCGAGGCTGCGCGTCTTGAAAAAACGCGCCGCCCAGAGCCATTTGTCGACGCGCAGCTTCTGGGCGTCGCTCATGGCAGTCCGCTATCCATGATCTCGTCAAAGTGATGAATGCCCGGGAAGCGCGTATCCGTTCGCAGCTGGCGCGAGCTGTCCGGCTGCAGCAGGGTCAGGAGGTGACCGACGCCATAGCGTTGAGCGGCGTCCAGCACTGACTCCGTGTCGTCGATAAGCAGCGTGCTCGGTGGATCGAAGGGGTGCAGAGCCTGGAGCCGCTCCCAGAAGCGCGGGTCTTCCTTGGGAGCGTCGAGTTCGTGGGAGACGACCACGCGATCAAACCACCCCGTGATGTCCACTTCTCCCATCTTTATGCGCAGCGTTTCGGGGTGCGCATTGGTCACCAGGAGGACATCGAGATCGCTGCCGCGCAGCCAGCGCAGAAAGCTGAGCGCATGTGGGCGCATGCGGATCATGTGGCGAAGCTCGCGCTTCAATGCCGGGATATCCATCTCCAGAGTTTCGGACCAGTAATCGAGGCAGTACCAGGGTAACGTACCGCCGACCTCCTCGAAGTGTCCCTTGAGCCTGTCCCGCGCATCCGGCTCCGGGATGTCTTTTTCCACCGCATAGACACGCGGCAGGTATTCCATCCAGAAATGATTGTCGTAATGAAGATCGAGCAGCGTGCCGTCCATGTCGAGGAGCACGGTGCGTATGGAGGACCAGTCGAGCATGGGCGAATGCTATAGTAGCGCGCATGCCATTTCGAGGTTCTCCGTCTTCGGCACATAGTTTTGTGCCGCCCCTCCTCTCTCTCTGTGAACAAGCGTCCGCGGCCATCGTCGCTGCCTATCGAGAGGCCGATCCCGGTGCTTCAGCTGCATCCGGCGGCGACGAGGCACAGCGCGGCCTTGTGCGCGAGAAAGCCGACAAGTCACCGCTGACCGTCGCTGACCTCGCTTCCCACGACATCCTGACCGCTGGCCTTGAAGAAATGGTGCCCGGTGTGCCGGTGCTTTCTGAGGAATCTCCCCCCGAGGCGGTAGCCGATCGGCTGTCCTGGTCCGAGCTATGGATGGTGGACCCCCTCGATGGAACTCGTGAATTTCTGGAGCGCACGGGCCAGTTCACGATCAACATCGCGCTGTTACGCGACGGTCGGCCCGAGCTGGGTCTGATCTTCGAGCCTCTCGCGGGTCGCGCCTGCCTTGGGATCGTCGGTGAGGGCGCCTGGACCCTGCTTCGCGCGGGCGACGACTGGGAGCGGAAGCCGCTGGTGACGCGGGAACTTCCGCAGCGCGATCTCGTCGTGTTGTCCAGCCATCGCCACCGCAACGAGCGGCTCGCGGCGAGTCTGGCCTTCCTGGAGGCGCGCTTCTCCGTCGAGCGACTCAACAGTGGAAGTGCGCTCAAGTTCTGTGACCTCGCTACGGGCGTAGGCGATGTGTATCCACGCTACTCGGCCTGTAGCGAATGGGACGTCGCCGCGGGCGATGCCCTGGTAACCGCTGCCGGGGGCGCGGTCTGGGGCATGGATCAGCGGCCGCTACTCTACAACCACAGGGATACCTTGATCAGTCCACACTTTCTTGCCGTTGCCGATCCGGATGCAGCGCTCTGGTCATCGCTGCTTCAGGTGCTGAGCTAGCCCCTTGTGCCGCGTCGGAGCAACGCTTATCTTCTTCGCTCACCCCATGCGGGGCCGTACGCGGAAACGTTGATGGAAACGTCGAGAAGGTGAACTGGCCGCCGGGACAGGAACCGGGCAGTGATGCGGAAGCCGCCAACGAGGTGTTGACTCCCGCCATGCGACTGCTGCAGCTGCAGGCTCGTCACCGGGCTCTGGATACACGAATCACGGAAATGCAGAGCTTCCCGTACCAGAACCAGATCCTTCTGCAACGCCTGAAGAAAGAGAAGCTGCGTCTGAAGGACGCTATCGAGCGCCTCAAGGACGAGATGATCCCCGATCTTGACGCCTGAGCGCGTGCGAGTTTCTCCGGGATAACTGAGTCAGCCCTGTGGATCTCGTCGCCCACGCTGTTCCTTTCTTTATCCTCGCCATGTTCCTGGAACTCCTGTGGGGCCTGCGCAGCGGACACAACCACTATCGGACCAACGACGCCGTCGCCAGTCTGTTTCTCGGCACGCTAAGCCAGGCGCGACGGTTCATCACGCTCGGCGTGGGCGGGACGGTCTACTACTTCATTGGTGAAACACTCAAGACGCCGCAGCTGGATGCGTCCAACCCCTGGACCTGGGTGTGGGCGATGCTGCTCTACGATTTCTGCTACTACTGGCTGCATCGCCTCGGTCACGAGCGCACGCTGCTCTGGGCAGCCCACGTCGCTCACCATCAGAGTGAGGACTACAACCTGTCTACCGCGCTTCGCCAGACAAGTAGCGGATTTCTGCTGAGCTGGATCTTCTATATCCCGATGTATGTGAGCGGCATCCCGGCGTTCGTGGTCGTGACGGTCGGGTCAGTCAACCTCATCTATCAGTTCTGGGTGCATACCCAGCACGTGGGCAAGCTCGGCTGGTTCGAGGGGGTCTTCGTCACGCCCTCAAACCATCGCGTGCACCATGCCCAGAACGATATCTACGTGGACCGGAACTACGGCGGACTGTTGATTATCTGGGACCGTCTGTTCGGGACCTTCCAGGAAGAACGCCTTGAGGAGCCTCCGGTCTACGGCATCCGCGGACCGCTCCGAAGCTTCAATCCTCTGCGTGCCCTCACGCATATCTACGTGGACATGTTTCGCGACGCCTGGCACGCGAAGCGTTGGCGTGACAAGTTCTACGTGTGGATCTCGCCCACCGGGTGGCGTCCGCCCGACGTCGCCGCGCGCCATCCGCGGCCCAAGACCGATCTGTCGACCTTCGAGGTGTTCGATCCCGACGTGTCGTCGGTGGTTCGTGCGTACGCCCTGTTCCAGCTGGTGGCTATGGTGCTGCTTCTGGGCTTTTTGCAGTTCGGCGTCAGTGCGTCCTATGCCCAGGGTGCGGCGCTGGTTCTCGCCATGCTCGTAAGCATGGTGTCAACTTCACTGTGGCTCGACGGGCGGCCTGTGATGCCGTGTTTTGCGGTCGATGGCCTACGCCTTGCCTGTCTCGGCGCCCTGCTGCTGTTCCTGCCGGCGGCCTTCGCCAGCAGCGGATTCAAGGTGGTGGCCGCGGTGTATCTTGTGCTGAACCTGCTGATGCTGGGGTGGCTGGCGCAGAGCGAGCTTCGCGGGGCAGCACGCGTCACCGCCTGAGCGCCGCTTTCGCTTCCGCCGGGCGCCTTATGGCTCAGCACCGAAACGACACCGGGACTCGGCGCCTCATCAGGCCCGGTTAGTCAGCGGCCTGCCTGGCCTACGCCGTCCTCGCCGTGCGCAACGCGGCGCTCTCGCAGGCCCTCGGCCGCGTGGGCGGCGAATCCCTCTCCGGCCTGGGCATAGAGATTGAAAGCAAGAATGCCTTTGCTCTCCAGGGCCTCTGCCTCCTCCTGGAAACGTACCACCGCGGCGACGCGTCCGCGAAAGCCCATCCGCTCCAGAAGACTGGCCACCAGCATATTCTCCTCGTGATTGGTCAGGGCCAACATGATCAGTTCGACTTCATCGAGCGCAACGCGGTGCCAGAAGTCGGGGTCACTGGCGTCCGCGGCGGCGACGCGGCGGTGCAGCTCGCGGTGCACAGCGAGTTTCCGGTCGTTGTCGTCAATACCCAATACCTGTTCGCCGTAGCTTCGGGCGATGGCCTCGTAAGCGCCGGTGCCGATGTTACCCATGCCCAGAACAAGCACCTTTACGTTACGTGTATCCGGAGCGCCCGCGCGTACGGTCGGCGACTCGTACCGCAGGAAGCGCGTTCGGTACTTTCGATACAGGGTGTGCGAGGCCCGATTGAGCGGTGACGCCACGACGAAGCTTACAGCGATCGCTATGGAAATCGCACTGCTCCACTCGGCGTCGACCCAGCCCTGCGCCGCGGAGATGGCAACCACGATAAGACCGAACTCGCTGTGGTTGGCGAGGCTGTTTGACGCCAGCAGCGCCGTGCGCGGCGCCACATGCAGTCGCGTAAAGAGCGGGAAGTAAAGCAGGGGCTTGAGCACTGCGAGGGTGCCCAGGGCCAGGGCGATGAGCATGAGGCTCGGCGATGGCCAGCCGCCGAGGCCGATCGACAGGAAGAAGCCCACGAGGAACAGGTCCTTGAAGTACAGCAGATTCCTGGCGAGTTCCTTGGCCTTCTGCTCGCCGGAGAGCAGGACGCCGATCAGAAGAGCTCCGAGGTCTCCCTTGATCCCCACGCTGTCGAAGAGCTGGGCCCCCAGCAAAGCCAGGGCAAAGCCGGCCAGGGTGAAGAGTTCACCATGGCCCGCAATGCGCAGCAGTCGAATGATCGGGCGCCGGGCCGGCAGAAGGAGCAGGAGCCACAGAGCACTCCACTCGGGAATTTTTCCCGCCGATATCGCGAGAAACAGCACCGCCGCCAGGTCCTGGATTATCAGCACCCCAACTGCCAGGGCGGCGTGGCGGGACGCCGACTCACCGCGTTCCTGCATCACCTGAATCACGAACACGGTGCTCGAGAAGGTAAACGCGAAAGCAATAATCAGACTGCCCCGGGGTGAGAGGCCCAGTTCGGGAACCGCATTCGCGACGATGCTCAGGAGACTCAGCACGAACAGCTGTGTCACCAACATGTGCAGCAGCGTCGTACCCCAAATATAGGGTTTAAGCAGTTCGCGAACCTGCAGCTTCAGGCCGATGCTGAAGAGCAGGAGCGTAATCCCCATCTCGGCGAGGACATCGAGCATCTCGCCGCCGCTGACCTCGAGTTCGTGCAACACGAAACCCGCGGCCAGGTAGCCGATCAGCGCCGGCATGCCCACGGCACGGCTCGCCATGCCGCAAAAGAGGGCGACGAGGATAAGGAGCGGATCAGGCACCCTTGCTCTGCTCGTGCAACTCCTCGGCCGTGCGATCGACGGGCTCAACTTCGCGATAGCGGTGATCCAGGCCAGCCCAGAGCACGGGTACGCACAGAAGCGCCGTGGCCACATCTCCGGCGATACGCAGGAATTCCCAGGCCGGGATATCCAGGGGCATGAGGCCGAACCAGCTGCGCAGCGGCAGGGCAATCACGGCCAGGAAGGGTGACAGACGTCCGATCCCGAACAGCCCGAGACCGAGGAGCAGATACAGCGAGCCAAGCAGTGCCGTGGCCAGAAGCTCGGGAGTGGTTGGGAGAAGCCACAGGGAAAAGCACTGCCCGGCACCCGAAAGAGTAGCGAGTATAGCGGCGAGATTGCGCAGCTTAGTCGGATCGGTATCGGGGGTGGGGGCCATGGGAAAACGGTATCACAGGGTGACCGCAGGGTCGTAAATCGGATGCGCTGTTTCCGATCCTGTGGCGCGGCTCCTATGCTGCTCTTATGGCCTGGGCCAATCCTAGGCCGCTGCGTTGCGGCCGAGACGGGCGCGGGCCACCCTCGACTGATTCGCGCGGCCGAGAGCATCGCAGCATCGTTGACCTGCGGCGATGAGCGCGTCGAGGTCCACGCCCGTGTCCACGCTCATGCCGCTCAGGCAGTACACCACGTCTTCCGTTGCCACGTTCCCACTGGCCCCGGCTGCGTAGGGACAGCCCCCGAGTCCAGCCACCGCGCTGTCAATGCGGGTGATACCGTGCTGTACACCGACAAGAATATTGGCCAGGGCCTGGCCATAGGTGTCGTGGCAGTGCAGGGCTAGCAGCGAAGAGCCTATCTCCGGCAGCAGGGTCTCCAGCAACGTGGCCATGGAACCCGGGGTGCCGATGCCGATGGTGTCACCGAGCGACACTTCGTAGCAGCCCAGGGCCAGCAGGCGCTCGCTGACCCGAAGTACCTCCGTTGGCGGAATCGCGCCCTCGTAGGGGCAGCCAAGCACGCAGGAAAGATAGCCGCGAACCCGCAGTCCCTCCTGCTGTGCCCGCTCCATAACGGGCCTGAAGCGCTCGATGCTTTCATCGATGGAGCAGTTGATGTTCCGCTGCGAGAAGCTTTCGGATGCGGCCGCAAAGACGGCGACCTCATCGGCGCCGGCAGCTAGGGCACGCTCAAGGCCCCGCAGATTGGGGGTTAGGGCGGTGTAGGTAACGCCGGGGACGCGCTCTATGGCAGCGAAGATCTGCTCGCTGTCCGCCATCTGCGGTACCCAGCGCGGGCTGACAAAGCTGCCGGCCTCGACGGTGCGTAGCCCGGCCGCTGCGAGGCCCTCGATCAGCGCCACCTTCTCTTCCAAAGGCAGTGGCGTGGATTCGTTCTGAAGACCGTCGCGCGGTCCGACCTCGACGATGGAAACACGTGCTGGGAGGCTGCTGGCGCTCATCTCGCGGTATCTGCACTGAAATCCACGAGGGCCTGACCCCGGTCCACGAGGTCGCCGGGCGCGACGTTGAATCCCTCGACCTGTCCGGCGACCGGTGCACGCAGGGTCTGCTCCATTTTCATCGCTTCGATCACGATGACCGGATCGCCAGCCGTGACCGCGGTGCCCGGCTCTACGAGCAGGGCTACCACCGTACCGTGCATCGGTGCCTCAAAGTCCGCGCTGCCGGCGGCGGCGCCATCGTCCATGACCTCATAGCGCTGCTCCCGGAAGCTGAACGCGCCGTCCATCCAGAAGATCGTGAAGCCCTCATCGTGTTCTGAAAACGTCGCGGCATAGCGATGCCCCTCGATTTCGATATGGAGCTTGTCTCCGTGGACATCTCCGCGCAGCCCGAAATCGCTGTCGCCGAAAGCAAGAACGGAACCCCCTTCGGATTCCCGCAGCTCAAGCGACTGAACGTCGCCGTGACATTCAAGCTCGAAGCGCTGCGAGGCGCCGGCGTTCAGGCGCCAGCCGTCCGCACTGGCCCACGGTGAGTAGGGTTCCCGGAGCGAGGCCGCGGCGCTCTTACCGCGGAGCGATTTTAGAAGAAGCGCTGCGGCGCCGAGATCCCGGGCCTTAACGCGGGAAGACTCACGGAACAGGATCGCCGCATTGCGTTCGATGAATCCCGTGTCCAGCGTGGCGTGACGAAACTCTTCGCTGCAGACCAGGTTGTAGAGAAACTCGAGGTTGTTGGCGATGCCTGCGACGCGGTAATCGCGCAGCGCGGCGGCCGTTCTGCGTCGGGCGTCTTCGCGCGTTTCGCCGCTGCAGATCAGCTTCGCGATCATGGGGTCGTAGTGCGGGCTGATCTCGCTGCCCTCGCGTACGCCGCTATCGATGCGCAGCTCCGGAGTCTCCCCCGGGGTACGCAGGTACTGCAGCCGGCCGCTGGCGGGAAGGAAATCCCGCTCCGGGTCTTCGGCGTAGATGCGCGCCTCGATGGCGTGACCATCGACGCGGATCTCCTCCTGTGCGAGCGGTAGCGGCTCACCGGCAGCGACCCGGAGCTGCCATTCCACGAGGTCCTGGCCCGTGACCATTTCCGTAACCGGATGCTCCACCTGCAGGCGGGTATTCATCTCCATGAAATAGAAGGCGCCGTCGTGCCCCAGGAGAAACTCCACCGTACCGGCCCCGCGGTAGTGAATGGCCCGGGCGGCGTCGACGGCGGCCTCGCCCATGGCTTTGCGCAGCTCCGCCGCGAGTCCCGGTGCGGGCGCTTCCTCCATGACCTTTTGGTGACGGCGCTGCACGGAGCAATCGCGATCCGCCAGGTACACCGCGTTGCCATGGCTGTCGCAGAACACCTGGACTTCCACGTGGCGCGGCCCCTGCAGAAGCTTCTCGATGAGCATGCGCTCGTCGCCAAAGCTCGCCTTGGCCTCCCGGGTGGCCGAAGCAAGTGCCTCGTCAAACTCCGCGGCGCCGTGTACCGCGCGCATGCCCTTGCCACCGCCCCCGGCGGTAGCCTTGAGCAACACCGGATAGCCCATGGCATCCGCGGCACTGCGCAAGGTTTCGGGGTTCTGGTCCTCTTCGTGATAGCCGGGAATCAGCGGAACACCCGCGTCCGCCATGATGGCCTTCGCCTGCGCCTTCGACCCCATCGCTTCGATGGCGGATGCCGGCGGCCCGATGAACACAATGCCCGCAGCCTCGCAGGCCGCGGCGAAGGCGGCGTTCTCGGAGAGGAATCCATAACCCGGGTGGATTGCCTGAGCTCCCGTGGCGCGCGCGGCTGCGAGGATTCGCTCGCCGACCAGGTAGGAGCGGCTGGCCGGAGCCTCGCCGATGTGCACGGCACTGTCAGCCAGGGCCACGTGCAGGGCATCGCGATCGGCGTCCGAGTATACGGCGACCGTGGCGATACCCATGCGCCGCGCGGTGTTGATGATGCGGCAGGCGATCTCGCCCCGGTTCGCTATAAGAATGCGGTCAAACACTACTGGATTCCTCCGCTCGTCCAGGCCGGTGAGCGCTTGGCCAGGAACGCCTGCAGCCCTTCCTGGCCCTCGCTCCCCACGCGCTGGCGCGCGATGCGAGCGCTCGTATCTTCGATCACGGTTGCATCCAGAGTTTGGTAGAGCAGATCGGCGCAGAGCAGCTTGGCATCGCGCATGGCCTCCGGGCCGTTTGCCATGAGCATCGCTATGAGCCGTTCCACCCGCTCATCCAGTGCATCTGCGGGGCAGCTTTCGTGCAGCAGGCCGATACGCGTGGCGACACTGGCGTCGATGCGCTCCGCCGTAAGGAACAGGCGCCGGGTCCAGCGTGGTCCTAGGGCTTCCACAACGTGGGGGCCGATGGTCGCCGGGATGAGTCCCACCCGTGTTTCCGTAAGGCCGAAACGCGCCGTGTCCGCGCCGATGGCGATGTCGCAGCAGCAGATCAATCCCACGGCGCCGCCGAAGGCGCTGCCCTGGACGCGGGCAATGCTGGGCTGGGGCAGCTGTTTCAGCGCCTTGAGCATGTGCGCAAGGTCGCGCGCATCCTCGAGGTTGGCGTCGTAGTCGTAGTCCGCCATGCGTTGCATCCAGGCAAGATCACCTCCGGCGGAGAAGCTCTTGCCCTGCGCTGCAAGCACCACCACACGTACCGACGCGTCGGTGGCGAGCTGTTCGAAGTGCTCGCGCAGGACGCGGATCATGCCGTCGTCGAAGGCGTTGTGTTTCTCGGGTCGCTCCAGGGTCACGGTGGCGACGCCGCGCGAATCCCGGGAGCAGCTCACGGACGATTGATTGCTAGGGGTCATGGCACCACCTACATGCGGAACACGCCGAAACGCGATTCCCTTACCGGTGCATTGAGACTGGCGGAGAGCGCCAGAGCCAGAACCCGGCGCGTGTCGGCGGGATCGATCACTCCGTCGTCCCATAGGCGCGCGGAGGCAAAGTAGGGGTGTCCCTGGTGCTCGTAGCGATCGCGGATAGGCTGTTTGAATGCCTCTTCCTCTTCGTCGCTCATGGCTTCGCCGCCGCGCGCGAGCTGATCGCCTTTCACCGTCGCCAGGACGCTTGCGGCCTGTTCGCCGCCCATAACGGAGATCCGCGCGTTTGGCCACATGAACAGGAAGCGTGGATCATAGGAACGGCCGCACATGGCGTAGTTCCCGGCGCCGTAGGAGCCGCCAATGATCACGGTGAACTTGGGTACGTCTGCACAGGCGACGGCGTGAACCATCTTCGCGCCGTGGCGGGCGATCCCCTCCGCCTCATACTCTCGCCCCACCATGAAACCGGTGATGTTCTGCAGGAACAGCAGCGGTATGCGGCGCTGGGCGCAGAGCTCCACGAAATGCGCGCCCTTCACGGCGGACTCGGAAAAGAGAATGCCGTTGTTTGCGACGATGCCGATGGGATAGCCGTGCAGGCGCGCAAAGCCGCAGACCAGCGTGTCGCCATAGAGGGCCTTGAACTCGTCGAAAGCCGAGTCGTCCACGATGCGGGCAATGACTTCACGCACGTCGAAGGGCTGGCGCGGATCAGCGGGCACGATCTCGTAGATCTCGCTCGCCGGGTAGCGTGGTTCCACCGGTTCGCTCACTTCGATGTCCAGGGGCTTGGGGCGATTGAGGTTCGCCACGCAGCGTCGCAGCAGCTCGAGCGCGTGGCGGTCGTCGTTGGCGTAGTGATCCGTTACTCCCGAGCGACGGCAGTGGACGTCGGCGCCGCCGAGATCTTCGGCGCTGACAACCTCACCGGTGGCGGCCTTCACCAGGGGCGGCCCGCCGAGAAAGATAGTGCCCTGCTCACGCACGATGATGGACTCGTCGGCCATGGCCGGCAGATAGGCGCCGCCAGCGGTGCAGCTGCCCAGGACGGCGGCGAGCTGCGGTATGCCAGCCGCGGACATGCGGGCCTGGTTATAAAAGGCGCGCCCAAAGTGCTCACGATCCGGGAACACTTCGTCCTGCATGGGGAGGAAGGCGCCGCCGGAGTCCACCAGGTAAAGGCAGGGCAACTGATTTTGCTCAGCGATGGTCTGAGCCCTCGCCTGCTTCTTGACCGTAAGCGGGTAGTAGGTGCCACCCTTCACGGTGGCATCGTTGATGAAGATCATGCACTCGCGCCCGCTGACGCGGCCGATGCCCGTAATCAGGCCGGCGCCGGGGACCTCGTCTTCGTAGACGTCGTACGCGGCGAGTTGCGAGAGCTCCAGGAAAGGCGTGCCGGGATCGAGCAGCGCGGCGAGACGCTCCCGGGGGAGCAGCTTGCCGCGGGCAACATGCCGCTCTCGCGCTTTCTCGTCTCCCCCCAGGGCGAGACGGGCGACGAGCTCCTGTAAGGCGTCGACCTCGGCCTGCATGGCCTCGCGATTGCCGGCCGCGCTCGGATCGCCGCTGCGGTGACGGGAAGTAAGTACGCTCATGACCGTCTCAAGCCGAGGCGCGGTACAGTTCGCGGCCAATGAGCATGCGCCTTATCTCAGACGTGCCCGCTCCGATTTCATAGAGTTTGGCGTCGCGCAGCAGGCGTCCCGCGTTGGATTCATTGGTGTAGCCGTAGCCGCCGAGGGCCTGGATGGCCTGGAGCGCGACCTGCGTGGCCTTTTCCGCCGTGTACAGAATCACCGCGGCGCAGTCCTGGCGCGTTTCCTCGCCCCGATCGCAGGCTGCCGCCGCGGCGTAGAGGTAGGCGCGACAGGCGTTGAGGTCGGCGTACATATCGGCGAGCTTGCCCTGCATGAGCTGGAACTCCCCGATGGGCGTGTCAAACTGCTTGCGCGTGTGCAGGTAGGGCAAAACTTCATCGATGCAGGCCTGCATGATCCCCACCGGTCCTCCGGATAGCACGGTACGCTCGTAGTCGAGGCCCGACATGAGAATCTCGACGCCCATCCCTTCTTCCCGCAGCACGTTCTCGGCGGGTATGCGGCAGTCCTCGAACACCAGTTCGCAGGTGTTGCTGCCGCGCATGCCCAGCTTGTCGAGCTTCGGAGAGCGGGAGAAGCCCGCGTAGTCCCGCTCAACGATGAAGGCAGTAATACCTCGCGAACCGGCCTCGGGATCAGTCTTGGCGTAGATGATGTAGACGTCGGCATCGGGACCGTTGGTGATCCACATCTTGGTCCCGTTAAGGACATAAGAATCGCCGTCGCGGCGAGCGTTCAGCTTCATGCTGACTACATCGGACCCGGCGTTGGCCTCGGACATGGCCAGTGCCCCGACCTTCTCACCGCGGCAGAGGGCGGGCAGGTACTTCTCGCGCTGCTCATCGCTTCCGTGGCGCTGGAGTTGATTCAGGCACAGATTTGACATGGCTCCGTAGGACAAGCCGACGGACGCCGACGCTCGGCTAACCTCTTCCATGACGACCGAATGGGCCAGGTAGCCCATCCCGCTGCCGCCGAAACGCTCGTCAACGGTGATGCCCAGCAGACCCATCTCACCGAACTTCGGCCACAGGTCCGCCGGAAAATCATTGTTGCGGTCGATCTCCGCGGCCCGGGGGCGAAGCTCTTTCTCGCACATCTGAAAAACGGCGTCGCGGAGCATGTCGATTTCCTCGCCGAGGCCGAAGTTGAGCGTGGGGTAGGGTGTATTCATGGTTTTTCTGTCCTGGATGCCGGTAGTGCGGAACGCTCCACGGGGCGAGGGCCGTCATGCGGTCAAAGGTCACCTGTTCGCGGCGGCGCCGCGCTGTGATTCCGATTTACTGGTTTGCCCTGCTCCTCGCGCCTGACGACACAGGGTCTCGACTTCGTCGAGGGCGCTGAGCATGTCCCTGAGATCGCGCTGCTGTTGCCGCAGGGCTTTGCGGCGCTCGTCGATCTTCTGCATCAACAAGTCGAGCTGCTCTTCATCACTCCCGTCGGTCCTATACATGTCAATGATCTCGACGCTCTCGGCAAGGGAAAGGCCAATGCGCTTGCCGCGCAGGATGAGGCGTATGCGAGCGCGATCCGCGGCGCTGAAAATGCGCTTCTGCCCTTCGCGCCGGGGTGCAACGAAGCCCTTCTCCTCATAGAAACGGATAGTGCGCGTGGAGACGGAAAACTCCGATGCCAATTCTGATATCGAGAAGCTGTGCTGATTGTCACTCATGCCGGCAAGATAGCTTACCTTTACGTTAACGTAAAGGTAAGTTTGCTTTCCCTGACCCTCAGCGCCGGGCATCGCGTTTGCTATATTGCCCGCCCCTTCCGGCTGGAGCCCGCTTCACCTTGTGTTCCGAACAGTGGACCGAAAAGCTTCTGCAGCAGCTGGCTGATGGCCAGGACCACACGCTGGAGAAACTTGCGTCGCGGCTTGGCACTAGCGTGGAGGAGATTGCACGGCAGCTTGAAGCGCTCGCGAACGATGGCGTGCCTGTGGAAAAAGAAGGTGTCGCCTACCGCCTGCCGCCGGGCACGGAACTTCTTGACGAACAGGCTATTCGAGCAGCGTTGACGCCCCAGGCGGGATCCCTGCTGCGGGAGCTGTCAATCTATTTTCAGATCGATTCCACCAGCGAAGAGCTGCTCCGACGGGGCGGTGCGGGCGCCCAGGTTTGCCTGGCGGAGCAGCAGCGCTCCGGACGCGGGCGTCAGGGACGCTTTTGGGTTAGTCCTTTCGGCTGCAACGTCTATATGTCGGTTTCCTGGGCCTTCAGCGGTGGCGTGCGCGCGCTTGAAGGTCTGTCCCTGGCGGTCGGTGTGGCGCTGACGGACACGTTCGAAGCCCTGGGAATCGACGATGTAAAGTTGAAGTGGCCCAACGACGCGCTGCGCGGCGGGGCAAAGCTGGCCGGCATCCTCGTTGAGCTCAGTGGAGATGCAGGGGGCACCTGTACCGCCGTTATCGGAATCGGTATCAATCTCCGGATGCCCGATGACGACGCCGAGTCCGTGACTCAGCCCTGGGCCGATCTGTCTGACCATGCGCCCGGTCGCAATCGGCTCGTTGCCGAACTGCTGAATCGGCTGTTGCCGCTGCTGAACGACTACGAGAGCGAGGGCTTCGCACCCTGGCGCGAGCGCTGGGTGGCGCGTCACGCCTGGGCCGGAATGACGGTGCGCGTTTTGAAACGAGACGGCGAGCTGGTGGGCCGGGCTCTCGACCTGGATGAACACGGTGCGCTGCGCCTGGCCACGGAATCGGGCACCGAGCTGATCCACGCCGGGGAAGTCTCGCTTCGGGTCCTCTCTTGAGTAGTAGCCTCCAGATCGACGCGGGTAACAGCGCCGTTAAATGGCGCCGGGTGGCGAGCGGTCGATCTCTCGCGGAAGGCCGCTGCGATCTCCGCGCAACAGATGGCCTGGGCCCGCTCCAGAGCGAAGCCCGGCTCGTGGACGAGGTCTGGATCTCCAGCGTGCTTACGGACGCGGACGAGGAAGAGCTCCGAAGGACTCTTCCCGACGATGTGCCGACATTTATCGCCGCTTCCGAGGCGCGCTGTGCCGGCGTGACGAACAGCTACAAAGAACCGCGGAGCATGGGCGTCGATCGTTGGCTTACCCTTCTAGCCGCGCGCCGGCGTGTCCCTGATCGCGTCTGCGTCGTTGATGCCGGTACGGCTCTGACGATCGACCTTCTGGGTGCCGATGGTGCCCACGAGGGCGGCTATATCATCGCTGGACGAGAGCTGATGCAGGCCGCCCTGTTTGCCGGAACGGCCCGGGTGCGCAGCGCTGACCCGGGCTGGTCCGCGAATCCCGGAACCAGCACGGCTGGCGCGGTCGGCGGCGGGGCAACGCTCGCCCTCGCCGGAGCGCTGCGCGAGGCCCTGCGCAGGGCTGGCGATCCCGAGCCGCGCTTACTGGTTACCGGGGGTGACGGGGCAGCGTTGGTGGAAGTTGCTGGGCTTGCGGCGGAGCGGGTGGACGACCTGGTTTTTGAGGGGCTTGAGATCGCTCGCTTCGCCCGATCCGGTATCTGACTTCTGCCGGCACCTGACTTCTGAATGTGGCTTCGGTCGCGGCGAAGCGCCTAGTTCCGTGATTCTCTCCGGGCCCATTGGACGCCCTCAGGGATCCGGCGTACCGGCATCGGCCTGCAGGGACGCCTCGTGCGCTTCGATGACCTCCCAGAGCGGTCCGTCCACCCAGGTGTCATCCAGGTAGAACTTCTCCGGCTCTTCCTCTTTCGGGTCGACGATGAGGTTGTAATAGGAAGGGTAGGCCAGGGTTTGAATGGCATAGTTCTTCTCGCCGATGTCCTTGACCAGCATCTTCCAGTTCCGCCATTTGGCACCGAAAAGCTCGTTTCCAATGTAGATCACCATGGACTCGCGCGGCGACCTGGTGCTCGATGCGTCAAAAAATGCGGACTGATCCATACCGTCGAGCACGCGATCCGTCGGGATCTCCCCACCGCTGAATGCCGCCAGGGTGGGGAACAGGTCGACCAGATGAACGATGTCGTTCGATACGCGACCCGGGGGTATGCGCTCGGGATAGCGGATCAGAAACGGTACGCGCAGTGATCCCTCGTAAGGGGCGAACATGGTCCCGCGCCAGGGACCGGTAAAACCGAAGGAACGCTTCACGCCCTCGCGGCCATTGTCCGAGGTGAAGATAACGATGGTCTCGCTGCGGACGTTCAGCTCGTCGATGAGACCCAGGAGTTCACCGACATAGGCATCGGTTTGCGCGAGTACGTCTGCGAAGTCGCCGTTGCCCGTAGTGCCGCGAAATTCAGGGTGCGGGTCCACCGGCTCATGGGTCTGGGTGTAGGGCAGGTAGGCGAAGAACGGCTTCTTCGCTTCGTGCGAACGCCGCATGAAGTCCAGCGCCCGATCCGTTATCTCCCGGTCGATGGTGGTGCGCTTCGTCCTGTTGTAAACGTCGAGCTCCCGGGGCGCGCTGCCGCGCGTCGCACTCATCACGTGGGTGAGCTCGACGCCGGCATCGGCCTGGAAGCTTCGGCTGTCGGGCCAGAAGGCCTGGTCGCTGGAGTTCGGGATTCCGTACCACTCGTCGAAGCCCTGGTCCGTCGGGTAACGCCCCTGCGTCGCACCGAGATGCCACTTGCCGAAGATCCCGGTGGCATACCCTTCCCGCGACAGCATTTCAGCGACCGTGACCTCCCAGGACGTGAGCCCGTACCAGATCCCCCGCGGCGGGCCATCGGGGCGCAGCCGCGTTCGGATGCCATAGCGACCGGTCATCAGGGCGGCGCGGGACGGCGTGCACTCCGCTTCGACGTTGAAGTTGGTGAGCTGCACGCCCTCGTGAGCGATGCTGTCGATGTTCGGCGTTGCGGCGCCGCGCAGCACGCCTCCTCCATAGACGCCAACCTCGCCGTAGCCGAAGTTGTCCATCACGATCAGGAGAACGTTCGGCTTATCCGCGGCATGCGCCGTTCCTGCATCCCATGTGCCGAGGAGAAGAGCCGCCGCAGCCAGGTACCCCGACCCCATTCGTAACCTCATCACCGATCCTCCGTGCAGCCCCTTCGGATAGTCCCAGTCGGCGGGGCCTGACTGGGATCGCCCGCGCCGCATGGTTCACCACCAGCATAGCCACCCGCCGGATTAAGTCTTTCGAGCGGGTATACCGGGATTTTTCGAAGTCCATCTGGACACGCGAACGCTATGTGAGTCAGGTCACCGCCGCGCGACGAGGTTCGCAACGGCTAGCAAGGGAAACTGTTCACAGCTAGGCTTCCCTCTATCGCGTGCCTGCTCTGGGTCTGCGCTGACAGCAAAGCTCGAGCCTGGCCGCGGGCCTGCCTGCATCGGAACGGGATATCCGAATAAAAAAGTCGTCTCATCGACGGGGAGAACAGCATGCAAAAGGTCTGTCTGGTCCTCGGGGCCGGTGCGGGAATCGGGGGTACGGTAGGGGCACGCTTTGCCCGGGAGGGCTATCACAGCGTGCTCTGCCGGCGTAGCGACGAAGCCGGGCTAAAGCGTCTTGTGGACGATATTCACGAGGCGGGAGGGACGGCTTCGGGCCGGCTCCTGAATGCGGTCGACGAGGGCGCCATCGAAACTTGTATCGAAGACGTCGAACGCGAGATCGGCCCCATTGAGGTCGTGCTGTTCAATCTCGGCGCCCAGATCGGCACGCGATCTCTGGAAGACACGCCTCTGAAGACATTCGAGCTTGGCTGGCGCATGGCCTGCTTCGCCCTGTTTCGCGTCGCAAAGGCGGTGATACCTCTCATGGAAGAGCGCGGCGGTGGCACGATCCTCGTGACATCAGCAACGGCGGCGGTGCGCGGCAATGCGGGTCAGCACTCGCACGCCGCGGCGATGGGCGGACGTCGCATGCTGTGCCAAACGTTGAACGCCGAATATGCGTCGCGGGGAATTCACGTCGCCCACATCCTCATAGACGGCGCCGTTGATGCACCGGACACGCTGGGCAAGATGCTCGGACCAGAGCTCTTTGAAAAGCTTCGTGACGCCAAGGGCAGGGACAAGGACGGCCTGCTGCTCCCGGTACACATGGCGGAAACCTACTTTCATCTGTCTCAGCAGCACCGTTCGGCGTGGACCCACGAACTCGACCTGCGCGCCCATTCGGATATGGCCTGGTGGAACCACGCCCCGTGATTGTCGTTTGAAGGGTCAAGCGCCGACTTCTGGCTCGCCACACAACCCACAATAAAAAATCGAAGGAGAAGAGCATGGCATTGACCATCACCCCAAGTGGAGCGTCCTGCGGTGCGCTGGTGACGGGTATTTCCCTCGCGGAGGCGCTCCCGGAAGACCTGATTCTCGAACTCCGCGCGCACTGGCTCGAACATAAGGTGCTTGCCTTTCCCGACCAGAAACTCAGCAATGAAGATCTCGAGCGGTTCAGTGCCTGCTTTGGCGAGCCCGGAGAAGACCCCTTCTTCGAGCACATCGAGGGACATGAGCATATCTGTGCGATACGGCGTCTTGCGGACGAGCGCACACCGATATTTGCCGAGTTCTTTCACACGGACTGGAGCTTCATGCCCGTACCACCGGCCGCGACCGTGCTGTACAGCATCACCATTCCGCCCCACGGCGGTGACACGCTGTTCGCCGATCAGGTTGCGGCCTTTGAGGCTCTGGATCCGGAACTGCGCGAGCGGGTCGAAGGAATGACAGCGGTTCACTCGGCGGCCCTGGGCTACGCGCCCGACGGCGTCTATGGCGACCAGGATCAGGCCGAGGGCCGCAGTATGAACATTATTCCCAGCGAAAAGGCGCGAGAGACTCAGGAACATCCGCTGGTCAGGACTCACCGGGAGACGGGAAAAAGGGCGCTCTTCTCCTCCCTCGCGTACATCCAAAGTCTCAAGGGCATGGACAAGGCCGAGAGCGACGCACTGCTCTTCGACCTGTATCAGCACCAATCCCAGGAGGCCTTTCTCTACCGTCACAAGTGGGCGAAGGATATGCTGGTCATCTGGGACAACCGATCCCTTCTCCACGCGGCTACCGGCGGCTACGATGGCTACGACCGCCTGCTGCATCGCATGACCGTCGCAGACACTTACGGCCGCTGATGCGAGCCCTTCCCGATGCAGCGAGCGCCGCGCCGAGCCGTGCACGCCAACGCTCTACGCGCCTGGCAGGACATAACTACCTAAACCGAGAACCGGCCCATGAGCAAAACCGTTGAGTTCATCTTTGACTTTGGCAGTCCGAATGCCTATTTCGCGTATCGCGCGCTGACTCCCGTGCTGGAGCGCACCGGAGCAAGGCTGAAAGTTATCCCCTGTCTTCTAGGAGGCATCTTCAAAGCTACGGGAAACCAGCCACCGATGATGGCGTTCAACGGCGTCAAGGGTAAGCTTGAGTACGACCGCCTCGAAATCGAGCGCTTTATTCGCAAGCACCAGCTCGACCGCTTCGTGTTCAATCCCAATTTTCCGGTGAACACCCTGATGTTGATGCGCGGTGCCATCGCCGCGGAGGCGGAAGGCAAGCTCGATGCCTACCTTGAGGCAGGCCTGGTCTGTATGTGGGAGAAGGGACTGAAGATGGACGACCCGGAGGTGTTCGCAGCGGGCCTTACGGACGCGGGTCTGGATGGTGCGGCAATCCTCGAACGCACCTCCGATCCCGAGGTAAAAGCCGCGCTGGCCGGGAATACGGCCGCCGCCGTGGAGCGAGGCGTCTTTGGCATTCCAACGTTCTTCGTTGGCGATGAGATGTTTTTTGGCAAGGATCGACTGCAGCAGGTCGAAGAGGAACTGATGGCCTAGAGCGCTTCCTGGGATTTCCGGGCGGCCTCGAAGGCCGCCACGGTCCGACTCACGTCGTCAGGCGTCGTAGCCCAGGAGCAAACGCTGATCCGGACCACGGGTTTACCGAACCAGGCGGAGGCGCCCACCCAGGCTTCACCGCTCCTGCGCACCCGCAGCACGAAAGCATCGGTTGTCTCCTGATTTCCGATGTCCACCAACACCTGGTTGAAGACGACTTCGTTGAGAATGGTGAAACCTGCCGCGTTAAGCTCAATGGAAAACTGGCGGGCGCGGGCATGCAGATGCGTAACGAGAGCATCGATCCCATCGCGACCCAGGTATTTCAGCGCCGCCCAGAGCTCGATACCTCGGGCCCGGCGTGACAGCTCCGGCGTGTAGCGGGAGCCGTCACGCTCCTGTGAGTACATGATGTACGCGCCGCTGTTCTCAAGCGCGCCGGTCAAGGCGTCGGCATCGCGGCACAACGCAATGCCGTTATCGTAGGGCGTGTTCAGCGTCTTGTGACCGTCCACGCTCCAGGAATCAGCGAGCTCGAGACCGTCCGCCAGGTGTCGGGTGGCCGCCGCGGCGGCGGCCCAGAGCCCGAAGGCGCCGTCAATGTGCACCCAGGCTCCGCTGTCGCGGGCTGCTCTGCCCACCGTGCGCAGCGGATCGAAGGCGCCGGAGTTCACGTTTCCGGCCTGGAGAATGACGATGCAGCTGTCGTCCAGCGCCGGCAGCGTCTCAGGACGCAGCCGCCCCTGTTCATCGACTTCCGCCCACTCAATGTTCGCGGTGCCAAGGCCGAGCAGTGCCACGGCCTTGACGACCGTGCTGTGCGCATGGCGGCCGGTGACGATCCGGATGGGCGGTGCACCGGCGAGGCCCTGGGCGTTTATGTCGTAGCCGCGCCTTGCGCACAGTCGCCAGCGGGCGGCCGCGAGGCCGACGACAATGGCAACGGAGGTGCCCGTGACGAAGCCGGCGACGGTGCTCTCGGGCAGTCCGAAAAGCTCCTTCAGCCAGGCCTCGCAGACCGACTCCAGCACCGCCGCGGTCGGCGATGTGGCGTATAGGACGGCATTCTGATCCCACACGTCCGCCAGCAGGCGCGCAGCCAGCGAGGCCGGAATGCAGCCGCCGTTTACGAGACCGAAGAAACGTCCCCCGGTCTGGGCGACGGTGGCGGGCGAGCCAAGGGCGTGGAGCTCATCAATAATTTTCGCGGCATCGCCCGCGCTGGCCGGCAGGGGTTGGTGAAACTTCGCGAGGGCCTTCTCCGCATCTTCCCGCGGTGCGATGGAGCGGTTGTTTGCGTCGCGAAGATACTCGCTTCCATAGGCGAGGCTGCGCTCGAGAAGAGCGCTATCGCTGATCTGAGCGTTCATTTCGCGTTGCAGAGCGGCGAAGAGTTTGTCTGTCATCTGGCGAGAACCTTGCTCTGGTCGTGCGTAGCTGCTGCTGAACAGCCTTGGACTGGAACGGCCGGTCGCGGTGAGAGCGAGGCGGCTTCAAATCGAATGATCCCGGCGCGTGCGGCCATCGTCTTCGTTGGTCGAGAATAGCAAAGGCCGTTCCCCGCCGCGGGGTCGACGGTGGAGCTCCGGCGGTGACTGGTGATCCCTCCTATACTGCGTGTTTACGCGGATTGTCAGGACGATTCTCTTTGGATAATGCGGGCCACCTGCAGCGGCGGGACTTTTTGAATGGCGTTGCGCTAGCGCTCGGGGCATCGATGAGTGGCATTGGGCTGCGCGCGCGAGCTCTCGCCGGCGATACTCCGCTGTACCCGCCGGCGCTGACCGGAATGCGTGGATCCCACCCGGGATCTTTCGAGGTGGCTCATGCCGCGGCCCGCGGGCAGCGTTGGTCCGGTACCGCGACCGATGAAACCTTCGATCTTGTGGTCGTTGGCGCGGGTATCAGCGGACTGTCTGCCGCCTACTTTTACCAACGCGATGTGAATCCCCAGGCGAAGATCCTGATCCTCGACAATCATGACGACTTTGGCGGTCACGCCCGGCGCAACGAATTCACTATCGACGGAAAGACCCTCATCGGTTTCGGCGGGACGATGCTTGTGGAATCGCCGCGCGGCTATCCCGCCGTAGCCCGGGAACTGATCAACGAACTCGGTGTGACCTTCAACACCGATGACGCGTTCAATCACCAGGCAATGCTGGATGCACTGGGCATGCGAGCGGGGTATTTCCTCGATGAGGAGACCTTTGGCACCGACGAACTGATTACCGCTTCCCTGGCCCAGCCCCGTGCACTCGCGAATACGGGCCTGTCACGCCGTGGAAAGGCCGATGTACAGCGGCTTTTTGCCGATGAGACCAACTACCTCGAAGACGTCAGCATCGACGAACAGAAGCGTATCCTCGAGACCCTGAGCTGGCGCGAGTACCTGAAAGTCCATGCGGGCATGGGCGACGAGGCTCTCGCGATGATCCAGAAGCACCCCCACGGCGTCTGGGCCATCGGTGCCGATGCGCTGCCCGCCTGGCTGGCCTGGGATTCCGGCTATCCGGGTTTCGGGCCCCTTGAATTCGGTGAGGACGGTATCCCGGGTCTGGGCGAGGAAGCGGATTTTGAACGGGTCCGGTTTCCCGATGGCAACGCGACCATCGCCAGAATGCTCGTAAGCCGGCTCGTGCCTTCGGCGACGGATGCCCGCCAGCTGGAGGAAGTGGTCACGGCCCGCTTCGCCTATGACCGCCTTGACTCGCGAGCCAACAGCACGCGCATCCGTCTAAGCAGCACGGTTGTGAGCTTGGCGCATCGGGACGGCGATCTCGCGGCGCCTGTGGAGCTTACCTATGTAAAGGATGGCGCAGCGCATAGCGTTTCGGCGGCCCGGGTTGTATGGAGCGGCTATCACACGATGCTTCCCCACATCTGCCCCGATGTGTCCGAGTCCCAGGCGCGTTCGCTGTCGCTTTCGGTTCGCGCGCCGCTTGTCTATACGAACGTGCTCATCAGCAACTGGCGCAGTCTCGCCAGGAGCGACGCCTGGCGGGTGAACTGTCCTGGCAGCTTCTTCCAGCATGTGCGGATGACGCATCCGGTGAGCTTCGGAGAATACCGCTATGCCCGATCCCCGGATGATCCGGTGGTCCTGCACATGCAGCATGTACCCACGGCGCCGGGCCTGCCCGCCGCGGAGCAGTTCCGCGAGGGACGTCGGCAGCTGCTGGAGACGGGCTTTGCCGACTTCGAGGCGCGGGTCCGAGACCAGCTTTCCCGCATGTTTGCGGTGAGTGGCTTTGACCACGAGCGGGATATTCGCGGCATCACGGTGAACCGCTGGTCCCACGGCTATGCCTATTCAGTAAATGCCGATAGCGGCGACGTGGCCTTCTACCCCCAGCGCTGGACCGACTTCCAGCCCTGGGTCGAGGGACGAAAGCGGATCGGCAACATTGCCATAGCGGGTACCGACGCGGCGTCCGACGCTATGACCGAAGCCGCCATCGAGCAGGCACACCGTGCCGTGCGGGAGCTTGCGTCCGGCTGAACACTGGCGGGGCACGTGCCGGAAGCGACTCTAGAGTGCGAACGCGGCGATCCGCTCAATGGTCCAGAAAGCCGCGATGGCCCCGATTCCGTAGGCCAGACCGCTTCGCAGTGCGGGCAGCGTCCCGGCGGCAAACTTTCCCAGAAGCACCATGGGCAGAGCACAGGCAGACACAAAGATAAGCTGCCCGATTTCCACTCCGACGTTGAACATCAGTAGGGCGAGGGGGACCGCCGTCGCCGCTAGACCGACTTCCTCGAGCGCTCCGGCAAACCCGAACCCATGCAGCAGGCCGAAGGCGAAGGCTACGATCCATGGAGCCCGCGCCGTAGTCGAGGCGTGGCCGCGCTGTTGATTGATGATCTCGGCGGCAACGAACACGATAGACAGTGCGATGACCGCCTCCACAGGTGGTCCTGGTAGACGGAGCCAGCCCAGGGTGGCGCCTGCGAGGGTGAGAGAATGGGCCGCCGTAAAGGCGGTGATGGTCAACACCAGGCGCCTTAGCTCGCGCACCAGAAGCAGGAGTCCGAGTACAAACAGAAGGTGGTCGATACCGCCAAGAATGTGTTCGACCCCGAGCGCGAGATAGGACCAGGCAATCTCGCCCGTGCCCCGCGACTCGGCCATGGAGAAGCTGGCCGCGACGGGGCTCAGGCGTTCCAGCCGCGTGGTGCCGTCAAGGCGCCGGATGCGCAGAATCACGTCGGTTGCGCTGCCGAGGTCTCCTTCGATGTTGATCTGTTCGCCCGCCAGACCGCCCGGTGCGGTGATGCTGTAGCGTTCCTCCCAGCTGGAGCCTATCCGTGCCGCGCCAACCGGTGCATCCCGCGAGACGCGGTCGGGCCAGCGCGGGCTCGCGGCAAGGTGACGCTGATCCCGGAAAGCGGGAACGCGCCAGACTACCGCGTACCGTTCGGCGGACTCCTGGGTGAGTTCCAGATACGCGGGGCGAAAGACATCGGCGCTCGCGGTACTGCAGAGGCCGAGCAGCAGTAGGACCACAACCGCGGCGGCTCGGTCCCGATGCCTGGAGATCGGAGGCCGCTCCGCTTTGCCCGGCGCCGCGGGTCCGACAGGTCGGCAGGCTGCGAAACTTCCTAAGCCCGGTAACGCGGATTGGAGAGCAGGGTCCACGAGAAACTTCAGCGCGGCCACCCCTGCACCGCTCGCGAGCTGTTTGTGGACGACAGTGCCATAACGATTCCCGAACAAGTCGCGACGGATTATCCGGCGATCCCCGTAGAAGCGTCGAGACTGGATACTGGGGAATCGCCATGTCAATTCGTACGGCTGTGTGCGCTGCCGCGCTGCTGCCCCCCTTGGTGGCCTGTGGGGGCGGGGGCTCCAATTCGGTGGCAACGTCGGAGGAAGACTCGTCGCCGGCGACCGTTGTCCAGGAGACGCCGCAGGGCTCCGGCGACGAACAAACGGAAGATAGTGTCAGCACCGACGGTGTGCTCTGCGACTACAGCGACGTCACTTTCAATTCCCAGGCGTCGCTCAGCTACACCAGCGAATCTGCCTGGACCTGCGGCGAGCAGCGGATGCTGGAAGCCAACGGCATTCCGGACCACGAGGTTGGCAGCTTTCCCAACCCCGGCAACCCAAACGTGATCTCCGAGCAGAGCGTGAGCGCCGCCTTCAGCCTGTCGCCGATGCTGACGGATCAACGCACGGAGCTGGGTGGTCCCCGGGGACCTGTGGGCTATGTCCTAAACGGGATAAAGATCGACGCGGCGACCGCGGGCTCCTGCGATGACTCCGGAACCAGCTGCAGTCTGGTCGGCGGTCAGAATGGCAGCTGGGAAATCGAGGCCCTGGGTCAGGCACACTTTGACTTCGGCGTTGATTTCAACAACGCGCACGTACAGCCGGACGGCGCCTACCACTATCACGGGATGCCCGAGGCATTTCTGGAGAAGGTCGGAGCGGATGCCACCGTGATGACTTTGATCGGCTGGGCTACGGACGGTTTTCCTATCTACGCGCGCTACGGCTATGGCGATGCGCTGGATGCAGGCTCGGCGCTCGTCGTGGTCCGGGGCAGCTATCAGCTGGTGAGCGACGTGCCCGCTAACCGTCCGTCCACCGATGTTTATGACCTTGGGACCTTCCGCGATGACTGGGAGTACGTCGAGGGCAGCGGTGACCTCGATGAGTGCAACGGCCGCTTTGGCGTAACGCCGGAGTTTCCAAACGGCATCTATCACTACTTCGCGACGGACAGCTATCCCTTTTTTCAACGCTGCGTTCGAGGTTCGCTATGAGAGCCCTGGTGTTCGCTATCGCTCTATGGCTGGGGAACCCCGTCCAGGCGCACCTGCTCCCGGCGCAACACGCCACCCTGCGCTTCGCGGACGGCCGGGTCTACATGGTCCTGGCCGTCAGTCCTTCGGCGCTGGCCGGCAACCTCATTTCTGGGACGGCCATGACCTCCGACCAGTTCGCCGCGCGCTATGACGAGCTGGCCCAGCGCGCGACCCAGGGCCTTACCCTCGACTCCGCGGCGGGTTCAGCAACGCTGCTCGACCTTCGGCTGGCGCCGACGTTGGCTCACGATACGCATGCCGGAGAGATCGATCAGATCACCGTGCTTGCGGTGTTCGATCTCACCAGCGGTTCTGACCTGGTCTTTGCCACCGAGCTTTTCGGAACTGAGCCGGGAGAAGATCGCTACGAGATCATCTGTAGCGACAGCGACGGGCGCCGCCGGCAAAGCTACCTCCTCACCCGGGAAGCACCCCGAGTAGAGTTGCAGAGCTTCGCCCTCACGCTGTGAGAAGCGTTGGGCGAGTAGTTCGCTTTCTCCTTGCGTGATGCCTCGTCATACTTGAGGGCAGTCATTCAGACCAGGCGGTACTTCTTCCGATCATGACCAGCTTGCCCCACCGAACCCAGGAATTGGGCCTCGGGCTTTCCATGCCTGTTTTCGCGCGCTTCCCACGCCATTCCGCTCTCGCTGTAATCATCACGTTACTTGCTGCCTGCGGCGGCGGTGGGGGAGGCGGAGGAACAGAGCCTTCGCTGGAAGTGCCTCCGGCTCCAAGTGTCGCTGCCTGCGGAGTCGAGGCGCAGAAGGAATTCGTATTGGACGTCGCCGAAGACTGGTACCTCTGGTACGACGAGATGGCGAACGTTGATCCCGGCGACTTTCCGACGGCGGAAGAGTACCTTTCCGCGCTTACCGCCCCGCTCGCCGAAGACTTCCGCGATCCGGGCTTTTCCTTTCTCACCACAGCGGCTGAGGACGACGCCAGTCTGGGTTCCGGG
The DNA here is from genome assembly GCA_039818725.1 of Pseudomonadota bacterium. GTDB lineage: Bacteria > Pseudomonadota > Gammaproteobacteria > Pseudomonadales > Halieaceae > Congregibacter. The sequence goes on from JBCBTK010000008.1 coordinate 200,993, forward strand.
GCATTTATCGGCTTCGGTTTTCGCTTTGGCATCGATGCCGAAGGCCGCTACCTCATCAGCGACGCCTATGAAGACGGAACAGCCTTCGCGGCGGGCTTTGTCCGTGGTGCCGAGCTACGAGCGGTCGATCGAGGCGACGGCTTCGTGACCATGCGCGAATACGAAGAACAGGGACTCACTCTCGAAGAAATCTTCGGACCCTCCGAGGAGGGCGTACGACGGGGCTTCCGGCTGGGTATCGACGACGAGATTCTGGAAGTCGAAATCGAAAAGACCGAGCTGCCTGTGGCGCCGGTCGCGATGGCGCCGCGTCGTCTGGAACGGCCCGGGCTCTCACCGGTGGGCTACGTGCATCTGCGCGGATTCACGGCAACCGCAACGAGTGAGCTGGTGGACCTGTTCGCCGATCTCGCTCGGGACGACATCACGGATTTCATCATTGACCTGCGCTATAACGGAGGCGGGCTGGTGTCGGTCGCCGAGGATTTCCTGGATCTGCTCGGGGGGAGCATCGCCAGCGGTGAGATTGCCTATCGCGTGAGACACAACGAGAAGCGCTCCAACGAAGATCGCGTCGTGCGCTTTACGCCGCAGAGTTCATCCGTGGCACCGTTGCGCATTGCCTTCCTTACCAGCGGCGCCACCGCTTCCGCCAGCGAGACGCTGATCAACAGCATCGCGCCGCAGGTCGAGGTAGTGCTCATTGGCAGCGATACCCTGGGCAAGGCGGTGGGACAGTACGGCTTCGACCAGCGCGGCTGTGAGACGCGAATGCGCCTGGTTGCCTTTGAAATCGTCGATGGCGACGGCTTCGGCGGTTTCTTCACCGGGCTTGCCGATACGGGCCGCTTTACTCTCTGTGAGGTCGAAGACAGCTTCCGCGGCGGCTTCGGGACGAGCGACGATCCGCTTACGGCCAGCGCGCTGGCATGGCTAAACGACGGCGTTTGCGGCCCGGTGGTGGCAAGCGGGGCGCCTTTGTCCGCGAAAGGTTTGCGTCGGGGTCCCTTCCCTCTGGCTCCTCCCCATCTTGCCGATCGGCGTTCTCTCTGGGTGCAGTAGAGGGGCCACAACCCGCTCATCTCTTGATCTAGTTCACTGACAAGCTCTGCATCAAGCGCACCATAGTGGCTCCCGCGTCATCCAGGGCTGGGTTTCCTATGGCAGAGAAAAGGCACTCACTTCTGGCCTATGCCGCCATCGCGGTCGTGGTTCTTCTTGTGCTCGCCTGGCGCCTTGGTCGGCCGAATCCGCCGGACGTTCGGGTGAGCATTGTGGCCGCGGGCAACGTTCAGTCCACCGTCGCCAATACCAAGGCCGGCACCATTGAAGCCTGCCGTCGTGCCGGTATCTCACCGCGCCTGGGCGGCCAGATCGATCGCATGCCCGTCACGGAGGGTGACGTGGTAGAGCGGGGGCAGATTCTAATGGAGTTCTGGAATGTGGATCTTCAGGCCCAGGCCCAGCTGGCGGCCAGCGAGGTGCGGTCTGCCGAGGCGCGCTGGGAGCAGGCGTGTATCGTCGCCGAGCGCGCCGGACGCGAAGCTGAGCGCATTCGCCAGCTCCGTGATACCAATCTGGCTTCGGAAGAAGCCGTGGACAGCGCCGAGAGCGATGCCCTCGCCAAGCGGGCCGCCTGCAGCGCCGCACTGTCAGCCGTGGATGTCAGCCGCTCGCAGCTCGACGTCGCCCAGGCGGCCCTCGACCAGACGCGTCTGCGTGCGCCGTTCTCCGGCGTGGTTGCGGAGGTCAATGGTGAGGTGGGTGAGTTCGTGACGCCTTCTCCCGTGGGCATACCCACGCCGCCGGCCGTCGATCTCATGGACACGAGCTGTCTTTACGTCTCGGCGCCCATCGACGAGGTCGACGCTCCGGACATTGCCGTGGGCATGGCGGCGAAAATATCGCTTGATGCCTTTCCGGACCGGGTGTTTCCGGGTCGGGTGCGCCGCGTGGCGCCCTATGTCCTCGATCTGGAGAAGCAGGCGCGCACCGTCGACGTCGAGGTCGAGTTTGTCGAATCCGAGGACGGCTCGCGCATGCTGCCGGGCTACAGCGCTGATATCGAAGTCATTCTCGACGAGCGCAGCGGCGTGCCGCGCATACCCACGGAAGCCATCCGCGAGGGCAATCGCGTGTTCGTGGTCAACGCGCGCGACATCGTGGAGGACCGGGTCATCACGCCGGGTCTGCGCAACTGGATTTGGACCGAGGTTCGGGAAGGGCTCGAACCCGGGGCAACGCTCATTCTCAACGTCGATCGGGATGGCGTGGAGAAGGGTGCGACGGTGACCCCGATTCTGCCGTCCGCTGGCGATGATTGAGCTGTCGCATATCGATCGCCACTTTCAGGTCGGCGATCAGCTCGTAAAGGCCCTGGACGACGTGAGCCTGCGCATCGAACAGGGCGAGTACGTTTCGATCATGGGTCCCTCGGGCTCCGGCAAATCGACCCTGCTGAATCTCCTGGGTCTGCTCGATAAACCGACCGGCGGGACCTATTGCCTCAATGATCGCGACGTAACGTCCCTGAGCGACATGGAGCAGGCCCAGGTGCGCAGCCGTGAGATCGGTTTCGTGTTCCAGATGTTTCACCTCGTGCCGCGGCTAACGGCGGAGGAAAACGTGGCGCTGCCGCTGCTGCTCGCCGGTGTCGGCAAAGAGGAGCGGCAGGCGCTCGTGGCACCGGCGCTGGACGCCCTGGGGATTGCCGAGCGCGCGCATCACAAACCGGAACAGCTGTCCGGTGGGCAGCGCCAGCGGGTTGCCATTGCACGCGCGACGGTGACCCACCCAAGCGTGCTGCTCGCCGACGAGCCGACCGGAAATCTCGACCAGCATTCCGGCGACGATGTCATCGGCATCCTCGAGGGCCTTGTCGATGGCGGCCTGACTCTGATCATGGTCACGCATGACATCGATATGGGCCGGCGCGCGACGCGGCAGCTGCGCATGGTGGACGGTCGTCTCGACCAGGACATTCGGGGCGCCGGCCGTGGCGCTGCATAGCCTCGATGTGGCGCGGTTCTCCTGGGGAGCACTCGCCGGCTACCCGGCCCGCACCTTGCTCATGCTCCTGGCGATGGCCATCGGCGTGGGCTCGGTGGTCGTGCTCACGGCTCTGGGCGAAGGCGCCCGCGGCTACGTCGCGGGAGAGTTTGCCTCCCTCGGCACGAACCTGGTGATTGTTTTTCCCGGCCGCTCGGAAACGGGCGGCGTCAATCCCGGCGCCATGTTCGGCGAAACCCCGCGCGATCTGACCGTAGAGGACGCGCTGGCGCTGACCCGCAATCCCCGGGTGCGGAAAGTCGCCCCGCTGAACGTGGGTTCCGTGCCCGTCAGCCGCGGCGCCCGCTCCCGGGATGTGGTGATGATGGGTTCCACCGCAGAGCTGCTGGAGATCCGCCATTGGGAGGTGTCCCAGGGCAGTTTCCTGCCCCCGATGGATGTCAACCGACCGATGCCGGTAGCCGTCATTGGCAGCAAGATTCGCGACGAACTGTTCGGCCCCCGGAAGTCCCTGGGCGAATGGGTTCGAATCGGCGACCGGCGCTTTCGCATCATCGGAGTCATGGGCTCCGAAGGGCGCTCCATTGGGGTCGATGTCCAGGAAACGATCATTATCCCCGTCGCGGCCGCACAGCAAATCCTCAATACCGAGTCTCTGTTCCGCATTCTCGTGGAGGCGCGTTCGCGAGAGGAGATTCCGGCGGTGGTTCAGTTTGCGGAGGACACGATCCAGCAGCGTCATCAGGGGGAAAAGGATGTGACCGTGGTCACCCAGGACGCGGTGCTCTCTACCTTCGATGACATCCTGGGGGCCCTTACCGTAGCGGTCGGCGGGATTGCGGCGATCAGTCTTGCGGTGGCCGGGATCCTGATCATGAATGTGATGCTGGTGGCGGTGTCGGAGCGAACCGCGGAGATTGGCCTTCTCAAGGCCGTCGGCGCCACCCGGGGACAGATTCTTACTCTGATCCTCGCCGAGGCCACGCTCCTCTCGGCGCTGGGAGCCGCCATCGGCCTGGCCCTCGGAGAGGCTGGATCGCTGGCTATCCGTAGCGCGCTGCCCATTCTCCCGGCCTACGCGCCCGCATGGGTAACGCTCCTGGTTCTGGCCGTTGCCCTGGCTACGGGCATTGTCTTCAGCCTTCTCCCTGCGCGAAACGCGGCGGCGCTCGATCCGGTGATCGCCCTGTCGCGGCGCTAGGGCAATGAAGACCCTGGATTTTCTCAAGCTGACGAGCAGTTCGCTCGTCGCCCATCGACTGCGCAGTGCGCTTACGGCTCTGGGTATCGCGGTCGGTATTGCGGCCGTGGTGCTGCTCACATCCATCGGCGAGGGCATGCAGCAGTTTGTCATCGCCCAGTTCACGCAGTTCGGTACCACCATCGTTGCGGTGAACCCCGGCAAGGCGACCACAGCCGGGACCAGCATGGGTGTCTTCGGTACGGAGCGGCCTCTTACGATCGAAGATGCGCTGGCGCTCGAGCAGCTGTCCTTCGCCCGCGCGGTCGTGCCTTTCGTCCAGGGCAATGCCGAGGTGGAATTCGGCGGGCGGCGCCGGCGCACAACGGTGTATGGCGCCGGCCCGGCCATGCCGGAAGCGTTCAGGATGGCCGTGAGCAGCGGACGCTTTCTCCCCGAAGACAACCCCACCGCACCCCGGGCCTTTGCGGTGCTGGGAAGCAAGATGCGCGATGAACTGTTCGCCGAGACCATTCCCCTCGGTCGCTTAATCACCATCTCCGGCAGCCGGTTTCGCGTGGTGGGGGTGATGGAATCCAAGGGTACGGTTCTGGGCTTCGATCTCGACGATACGGTCTACATACCCGCGGCTCGAGCCATGAGCCTGTTCAACGTCGAGGGCCTCATCGAGATTGACGTGATGTACGAGGAAGGCGTGGCCGTGGAACGTGTGGTCGAGGGCATCCGCCGCACTCTCACCGCGCGCCACGGTCGCGACGACGTAACCATCACCACGCAGCAGCAGATGCTCGATGTACTGGGTGGCGTGCTGAACATCCTGACCTTCGCGGTGGCCGCGATCGGCAGCATTTCATTACTCGTCGGCGCCATCGGCATCGTGACCATCATGACCATCGCGGTAAACGAGCGGACCAACGAGATTGGACTGCTTCGGGCCCTGGGCGCGCGACGACCTCAGGTGCTTGTTCTGTTCCTGGGTGAAGCCGTGGTCCTTGCCGCGCTGGGCGGATTCCTCGGCCTGTTGCTCGGGAATGGCATCGGCCAGCTTCTGCATTGGCTTGTGCCGGCCTTGCCCGTAAAAGCCTCACCGTTCTATGCCGCGCTCGCCGAATCCGTGGCGATAGTAATCGGCGTCCTGGCCGGCGTGCTTCCGGCGCGGCGGGCCGCCCATCTGGACCCGGTCGATGCGCTTCGGGCGGAGTAGGGCCGTGTTGAGCCTTTAGTGCCAGCTATCATCAAGCCGGATACACTTTCACTTCCGTCGCGCGCCAGATAAGGAAAATATGCCGATGTCCACAACCAGCTCTGCAGGACGCCTGTTGGTCGGAGCGCTGATGCTCCTTTGCGCGGCGACGCTGCGCGCCGCCGACCGCCCGAACATCCTCGTTATCTGGGGCGACGATATAGGAATCAGCAACATCAGCGCCTACAGCGACGGGCTGATGGGTTATCGCACACCCAACATCGACCGTATCGCCGATGAGGGCGTGCGCTTCCTCGATTACTACGGCGACCAGAGTTGTACCGCGGGTCGTTCCAGTTTTATCACCGGGCAGTCGCCGCTGCGTACCGGCATGTCGAAGGTCGGCATTCCCGGGGCGGATCTGGGGATCCAGGACCGCGATATCACCCTGGCGGAAGTGCTGAAACCACTGGGCTACGCGACGGGTCAGTTCGGCAAGAACCATCTCGGGGACAAGGATGAGTTTCTGCCCACCAATCACGGTTTTGACGAGTTCTTCGGTAATCTCTATCACCTCAATGCCGAAGAAGAACCGGAAGATGAGGACTATCCGGAAGCGGCGTGGTTCCGCCAGCAATTCGGACCGCGCGGCGTGATCCGCTCCTTTGCGGACGGGCGCATCGAGGACACCGGGCCCCTCTCCCGCAAGCGCATGGAAACCGCCGACGAAGAGTTTGTCGGCTCTGCGAGAGCCTTTATCGACAGGGCGGCAAGCGAAGACACGCCCTTCTTTGCCTGGGTCAACACCACAGGCATGCATTTCCGCACGCATCGCGCCGATAAGCACAAGGGCAAGTCCGGCCAGGGTTTCTACAACGATGTGATGGTGGCGCATGACGAGCTGGTGGGCGAACTGTTAAATCAGCTCGATGAGCTCGGCATAGCCGACAATACGATCGTGTTCTATTCCACGGACAACGGCGTGCACTACAACACCTGGCCCGACGCCGGTATTACGCCGTTCCGCAGCGAGAAGAATTCGAATTGGGAGGGCGCCTACCGCGTGCCCGCTATGGTTCGCTGGCCGGGGCAGATTGAGCCCGGGCAGATTTCCACGGAGATCATGTCGCATCTCGACTGGATGCCCACCCTGGCGGCGGCCGCCGGCGACGAGTCTCTCAAGGAGCGGCTGCTTGAGGGTACGCGAATTGGCAGCAAGGACGCGAAGCTGCATCTGGACGGCTATAACTTTCTGCCCTATCTCACCGGCGAGGCGGAGCGCGGCCCACGGCAGGAGTTCATCTACCTCAACGATCTGTCAGCACCGGTCGCCGTGCGCGTGGGCGACTGGAAGCTGGTGTACGCGGAAAACCGCGCCGAGACCATGGCGCTGTGGGCCGAACCCTTCGTCACGCTGCGCCTGCCCAAACTGTTCCACTTGAGGCGCGATCCCTTCGAGCGCGCGGATCACAACTCCAACACCTACTGGGACTGGTACATCGATAAAGCGGCGCAGATGTACATGGGTTCGGCCGTGATGGCGCGCTTCCTGCAGACCTTCAGCGCCTATCCGCCGAGTCAGAGAGCGGACTCCTGGTCCATCGACAAACTCGTGGAGACGCTTTTTCAAACCGTGGAGGAGGACTAGCGCAGGGCAGCTCCCGATCCAGTTTTCGGCGTCTACAACGCCAAAGAATCCCGGGAGCTGGCGCTACGGGCAGTCAGGCTCACTGCAATTCCGAGATGGCGGGGTACCGACAGCTGCTGCGCGCTTAGAGCACCTGCAGATCAACCTCGTACACCCCGCCCCCCTGCAGTCCAAGAAAGAGACGTCGCCGGCCGTCCAGCGCTACGAATGCCATGCTCCAAACACCGCCCCGAAGACCGGGATCCTGGTGTTGATAGGTGCTCCAGGTTAAGCCGCTGTCGTTGCTCACCTCAAGAATCAGCGGCTGTGGATCCGTAAAGTTCTTGTCCCATCCAGCGGTGTATATGTAACCGGTACGATCATCAATCAGCAGATCGAAGTAGAAGCGCGACGTGCTGTTTACCAAAGCGGGTTCCCAGCTTGCACCCGAGTCCATGGATCTGACCACCCCACCTTCGCCGGTGACGAACACTGTGGACTCACTGGTCGGGTAGAAACGGATGCTCTCTACGGTGCTCGGGCGCGGTAGAAGTGCTTCGATGGGTTCTGAAAGGTCCTCCGACTGATCGCCGCTTCGTTGGTAACGAATCAGGACCGGATCCTCAATCGCGCCCTGGCCTCCGTACCAGATGTATTGTCCCGCCATGGCAGTGGACAGACCGCCCAGCCCTGTACCCACACGCCCCCATGCACCATCCAGAATTGCCCAGGAACGGCCCCAGTCGCGGGAACGTGCCAACACACCGTATCCCGTGGCAAGGAGGTCACCGCTGTGGTGATCAAAGCGCAGACGTTGAACGGGTTCTCGCGGGAGGCCGATCGCAGGTCCACCAAAATCGTGAGTGAGAATGTTCCAACTCAGACCGCTATCCAGGCTTTCTACCAATTCGTGCTTGTTGGGCTCCGTTTCCACGGATGCGATCAAGCGGCCACCTCCAAGTGTTTCCACGCTCAGCACTGACCAGTGTTCGGGCGTAGTACGCACCCATTGATCATCGCGCTGCAGTCGATATATGCCTCGATCGGTGCCCGCGAAAATCTGATCATCGGTCTGCACCAGACCCACGACCGTAGCGTCGACAAGCCCCCGTGCCACGAACAGGGCCGGCGGATCGGGTTGCGGCGGGGGGTCAATGACGATGGGACCATCCACCGTGCTCACCCCGCAGGCAGCAAGCACGTGGGCGAGTACCAGGCAGGCTGGCAGTCGGGTTCTAGTCGCGGTGCTCAAGCGCAGGGTCCTCATTCTTGGCGGCGCGTTGTACGTCGTCGTGCCGTCGCTTTGCGGCTCGATCCGGGCACCGTTCGCGTCGCCGCCGGGATCGCGAAGCTTGCCGGTATACAACGATCGGATCGCTAAACGCCCAGCCATCTATGCGGGCTGTTCAACCAGCCGAAGGTACGGCCTCGGCGCCTTCCAACCACTGGAAAAACGTCGCTGTGCCTCTTCATCACTTACCGCGGGTGTGATGATTACGTCGTCTCCGAAACGCCAGTCGGCCGGCGTCGCGACCTGATGCCGTGCCGTGAGCTGAAGGCTGTCGATCACGCGAAGAATCTCGTGAAAGTTTCGTCCAGTAGTCATTGGATAGGTCAGCGAGAGTGCGATCTCCCTGTTGGGATTGATCACGTAAACCGATCGTGCGGTCGCGTTGTCCGTGGCAGTTCGATCTGCCGCAACCCCGTCGCTGTCTGCCGGCAGCATGCCGTATAGCTTGGCAACGTTAAGCTGCTCGTCAGCGATGAGAGGGAAGTTCGGTGCCAGTCCCTGCGTTTCAGCAATATCCTCGCTCCAGCGTAGATGGTCGGCCACGGAGTCAATGCTCAAGCCAATGACGCACACGCCGCGCTGATCAAACTCGGGCTTGAGGTGAGCCAGAGCGCCGAGTTCGGTGGTGCATACCGGAGTGAAGTCCTTCGGATGGGAAAAAAACAGACACCAGCGGTCTTTCAACCATCGGTAGAATTGAATCGGCCCTTCCGTGGTGTCAGCTTCAAAGTCGGGGGCGATGGAACCCAGCATGAGCGGCATGGCTTTATCCTGCGTCGGTGTTGAGAATTCGGCACGTTGCGAACAACGATGCCTCGTAATCTAGGTAATGACGCCGGGTAAAACCTGAAGAAAACCTAAAACCTACTGATCGCAGGGACCGGGACCTGGGGCCACCCATGAGGGCGCTCAGCGGATCATCAGTTCTCGCGGACTAGCGGATTGAGCCGGGCGACGAAGAGATCAGGCCATCGCAATACGAGCTGCGATGGAGCGAAACTCCCGACGCTTGTGCAGCACCGCGAGCGAGGGCTCGGCGTACAACCAGGCGGCGTGCCGCCAGCCGCAGTCCATCGCCCTCTTGAGCGACTCAATCGCCGCGTCTTCGAGCCCAAGCACGCACCGCGTCACAACGTCCGGAAACTGCATCGAGGTTGCGCAACTGCGGTTGTCGTCGACCACTTCCACGGCCTCATCTGAGTGACCGAGCTGCGCCAGAGACAGGCCGAGAATTCCCCTCGCCCGGGCGTGTTCGGGGTCATAGCGAAGCGTCTCTCGGACTCGTATCAGGGCCCTGCGCGCGTAGACTTGCGAGCGCAGGTGATCAAACCTCGCCGCCGCTCTCGAAGCGAGACTAAGGGAGTAAAAGCAGCTGGGGTCCAGAGCCGCAGCGCGCTCGGCGAGGGTGGCAGCGAGTCGGTATCGGCGAGCAGAGAAAAGCGTTCGCGCGGCCATGTGGAAGATGTCCGCGTTGGAGGGATCGAGTCCGATGGCGCGCGTATAGGCCGACTGGGCGTGGTCGTAGCGACCAAGCGCCCCAAGGCTGTAGCCCATTGCTGCTTGCGCGTGGGCGCAGCGGGGGTTGGTGCGAACCGCGGCATTCGCATCCTCGGCGGCGTCCCGCAGGGTGCTTCCACCGTCACCGCGATAGAGCTGCAAAGTGGCCTGCATGACCGCCTTGTACGCATGTGCCGGAGCGTAACCCGGGGCCATCCTGGCTGCCTCCGCGGTCAGGAGCGCGGCGTTTTTCATGCCCGCCTCGCCGTTTCGCGCCACGATGCCCTTGGCCTCCAGGCACAGTCCAAGGGCTTCCAGATCGAGACCCGCCGCGAATTCGGTGTTGTCGCCATCCGGTTGCTTACAGGCATCGCAAACGGTATCGGCAACCAGCTGATAGCCCGCGCGGGATACGGTTTTGATCGGCTTGGTCTGGCATCCAAGGCGAGCGAACGCCCTTCGGAGTTCGCTGATCACTTGCGTCAGGCTTTCATCGCTGACGACGACACCCGGCCATCCCTCATCGAGGAGAGCGTCACGAGAAACGACATCGCCCCTGGCGTCGAGCAAGGCCAGCAGGACCCGGAACGCCCGAGGCGGCAGGTTGATCTCAGAATCACAGGCGGCAAGCGTGCGTGACGCAAGACGTAAGCGCCAGGAGCCGATAAAGAGGTCTGAGGCCGTGGTACCGCAGGATGGGCAGTCAGGTGCTGCAGGCGAGACCCTGCGATGGAGAGACTGTTTTGAAGTCACAACAAATACCGCGTGTCTGTCTTCGAGGGGTCTTACACCTTCTCAGCCACCAAGCCTGGGTCACTGCAGGTTTGGGGCGTCTGTATGCGCTAATCCCCAGCCATTTTCTCCGGGGCAAGCAACGTGCAGGAAATCCTTGTGACTCTGCTGTTTATCGATGCATCTCCATAACCATCGCGAGCTTATTGTCCTTCGCAACGGTGAGGTTCGGCCTCAAACTATCGACGTTTAACCTGGGAAGATATTCCGCCGCGAAGCTTGAAGGCGACGAGCGCCTAACACGCAAACGTGTCTTTGCATTCGCGGTGCTGGCTCGTTTGCTGTCTAACAAATTGAGGCTGAACTGCACGTCAAGCCTGTTTACTTTGTGTTTCTCATGATTTCTCTGCGATTGCTCTGAATCATCGTACGGGACTACCTTCTATGGTGCTCCAGCCAGTCAACGGATGGCTCGTTCGATTCAAGGGACAGTATCTTGAGACTCAATCTTGAGACTCAACGGTCAGCTCTTGAACCATCGGAGTTCACCCTTCGCACGAGCTAACAGCGCCGCGCGGCAACGTCCAGCGGTCATTCAACAGGTAGTGGCAAACCGCTCAGACGCAGAAAAGACAGCTCGTTGAAGTATCCGCGCTGGAAAGCGATCTTCCCTCTCTCGCATCTAAAGAAGCCGCATCCTCGGAGTCCGTTGGGATCGGTCCACTCGAGAATGGCCCAGTCCCCGTCCTGGAATAGATTCTCGATCTGGCAGACCATCTTGGCTCTCGAAAACTCGAACGCAAACATCTCACGGATTGCATCGCGACCCACTACTGGCTCTCGGATGACCTGATGGTTTGTTGCAGTTTCGGTGTAGCAGTCGGCGATGGCGTCAGCATCTCCGCGGTTAAAGCGTGAGACCCACTCCCTGACGATTTGCTTAGGCTCCACGTTACGCTCCTTGGGGTTCCGGGCTGTTGGCTCTGCAGGCTTGGTCGTCTGGCGGCGAAAGGCTCCCGCGATACCGATGACCTTAGCACCGTGACTTCGATCTCGAGTTCTTGGAGCAACGCACCGTTGCGTCTTCGCCCTGATAAAGCGGGATTCCTCGCGAGCAATCGGATTTCTCCTGAATCTGTCGCCGCTGTGTCGCAAGTTTCGTCGCCAATTTTGCGCGGGTGGATACTAAGTCACTAAAAGTATACTGATTGAAATAAGTGTCCACTCAAGCTGATCCTATTGCCCGCAAAGTCACAGCCTCGTTGTTTGTCGAGGGCGAGCAGGCCTGGTCCACTTTCGATTAGCAGGTGTTGAAGGGCGCACTTACCGATCGAGCTAATCCAGGGCAAAGATCCTGCGGCCCCTGCCGTCGGATCTTGCATTTCAGCGTCCATGTCCTGCTCGCAGGGATCAGCAGCATTTCATGGACTCTGAAACGTGCCTTGCCGAACGCTACGGAGGCTGTGGTTGGTTGAACGCTCGTTCTCAATACCGAGGAACCTGAACATGTCCCGACCCGATATTCATCTCTACACCGCCGCCACGATGAATGGCTACAAGCCTGTCATCTTCCTGGAAGAAGCCGAGGTCGAGTACGACCTAAGCTTTATCGACTTTGGCAAGAAAGAGCAGAAAGCGCCCGAGTATGTGCAACTGAACCCTAACGGGCGTATCCCAACTATTGTCGACCGAGGCAACGCTGACTTCGCCGTGTTCGAAAGTGGGGCCATACTCTGGTACCTCGCAGAGAAGTACGACCGTTTCTTGCCTGCGTCGAGCGATGCGCGCTCCGAGACGCTGCAATGGTTGATGTTTCAGATGGCGGGTATTGGTCCAATGATGGGTCAGGCGATGTATTTTCAGCGTATTGCCGCGCCCAATGGTCACGAGGAGCCGTTCTCGATCCAGCGCTACGTCGATGAATCCCGCCGTTTACTTGAGGTGCTCGATACTCGACTCACGGGGCGTGAGTGGCTCGCCGGCGATGAGTACAGCATCGCCGATATGGCTACCTATCCCTGGGCGCGGGCATATGTTTGGGCGAAGGTTTCCATCGATGGGCTCGATAGCCTCAAGGGATGGTTTGATCGACTTGACGCGCGACCCATGATCCAAAAAGCGTTGACGATTCCCAAAGCACAACCCGCTTTTTGGGGTGAAGCAGACGAGAGCGAGTTTCTTAAGGAGAACGCGGCGCGTTTTGCGTCGGACGTGAAGCCTCGCTAAGGCAGTGCCGCAAAGCTGCTGGACCTGAACTTGGCTCCAGCAGCAACCTCTCTGACGACGTGGGCCCCATCGGCAGCTATGTGCGCTGGCGCTGGCAGGCAAGCCGGTCACGCATGCGGACGCTTCGATACGAGTGGCCGGTGCTGGCCTGTCACGCGCCATCGAAGTATGATGCGCGCCGCAAGCCTCCCACGGCACCCCACTGCGGGGCCTGGAGACAGTGTAGCGTCGAGCGAGTAACAGGCGGCTGCACAATCCCGCAATATAGCTGGCGTAGCTCAGTAGGTAGAGCAGCTGATTTGTAATCAGCCGGTCGGGGGTTCGATTCCTCTCGCCAGCTCCATTTTCCAAAGTTGAGCTTGGACTTTCTTCGCTGTTGCCTCCTCTGGCAGACTTGAGCTGTTCACTACATCAAGATTCAAGACCGCCCTTACGATGCATACCGTAGATCTCGCGTGGGCAGCACTCGCGGGACTCGCACTGATTTACCCGATTTGGCGTTTGATGCCGCACATCGAACGAAGCGGCGTTCGCGACCTCGCGATTCTCCTCGGTATTCTGGGTACCTATCCCGGCCTTCTTGCGATCTTTCACCTGACGCCCTTTGATCTTGGCCTGGTGTACTCGGTAACTACCTTCGTACCGGCGCTGTACTTTTTCACGGTGACGGGCTACGTGGGCGTCAAGCTGCCGAAGATCGCGCTTTGGCGTCATTCGCTGATGGCCCTGAGCGCCGTGCTGGCGCTTCTCGCACTCACCAACATATGGCACGGACTGTTCGCGGAGTTCGAGTCGCACGTCCCGGGCAGGCCGAACCACATGCTCGACGACATCAGTCCGGGAGTCGGGATGGGTGCGATGCATGCCCTTGCCCTTGTGCTGGTGCTGAGCGCGATCGTGCTCTCGTTCGTGCAGTTCGTGCGTTCTCGTATGCGGCCCACGCAGGTCATACTCACCGTTCTCCTTCCGTTGCTCGGATTGTGGTCATTCACGTCGAGCGTGCGCTGGTCCGTGCTCGCCGACGCCGGGATCAGCGGATTCATCCTCTCCACCAGCGCCGTTCTGCTGATTGCCAACTACGCGCTGATGAGAAATCACTTCATTGAAGTCCGGGTAGTGACCCGATCGAAGCTTATGCATCTGTTGCCCGATGCCATGCTCGTTCTGTCGCGAAGAGGCCGTATCCTGGATTGCAATCCCGCGTTCGCACGTTTGATTGACGAACAGGTCGACGGGCTTATTGATCGCAACATCGCTGGCTTTCTTCCGGAGCTGGCCTCGCAGCTCGGTGACACCGATGGGGGCAGCTTTGAGCTTGACCTGAGCACGCCCGAGGTACCACGCCACTTCCACGGTGTCCGCGAGCCGATCGATCGCAGCGTGGGGGCGGGCCAGTACCTCGTTGTGCTCCGGGACGTGACCGAATCGGAGCTTGCGAAAGCGGCGCTGTTTGAGAGTGATCGCCAGCTTCGGGCGGCGAATGCGGCCCTTACCCGCCTTTCAGCGACCGATTCCCTCACAGGCCTCTCCAACCGGCGAGGCCTGATCGAAGCTACCGAGCAGGCAATCGCCCATTTCAAGCGCACGGGAAGCAGATTCGCGCTACTGAGCCTCGATATCGACCGTTTCAAGGCCGTCAATGATCGCTTTGGCCACACTGTCGGCGACCAGGCGCTCTGCCACGTGGCCCGCGTCCTGGAAGGACAGTGCCGTGCCACCGACTCGCTGGCCCGCTACGGGGGCGAGGAATTCATAGTCCTGCTGGGCGAGGCTTCCGACGACGAGATCGCCAAGGCCGCCGAAAGGTTCCGTGCAGCCGTCGAGGCGGAACCCTTGACGCTCGATTGCGGTCATACGCTGCAGCTCACTGTAAGCCTCGGCGGCATCGCCCACCGGGACGGCATGACCACTGCTGAACTCATGCAGGCCGCCGATGACGCCCTTTACGAGGCGAAGCATCTGGGGCGCAACCAGGTGCGGCTCGTGTAGGGCTTTTCAGTCCAAGCTCTCGCCTACTATTGACCGTCACAAATTGTTGACATCGCCATGGACCGCGAGGAGAATGTGCCGCCTTCTGGAGGGGTTCCCGAGTGGCCAAAGGGATCAGACTGTAAATCTGACGCGCGAGCTTCGGTGGTTCGAATCCACCCCCCTCCACCATAAGCTATTGAATTAGCTAAAGATTCCGGCTCCGCCTGGCGGTGCCCGAACATGGAAAATTCAGTCGTGCACGCAGTGCGTCGTCGTGAAACCGGCCGCTCCTGCAACCCGTGACGAGGGCTGCACAAAACAAAATTTAATGCTCGCGCGGATTGCGCGGGCCGGTTTCTTGCGTACGTTGCGCAGGGGCCGCGAAGTTTGAGTGTTTGTGTGTGAGCGTGAGGTGCATCGGCAAATGCACGAGCGGGCGTGGCATGCAAGCAGATCGCGCGGGTGGATCTCGCGGGTCGAGCGGGTAGACAACGCAGGTGAATCCCGCCGGTAAATCCCGCGGGTTAAGCGGGCCGATCCCGCGGGTATAGTTCAACGGTAGAACCTCAGCCTTCCAAGCTGATGATGCGGGTTCGATTCCCGCTACCCGCTCCAGCCTGCACCGCCAGGCGGTCCCGCGAATCGGGCTCTGAATGGGCTCGGGAAATTGCAGGGCTCATATAGCTCAGTCGGTAGAGCACTTCCTTGGTAAGGAAGAGGTCACCGGTTCAAGTCCGGTTATGAGCTCCACCTTTTTTGCCGGTGGCTCAAGGCGAAGCCAGGTCGGCCCCAGGGCCGGTCAGCATAGCTGGCCCGGTGGCCACTGCGGCAAGGTGGGTTGAACGAAATTTTTAGGAAGTAAGGCAGGTGCTAGCGGCCCTGTCCTCGCGAAAAACGCTACAGGAGAAGCGGCGGGAATGGCAAAGGAAACATTTGAGCGCGATAAGCCCCACGTCAACGTGGGTACGATTGGACACGTTGACCACGGCAAGACGACGCTGACGGCGGCGCTGACGCGGGTTTGCTCGGAAGTGTTCGGTGGAGAAGCGGTGCGTTGTCGATGCCGTCAAACGCCACC
>JBCBTK010000009.1:0-210490 GCA_039818725.1 Pseudomonadota bacterium
CGAGAGTTCATCCAGCAGCAGATCGCCCTTAGAGACCTGCAACAGGGTTACGAAGACGGGACGATCAGCGCCGCTCGATACGTGCAGCAAGCCGAGCAAATGCTGAATTTCAGCAACCTCCTCAACGACCAGGATCTCAGCAACCTCCGCAGTGGCATCGAAGCCGCCGAGCGCCAGATGGCGTCGCTGCGCGACGAGGCTCGCAACACGTTGTCATCGCTCCAGGATGAGCTGGACCGCCTCGAGGGCAACACCTCGGCCGTTCTGACCAGGGAACAGGAGCGTCGCATCGCCGACCTCGAGCAGCAGCTCGACCTCGCCAGGCGCAGCAATGACCAGCAGGCCGTCAGTGAACTCCAGGAGTCCCTACGCCTCGCCGAGCGCATCTTCGAGATCGAACAGCAGCGTGCTCGCGAGGCCGATCAGCGCCAGCAGCAGAACCGCGCCCAGGAGACGAGTACTCCCGCGACCGCCGCCGCGCCATCGGTAGCCCGACCGGAGCGCCGGACGACGGTCGACATTAGCTTCGGCGGCCAGACCTTCGGATCGGTGTCTGGGCTCGACGATAACCAGGCCGACGACCTGGTGCGCGCGCTCGAGCGCATCAACTTGAACACGGCGGCCTAAGCGATGGTGACACTCGAAGGTATCCAGCTCCCGGACGACATCC
This sequence comes from Pseudomonadota bacterium, assembly GCA_039818725.1. Taxonomy (GTDB): domain Bacteria; phylum Pseudomonadota; class Gammaproteobacteria; order Pseudomonadales; family Halieaceae; genus Congregibacter. Next base: position 671 of record JBCBTK010000009.1, read on the forward strand.
AGTGGACCGACGAATTCGTGGGATTCGGTGTCGGCCAGCAGATCACCCCGACGATCGGCGGATCCCTCGTGGTTGACGAGAACCCGCAGATCGGCGGACGCGCCATAACGCTGAGTTCAAATGGCGCCGCATGGATAAGCCGGCAGACGGTAGAACAGTTGGCCGCTCTCGCCGCGACACCGCTGGCCTCCGGGACCACGCTGACCCTGGTCTGGGGCGACGGCCGCACCTTCGACGTGGTCTTCGATCGATCCTCCGGCAATGGATTCGAGGCCGAGGAGGTCATGCGGACGGCCGCGGCCAACCAGGCCGCGACGGACTTCTACCTCATCACCATCAATCTGATCACGGCATAGGAGTACGGCGATGCCCATCACGCAAGGCGACATCAAGCTCATGCAGAGCCAGCGCATGACGGATACCGATGACGGCGGCGGCCGGATCACCGGCATCGAGATCCTCGACGGCCAGAGCAACGCCGTCTTCGACGATGTCACCGATCTCGACCGCACGACGGGCAAGGTCACCCTCGCCAAGGTGTTCGGATCCGTAGAGACCCCCGATACCGACACCTACCTCAGCAGCAACCTTATCGTTGCCGAGAAGCCCGCGGATCCCAATGTCTTCGTGACGCTCTTCTCGACCGGCGACCACGACGACGTCGTCAGCGCCGCGCGTGATCAGATCGAGCGCTACGTCGTCCAGGGCAGCCGGGCGCAGTGGGAACTCCTGGGCAATCACTTCACGAACCAGCGCGTGCTCCTGGGCATCCAACGCGTCGAACAGGAGCTGCCGACCGTAGGCGAGGTCTACCTGCTCATCGCCGACAACGGGGACGAGCAGTACGTCCGGATCACCGATGTCACTGCGGTGGAGACCACCTACGGCGAGGTCGTCGGCAACACGTTCGTCGAGTTCCAGCGCAACCGCATCGAGATGGAGATCAGCGCACCGCTCGATCATGACTTCCCGGGAGGCGATCCCACGCGTGCCGGCACCGCGATGCCAGCGGGTAGCCTTCGCGATAAAAGCGACGTCTTCGGTACCGAGGTCGCCGACGCCGCGCGTTACTGGGGCATCTCGCAGGTGACCGCGGAAGTACCCCTGGCCGCGCTCGAGGCCAACGTCGAGAGCGTCTACACGACCCTCGTGCCCAGCGCCCAGAGTGAGAATCCGATCACCGACGCGGCGCTCTACCCGAGCAGACCCGACGTCAGACCCGCGCAGAGCACGCCGTCGGCCGACGCTTTCGAGCTGACCTACCTGTCATCGAATACGGTTCGAGGCTTCCTCATGCGGCCAGCCGTGCGCGGCAGCGTGTCGATCAGCATCGCCGGCAGCACGTTCTCCGACCAGGGTAACGGGATCCTTGCGCGCACCAGTGGGGCGGCCCCGTTCAGCACACTGCAGATCGACTACACCACCGGCGAGGTGACGGGCAGCCGCGACACGGGATCGGGATCCGGAACGCTCACCGGCAGCACGACTTACACGTCCGGCGCAGCCTTCAGCGGCAAACGGGTTGCCGACTTCACGCCGATCACGCTCAGCAACCGCAGATTCAACTACACCGAGACCTGGCCCAACGAGAAGCCGCGGCCCGGGACGATGGTGGTGAGCTTCATGATCCTGGGCGTCTGGTACACGCTTGAAGATCAGGGCGACGGGCAGCTCGTCGGTGCGAACGGTCAGGGCATAGGCACGATCAACTTCACGACCGGCACGGTGGCGATCACGCTGCCGGCGCTACCCGACGTCGGTACCGACATCCTGTGGAGCTACATCGTCGACATCGCGGACGAGACCCGGGAGTACTCCGGCGCCGTTGCCGAGGGCACGACCATCGAGGTCAGCATCGACCCGGGATCCGAGCCGGGATCCATCGTGGTCGACTACACGTCCGGCGGCAGCCCGTTCCAGCTCACGGATACCGCGAGCGTCGGCGAACTCGCCGGGGCCGGCACGGGCACCGTGGACTATGCACGCGGCATCGTGCGGATCCAGCCCAGCCAGATCCCCGACGACGCCACGACGATCGACGTCGCCTACAACTTCGCCGGTGGCGGTATTTTTGTCGACAGCAGCCCGTCGATATCGGGCGAGACGTACACGGTCACGATCCCCGGGGCGCCGCTTCGCCCGGGCAGCGTCACGCTGGATTTCAACTACATCTACCCGTGGTTCCGAGGCGTGGACGTCACCCGAAGCCGTCAGATCCAGGACGACGGCGCCGGTGGCTGGAAGGGATTTGTGGGCACGATCGACTACGCGACCGGCGCGATCACAGTCGAGGTCACGTCGACCTACGTCATGCAGGAGCGCTACTACCAGAGCTACGACTTCCTCACCCAGCAAAGCGTACGCGCGACGCAGAGTGTGCCCCGGCCTCAGAATCAGAACGTCAGCGGTGCCATCACCGTCCGCTACAAGCCGGCGTCGGCCTCGGATGCCGGCGGCAACGTGAGTGCCAACGTCACCGCCGTGTTCATGCAGCTCGTCGACACGCTCGAGCAGATCTGGCCGGGCAGCGTTCGGTTCACGATGGGCAGCAAGGAGTACTTCGATCGCGACGGCATCGTGTACACCGACTTCGACAGCGCCACGGGTGCCGGCACGCAGGTCGGGACGATCGACTACAACACCGGCCAGATACGCCTCGACGCCTGGGACCAGGGCATCGCGGCCGCGGCCAGCCTCGATGCGCTGCTCGTTACGGCCGCCGAGCTGACGGTCTCGGAGATCGCCTTCCGTACACCGGGTGCGCCGATCAGCAGCCAGAGCCTGCAGGTCACCATCACCGACGTCGCCGGCAACTTGATCAGCGAGAGCAGCGACATCAACGACGAGTTCAACGCGGCCGTGGTGAAGGGTGAGGTCAACGTGAGCACGGGCGTCGCGCGGATCTTCTTCCACGACGGCACCAACCCCGTCCAGGTGATCGCGGACACCGGCCGCTACAACGCGATCGTCGTGACGAGCCTGCCGCTCGATAAGGATCTCATCGGCCTGGATCCCGTCAGGCTACCCGCCGACGGACGCGTACCGATCTTCCGGGCCGGCGACGTGGCGGTCCTCCATCACAGCGCCGAGACGAGCTTCTCGAACCCGGCCTCGGCCGGCGAGGTCATCAACACGCGGCCGCGGCTGGCCTCGGTGCGGATCCTCGACGCGGCCGACCAGCTGGTGGGCACCGACCAGTACACCGTGGATCTCGACACCGGGGTCATCACGCTGGCCACGCCGCTCGACCTCGCGGGCTTCATCCAGCCGATCCGCGCCGTCCACCGCATCGAGGACATGGTGCTGATCTCCGACGTCGACATATCGGGCCGAATCACCGTCACAGCGCCGATATCGCACACGTTCCCGGTGGGCAGCTTCCTATCGACGGCGCTCATCACCAATGACCTCCAGGCGCGTGTTACCAACCTCTTCGACCAGGAGACGTGGAGCGAGCAGTGGTCCGATCAACTGGTCGGCGGTGAGCCCGGCGCGGAGTTCAACGATGCCGGCTTCCCGATCGTCGTCACCAACGCAGGCGCGCTACAGCAGCGCTGGGCCATGGTGTTCACGGGCGCCACGACCTTCGACATCATCGGCGAGACCATCGGTGAGATCGGGACAGGCAGCACGTCGACCGATACGGCGCCCATTAATCCGAACACGGGCGTGCCGTACTTCACGATCCCCGCAGGTGGCTGGGGATCCGGATGGGGCGTCGGCAATGTGTTGCGCTTCAACACGATCGGCGCGGCTGCCCCGGTCTGGATCGCGCGAACCGTCCTGCAGTCCGAGCCCACCGTCGCCACGGATACCTTCCGGATCCAGGTCCGCGGCAACGTGAACGCGGAGGCATAACCCATGGCCGTCAAGTGGTTCTCGCACGACATGTTCGGCGCGCCCAGTATCGAGGAGCAGACGAGTGGTGCGCTCATCGCCTTGCTGAAGGCGTGTCTGTTCAACGGCTTCGGCGATCAAACCCCTTCGAGCCTGACCTGGGACGGATCCCTGGTCACCGTCACCTACGGCACAGCACATGGCCTCCAGGACTGGCAGATCATCGAGGTCGCCGGAGCCAGCCAAGCGGAGTACAACGGGCAGCACCGCGTCCGCGTTGTCGACGCCGTCACGGTGACCTATGTGCCCGCGCTGACGCCGGCCGTGACGCCTGCCACGGGATCCATCACCACGCGGACCCCACCCATAGGGGGATGGGAAATCGTCGACGAGGACGCACCAGGCTTCCGCCTCGCGATTCGCAGCCTCCAGGCCGCCGCGGCCGACACCGTGATCGTCATCAACAACAACGGCAACCAGGGCCTGTTCGCGTCGGGCAACGAGTTCATTGCGTCCATCGACCTCGCAGACGCGTTCGTGGACATCGACACCTACAACCAGATCAGCCGCAGGTACTGGCCGGCTGGGTATCGATTCGCAACCGAGGACTGGATCCTGATCGGTGATGAGCAGCTCTTTTACTGGAACACGCGGTTCGCTCAGAGCCAGCGGCGCTCCTGCCTGTTCGCCGGCAGCATCAATACCTGGGTGGCCGGTGACCAGACTCACTGTCTCGTGATAGGCGTGGAGTCTTCCTCCAGTGCGGAATGGGATTCCGCCACGGAAGCCCACCACGCGAACACGGCCAACCTCAACAGCGAGAACTTCCGCACGATCGCCTACGACCACACGCAGACCACGCCGGCCAGGCCGTTCTCGATGCGCGGCATCGGCGACTACAGCGGTGGCAGCAACGGCATTGACTTCCCGAACCCCGCCACCAACGAACTCGTCGCCAGCCCAACCGATGTCGTCGTCGTCGAGAGCAACAGCATCCGAGGCACGATGCCGGGTTTCGTTCAGCTACTCAACGGCGACGCCGCCCTGCACGCCCAGGTCTACGACAACCTGCCGGCGTACAACGGGATCCCGGTCATGCTCCTCGCCACGCAGAGATCAGCCACCAGCGCGATCGCGGCACATCCGATCGGCATCAAGCTCGAGAACTGGAGGTAAGCCATGCCGGAACCCGTGAAGCACTTCCAGTCCTCGATGACGGGCGCGCCGACGCTTGGCGATACGACGCCCGGCAACTTCGTCGAGCTGCTCAAAGCCTGCCTGGTCAACGGATTCAATGTGACGGCGCCAACAGGGCTGAGCTACGACGCCGTCAACGACGAAATCACCGCCACCTTCGGATCCGCGCACGGCTACGACGACCTGACCGTGGTCCGGATCTCCGGCGCCAACGAAGTCGAGTACAACGGCGACTTCCGTGTGATTCGGAGCGACGCGACGAGTATCGTGTACAAGCCCGATGTAACGCCGCTCAACGCAACAGCCACCGGCACCTTCCAGGCACGCCTGGCACCGGCCGGCTGGTCGATCGCCGACGAGGACGTCGCTACATTCAGGGCCGCCTTCAGCAAGGCGAGTGGTGGTACCGAGTTCACGCTGGTGGTTGCGAACGACCAGAGCTACGTGGCCTCGCCAGGCGACCGCGCTTGGTACGCGCGATGCGATATCGCGACTGATTTCCAGGACATCGACTCCTACGAGAGCCTAGCTCAGTTCTACCTGCCGGCAAGCCACCAGTACAGCTCGAGATCCGAGTGGACAGTGCTTGCGGATCCCTGGATGTTCCATCTGGGAATTACCTACGGCGTGGGATCGTCCAAAAACTGGTACTGCTTTGGTGACATTAATGCGCTGTCCGCCAGCGACCTCCACACGTGCATCGCCCACGGCGGTCTCCGCCTGACCGGTGGCCTCGGCGACTGGGATCTGCTCAGCCGAGCGTTTTACAGCCAGGCGCCTGAGAACAACCAATTCTCGCAGCGCGTGATCGCCGGCTACCACCACGGCGCACCAATCACGGGCGCCTGGAAGACCATGGGACTCTGTGAACTGACGCACGGCCGGGCGTGCGATTTCCCCAATCCCAGCAACCAGTCTTTCGTTCTCAACAAGAGCCCGCTCTTGGTGGTCGATGACCTCGGCACCTACGGTACCGTCCGGGGATTCATGCCGGGGCAGGTCGAGCCGCTCAACTGGCACGATTCACTCTATGGAGGGATTTTCCAGGGCATGCCGGGCTACGAGGATTCGATCATCTACTGCGACGAGGCCACGATCAGCCCGACTCAAACGATCGATCCGAACATGATCGCCTTCCAACTCGCCAACTGGCGAGAGCAGTGGACTTAAGCCATGCCGACGCCTCAACCACTGCACCCTGACGTCAGCACGATCACGACGAGCTTTCGTGGCGCCCGCAACGTCCACCAGTACTCGGCGGTGCATCGCAGCTACAACCACCTGGGCTACGGTCCGACGGTCGAAACCGACCAGTACATCCAGGCGGACGGCAACGCGCCGCGGCGCCTCCAGAGCAACGTCCGGCACCCGGTGTCGTGGGCCAACTTTAAGAACTCGGTGCTCGCCAGCAACCGTCGAGGGCGCTTCCCGACACGCAATCGTTCCGGTGCGATCAGTGGCAACGTCGTGGACAAGGACGGGTTTGCGCTGCGTCGGCAGGTGCGTCTCTACGACCGCGCGAGCGGCGAGTTCATCGCACAGACGATCAGCCTGGCAGACGGCGCCTACCGGTTCGACGGGCTCAACCTCGACCGTCGCTACACCGTCGTCGCCGTCGACTATACCGACACGTACAACGCTGTCGTGGCCGACAACGCGCGTCCGGAGTAGGGCATGGCTGACATCTTCCGACTGGTCAATCGAGTGAAGCACGCGCGCCTCCAGGCGATCGCGACGGACGTCTCGGTCGGGCATAGCGAAGGTAATCGCGCGCAGCTCTGGTTGCTCACGGGATCACCACCGCTGATTGCGGGCGCCGCGACCGTTGAGACCGTGATCATGACGGTCGACCTCCCATTCCCGTTGGTCGATGAAATCGCCAATGCCAACATGGCTTGGAATCCGTTGGATCCGGGCATCGCTTTGGACGCTGGGACGATCGGATGGGGCCGATTCGTCCGCGCCGACGGCACGACGGTGGTCGGCGATTGCTCGGCTGGGCTGCAGGGCAGCAACAGCATGATCGAGCTGTCTCAGGTCGACGTCCTCGCCGGCACGATCATCACGATCAGCATCGCGAATATCGCGGAGCTCTAACGTGCCCACGCCGCTCGTCTTCGGCGACGCCTACACGCCGGCCAGCGGCACGGTCAACCTCGTCTTCGGCGGGGATCCCGACAGCAACCCGCAGATCACTCCCGGCAGCGTCGCCGGCATCGCGACCGCACCCGTCGGCGACTTCCGCGGCTTCCAGACCGTCATCGGTGAGATAACCGCGGTGATGACGGCGCCGGTCGGCACACTCCTCGGCGAATACGACATCAACGTCGACCGCGGCCCGAAGCTCCTGGTGCAGGGCGCCTGGCAGACGGCCGCACCTGGTGATACCAGCCAGCGCTCCGCGCCGTGGCGGCAGGGACTGCCTACCAACAGCGAGCGAGGATCGGGCTTCCAGGAGGCCGGTGCGCTCACGCGATCGCAGACCATCGGAGCGCGGTCAGCAGCCAGACTGAACGCAGAAAGGGAGACGGCCTACCAGGAGGCCGCACCGCTGTCGCGCACCCGATCGGCCGTACTCGGCAACGCGCCCGGCCTGCGCCACATGAGAGAGGCTCGCCACGAGGAGGCCGATCGCACTCAGGCGTCACGCTTGGCACTGCTGGCCTTCGAGTACGCGGCCTTCGTGGACTGGTCTAACCGATCGCGCTTCCAGGAGGCCGACCCGCTGAGCTACATGCTCGACGACGGCTTCACGCAGGGCACTCGGCTGCACGTCCTGACGCGCGGCCGCTACGAGGAAGCCATCAATCCTCCCCCGGGAACGGGGGATGGACCCACGGATCCTACCGAACCGCCCCGGATATGGCCGACCGAACTCCGGTTCTGCGAAATGGTCGCCGGCCACGCCTCACCGATCACACTCATTTTCGGCGTGGATCCATGCGCGCCGGTGGTGCCTCCGGGCGCCATCATCATCCCGACACAGGAGATCTACGTCGTGAGCAACTCCGCATCGATGCGCCGCGTCAGCGACGGCGCCGACATTCCCTGCCAGGCGGTCACGTTGAGCACATCCATGGCCGGCTTCGCCTGGGAAATGACGGCCACGATGGCCGGCCGCGACGCGCTCGAGCTGGTGCGCGGTGCCTCATTTGAGCCCGAAGAAGTTGACGTGACCATCAACGGCTTCACCTGGCGGATCGTCGTCGACGACTGGAACACCAGCGAGGCCGCCTTCACGAATGCCGCGACGGTCCGAGGCCGCAGCCGATCGGCCTACCTGGCGGCGCCCTACGCGGCGCTGAGCGACGGGCAGGAGACGAGCGCACGTCTCGCCGCGCAGCTGCTCGATGACCAGCTCCCGACCGGCTGGAGCCTCGCGAACACCATGGACGACTGGCTGGTGGCCGCCAATGCGTTCTCCTGGAACCAGCAGTCACCGATCCAGGTCATCCAACGCATCGCCGCGGCCGGCGGCGCCATCGTCCAGACCAACCGCACGCTGGACGAGATCATCGTGGCACCGCGATACGCGGCCGCGCCTTGGAACTGGGCGGGACTCACGCCGGACATCTCGGTGCCCAGGGCTTACGTGGTCCAGCGGGGATCCCAGAAGGTCGCGGGAACCGGCGACAACGGCGTCTACCTGCACGGCGGTAACAACGGTGGCGTGCTCTCGCTCGTTCGCAAAGACGGGTCAGCCGGCGATCAGCTCGCCCCGACGGTCGTCGAGGATCTCTTCACGCACGTGGATCCGACACGCAATGCCGGCATCGTCGCGATCGCCAATACCAGCCGGCAGAGCCGTGAGACGCACCAGCTCCCGCTGTCCGCGACGTACGGAGGCCTCCTCGAGGTCGGGCAGCTCATGGCGGTCGGCGAGGACAGCGGAGGCTTCGTGGAGGACTGGCGCGGCCTGGTGACCGGGGTCAGCGTGAACGCCCGGGCAGACCGCGATGATAGGGGAGGCGTCCGCCTCCAGGTTAGGCAGACGGTATCAGTGGAGCGCCACTATGAGTGAAGACAACCAGATCGTCCGACTACGCCGGATCCTCGGTGAGAGGCCGACCCGCGTCGGCACCAGCCTGGGTCCCAACGGTGACGGCACGAGCAATGTCGACATGCTGGACGGCGGAACGATCCGCGCGGTGGGCAGCGCCGGCCTCGGCCAGGCGGTGTTCGTGAAGGACGGTCAGATCGTAGGGAATGCGCCGACCCCGAGCCTGGTCGTTATCGATGTGTGAGCTACAACCGCACAACTGACCGGCCGCACACCCACAGTGCCGGAATAGGGTACTTATGGAGTGGCCTGGTTTGCGACCAGATGATGCCGATCAACCAGAGCACGTCCTCGCGAGTCAGCGCAGCTAGCACGAGCCCGGACAACGGGAGATCGTCGACCTCGCTGGATTTGAACCAGTGCAGCGCGATTAGCTCACCGATATGGCCATTGCGACGTGGGAAGGGAATGCGCTCCTCGTGCCGGTGCGTGTCGCGCCAGTCTTCCCAGGAGTCGATTGGCTGGTGGGGTGGGATGACGGCCATGGGGTTTGAGTGTTGCGAGTCGGCCGATCAGCATACACAAGCCGTTTTGATGCACTCAGAAGACACTCAAAACCTGAGCCATGCGCTGCGTTTTAACACTTGGCGTTAAGGGCTTAAAGTGTTGATCTTGCTAGAAAAATGGTTTTGTACCGGTGACCCTGGCAGTGTTGAGGTCGGCGGTTCGATCCCGCCTGGCTCCACCAAATTCCCTTTCCTTATTAAACGTCTAGCGGTTCGTCGGACAACCGGCGGGTTTTGTGCGTACAAAACTCCCCTCGGCGTTTCTAGTGACCTTATTTCTCGACGAGTAACCACTTCTCTTTGGAGAAATCCATGTTTTGAGGGGACTCGGGAAAGGTAGCCACGTCTACATCGTTCCCTGAGGGCACCCTTGTCGTGGCGTCAAGCTGCAAAGAAAGACTGCGCTAGGCTCCTCCACGGTCTCGAGGTCATCTCCGGGAGCAGGGTGTTCGCCTTACCACTAGCCGATAGGAGCCTCCTCGATGGTTGGCAGAACTGACGCTGGGGCGTGTTGATGCCATCGCAACGCAGTGTTCGTGAAGCCACCAAATATCCTGTAAAAACAATAGCCTATATTTATAATCTCGACTTCTTTGCTATCGCGCGACGAGATGCTATCAAGCTGTCATCGAAGTTTAATTTGACCATATCCATTCTCCGTACCAACATTGTGACAACGTTGTCATAGGGCGGGTAGTTGAGTAAATACGCCTATTTTTATCTGCCGAAATGACAACGTTGTCACGAAGTGCAACCATTCATAGCGGAGAAGGGAACGGATCATGAAGTGTCCATGTGAGAGGAGCCGTCTTTCGACGATGGTCGGATCGGCTGTGCTTTCGACAGCGTGCTCAATCGCAACAGCGCAAGACAGCGATACGATCATCGAAGAGGTGGTGGTGACTGGTACACGCGCGAGCATCGTGAACGCGATCGATCAGAAACGCGATTCGCGGGGATTTGTGGACGCGATCTCTGCGGAGGATCTGGGCAAGTTTCCGGATCTGAATCTGTCCGAGTCATTGCAGCGTGTCCCGGGGGTTACGCTCACGCGAAACGACTTCGGTGATGGGAGTTCCATCAATCTCCGAGGCCTTGGTCCTCAGTTTTCCCGTGTCGAAATCAACGGCTTAACAGCGCCCGTGAATGATGCTCGCGGAGGAGGCTTCAACTTTGAAATTCTGGCCTCCGAGCTGTTTTCCAATGCCGAAGTCAAGAAATCGTTTAACGCCGGCGATATCGAGGGCGGCCTCGCGGGCCTTGTGTCTCTGTCAACGCCCAGGGCTTTTGATCGAGAAGGGTTCAACGTTTCCGCGTCGGCTCAGGGGCAATACGCGGAGCGTGCCGATGACCTCGGTCCCCGTGCCGCGCTCCTCGTTAGTCAGAACTGGGACAATGTGTTCGGCATTACGGCGTCGGTGGCCTACTCAGACACCGTTTACTTCACAAGTTCGAACGGCGGAATCAGTGCTCGGCCCCTGTCGGCTCCCGCGACCGCTGAGCTGCGCGACACGGCATCCCCGGAGCAACTCTCGTCGTTGATACCTTCCACAATCAACTATGAGATCAACAACGACGAGCGTGAAACGCTGGGAACCACGCTTGGATTTCAGTATCGGCCTACCGACACTATCGAGATAACTGTAGATTCGATCTACTCTCAAATCGAAGGCGAGCGTCGCTTTACCCGCGCGGACGCTCCGCCCGAGAGCAATATCCAAGGCATCTCGGGAGATACGATCGCTAACGGCGTTATCCGGAGCGCGACGCTGACAGACGTTCAAAACCGCATAGCGACCAATGACAACGATACCGACGAGGAGTTTTACCAGTTAGCGGCTTCCCTGAAGTACGAACCCAACGATCGCTGGTCGATTACGCCTTTCATCGGATACACGGAGCGGGAACTGAGCACAGACGCGTCGTTGCTATCGTTTGCACGAGGTGACTTCGACACGGGGCAACTCCTGCGATACCCGGTCAGCTACAACCTCAATGGCCAGTTCATCGAATTCTCATCGCCAGGCCTCAACCTGGATGATCCCGCGCTCGCTGAGGAATACTTCCTGAACGTGTTCCTCATTCGGCCCACCACAGATCGTGACGAAGAACTGAGCTCAATGCTGGACTTCTCGAGATCCTTTGACCGGGGACCCATCTCAAGGATCGACTTTGGTGGTCGATGGTCTCGACGTGAAACCTCGCGCGAATTTATCGAGGTGCGCGTTGACAACGCTGAGAGCGATACGGACCTGCGCACTCTGCCGACACTCGCTGACGCATTGGTGTTTGAAGACTTCGATATCGACGGCGCTCCGGCGTCCTTTCCTGATCGCGTGATATCGGCGGACCCTGACGCCATTCTGGACCTGTACTTTATCGATGGATTCAACATCGATGAGTACCGGTCGCCCGTGAGCGGGCCACTGGAGAATCAGCGTATAGAGGGCCTTACAGTGCCGGGTTCCGTGTTGATCAACCGACAAGCGCGAGCGGCTCAGAACACCTTCTCCGGGGAAGAAGAGACACTTGCCCTATACGGTGAGATCACTTTTGAGTTTGACGACTTCTTGTTCAACGCTGGTGTCCGATACATCGACACGGAGCAAACGTCCACCGGGTTCCAGGTGGCCAACGACTTCAGTACCCCAATAGAAGTATCGAACTCCTACAGTGAACTATTGCCCAGTATGAGCATGCGCTATGAGATACGCCCCGACGTCATTATTCGATCGGCCTACTCTAAATCGCTGACCCGCCCCACGTTGAACGATCTACGGGTGGCCGAGAGCTTTGGAGGCATTGATGAGAGTGGTGGATCCGGTAGTCGTGGGAATCCAGAGCTGGATCCGTTTACCTCGGACAATTTTGATATCGGCGCTGAATGGTACTTCGCTGACGAGGGACTTGTGGCGCTGAACTTCTTTTATAAGAACATCGATGGCCTGATTGTCTCCTCCACATCAACCGAAGATCGAGAGTTTTTGTCGCAAGTGACGGGTGAATTGGTAACGGGGCCGATCATCTTTACGCAGCCGACAAACGGGGGGGCTGCCGAGGTCACCGGCGTGGAGTTCATTGTCCAGTCGAGATTTGATTTCCTGCCCGGGGCCTTTTCGAATTTCGGCGGAATTTTTAACTACACCTACGCACACAGCGACGCGGCATTTGAAGAGGGCGACGACAGTAGCGATGTGGCGGCTATTCCGGGACTGTCGGAGGACAGCTTTAACGCCATACTCTACTACGACGACGGCAAGCTTGATGGGCGTCTCGCCTACGCATACCGAGGAGACTTTGTGCAGTCGTTGGCATCGTCGTTCGGTGTGCCATCTTTCCAAAACGCCCGGGGGCAACTGGATTTCTCCGCGAACTACAGTTTGACGGATACATTCACGTTGCAGTTTCAGGCTTTGAATCTCACGGAAGAGCCGCTCGAAATCGAGTCCGTTCGCGGTGTCCCCTTTGATACCGGGCAACTCGATCGACGCCTCTTCTTTGGCTTTCGCTATGTGTTCTGATTCAGCTCCTTCGCGGACTTAGCAGACGACCGGCAGCCTCCCGACACGGAGTGTCAGGAGGCTGTCGCGGCATTTTTTGGCGGGTTCATTTAAAACGTCATGGTCAAAGCAAGCAACGGTTCACCCATGAGCAGCAAGAGCACCACCCGTGTTTTGTTTGTCGACACCTGACCGACGACGATCAGAGCGAGGAGTCTTTGGATGAAGATCAACGCTTACGTTTCGTCGCTAGCGATAGTGTGTGGACTGTTCTTCCTGATGGGGTTTGTGACCTGGTTGAACGGCGCGCTGATTCCGTTTCTTCAAATCGTGTGCGAGCTGAACACCATGCAGTCGCTCTTGGTGTCGTTCTCGTTCTACATCTCGTACACGTTGTTTGCCATTCCCGCATCGTCCTACATCAGCCGTGCCGGGTACAAAACGGGTCTCGTTGCAGGGCTTGCGATAATGGCCGCGAGCGCAGCGTGTTTCATACCTGCGGCGCTCACACGGGAGTACGCGGTTTTTCTGCTGGCGCTTTTTGGGCTAGGAGGAGGATTGACGTTGTTGCAGACAGCATCGAATCCGCTGGTGGTGCTTCTGGGGCCCTCAGAAACGGCGGCGGTGCGAATCTGCTTATTGGGGATCCTAAACAAACTCGCCGGAGCGCTGGCACCTATCGCATTTGTCGCTATCGCGTTTGATCGCTTCTCTGGTCAGGATGCAGCGCTGTTTGCCAGCCTAACGTCAGCGGAACGAGACGCGATGCTCTCCGATCTCGCCCACGAGCTAATCGCTCCCTATATCGGTCTTGCAGCAACGCTCGCAATGGCGGCGTTTGCTCTCTTTCTCTCTCCATTGCGCAACGTACAGCAACCCGAACATGAGACGACTTCGATTTCGTCCCTTAGAGGTGTCATGGAGAAGCCCCAGGTGTTACTTGGGGCACTCACTCTTTTTGCGTACCTCGGTGCTGAGGTAATTGCGGGAGATACGATCGCGCTGTTCGCTCGTTCCGTAGGCGTGGCGGACTACGAGTCACTCACCTCGTACACCATGTTCTGCATGGTCCTTGGGTATCTGCTTGGGATGGTGCTCATACCGAAGTGGATGAGCCAACGCACGGCGCTGCAACTGTCCGCGGTGCTCGGCGTTGCGCTGACGTGTGCCATTCTTTTACCCGGGTCGAATCAAACCTCTGGTACAACCACCGCGTTGAGCTGGCTCGGCATCCATGAACTTCCACAGTCTGTGTTGTGCGTGGCTCTACTCGGATTGGCCAATGCACTTGTCTGGCCGGCGGTTTGGCCCCTTGCTCTTCAAGGGCTGGAAAGTCAGGAGATTGCCTCGGCTTCCGCGCTCTTGGTGATGGGTATCTCCGGTGGCGCGGTCTTGCCCCTCGTTTACGGATTCCTGGCGGACAGGACGGCCGCGCCACAGCTGGCCTATACCATGTTGATACCCTGCTATCTGATGATCTTTTACTATGCGGTCTCAGGCCATCGCAAGCTCTCTTGGTGAGAGAGCCGGTCGGCCTCTTCCAAGCGCAGGGTGCGCGCCAGGCGCAGTGCGGTTTGTGTCGCGGCGCGCTGGATCAGTGGATTTCATGGGTAGCAAGACACTGCGGATGACGACAATAAAAGACATCGCAAGCCGGGCGGGCGTTTCCTTTAAAACGGTATCGAGGGTGGTCAATGGAGTGCCATCGGTAGACCCAGACACTCGGGCGAGGGTGCAGGCAACGATTCAGGAAATGGGGTACGTCCCGAATCAAGCGGCTCGGCAACTGCGCGGAACACCGAGGACCATAGGTTTTCTCTACGACAATCCAAACAGCAACTACGTGGTCGAGGTGCAAGAGGGCATCATCGAAGCCTGTCGCTCCATGGGCTATGAAGTGCTCATTCATCCCGTTAAAAGCACGGACGCCGATGCCCATGCGGAGGTGTTGCGCCTCGGACAACGCGCCGAGGTTGGTGGCCTGGTGCTCACACCGCCACTGTCAGAAAACGTCGCATTGATTGATCAACTTCTGGATTCCGGAATCGCCGCCGCGACCGTAGTGTCCGGCGCTGAGCCGCCAGACTCGAGGCTACCCACGGTTCATGTGGATGATCGTTATGCGGCGCGCACGTTGACGAACAAGCTCGTTGACCTGGGGCATCGCGAAATAGCGTTCTTTGAGGGTGATGCCGGTCACCAGTCTACTCAGGAGCGACGGCAGGGGTGGGAAGAGGCGCTGATCGCCCATGGCCTTTCGGCCGATCGTGGATTGGTATTGCCCGGCGAGTACACGTTCTCGTCGGGGGTGGAGAGAGCTGACGAACTCCTACAGAAGATGCGCACTGTGACAGCGATCATTGCGTGCAATGATGAGATTGCGGCCGGCGTGCTGTTTTCCGCCAGGCGCCTGGGACTTCGGATTCCCCACGATCTATCCATCGTGGGTTTTGAGGACAGTCCGTTTTCGAGGCAATCCTGGCCGAATCTCACGACGGCCCGGCAGTCGAATCGCTCACTCGGTGCGCACGCGGCTCGACTGCTCATGGAGAGCTTGAGTTCGGGTGAAATGGAGGCATCAGCACCGGCTATCGCGGTACAACCTGAAGTGCTCTTTCGCGATTCAATCGCCCCTCCCGCGGCGGTGTGATGACCATGAACTTTCGGACTTTTGGTGCCAATGCCGAATCGTTCGACAACGTTGTCTCGCCGTTCTACCATCCGCCAGCGCAGATGATTCTCGAGTAGGAGAGAAGGGAAATGGGCCATCCCGATAGCTTGAACTCGAGCGATCAGCTCTTCATGGGCATCGATGGCGGTGGGTCCAGCTGCAGGGCCGTACTGGTTACCGCGGATCTTGATGTGTTGGCGACTGGCAGTGCCGGTCCCGCAAACCCGTATCACAGTTTTGAAGGCACGATTGGCTCACTCCTCGCGGCATCTCAATCCGCGTTGGAGACGGCCGGTCTTTCGGTAGAAACGTGCAAAGAGATACGGGTAGGAGCGGGGCTTGCCGGCGTAAACCTTCCGGCGGTTTTTCAGAAAATGGCCGCGTGGCAGCACCCGTTCAAGGCGTTTCATTTGACCACCGACATGGAGATCGCCTGCTTGGGAGCGCACGCGGGGCGCGATGGCGCAGTCATGATCGCAGGCACCGGCTCCAGTGGATGCGCTGTAGTGAACGGTCATGTGTCCGTCGTTGGGGCTTATGGCTATCCCTTCGCGGACACCGGGAGCGGTGCATGGATCGGTTTGCAAGGGATTCGAGCGGTGCTGTCCGCGAGAGACGGATTGGGGATTGAAACGACCTTAACCCCAGTTCTGGAACAAGCATTGGGAACGACGGGCAACGATATCGTGGAGCGGCTCATGGACTCCGGGACGAAGGACTTTGCGGAGCATGCCAAGTTTGTATTTGCCGCGGCTAAAGCGGGTGATGCGGTAGCGGTCGAAATCCTGAAGGAGGCCGCAACCTACCTGGATGGTCTGGCTCAGCGCCTCATGCGCTTTGGTACGGACAGACTGTCTTTCATAGGCGGCCTCAGTGAGCTATTGACCGAATGGTTACCGGAATCCACGGCGGCACGGATCAGCAAGCCAGTTATGTCGCCAGAGATGGGCGCGTGCATGTTCGCGCTCCGCGAGTCTGGAGTGGATTCAGCCGCAGCGCGATGTCACTGAATTCCGTGGTCTCTCGGGGCGTGCGGCGAAGAACGACCAGCGCCTTCAGTCAAGCCCGTCGCGAACAGCCGTGATTGTGTTTCCATGACCGCTGCTATGCGCTTCGTCAACGGCCGTTTACCGCACGCTTCCAGAGCGTTCAGCGCTTTCAGTTGCGAGGTAAGTGACGGCAGCTTTACGCGAGTTGACGACGAAAGCATCCCATCTGGAACGTCCCGCAGCGTGGTCGACCTCGAAGGTCGTATGGTTTTGCCGGGATTTGTCGATCTCCAGGTGAACGGCGGCGGCGGAGTTCTATTCAACGAAGAGATCACAGCCGAAGCCATCGCAACGATCGCCGAGAGTCACGCGGCGTACGGCACGGCGGCGTTTCTACCGACCCTGATTACGGGTACACCTTCTGAAGTGCGTCGCGCGGCTCACGCTGTCGCGGAAGCGCGGCGCCGGAATATCGTAGGTGTACTTGGGCTTCACCTTGAAGGCCCTTTTATCAGCACGGCGAAGCCGGGGATTCATCCCGCTGAAAAGATCAGCGCCTTCTCTCGATCATTGGTCGATGAGGTACTCAACGCCGGGGTAGGGGTGCTGATGATGACGCTCGCTCCAGAGCGAATTGCTGACCAGGATCTGAAGTACCTCGTCGATAGCGGCGTGATCGTTTGGTGCGGCCATTCGAACGCGACTTATGACCAGGCACAACGCGCCTTCGATCTGGGCGCCGTAGGTGTCACGCACCTCTTTAATGCCATGCCCCCCATGTTGAGCCGAGATCCGGGCCTGGTTGGCGCCGCATTGGCAAATGACCACGTCTACACCAGCATCATCGCTGACGGTCATCACGTTCATCCAGCCGTGGTGAAAGCGGCGTTGACTGCGAAACCGCGAGATCGGCAGATCTTAATAACGGACGCCATGTCATTGACCGGCTCTGATCTTTCCGAGTTCGCATTCGGCGGGAAGACGATCAGGTCGATCGAGGGTCGATGTGTTGATGATGCCGGCACGCTGGCAGGAGCGGATCTAAACATGCTGGCAGCGCTGAACAACGCGGCCAGCTTTTGCGGCAGTACGCCGGCTGAACTGCTAGCGCTCACCACCACAAACCCATCATCGGCTATTCGCTCGACGGAATCCGCTGGCGTGATTGCCGAAGGTACACCCGCGTCTTTCGTTGTACTGGATCATGACGGCTCCGTTTTTCAAACCTGGTCGCAAGGGATCCAGACCTACAGTAAATCGGCGATCTGAACTCCAGCCATGCGCGTGATGATCCTCGACAGCAAAAGTGAAGTGGAAAAGACGGTCGCGACTTGCATCGCTGATCGGGTCATGCGTCAGCCCGATTGTGTATTGGGACTCGCCACCGGGTCGTCCCTCGTACCCGTATACGCGCATCTAGTGAGTCAGGCGACAGCAGCAAAGCTCTCGTTTGCCGACGTCAAGACGTTCAATCTTGACGAGTATTTGGGTCTTACACCCGATCATCCGCAAAGTTTTGCGGCGTATATGAGGGAGCAACTGTTCTCTCACCTCGACTTCAATGAGGAGAACACCAGGCTCCCTTCTTGCTTTCACGCCCACGATGCGGAATCGGTTGCCAATCAGTATGAGACGTCGATCCGCGCGTTCGGTGGGATTGATCTTCAGATTCTGGGGATTGGTGAAAATGGTCATATCGGCTTCAACGAGCCCTACTCCAGCCTGTCGTCGAGGACTCGCGTAAAGACACTCTGTGAAGCGACCCTCCAACGCAACAGAGCATTGGAGAACACCGACCGGCTCCCGTCGGCCGCGCTGACTGTCGGTATCGGAACTATCCTCGACGCCCGAGAGATCGTCGTGATCGCCTGCGGTGAAAATAAGGCATCAGCCATCGCGGCCGCGATCCAAGGTCCCGTGCGCGCGCGTTGTCCTGCAAGTGTTCTTCAACTCCACCAGACAGTGACCTACGTACTCGATCCGGATGCGGCTTCGCAGCTTGATGACGCGGAGTACTTTTACGAGGTGATGCGCAATGAGCTGAGCCTGCGGAGTGACTACCCGGTACCAGGGCCGTTGCGTACATCGACGGACACTCGACTGAAGAATGACGGGGGCAGGCTCTGAGTGATGCCCCAGCGAGCTCCCAGGGCGCCCATTGGTCTCCTCCGTAGGCTTGCGTTTGTGCACCGAGCCGCGGTCATTCTCGGTGGCGTGACCTTACTCGGCGCTGCCGGCATCGCGTTGGGAAACCCAAGCTCACTAGAGGGCGAGTCCGCACACCTCACACAACGCGTAGCGCGAACGGCTACGGAACTGATGGCCGGTCTTTGGTGGAGTCATGTCGAGGTCAAGAGCTCGGAAAGCGCCCAATTCGCGCTTGCGACCGCGCCTCTGTCCCAGGCAGATGCGGGTTACATCGCATCCAGTCTTGAGACAACCGGTATGCCGGTATCAATAGATGCCGTGACCCATGCAGCTCCCGACGACCCTGTGGCGAGGTTTATCGTAACGACAGGCCCCTACGGGACACGGGAGCGCGCTGAATCGGCTCGGACCCGACTCCCTGAGGTGGGCGCTGCACTCATGGTAACGAACCTTCAAGAGTCGGCCGCGTTCGAAAACGGCCCTTTGGCTTTCAGCGTGTTACGAATTGAACCTAGCCGGTTTTCAGGCTCCGTCGTCGCCCACCCGACGGCGGGAGACGTGGGTGAGCCGGGCTTGGTTACCGAAACCGCTCGACAACTTGGCGCCATCGCCGCAGTGAATGGAGGGTTTTTTGCGTGGAAATCCTCAGTGGGTCGGCCCGGAGATCCAGCCGGCTTGCTCGTGCTCGATGGCAGGCTCGTTAGTGAGAGTGTGTCGGGACGCCCAGCTTTGCTCATCGACAATTCCGGGAGACGGCCTGTCTTCGACGTTCTGCGAGATGTCCGAAGCGAATCTGTTCTCGAACTTGGCGAGCACCGACTGAGACTGACAGGTTTGAATCGACCTCCGGGACGCATTCTGAACTGCGGCTTTGATAGCAAGCACGGTCCAGTTGTGGCGTCTCACGATGTGGTTTGTGCCCGGAAATCAGAGCTCATCGCCTACGACCATCACGCGAGCGAAGGCCTGTTGTTCGAGGCCGGACTCGTCATGTTGATCGATAGCCAGGGATTGGTTGTGGCATGTCATGCGAAGGCACCGTCCAAGCTTGGGCGCGGTGAACAGGCCGTGAGTGGTACGGGGGATTTTGTCTCAATCCTTGCGGATGCCTGTGAAGCTCGTAAACAAGCGCGAGTCGAGCATGAGATCTTCGCCACGGATAGGAGAGTCCCGCTCAAACCCGGCGTGTACCTTACGGGCGGCGGCCCTACGCTGGTACATGAGACCATCGTTGGTGTTGATCACCATGTCAGCGAGGGCTGGTCGGCTTTCGGTCCAGCCAAAGCCGATGCCACGCTCACGTCCGACGACGATGATGCCATTGAGGCCGGCGCTCCCTACGGTCCGGGCCGCCACGCCTTCTACCAAGGATGGATCAATCGGCGACACCCACGGACAGCCGCCGGGGTAACGTCGCGTGGTGAACTCATTCTGCTTGTCGTTTACGGTCGTCAAGAAGGCTACTCCACGGGGCTGACAATTTCGGAGCTATCCGGGCTACTCCGAGCCCTAGGTGCCGCACGAGCCATCAACCTCGATGGTGGAGGGTCATCAGCAATGGTTGTTCATGGTGAACTGACGGGTAAGCCAAGCGATGCGACCGGGGAGCGATCAGTCGGTGACGCTCTAGTGATAGTCGATGAAGCTCGCGGCGGCAGGCGTGCTTCGCGACCGTCTTCGTTTCGTTGACGTATAGATACCCGTTTGCGACGTAGGATTCTGCCTGAACTCATGCACGACATCGGGCTTTTGGCGTATTCCGGTCTAGAACGCGAACCCAAACGCAAGACCAAATACGAACGCGTTCTCGATGCCATCGTGGTAGTCCCAATGCAGCTGAGGCGACACCGTAAACGCGTCAAATTCGAATTCAAACAGCACTCCCACTCTGGCGACAAAAACATCGTGCTGATCGCTCGTTTCAGCCCCAAGTCCAAGCTGGAAGATCGGTCCTCGGCGCATCGGATGCAGGTCAGCCACGGCGAGTAGGGTGGTAGCGTCGTAGCTTCCTCCAGCGTGCTCGGCGACCACGCCAACACCCAGTAAGTCCGTGACACGATACTCGTAGTCGATGCCGCCGGTCGGCGCAGCACTGAACTCGCTGTTGTCCGTTCCACCCAGAAACAAAGATAAATGATGTGGACCATGCCGACGGTGTGCAAACGGAGACTCCACTCGATCATCGGCATAGCATAGTTCGACAATAGTCACGACAAGCAGTGCTGAAAGAGATGCGCTCTTAACGGTTCTCGCGATCGGGGCTAACCACAAATGGACCCGTGATCTGATTCGACATAGGGTCGACACTAGCGTAACCACCATCGAAACAGTCGGGTCAGCACGGGAAGAAGCCCATAGGCAAGGAGCAGCACCACGACGCCCGCCACGATGGCCCTTGCAGACAGGTAAGCAACATCCTGCAGGAAGGGCTCCACCAACAATCCTGAAAGGGACGTCAGTATCGTCACGCCAAGCCAGGTAAGCAGGACCATCTTGTACTTCGGCGCGCTGGTCGGAGCCTCTACCCCCACCAACTGTTGCAGTTCCCCTCGATGCTGGGATCGGGTCTCCTTCTCGATCAGGTGCGACGCCTTTTCCAGCAACGCTGCCCGCTCCTCCGAGCCAAGCCAGTTTTGGAGTTGTTCGGAGGTTTCAAAGGTAAGCACAACCTGGTGTGGCTCCAGGCTGTCTTTCAGCGGGCGGTAGAAATCGGCCCTCATGTAACCCGGGAACGTCCTTCCCACACTGGATATCTCGCTTAGCCACGCTTCATAGGCTTCATGGTGGTGCGGACAAACATCGTGCGTGATAACCGCTGCCACGGCCTCCTTTTCTGTCACTCGTTCGGCCATCTAGTTGCTCCTGGTTTCTTGGTACGAGTCGCCTTCGCGTCTCAAGCAAGACGTGAATATCCGGTTCTGGATTCATCGCACTGGTGGCTTGCCTGCCCACTGTCGGACAGCTGTCCATCGAAGCGGGATTTAGAACGTCAGCTGAGCTTCCAGTTTGAGGAAGTCAATGTCTGTTCCACCGGCATCGTCGATCACGTCTCCAGCGAAAAACCGGCTATAGCTAAGGTTTACGGCAAGGTACCGATTGATCTCGTAATCAATACTTAGGGAGGGAACATGTGTCACAAATCTTTCGCTTGTTCCCTGTGTTCCGGTCAGCGGCCTGAGACCACGGACATACACGGCATCTTCTCGCTCCAGTCTCCAGAAGAAATCCCAGTCGAAGGAGATGGACAATCGATCGCTTGGATACACGGTGATTTCGGGTTCGAGATTCGTGAAGTTCTGGGGCGCGAGGATGGCGGCTTCCTCGAAGTACATGAGATTTGGATACAGTGGATTGAAGGTCCCAAGCGTCCCGTCCTCGAGATCGTCATCGCCGCTGGCGATGTTCGCGCTCAAAGCAAGACGCGGTTTCCACGGAAGCTCGTCGAGACTGAAGCCAGTGACAGTTGCGGCCGTCCATGCACGAATGTCAGCGTCTCCAAAGCTCCCGCCCTGATAGATCGCTTCATAGTCCCAGTCCCAGGCTCCGCGCTGTCCGTACGCGCGAACTCCGAAGGAGTGCCGGGTCTCGTCCGCACGGCCTTGCGCATAGCTGGCGGCGTCTCTATTTAGCCCGAGATAGTAGATATCGAAACGACTGATGCTCGATTCCAAGGAGCCGTAGGCTCCCCAAAGTTCCTCACCGGCATTGCTTTCGTTGTCCCACGATCCATCGAGCACACGTACTTCCTGCAAGGCAAAGAGACGCAGGTCAACAGCCTTCCAGCTCGAATCAATCCGAACGCCATCGAAAGCCCGCCGCACATTGGGGCCGTCTCGAACACCCACAAGGCGCGTCGACCCGAGGCTCATTTCCTGGCGTCCAAGGCGCACCGTTGTGTTGGAAGCCGATAGGTCAACGAAAGCCTGCGTAACATCTACTTCGTCTTCGTCAAACGGCCCCGGTGCGATTCCGTCTTCCCGCGTGTAGTGACCGCCCAGCTCAACAAAGAGCCTGGCGTTTTCGTTCAAATGCAGGTCGCCATGCACAAGAAGTCGGGATAAGAGGAGGTTGCCGTCATTGTTTGTTGTCAAACCGAAGAGATCGTTCTGGTAGTAATTCAATCGCTCTCGGATACCCCCGCCGAATGACAGGTACATGGAATCCGTTAGCTCTGTGAACTTCAGTCGGTCATAGAAGCTCAGGTCCTGGACACCCGACAGCGCCCGGTAGTCCTCATCCCAGCGGAAGAACTTGAAAGCCGGGTCCGCGGACCACGCAGGAGGTACTGCAAACAGCAGCAACGCAATCGACACTGAGCCCAGCGAGTGACGATTGAACATTTGGATTCTCCGAGCAGCTTACCGGTGGGTGGGTAGATCGCGTTTGGCGTGCGACGTTTTCTGATCGCAAAGACACTGACGTGCGATGGACTTTGAGGTGTGAGGGACCGGCGCCCTTGCTGGGGCGCCAGTCTTTCAGGTGCGCGACGCGCTCAGGCGGCGATTGGGTCCTCGACGGGCCCGTGCTCCACGCGCTCCGGCGCCTTGTGCACCATCGTGTAGGCGTAGTCCACGCCCATGCCGTAGGCACCGAAGTGCTCCTTCACGATGTCCATGCAGCCGTCGTAGGTGTCGCGGCGCGCCCAGTCACGCTGCCACTCCAGCATCGTCTGCAGCGTCGTCATCGGGACAACGCCGGCCTGGACCATGCGGTCCATGGAGTACTTGTGGGCGTCTACAGAGACATCACCCGAGGCGTCGGCCACCATGAAGATGTTGTAGCCGCCTTCTTCCATGGCCGCGAATGCGAAGCCGTTGTTGCACACACCGGTCCAGAGGCCAGCGACGATGACGTTTTTCTGGCCGTTGGCGGCCAGCGCATCGCGGACCTTCTGGTCGTCCCAGGAGTTCATGGAGGTTCGCTCCAGAAGCGTTTTCTCGGGGAACACTTCAAGAATCTCCGGATAGGTGTAACCGGAGAACGAGGTCGTCTCCACGGTCGTAATGGTGGTGGGAATGTCGTAAAGCTTGGCGGCTTTGGCCAGGGCGACCACGTTGTTCTTGAGGGTCTGGCGGTCGATGGACTGCACGCCGAAGGCCATCTGCGGCTGGTGATCGATGATGATCAGCTGGCAGTTATCCGGGGTGAGCAGAGTGGGTTCTTTCACGGGGGACTCTCCTTAGGTTTTGCTCCTTATCGGAGCGATTGATGGCATATGCCGGGTTGTAAAAAAACAGGCGTGATGTTTCCTCACGCTACTGTAGGTAGGTCAAATATCAGCACTTCGGCCGCGCTGGCGTGCGCAAGGTGAATGGCGTTCGCATCGGTCACCGCCATGCCATCACCAGCTCCAAGCTGTTCGGAATTCACCGATACCGCGCCTTTCACGACCTGAATCCATGCGGCGCGATCCGGGCGAAGGGGTGTGGTTACGGTTTCGCCTGCGCTCAAAATCGTCGAGTAGATGCTCACGTCCTGAGCCATAGAGACGGACCCCAGTCGGCCATCACGGGAAGCCAGTAGTTGAAGCTTTCCGCGGCGATCTTCGAGCGGGAAGTGACGCTGTTCATAGCCCGGTGCAATGCCACGCTGTTCCGGAACGATCCAGATTTGAAGGAAGTGGACAGGGTCCGTCTGGGACGCGTTGTACTCGCTGTGGGTGACGCCCGTGCCGGCAGACATGCGCTGTAAATCTCCGCGCCGGATGATTGAGCCATTCCCGATGTCATCCTTGTGCTCGAGCTCGCCTTCGACAACGTAGGACAGGATCTCCATGTCTTTGTGGCTGTGCGTTTCGAAACCCTCGCCGGGCTCCACGCGGTCTTCATTGACCACGCGCAGAACGCCAAAACCCATATGGCGCGAGTCGTAGTAGCGGCCAAAGGAAAAGGTGTGAGCGCTCTTGAGCCATCCGAAGTCGGCGATCCCGCGCTCGTCAGCTTTTCGCACCTTGGCTTTCATATCTGAGTTCCCAATCTTGCGCGCGGCGGCACGCCGCGTTTCGATGGAACCATGCTGCGCCGTCGGCAGGCCGGACGCACGCTATTAGTTCTTTAGTTGGCGTTAGATAGGCTTAACTGGCCGGGGCGCGAGTCATCCCGATATGCAACGCATCCAGATCCGAGCTAACAGTCGTATTCATCCGCATCAGTGAACTTGCCAATCGCCACGGCAGAAAGCCCGGGGAGTGACACACCTTGACCGCCGCCAGCCCCACACCTCGGATATCGCGACTCGTTTCCGATCGCCTACCCCCGATGAATGCTCTTCGCGCCTTCGAAGCCGCCGCGCGCCTGCTCTCGATAAAGCTTGCTGCGGAGGAGCTTTGCGTCACTCCTGCAGCCGTTAGTCAGCACATCAAGAAGCTCGAGGAATCCTTGTCGGTCAATCTGTTTGTGAGAGAACACAACCAGATAGTCCTTACCAAGGATGGAAGGACCCTTAGCGACTGCATGACCTCCGCCGTGCGCGAGATGAGGTCCACAGTCAGGAGTATCCGAGCTCGAAGCGTGCAAAGCGAACTCATCGTTGTCACGGCCCCAATGTTTTTCAACAAGTTCATCGGGCCGCGCTTATGCGGCTTCAAGCGCGAGCACCCCCACATCAATGTTCGCTTTCAGCTGGGCCTGGATACACGCCTGTTTGACGAGGAAAACGCCGAAATCGGGATCGTTCTTCCCTCCGCGGAGGTAGCCGGCACGGAGAGTTCAGACAGCTACTGGGAGTACCAGGCGCCAATGGCGTCGCCCGATTACCTTCGGGCGCATAGCATCGAAAAGCCGGAGGACCTCTCCCGCGCAGTGCTCCTGGAACGCGTCTACCCAGACACCATGCCGGCTATTCCACTATGGGCGGACTGGTTCGCCGCGGCGGGAATGGAGCTTGGTCCCGAGCAGGAGATCACCAGTTTTGGTCCTCACTACGAGCAAATCTACGATGCCGCGCTCAATGACATCGGAGTCTTTCTCGGAGGAGTTGGCGTGAGTTCCATGCTGCTGCAGTCTGGACGCCTCGTTTGTCCCTTCGGACCTCTTGTGCCCCAGGGCACCGGAATCAAACTTGTATGGAAACGATCCATTCAGACCGGTTCTCCGGCCGCACAGTTCAGAGACTGGATCCTGGACAGGATCGAAGACGTCAACCAGTCCAACCAGGCGAATATCTTTGCGAATCCTGCTATCAATCATCGGCTGCGTTAGCTTTACTTACGCGCGCAGCAGAATTACTCGCGTGAACTAACTCGCCCCCTAGCGGAGCATAGGTATCAGCGGACGTCGCGTTCGTCGGAGCCCTCTGGGGCTTCAATCTGCGTATCACTCGCCAGTTGGAGCGACCCGAAGATGCCTTTCTATTCTGTAATCCACTCAACGCCAACTTCAGAAGACTGGATCCCCAGCTACGTCGAGTCTGTAGCTGCGATCGTTGCGAAGCACGGTGGCGAATACCTCGCCAGGACCATGAACTATGAGCGCCTGGAGGGCGAGGGTGACGATCCTGCCGCGTTTGTCGTTATCAGGTGGCCTGACGGGGATGCGGGCCGAGCGTTTATGAATGATTCGGAGTATCAGCCGTTCCTGAAAGCGCGCCTGGCCGGTTCGATCAGCCATCACTTCCTGATCGATGGCGACGATGAGTTCGCCCAGTGAAGCGATGAAACCCAGGCATGGCACTTAAAGAGCAGGGCCTGGCCTAAAGCCTGCAGAAATACATTCCCGACCCGGAGACTAGCAAACAGTGATTTCTTTCGTGCTCAACGGCGAGCGAGTAGAAACCGAAGCCGACCCGGATACCTTGCTGCTTTTCTTTCTTCGGGAAGAACTGGGGTTAACCGGCACCAAGTACGGTTGTGGTGCAGCCATGTGTGGCGCCTGCATGGTCCATCTGGAGGGCGGGCCTGCCTTTTCCTGCCAGATGCCCCTCGCGGCTGTGGCCGGACGGAGCATTACGACGATTGAAGGACTGAGTGATCAGGGGGACCACCCCTTGCAGAAAGCCTGGATCGAGGAGCAGGTGCCACAGTGCGGTTACTGCCAGTCGGGTCAAATTATGCGCGCAGCGGCGTTGCTGGATTCGAACCCGTCTCCTTCGGAAGAAGAGATCCGGTCGTCTATGAGCACCAACTTGTGTCGTTGTGGCACCTATAACCGGATTGTCAAAGCGGTCCAGCGTGCTGCCTCCGAGATGTCGTCATGAGTGCGCCTGTCGAGTTTTCCAGACGCGTTTTCCTTAAGTCCGGCGCCGTTGCGGCGATCGCGATGACCGCGGGCGGCGTGCGCATGACGGCTTACGCAAGTGAAGATACGGAGGACGCTTTCGCGGGGTGGGTAGAGATCCGGCCGGACAACACCGTGCACATCTTGTTTCCGTCCACCGAAATGGGGCAGGGCAGTGAAACAGGGCTGCCCCAGATACTGGCCGATGAACTCGATGCCGATTGGGAGCAGGTCTCGATTCACCAGCTGAACGAGGATGATCGTCGTTTCGGTAATCCCGCCTTCGGGAAAATTCTGTATACCGCTGGCAGTTCAGCAATCTATGGGTACTATTCCGTGCTGCGTCACGCCGGTGCAACGCTGCGGGAGATGGTCAGGGAGAGTGCCGCTAACGAGTGGTCGGTGGATAGCGCTTCTCTGGACACCAGGGAAAGTCGAGTAATCCATCCAGAGTCCGGTCGAAGTATGTCCTATGGTGAGGTCGTGGGACTGGCGGGCTTTGCTGAGACATCGCTCCCTGCTCCGGCCGTTCTGAAGTCCCCCGAGCACTACACCTTGATCGGACGCAGCGTCCCGCGTCGAGACATACCGGCGAAGTCAACCGGAAAGGCCCGCTATGCGATGGATGTTCGCGTCCCGGGAATGCTCTATGCGACCGTGCAACGCAGCCCTGTTGAGGGTGAAACGGTCACCGCGCTGGATGACAAAAAGACTCGAGCCACGCGCGATGTCATTGATGTGGTGGCCTTGCCGGATGGCGTCGCCGTTATCGCGAAGACCCTTCACGCCTCACTTGCGGGAAGGGAACGGCTTGAGATCGGCTGGTCGAACACCTCACGGTTCAGAAACTTCAGCAGTGCTGACACGATCGACGCCTACCAGAAGGCGGCTGAAGGCGATGCCCCCGGTGCCGCATGGCGTTCCGAAGGTGATGCAAGGGCTGGACTGGCAGCCGCAAAGCGAACCTTTGATGCGGTCTACACGTCCGATTACGCCTATCACGCGCAACTGGAACCGATAGCCGCTGTCGCTGCTGTAGAGGCGGACGGGAAAGGTGCTGAAATCTGGGTCGGTACGCAAACGCAGAGCTGGAGCACCCGGACTGCCACCGAGGTGCTTGGCACGACGCCGGATCGTATCAAGCTAAACATGATGACGATGGGTGGCGGCTTCGGTCGACGTACCGAACTCATGCAAAACTACCTCCGCGACGCACTTCTCTGCTCAAAGGCAGCAAAGCGTCCCGTAAAGGTCGTGTGGACTCGCCCCGATGATCTCAAGTTCGGCGCATTCCGACCCGCCGTGGCACAGCAACTGAGGGCAGGCATCGATGAGGATGGGAGGCTTGCCGCCTGGCACCATCGGGTGGCGACTCCCTCGGTGATCGAATACTTCAATCCGATCCGCTGGGATCAGGTGAAGCCCAAGGATATCGTCACAATGCGCGGTGCCGAGAACCAGTTCTACGACATCCCCGACTTTCTTGCGGAGCACGTAAAAACCGAACGCCAGGCGCGCATCCTGCCCTGGCGCGGCATTGGCGCTTCGTACACCAGCTTCGCGGCGGAGGCCTTTATCGATGAGATTGCCACGGCCGTGGGAATCGACGCCTTGGATTTTCGGCGTTCGGTAATGCACAAAAACCCGCGTGGAACTGCACTGATCGATCGCGTAGAGATGATGACAAAAGCAGTGCCCGTATCGGAAGGCCGGGCACGCGGGTTTGCGTTTGCCGGCTACGGATACACGCAGGCCGCGGGAATTGTAGAGATTTCCCTAAACAGAGATTCGGGTGCGATTCAGGTTCATCACGTGTGGATTGCCGTAGACGCGGGGCAGATTGTCTCTCCAAACAATGCCTTGAATCAGATTGAAGGTGGTGTGCTGTGGGGGGTAAGCAGTGCGCTCTTCGAGCGGGTGACCATAACCAACGGCGAGGTCGACCAGGAGAACTTCTACAACTACGCGATCCTACGTCACAATATGGCGCCGCAAGTGGAGGTCCATCTGGCGGAGAATCACGAAAAGCCGACACAGATTGGCGAAGCCGGGAATCCGCTGATCGCGCCCGCCGTGGCGAACGCATTCTTTGCACTTACGAACCGACGCATTCGCCATCTGCCGCTCACGCCGGACCGCGTTCTAGGAGCACTTGCGTGACTGGGCCCTGCAGGTAGGAGGCGCTCTACGGCTGTAAGCACTCTCGATCTCATCTTCGTGAGTGAGCAAAGCGCGATCAGCTTTCGCACCTGACTTGTCGCATAATCGTAGCGCCCGTCGTAATTCAGTCGGATAGGCTCTTGATGTATGTGCGCCAAGACTCCATTGCGGAGATGTCCTCGGCGCCTTGGATACCTAAACCCTCACAAATGAAGCCACTCACCCACTCCCCACTTTCCAATTCAAGCTTGCCGATCCCCAGCGGATAAGGAATGGCGGCAACAAAGCTTCCGAATTCCTGGGCAGGAAGAGACCACACCTCGACTTTGATGCGGCAGCCGTTTTGTTCGTCGCGCACGAGTCCCGGGCGCTTTACCGGGCCTCCCTTAAGCGCGTAAAAACGATAGTTCTCGCTGGTCTCCGTCTCTGAAACAAGCTGGGCTCCACGTTCCGCCAATTGCCAGTTCAGGGGCATGCCTTTCAAATGGGCACCACATACCGCGACCTGAATCTGTTGGCCGACGGGAACGGCGGCGGGCGTCGACTCGGCGTGATACACCTTGCTTGAGGCACCCATCGGGAGTCCTTGCTGCCTTTCCCAATTTACGGAGTGATTGAGGAGGGCGGTTTCGCGGCACCGGGGCGCTACGAGGGTGACGCCAAAGGGTATGCCGTTGGCCATGAACCCCGCCGGCAGCGCCAGTCCGCACAGGTCCAGAAGGTTCATGTAATTGGTGTAGTAACCCATGTTGGAGTTGAGCTCGACCGGGTTTTGCAGAAGCTCGTCGATGAGATAGCTCCGCGGTGCTGTCGGGCTGAGCAGAAAATCTATGCGCTGGAACAGCTTGTCCGCAGCGGCGCGGTACTCCTGCAATTCGTACTCGGCCTTGAAGGCGTCCACCGCGTCTTTGCCTGTAGCGCTCTCGACGATCCCTCGCACCACCTCGTGAACAGCATGCGGCTGAGACCGAAGAATCGACTCCAGGGCCGCGTATCGCTCCGCCACCCAGGGCCCGTCGTACAGCAGCTTTGCGGCCTTCAACAACGGTTCGAAATCAACTTCGACGATCTCGGCACCCAACTCTTCCCAGGCTTGGACTGCCTCATCGAATAAGGTCGCTGCTGAGTGCTCACCGAAAAACTCGAGCTGATCTTGCGCTGGTATTCCGATAACTGGGTGCTGCGCGGTTTCTCCGAAGAAGCGCGCCGTGTTGCTGAATGGGTTTGGCCTGGAATAGGGATCACTGTCATCGGAGACCGCGGCTACGGAGAACACGCTCTGCGCATCGGCAGCACAGAGCGCAAATATGCTGGGGCAGTCCAGCGTCCGGCAGGCCGGCATGATCCCGGACATGCTGAGCAGTCCGCGGCTTGGTTTGAGGCCATAGATGTTGTTGAGCATCGCCGGAACACGGCCGGAGCCCGCGGTGTCCGTGCCCAGGGAGAACGACACCAGACCCAGCGCTACTGCCACAGCCGAGCCTGCGCTAGAGCCCCCAGAGATGACCGCGGGATCGAAGGCGTTCTTGCACGGCCCCCAGGGTGCAGGCGATCGGGTGCCCACCAGTCCCGTCGCGAACTGGTCCATGTTGGTTTTGCCCAGGGGTACGGCGCCGGCGTCGATGAGCCGTTGCACGATGAACGCAGACTTCTCCGGCAAGTACGTGAACTCCGGGCAGGCCGCCGTTGTTTCCACCCGTTCCAGATCGATGTTGTCCTTGATAGCGAAGGGCACCCCGTAGAGGGGCATCTCGTCTGGCGAGCTGGCTTCGAGTCTTTGCAGATAGGGTTCAAGCTCTGGCAGCGTCAGTCGCCTGATCCAGATGTTGTGGTCGGCGTACTGATCGGCTCTGTCCATCAGCTGCGAGACGAGCTCCCGGACTGTGCAGGTTCCGTCTCGGTACAGATCAGTCACAGCCTCAAAATGAGGCACGAAGTTCTCGGGAATCATGCTTCGGCCTCGATGAACACCAGGGGAACGCCCGCTTGTACCAGGGAACCCGCTGTCTTCAATGTTGTGTGCACTCGGCCCGCGCAGGGCGCCTGCACTTCGATCTCCATTTTCATGGACTCCAGAATCATCAGGGTTTCGCCCTCGCTGACGTCGCTGCCTTCCGAGACCTCCAGTTTCCAGACGCTGCCGGCCACGGGGCTATCCACCACCTGCAAACCTTCGGGGACTGCGTCTAGCTCGGGTTCACTCTCCGGAACTCGCTCCTCAAAAGAGAACTGTCCTGATTTCTTCCAGTTCTCCAGCTCCTCGTCAAAGGCTCGCTGCTGACTGTGCTTGAAATGCTTTATCGACTCGGCGTTTTCATGAAGCAGGCTCTTGTACTCGGCGAGGCTGAAACGTGTCTCTTCGATCTCGATAGGATAAGACCCGCTGGGAAAGCGCTCGCGGATGCGGAGGAGTTCGTCCCCATCCACGGGGTAAAACTGTATCTGGTCGAAGAACCTGAGCAACCACGGTTGGCTGAACTCGGCAGTCTGACGATAGCGGTTCCACATCTGGAGGGTGCGTCCAATGAACTGGTAGCCGCCCGGTCCTTCCATGCCGTAGATGCAGAGATAGGAGCCGCCAATGCCCACGGAGTTTTCTGCGGTCCAGGTTCGGGCCGGGTTGTACTTGGTGGTCACGAGACGGTGCCTCGGATCCACGGGCGTCGCTACCGGCGCCCCCAGATAGACATCGCCGAGACCCATGACCAGGTAGCTTGCGCCGAACACGATGCGCTTCACATCGTCGATGGACTCAAGCCCGTTGATGCGGCGAATGAACTCAATATTTGAGGGGAACCAGGGCGCGTCCTTACGGACAACCTGGTCGTACTTCTCAATGGCAAGCCGGCACTGTTCGTCATCCCAGGACAGGGGCAGACGCACCGCTCTGGAGGGCACCGAGACGTCGTCAGAGGCCGCCAACCCCGCGACCAGAGCGCGCAGTCTCTCCAGAAGCTCTTCGTCTGCAACCACCAGGGGATCAAAGTGAATCTGGAGGCTGCGAATACCGGGAGTCAGCTCCCTGACGCCGGGGATGCTGGCGTCCTGCATTGCCAGCATCAGCCTGTGGGCGAGAAATCGCAGTTCGATGTCCAGAACCATGTCTCCGAACTCGACCAGCAGCCAACTGTCGCCACTGCGACGCACGGAGATTTCGAGCTCATCCAGGGACAGGTGCACGATCTCCGGCGAGTGATTCTCCGTGACCACAAGCTTCGCTTCTACGTCTTCAAGTCGCTCTAGCTGATGCCGCAAACGATCCAGCTCGGCCACCGCCGACTCTCTGCTCACTGCAACAAACCTGACGCAATCCCCGGCCGCCAGTTGTCCGATTTTCCACAAGTCCGCGCTGATGACCGTGGCCGGACAAACGAAGCCACCCAGTGAAGGGCCGTCCGGCCCGAGAATTACCGGCATATCACCGGTGAAGTCCACGGTGCCAAAGGCGTAGGCATTGTCGTGGATGTTCGACGGATGCATGCCCGCCTCGCCACCGCTGCTGCGCGCCCACTCTGGTTTGGGGCCAATGAGCCGCACACCGGTGCGGCTCGAGTTGTAGTGGACTTCCCAGTCTTGATCGAAGAAGCGCTCAATGTAGTCGGCACTGAAGAAATCCGGCGCGGCATGGGGGCCGGGTATCACATGCAGGGTCCACTCTCTGCCGATGCCTGGAATCAGCTGCGGTGGCAGCTTCGGCGACGGCGTGACAGCCTCGGCTGAAGAAACTCCGAGATGCAGGACGTCTCCCGTGCGCAAGGCCCGACCCACGTGACCGCCAAATCGTCCCAGGGTGAACGTTGCTCTGGCGCCGAGGTAGTCCGGGCACTGAATGCCTCCGGCGACGAGCAAATAGGCGCGAGCGCCCGCCGCCTTGATCCTGCCTATGGTTAGGGTCTGACCGCACTTCACGTCAATTGGGGACCAGAAGGGTATCTCGGTTCCGTCAAGCTGCGCGGACATCTCAGCCCCGGTCAAAGCAATGCTTGTGTCGGACAGGAAACGAAGGGTCGGTCCGTCCAGGGTCAGTTCGAGTCCCGCGGCTTCCACCGGATTTTCGAGTATGCGGTTTCCGAGGCGGAAGCTGAGGCTGTCGAAGGGCCCGGACGGAGGTACGCCAACGTCCCAGTAGCCTGTCCGGCCTGGATAGTCCTGCACGGTCGTCATGGTGCCCGGGGCGAGCACCTCGACGGCGTGCTTGTGATACTCGAAGCCGGCAAGCGTCTTGGTGAAGTATCCGCCCGTCAAAAGAGGGGTCGAGCCCAGGAGAGCCTGCAGATAATCGAGGTTGGTCTCGATGCCATAGATGGTTGTGGCCGCAAGGCTGCGCTTGAGCTCGGCAAGCGCCTGATCCCTGTCGTCGGCTAAGACCAGCATCTTGGCGAGCATGGGATCGTAGAACGGACTTACCTCGATGCCCGATTCAATCCAGTGATCGATTCGAAGACCGTCCCGCGGGGCGGGGAAGCTGACCTCGGACAGCAGGCCTGCGCTTGGTTGAAACTCCTTCGCGGGATCTTCCGCATAGACGCGGGCCTGTATCGCATGACCTCGGGGGCGCAGAGCGGCTGCGAGCCTCTCGAGGGGCTCCAGGGTGCCCGCGGCAAGGCGCACCATCCATTCCACGATATCGACGGCATAGACCAGCTCGGTGACGCCATGCTCCACCTGCAGTCGCGTATTCACTTCGAGGAAGTAGAAGCGCCCGGTATCGGCATCGAGGATGAACTCGACCGTCCCGGCACTGCGATAGTTGACCGCCCGCAGCAGCCTGAGGGCAACAGTTTGCAGCTCCCCGCGCACCTCATCGGTCAGGTTGGGGGCCGGCGTTTCCTCGATGACTTTCTGATTGCGCCGCTGGGCAGAACAGTCTCTCTCGCCCAGTACGACAGCGGCGCCCTGTCCATCCCCAAACACCTGAACCTCGATGTGGCGGGCGTTGGCAACAAACTTCTCCAGAAACAGGTCGGAGTTGGAAAAGTTGTTTTCGCTGAGTTGGGCAACCGAGGTAAACGACTTATGCAGCTCATCGGCGTTCGAGCACAGCTGCATGCCAATGCCACCGCCTCCCGCCGTGCTCTTGAGGATCACCGGATAACCGATGTCCTCGGCCTGACGCACGGCTTCATCGGGTCCGGAAAGTACACCGGTTCCCGGAAGTAGGGGCACGCGCTGCTCTTCCGCCAGCTCCCGGGCGCGGTGCTTAAGACCAAAGGCTTCGATCTGACTCGCGGTTGGTCCGAGGAACGCAATTTCATGCTGCGCGCAGAGCGCAACGAAGCCGGTGTTTTCGCTGAGAAAACCGTATCCGGGATGAATCGCATCCGCGCCTGCCGCCTTGGCAACGGCGATGATCTTTTCCTGGTTCAGGTAGGTGTCGCGGGCCGCACCACCGCCGAGGGAATGCGCTTCGTCGGCGATGCGCACGTGCAGCGATTCACGATCCGCGTCCGCATAGATCGCAATGGCGCTAATCCCCATGTCTTGAAGGGTACGGGTAATGCGCACCGCGATGGCGCCGCGATTCGCTATGAGTACCTTTTTGATCTGCCGCACGCGTTGGGACATTGCTAACTACTCATCCCAGATCAGGACCTCGATGGGAGTGGGGTTGTAGGCGTTGCAGGGATTGTTCAGCTGCGGGCAGTTGCTGATTAACACAATGACGTCCATGCGGGCCTTGAGATCCACATATTTGCCGGCGTCGGAGATACCGTCCTCGAAGGTCAGGCCGCCTTCCGGGGTTACCGGCACATTCATAAAGAAGTTGATGTTGTGCGTGATGTCCTGCTTGCCCATGCCAAACTCTGTGCGCTCGTTCACCGCGCGCATCCAGCTGTCGCGGCATGCGTGCATGGTTTTCTTTTCCAGCGCGTAGCGCACGGTGTTGGATTCGGTGGCGCAGGCTCCGCCAAGGGTGTCGTGACGTCCGCAGGTATCTGCGACGATGTCGAGCATGGGATTGCATCGGTTGGACATCAGCGTGGTACCCGCGGAAAGGTACAGGTTGCCCTGCTCGCGTATGGTGTCCATCGCGGAGTAGCGCTCCGCGGGATCGTCAAGGCTGTAGAACAGCGTATCCGCCGCCTGGTTGCCCTCGAGATCGAGAATGCGAAGGGTCTGGCCCTCCTTGAGGGGCTCCATCCAGTAGTCACCGGCAGATACGACCTCGCGAAAGCTCGCATCCTCCGGCATCAGCGTGCTGGTAACGATCATTGGTAGCCTCCGGTCAGGTGGTAGACCGCGTTGTTCTGAAAACCGCGGATGTTCTCGTCCCGGGAATTCATGCAGAGGTCATCATCCGCGACGGGTTCGGCCTTGCGGATCTGGTACTGGACGGGTTGGCGCGGGTATTCTCGCGCCGGATTCATGGGGTGAGGGCAGGTGTGCAGGATTACCAGCGTATCCATTTCGAAGCGCAGGTCGACGGTCGCGCCGGCCGGGCTGTGATTCTCGACGAAGCTCATCTTTCCCTCTTCATCCACCGTTACCTTGCTGAAGAAATTCAGGTTGGCTGCGAGGTCCCGTTCGCCCAGGCCGTATTTCCCCAATTCCACGAGGAAAGAGTGCTCGCCGCTCAGGGTCCAGGAATTGCGTGCTTCCTGATAGGATTTGACGGTGTACTTCTCGTGCATCCTTTTCTCCCCGAGGTTCCCGCCCACGGTGTCGTGCCATCCCAGGGAGTCTTCAATGATGGAGCAGAAGATTCGACCCATGTCGGAATAGATACAGTGCCCCTTGGTGAGCTTGAAGGTGTGTTGGCACTTCAGGGTGTCGGGCGCGTTGTAGCGCTCCAGCTTGTCCGCGGGGTTGTACAGCAACATGCCGACATTGGCGCCGCCCTTGAGGTCGGTGAGGCGCAGCACCGTGCCGCGTCGCATCAGCAGGGACCAATGAGTGCCGCCTCTGATGCGGTCCTCGTACATCATTTCCTGATCGGGGAATATTTCGGCCATAGCTTTTTCCTCGCCACGCAGGGACAGCTCAATCCTGCGGTTTGATGTCGTCTCCTACGGATGCTAGACGCGCCAGGTCGAGCAGGTCTTCGTCACCTTCCTCGGTTGGTGGATGAATCAGCTCATCCAGTCGCTGTCTCGCCGCCAGAAATTCGGGCTCCAAAAACTGTTCCACGGTGCGCGGGCGCGACACCGGTACTTCGATGATCTCGTTGACCCTCCCCGGGTGAGCCTCCAGGACCAATATGCGGTCGGCCAGATAGATGGCTTCGTCCAGGTCGTGGGTGATAAACAGGATGGTGATGTCGACGTGCTTCCAGATCTCAAGGAGATAGGACTGCATCCTGGTGCGGGTTTGCGCGTCCAGCGCTCCGAAAGGCTCGTCCATCAGGAGGATTCTTGGCTTGGCCGCCAGGGCACGAGCGATCGCCACGCGCTGCTTCATGCCACCGGAAAGCTGATCGGGATAGGCGTCCGCAAATTTTTCAAGCCCGACCAGCCTGATCCACTCAAGCGCTTCGTCCTCCGCCTCGGGCGCTGCGATGCCTTGGTTGAGCAGCCCGAACATCACGTTTCGCTTGACCGTCAACCAGGGAAACAAGGTGTACCCCTGAAAGACCATGCCGCGATCCGGCCCGGGTTCGGTCACTGGTGCGCCGTCCAGCAACACCTCCCCCGAGGAGGCGGACTCAAGGCCGGCGAGAGTGCGGATCAGCGTCGACTTGCCGCATCCGGAGGGCCCGATGACGGTAACGAATTCGCGTCGATGGACTTTGAAGCTCACATCCTCGAGCGCCGTGACCAGGCCCTTGTTGGTGTCGAAAACCTTGCCGAGCCGTCTGACCTCGAGGATGACCTCGCGCTGCTTGATCTCGTCGAAGCGCGCCTTAACGGCTGCGCTTTGTTCGAGATAGCTGGGAAGAGTCAGTTTGCTCATGGTGACCTACGAAGCGCGGCATCAAGCCTTGTGGCTGGCGCGCTGCCAGGGAAAGAGCCGGCGGCCCAACTTTGCCAGCAGGACGTCAGAAATCACACCGATTACGCCGATCATCATGATGGCGGCAAATACGTTGGCGAAGTTCTGGTAGCGCGCTTGCTGGGTGATAAACCAGGTGATCCCCGAGCTGGTGCCAATCAACTCGGCGACGATCAGATAGGTCCAGGCCCAGCCGAGAAGAATCCTCTGATCTTTATAAAGCTGCGGCAGGATCCCCGGGATCACGACCTTGAAAAGCAGCTGTCTTCGGTTGGCTCCGAGGGTCAGCGCCGCTTCGAGCAACCCCATGTCCAGTTGCCTTGTGGTATTGGCGATAACGAGAACTTGCTGGAAAAAGGTACCAATGAAAATGATCGCGATCTTGGGGCCGTCGTAGATCCCAAGGATCGCCACCGCCAGGGCTCCGAAAGCCGGGGCCGGCAGGTAGCGAAAGAACTCGACAAAGGGTTCCTGCAGTTTCGACACGGCCGCGAAGGTTCCACACAGCACCCCCAGCGGAACGCCAATCAACGACGACAGGGTGAATCCCCAGAAGATGATCTGGATGCTGTGCCACAGGCTCTCATGCAGCCACTGTTCGCTGCGCCGGCGGGGCTCCGTCGTGAACGAGGTGTAAAACGCGATCGCCACCTCGTGGGGAGCCGGCAGGTAGACCGGATTGACGCGCATTCCCACGGGCAGTTCCCCACCTTCCGACGCCTGCTGCGCGGACTCTTTCTGAAAAGCCTCGCGCTCGATCTGCATCCCTTCGCGAAAATAGCTCACCGAGCCCGGCTCGATGATCTCGACGTTGGGGTGCCAGATAAACGGGGTGTAACTCACAAGCCCCCATAGCAGAAGAGGGAGCAAAAAGGAGAGGGTGGTCAGCAGTCGCTCGCGCTGCGGCGACAATGCGATCCGCGGCGCAAGCCAGGGCGTCGAACTCATGAGGCTGTTTTTGGTCCGGACCCGCTAGTTCTCGAGGACGAGGCTGCCGTCGATATAGCGGTCGAGATCCTGAGGATCGCGGTAGACCTCATACTTGCGATTGAATTCATCGGAGATTCGCGACGAGCCCAGCAGGGAGTCGAATCCGTCGGTCTCGTTGAAAAGGCCCTTCGCCTCCTCGAGCGTCAGCAGTTTCGTGCCGTCGAGGAGCGGCGCGTACTCCTCGGGTGAGAGTCCTACTCTGGCGGCCATGATCGAGAGTGCGTCGTCCCGGGTCGTCGGATCGAGTATGTAGTCCACGACGCGATACCAGACATCAATTACTTTCCCCCAGGCGTCGCGATTGCCGTACAGGCTTTGCGGCGCCACTGCCAACACGTCGTAAATCAAACCCGGCTGATCCCTCGATGTATAGATCGCGGTCGAACCGGGCACACGCTCAAGAGTCTGACCGGAGTTGGGCTGCCAGGCGACGATGGCGTCCACATCCCGGGATGCCAGAACCTGCGGTGTCTCGTTCGTGGGTACATTAACC
Organism: Pseudomonadota bacterium; assembly: GCA_039818725.1. Taxonomy (GTDB): domain Bacteria; phylum Pseudomonadota; class Gammaproteobacteria; order Pseudomonadales; family Halieaceae; genus Congregibacter. Next base: position 39,364 of record JBCBTK010000009.1, read on the forward strand.
AGCTCGACGTCGGCCTCGGTCAAACCAACGCTTTCCAGGGCATCAAGCAGTAATAGATGTCCGACGAAGCCAACCTCGACACCAATTCGTTTGCCCTTGAGCTCCGCCACCGACGCTATGCCCGGTGCGGCAACGATCATGTCGTTTCCGTTGCTGTAGTCTCCGACGAGAATAATGACGGACTGTGCACCGGTGGATCCGGTGACCAGCGTATCGCCATTGGTCATGGTCACCGCATCGAGCTGGCCGGCGGCGAAGGCCTCCATGGATGCGGCGTAGTCGAACCACTCAAACTCGACTTCAACGCCGGCCTCCGCGAACCAGTCCTTCTCAACGGCGATTTCCCAGGCAACCCAGCCGGGCCAGTCGCTGTAGCCCACCACCAGCGGTCGGGCCATGGAGTTTGCCGCCAGCATCGTGCCTCCAAGCGCAACGACCAAGACGGCTCGCATGGCGGCTCTTAGGAGCCTGAGATAACGGTACTGCATACGTGCATCCTGCGCCGGAGTCTGGAAACCCGCTGTTCGAAGCAACCCGCGTGCCAGAGGTGCCAAACGTTGCTGCCTGCACAGTTTTAGGACTCTTGCGGTGGATTCGGTGCCGACGGCTCGCGATCAAGTGAGCACTTTTGGTGCGTTTTTTCGGGGCGCGGGCTATGTAGGAGTGCCGCGCTGCCGGGGCCACGCTAAGTGCATGAAACGGCGCAAGAAAAATTGTTCGTCTATAAACCGGCGCTGATCCCCCCGCGCACCTTTTTCGTGACGTGTAGCTGAACTGACGTGGCGTAGATCTTGCACCCTAACGGCGATCGCGTATCGCAGGCAATAATTCACAAGGAGCGGTTGTTAATGGGTGAGCTGACACACAACGCCGGGCAAGAGATGGACAGCGTTGCGACGCCAGGACTAGTCGACGGTGAGCGCACCTGGACGCGCAGCGAGTGGCTTTGGGCGCTGCCGCAACCGATCCTGGTACTGGGCTCCACTCTCCTGGTCGCCTTCATGGTTGCCAATGACTGGCTTCATCGCGAGCTGTTTTCCGCGGTCATGATCGTCGTACCGATTCCCTTGATGATCTTTGCCGAACGCATCTGGACGAAGCGCGAAGATTGGTTACTGGAGCCTAAGGAGATGATCGAGGACGCAGGTTGGCTAGCCGCCGGCGGCTTGATCTGGGTGCCACTCTATTCAGACTTCTATGAAACGCCGATAGCCGACGGTTTTAAGGCTGTTCGCGATATGACTCCCCTGGGTGTGGAACTCGCGCCCACGACAGTCCCGGGCATCCTGGGCTGCGCCATGCTGGTCATGCTGGTGTCCACCTTTATCTACTACTGGTTGCATCGCTCGCAGCACGAATCGCTGTTCTGGTGGCGGATCCACGCCACGCACCACCACATCACCAAGATGGGCTGTATGAGAGGCGACCGCACTCATCCCCTGGAGTGGGCGGCTCTGATGCTGGGGACTCCCATCGCCCTGTCGCTGCTCGGAGCCAGTGATGGCGTGATGGCCGTTGCCGGAGCGTTCGGGATCTGGAATGGCACTATGAACCACTCCAACCTGCCGCTGAAATCTCTGCCGGTGTATGACTGGGTCTTTGCGACGGCGCAGCAACACCACGTACATCACGCCGCCGAGCGCCGGCAGTCGGATTCGAATTACGGCTGCATGCTGATTATCTGGGATCGCGTCTTCGGCACCTACTGCGCCGATGCTAGCGAGGGACAGATTGGCGCCGGCAAGTGCGTACCGCTCTCACTCAAAGATCAGCTTGCCCTGGCCTTCTACTCAGACGAAAAGCTGAAGAGCCTCTGACTGTCGTTCGCTGGCCTCGATAAACACCAGGCTGAGGCCTTACCGCGCTGCTTGTACGGCTGTCGACGTTTTCTGTAATTGCGAATTTTCAATCCACTGCTTCTGTGTGGGGAACAGCGGGGCGCAACTCAAATGGCGTCCCACTCCTCCCAGGAGATGGCGCGTCCGGGGAAGGCCACCGCGGCGAAGGGCCAGCTCTCTTCAATCCAGACCTGGGCCCATTCGTAGAGCGAGGCGTCAAAGCCCTCATCGAATTCGGCCTTGGTCACCCAAAGTGAGACTTCAGCGTCGTAACCCGGCTTCCGGGACGGACGCACGTAGATGCATCCACGCTCTCGATCGCCTTCTGGGGTGATAACACCGTAGGCGAAGGATTCGCGTCGCTCGAAACGACCCTGTTCGTTCACCATATCCTGCATCGCGGCTTCGTCATCGATGTCGGCGTGCGGCCAATCCGTGCTGCGTGTGAACGTGGCCTGCAGATGTTGAATGGACGACATGTACGCTGCATAGTCGATGTCGACGAGCTCCGGGCCCAGGGGAACGAGTTTGAAGCTTTCCGTCTCCACCAGTCGCGGCACTTCGAAATCGTCCGGTACGAAGACGCTGTCATTGCCAGCCGCTTCGGCCGCTTTCTTTGCTTTCAGGAACTGGGCGTAGCCGTCAGTCATCGCGCGGGCGCAGTCACCGGGTGTGACGCGTAAACCGTCTACGCGACGACAGGGCCCTTCCATGACCTCCGGCAGATTTTCTTCTACCCACTTTCTCGCTTCGTAGTAGATAGGCTGGTCATTGGAGCTCGTTTCAACGTTAACAATCTCACTGCCTTCGAAGGTCAGATGGAATGTGTCAGTGACGTGGAATCCGGTTTCCAGGGCGACCACCGGATCATCTTGCACTGTGATCGCGCAATCGATCTTGTTGTTGTCCGCTCGTGCACAGGGCGCCCTATCCAAGACGATGTAGTTGCCGCCTTCCGCCCATCCCTGATAGCCGAGAATCCTGCCCTGGGCTTCACCGGCGTTAGCGAGCATGGGCCGCAACACCTCCGCGTCAAACGAGTAAAAAGCGTCAATCATGGACTCAGCGGTTTGCAGCTGCGCTGCAAGAGTGACCTCTGGATCGGACTCGCCGGAACATCCCAGGAAGCTCACACAACACAAACCGGCTAGCGTGATCCGACTCACTCGTTGATTGACTGGATGACGACTCCAAGATGGCATAAGGCTTTCTCCGAACTGGCTAGCGACCGAGGGAAAAGCTGCGTGACCGGTGAACGGATTCAAGCGACAGCTTCCGCACAATGATTTGACGTGCTTCCGGTTAGGCAAAGCAAGGATCATACCCATCGAACTCATCGAACTCATCGAACTCATCGAACTCATCGAACTCATCGAACCCATCGAGCTTGATGGAAACGCATAGGCCTTTGCGCGTTGCAGACGCACGACACTGAGGCGATGTCTGGCCAGTTCCCATACAGACACGCTTTTAGGCGGCTCCGATTACTCGCGGACAGGAAGCTCCAGTCGCTGAACGCCAAGACGAAGTTTGGCGCGAGCCCAGGCTGGGCAATGAGCCGCGAGGCGCCAGTCCGGTCGGTCACGTAGCGGACACATAACCACAACAAATCGTTAACCGTTCGTTAACCCGGGCGTCACCGCCCGGGAATAGCTTTTTCGGCAGCCGAGCTCCCGGAGAACTCCCCATGACCTATCGTCCACTCGCAGTAGCCGTTGCAGCCGTGATTGGGTCCTACGCGTCTGCGCAGGACAACGATTCGTCCGATGTCAGTCGGGTGGAGGAAGTCATCGTAACGGCGAATCCCATTCGCGACAGCCAGCAGGCTGCGCTCGATGCCAAGCGCTTTGCCGACAACGTGGTCGATGTCGTTTCAGCCGACACGATCGGCAGATTTCCGGATCAAAACATCGCCGACTCGCTCTCGCGCCTCCCGGGTATCGCGGTGGAGCGGGATCAGGGTCAGGCTCGCTATCTGAACATGCGCGGCGCTCCGTTCCGCTGGACCGGCATCGCCTTCGACGGCATCGATGTGCCAGGCGCCGAGAACGGACGCATTGCGCGCTTTGACAGTCTCCCCGCGACCATCACCAGCCAGATCAACGCGAACAAAGCCGTTCTGCCCAGCATGCCGGGCGAGTCCGTCGCGGGATACATCGATATTCAGACCTTCAGTCCCTTTGCCGTGGAAGGACCTTCCTTGGCCCTCGACGTGGGATTTGGTGAACAGGATCTCGGCGGCGGCGATGTCTCGCGAAACAGCATTCGCGGCTCCTGGTCCAACGAGTCCTTTGGCATCGTCGGTTTCTACTCAAAGAATCGCCGCGACCAGGTCACCGACAACCGCGAATATGAGCTGGAGCGCGATGATAGCGGCACACTGATCGTCAACAACCTCGACTTCCGCAGCTATTTCGTCGACAGGGAAGACTCCGCCTATGGCGGCCGGATCGAGTACCGCGGTACCGGCGCTTTGCAGTCCGTGTTTGCCTCTACTCTGTATTCGGAGTTCATCGACGAGGAAGAGCGCAACCAGTGGGACTTTGACATGGCGAATCCCCAGCCGGGGGTGGCGCTGAACAATGTGCCCATGGTGGTTTCGCGTCTTCTGGAAGACGGCGTCTATGAAAACTCGACGTTTACCAACACCCTGGGGGCAGACTTTGCGCTTGGCGAGTGGCGCGTCGAAGCACGGCTCAACTACACCGAGACCGAATTCTTCCTTCGCCTGCCACTGCCGCAGAGCGTCGGCGGCACAGCGACGGGCAGCTTTGATCTAAGCGATCAGGAAGATCCGTTACTTTTTCTGGACCAGCCGCTGAACTCCATCGAGTATGCGGCCACGCTGGGTCTGGACTTCGCGAGTGAACTCAACATCGACGCGATGAAGTACAAGCTCGACGTCGCAAGAGACATGGAGCTTTTCGGTCGGGACAGTACGGTCGAGATGGGTGTGATGTTTGATCAGCGTGAATCGGACGGTTTCGCGCAGGTACTCACCCTCGACTTCGCCTTTCCCGTCGACCCCAGTGAATTCGACACCGGTCGCCTTTGGGACTCGAACACCACCAATACGATCGGCGGCACCTACTACGACAACGTTGGCCTGCGCGACGCCTGGGAAGCACAGGGGGGTGTTGGCCCCATCGAAGTAGAAGACGACCAGCTGGTAGCCATCGATGAGGACATTATCTCTGTGTACGCGATGGCAACCACCCGCTTCGACTGGGGCAACATTGTGTATGGCCTTCGTCTGGAGCAAACCGACTACACCAGCGAAGGGCCGACCGGGGAGGGCTTCCTTTCCGTTGAAGATGATTTCCTGAATGTCCTGCCCTCGCTACACGTGAACATCGACCTTCAAGAGGATTTGAAGCTTCGTCTATCGGGAACCAGCGGCGTCAACCGGCCTACCTACAACGAATGGCGTGCCTCCGCGTCGGTCGACGTGCCCGCGCAGGAAATCAATGGCGGCAATCCCTTCCTGGATCCCGAGGAAGCTTTTGGCGCCGATGTATCTCTCGAGTGGTACTTCGCTTCGGCGAGCATTTTTTCCCTGGGGGCCTTCTACCGCACCATCGACAACGTCATCTACGAGGATGTAACCACGGTGGACGCCGGAATCTACTTCCCCCCGGCGGCAGGCGAGCAGTGGCTGTTGAACTCAACCACCAACGGCAGCAACGGAGAGCTCACCGGTCTGGAGGCGAACCTGATGTTCTCCGCCGTCGACTATTTCGAAGGGCCTCTCTCCGGCTTTGGGTTCAGCATCAATGTGACGCTGATTGACAGCGAATTCGAAACCATAGGCGGCGACACTCTTGGCCTCCCCGGTTCCTCGGATGCGATCTACAACGCTTCCTTGTTCTACGAGAACTACGGTCTGTCAGCTCGTCTGAACTATCAGTACCGGGACGAGTGGATCTCACCGATCGAGGATCCATCGGAGGTCTGGGGCGACATGGAGCGCCTCGACGCCACTATCCAATATGAACTCCCGATCGAACTTGGCGGCGCGAATGCGAGCGTCTACGCCAACTTCAACAACATCACCGATGAGACGGATGTTCGCTTTGCGGGTAACGGGACCATCAACCAGTCGGAGAGCTTCGGTCGTCATTACCTGTTCGGCTTGCGGATCAATTACTGATCAACCAGCGATGAGGGGATCAATGCACGCAATGTTTACCTTACGACACGACAACGTTCGCCCGTACCGGGGATTTCTCCTGCTTGCTTTGCTGATGGAGCTTAGCGCCCTCTCTTCGGCCGCCAGGGCCGACAGCCCCGTGCCTGTCCCAGCGACCATCAGCGCGGCCTATGATCGCGTGCTTCCGCTTGAAGGTGGTTCCAATTTCCGCGACATGGGTGGTTTGTTCACCACCGACGGGCAGCGGGTTCGGCGCGGCCTTCTGTTTCGCTCGGGCGTGATGACCTCGCTCACGGAAGACGACATGGATTACCTCGACCAGTTTGGCTTTGAGCGCGTGGTGGATCTGCGTTCCTCGGAGGAGCGCGAACTGTATCCCAATCACTGGGCTACTAAGCGAGGTGTGGAAGTAGTCGCCCATGAATACAGCATGCGCGAGCTCATGAAGCGGGCCATGGGCGAGGATGGCCAACCCTCGGCCAGCGCCATGCACAACATGTACAAGACCTTACCCTACATGCTAGAGCCACAGCTCAAGCTCTTTTTCGCTGAGTTGGTCGCGGGTAACGCACCGCTCGCTGTGAACTGTTCCGCAGGCCAGGACCGGACGGGTATCAGTTCAGCCCTTCTGCTTCTCGCTCTTGGGGTTCCGAAGGACGTCGTGATGCAGGACTACCTGAACTCCACTCGTTTTCGTCGGCCGGTGATTGAACGGGGAGATGTCGATCTGGTCGCCGCTGCCGAGGACAACTTTTTCGCCGCCGTCATGCTGCGGTACTCTGGCGAATCCGGTGAAGTGTCCCCAGCCAGCCCTTTGCTCACGGACAAGGGCGTACCCTATCTCCGCTTCGCCATGGATCAGCTTGAGCAGGATTTTGGCTCGATCGAGGCGTTTCTGGAGGCGCGGGTCGGCGTCGACGCCGCGGACATCCAGCAACTTCGCTCCCTTTACCTTGAAAGCCCATTCAGCGCTTCCCTTCAATGACATGAAGTCGGAATGAGTTATGGCCTGCCTGCCGTGAAGTTGAAGGGTCGAAAGATACGGCTCTCCGTAGTCGATTGGCCACGGCCAATGCCAGGCGGGTGTTTTTCAGGATTTGCCCTCCAGCAAACCACCGGCGCGAAACGAAGCATCTCGTTCTGAACGGATAGATAGCGGCGCCGCCGTCGCGCGCGGCTGCTCTACCTTACGAGCGCTTGGCTTTCAGGATGATGACTCGCACGATCTTATCGATCTGATCCGTCTCGTCTGATTTGAACGTTGTCGTACCGCCACTTATAGGGAAGGGCTCATCGTCGAGCGTGCTAAGGACCTGCGTATAACCTTCAGTGGATTGATCGTCGTCCATATCGATGCGGTAGCTGACGTCGATCAACACCCGACTGTTTTCAACGTCGGATACCTCCAAGCCTACCTTCATCGTCCCGCCGGGCACCGGCTGCTCATGGTCTATGCTTCTCCCCGCTGATGTCATTATCTGAATCGACGAGCGCGACGTGGCGAGCTGAAGGACGTCGCTGACGGCCTTGCCCATCATATTGCTGCGAAATGCCACATCAGCCTCTTCACACACTTCCATGGGCCTCCCACTGACGCCGCAGTGGACCTCGGCGATTTCGATGGTGATGGTGAGCTTGTCCTGTCCCACGGCCGCTGCGGACCAGCAACACAGGGTAGCGCCTATCCAGGCTTTAATCGGTTTGCTCATAGAGAACTACCTCCTTACCACAGGGTTGGGAGACGCAAGTACTTGATCGGGGGCGGGGCCTCCGCGGGTCCGCTGTGCGGAACGCTGCCGCCGCGGCGGCGCGAACTATGTGGGGCTGCCCTCCGCGCGCTTGTCTGCCTAGTAATGTGTGAGGGCAGGGCGGAATAACTCGCAGTACGAGATCCTATAGACAATCGAGGGATGCTGTCCCGCGGGCACGGGTTGCGAGAATGTTTTGCACTCCGGCGCTGCGCATCCTATTTTCGGTCAATCCTTGGCTGTAACAACAACGTCACTAATCCTTCACCGCTCTGTCACCTTTCTGCCACACCATCGCGGGCTTCCATCACCATCCTAACCACGATCAGGAGACAGGGAATGGGTTTCCGCAAGACTGCATTGGGCCTCGCCATCGCAGCACCGCTGGTGCTGATCGGTTGTGAGGGTGACGACGGAAGTGACGGTGCACCGGGACCGGCAGGTCCCGCCGGTCCGCCCGGCGCCGAAGGACCTCCGGGGCCCGCAGGGCAGGACGGCGGCAGCAGCCGTATCTCGCTGAGCTTCCTGGGACGCTTCGGCACCGGGGATTTCGACGAGTCCGCCGCGGAGATCGTCGACTACGATCCGGCTACGCGCCAGGTCTTCACGGTCAATGCCAACTCAGGCCTGATCGATGTGATCGACATCAGCGCACCCACGGTACCCACCCTGGTAACGGAGATCGACGTGGCGGCCGACATCATCGCGGCGAGCGATGCCGCCGTGGCGCCTGAGCTCGGTGCGGTCAACAGCGTGGCCGTGTCTGGAGACAGCTTTGCGGCGGCCATTGAGGCGGGCGACAGGCAGGCGAATGGGTATGTGGCGTTTTATCAGACCGATGGCACCTTCCTCAGCGCCGTGATGGTCGGCGCACTTCCGGACATGGTGACCCACACGCCGGATGGCAATACGGTGCTGGTCGCGAACGAGGGCGAGCCCAACGGCGATTACAGCGTGGACCCCATGGGCAGCGTTTCTCTGATCGACGTTTCCGGCGGCGAAGGAGCGGTGACTGCCGCGAACGTCACAGTGGCGTCGTTCATGGACTTCAACGAGGGCGGCAGCAAGACGCTTGGCGCCAATGTGCGCATCGCCGCCAAGGCCGAGAGCGTGGCGCAGGACCTTGAGCCGGAGTACATCGGCATATCCGCGGACAGCAGCACGGCATTCGTGATGATGCAGGAGAACAACGCCGTGGGTATCGTCGACATTGCCGCCGGTGAGATCACGGCGGTCCTCGGCCTCGGCTTCAAGGATCACGGACTCCTCGGTAATGAACTCGACGCCAGCAACCGTGATGGCGGAACCAACATTCAGGCCTGGCCTCTTCGCGGCCTGTTCATGCCCGATGGTTTCGATACCTACGAGTATGCCGGGACGACCTACCTGGTCACAGCAAACGAAGGCGACGCCCGCGAGTACCTGACGGACGCGGCGGACGAAGCCGATTGCACCGCCCAGGGTGGCTTCGACTTCGACGACGGTGATTGCTTCCACTACCTGGACGAGATTCGCGCCGGAGATCTTCTCGACGCGGGCGCGACCCTGAACCTTCCCAACCTATCTCGTTTCGCGGCGGATGCGGAGACCTTGCTCGACGACGCCAACCTGGGTCGCGTGAAGGTTGTTGTTGACCAGGGCGTCAGCGGCTGCACGACCGACAGCATCGCGACCACGGGCCAGCCCGGCCCGGGATGCGTGTATGAAGCGCTGTACAGCTACGGAGCTCGTTCCTTCAGCATCTGGAACGGCAGCACCGGCGCCCTGGTCTTTGACAGCGGCAACGACTTTGAAACGATCACCGCGCAGCGCGTCGGGCCTGGCTTCAATGCCAGCAATGACGACAATGAAGGCGACGATCGCTCCGACGACAAGGGCCCGGAGCCTGAAGCCGTGGAGATCGCCGTTCTCGATGGCAAGACCTACGCCTTCATTGCTCTCGAGCGCGTTGGCGGCATCATGGTCTACGACATCAGCAATCCCGAATCCGCCGAGTTTATCCAGTACATCAATACGCGCGACTTCAGCGTGGATATCGGTGATCTCGTGGATGCCGGCGACTTCAGCGCCGTCGGTGATCTGGGCCCCGAGTCAATCCGCTTTATCTCTGCCGCTGACAGCCCCAACGGCGAGCCGCTGATCGTTGTCGGGAACGAAGTGAGCGGCACAACCGCGTTGTTCGGCATTACGATCGTTAGCGGCAACTGATCCGCCGCCGCGGCCAGAGGGTCGCTCGCTACGATCTGATCCAGCTCGCGGGCCCGCATTCCCTTGGGATGCGGGCTTTTTTCTTCGGCGATCAGCGCGTAAGTTCGAAGCTTAGAACTCGTAGCTGAACGTCAGACCATAGGTTCGCGGTTCGGCGTATCTCGGCCCAAAGGACGCTTCAAACAGCTCTGGGTTGGTATTGAGTGAGGGGCCGTACAGGCTGAACCAGAAATCCTGTCCGTAGAGCAGGATCAGTTCATCGGTCAGGTTCATTCCCCAGAGCTGCACTGCCCATCCGTTTTCGGATCGATAGCCCAGGTTGGCGTTGATCTGTCCATCCACCTCAGCTCGGAACTGGTTGATGCTGTTGTCGATGAACTCCAGCGAGTACTCGTCCTTGTAGAGATAATCGACATGCGCGTAGAACTCACCGGCTCCCAACTGCCTGACGTAGTCCAGGGCAAAGGTGAAGGATTCGGGAACCGTACCCTGGGGCGGTGTGCCTTCGGGAATCTCGGCTTCCGGCGGTATATCGCTTGAGTCGCCGTCCTGGTAGCTGTAGGCCAGGCTTGCGGTGAACTCGTCCGTCAGCGCCCAGACCGCATCCAACTCCACGCCCTGGACGTTGGCTTCTCCAGCGTTTGTTGTCGCTGCGGCACCCCCCGAACCCACGGAATTCACGAAGAACTGCAGGTCTTCGTAGGTGGTGTCGAAGATCGCGATGTTGATCTGAAGCCGATTGTTCAGGAAGCGCGATTTCAAGCCGAGCTCGTAGCTGAGCACCGTTTCCGGATCTACCGCCTGATCGATCAGATCGGCATCGGACTGCGCCATATCGAAGGCACCGCTGCGGAAGCCCGTGCTCGCGGACGCATAGAGCAGGATGTCGTCTGATGGGGAGTAGTCCATAACAGCACGCCAGGTAATCTCGTCCCAGTTGTCACTCATGCCGGAGACGACGCGCCCAGGCGTCGGGTTCCAGAACCAGTCGTACTCACCGAAGGTTCGCCCGTTGAGCTCCTTTTCGTCGTAGGTATAGCGAGCGCCCAGGGTTACGCTGAGGTCTTCGCTTAACTGATAGCTGCCTTCGCCATAGACGGAGTAGCTCGTGGTTTCCACAGTCTCATCGATGCCGAATGCGTTTTCGTCGAACAGCTCCGGCTGATTCTCGATGCAGATCGGCGTAACCACGAAGTTCTCGAAGTCCTCGAGGGTCTGATCCGGGCACCCGAAGATGCTGGAGAAAGCACCGCCCGCCACACTGTCATCCCAGCGCGTGACGGATTCCATGTTGCGCGTTTCATCGGAGAAGTAAAAAAACGCGCCTGCCTGCCAACTCAGCTTGCTTTGTGCAACCGAAAGCACACGAAACTCCTGTGTGTAGGATTCCACGTCGCGAGAGTCGCCGAGGGCAAACAGGCGCGTAGGCACACCGGCTAGTGATACCGGAGTCTGATCGGCCTCAAAGCTTCGGGCGGTGGTGATGGACTGGAGCGTCACGGAGTCCAGGAGCTTCTCGACGTGCAGACTGGCGACCCACTGCTCGCTCACGTAGCTGCCGTCGTCAAACATCTGTACGCGGCGCGGATCGGGGTCAATCATGAAGTTCTGATCAGCGAGCACATCGAGATCCACGGTGGGTAGCGGCGAAACGGCGTTTCTGGCAACCCCCGTTTCCGAGGTACGGTTGTGCGTCAGCCCAAGCTTCACTGAGAGGTCTTCGCTGGGGAGCCAGACGAGCTTGCCGCGGATTGCCGAGCGATTGACGTCGTCCACGTCGTTACCTGTGACGACGTTGAACGAGGTTCCCTCGCGGTCGCGCGAGTTCACAGCCAGGGATCCGAAGACCGTGTCGGCAATGGGGCCTGAGATGTAGCCTCCGAGCTGATTCAGGCCGTAGTTTCCGATGGACGCCTGAAGCTTTCCCTCAACTTCTTCGCCAGGATCGCGAGTCACGACATTGATAAGGCCGCCCGTGGTGTTCCGGCCAAAGAGCGTGCCCTGGGGGCCGCGCAGTACTTCAATTCGCTCAACGTCGAACAGTTCGATTTCGAAGTCGCCGGAGCCACCAAAGTAAACGTCATCAATGAACAGGCCGACCGCTTGCTCTGCGCCGGCGGATGCCAGCGAAGATGATCCACCGCGCAGGGCGGGGTTGATTCGGGACTTTGAGAAGCTGTTCAGACTGAAGCCTGGAATCTGCACATTCAGATCCTGTAGATCCTCAAGACGCAGCGCTTCCACCCGGTCGCTGGAAAATGCGGTCACGGCCACGGGAACGTCCTGCAGCGATTGTTCGCGGCGTTCCGCGGTGACGATCACTTCTTCGAGTTGCGCGCTGGCCTCGAGGGCCATGAGTGCACTCGTCAACGCCACGGCGTGGCGTGGAAGTCGGTGGGCGGAAAGACGCGTACGCTGTTCGCTCATGATTTCTTCTCTCCCTGCTGTGGGTGGGCTCACGACCGACAGCACATGCTTATAAGAATTATTTGGCAGATCAAAACCGCACAAATAGCGTTTAAATCTGGAATAGATGCATTTTTAGGTGACAATGCTTGGCTTGTCAACAGTGATCCGTGCCAGAGGTGGGAGTAGGGGTGAGATCCGGGTGCCCTGAGACGTATCAGCGGGCACCTGGGAGAGGAGTGGAACGGATCTTGTGTGCCCAAGAGCGGGAGGACGTGGGTTCTTATCGCGGTGCTAGGGGAGAGGTGCCGGTCACCCGTCTAGGGCGATTGCGGTGATGGCGATCCTTCGACCGTGGGACGACTAGCGATCGGGGTTCAGCATGTTCAGGTTTACGGCATTGAGGTGCGTGGCGAGAGCCTCGCGCAAAGCGACCGCGTCCCGGCTCTCCAGTGCTTCAACCATGGCCTGATGCTGCTGGTCATAGTCGCCGCGACGCACGTCGTTTAGCGAGCGCCGCTTGATCTCGTACCATTCGAGCTTCTGTCGAGCCTGGTGGATCGCTGCATAGAAGGCGATCAACAGATCGTTCTTGGTCGCGGCGATTAACGACGCGTGGAGCTGCGCGTCCCAGTACTCAAAGTCTTCTATAGCCGTCGCTTTCAGCGAGTTATCCAGGCATTCCCGGGCGCGCATGATGTCCGACCTGGATGCCCGGGCCACCGCTAGCTCTGCTATGGCCGGCTCCAGAAGTACTCGAATTTCGTTCACGTCGGCGGGGCTGGCGTCGGCGACGGCAAGGCCCGCAAGGGAATCGGAGCTCTGCGCTGGATCGGATATTGTGTCTCCCGTCGTCGCGCGAACGAACGTTCCGCGCCCCACATGGCGCTTGATAACGCCATCGGACTCAAGCTGCCCCAGGGCCTTACGTACGGTATTCCTGGCTGCCGAGAACTGACTGCTGATGTTCTTTTCCGTCGGAATCTTATGACCCTGGGGCCACTCCCCGGAATCAATCCGTTCGCGCACGAAGTCCATGATTTCCACGGCCTTCAGTCGCGACGCTTCGCGGATGTTTACCTCTTCTCTGCTCATGACCTTGTTGGCTTCTGAAGAACTCGGCAAGTGTATCTCATTTGTCGATTTGTGTGTGATAAAGCATATCTATTCGCCAGTAATACGCATATTTTTTGTAAAAAGATTTGCAAAAGATACGAAAATGAAATACATATTGTGCGTATCCAACGAGGCGCGGCCCCCAGCAGTTGGCCGCCGGGACGAGCAGGAGAACACACAGTGCGAATGGCAGCAGTTTCAGACGGCAATCGTTCCTGGGTTGGCGAAATAGATCCCTCGGGCCGGCAGGTCCTCGAGATTCAGCCGCCGGAGGGAGAATCCCGTGATCCCATGATCCGCTGTCTTGAGGGTCTCTTGACCGGTAACTCCCTCGAATACGTCGGTCAGGCCAAAGAGCTTGTCGAGCTTCGCCTGCTCTCACCCATTCGGTGGCCGAGCAAAAATGTCATCTGCGTGGGCAAGAACTATCGCGCCCATGCTGCTGAGTTTACGGGCAGCGGCTACGATTCTTCCGCGAGTAGCGCCGCGGACGTGATCCCGGAGGCTCCCATCCTTTTCAGCAAAGCCCCCTGTTGCCTGGTTGGTGCGAACGACGACGTCGTCGTCCCCTGGGGGCTGAGTGAAGAAGTCGACTACGAAGCGGAACTCGGCGTAATCATCGGAAAGCCCGGCCGCCGTATTTCGCAGGAGAATGCCTTCGATCATGTCTGGGGCTTCACGGTCATCAACGACGTGACCGCAAGAGACCTCCAGGCGCGGCATAAGCAATGGTTGCTCGGCAAATCGATCGATACGTTCTGTCCCATGGGCCCCTGGATTGTCTCGCAGGACGAGGTCGATGCCCGAAATCTGGATCTCCAATGCTGGGTGAATGATGAACTTCGACAGAGCGCAAACACACGCGACCTGATTTTCGACATTCCCACGATTATCGAAACCGCGTCCGCCAGCATGACGTTGGAAACCGGTGACATCATCGCCACGGGCACGCCCGCCGGTGTCGGTATCGGCTTTACGCCCCCAAAATTCCTGCGCAGCGCAGACGTAGTCCGCATCTCCATCGATGGCGTCGGCGAGATCAGCAACACACTGACCTAGCAAATGCCATCCCGTACCAGTCGGTCACAGTGACATCCGAGCACCAGTCGAACACTACACAAGGAGCTGACATGGAGATCAATGGAAAAGAACTTGTCGTTGACGACTTTGGTGAGGGCGAGGTGCTGCTGTGTGTGCACGGTCTGGGAGGTACCTCGAATTTCTGGCGTCCGGTCATCGCGGCCTTCGCGGATCGATACCGCGTGGTCGTTCCAGACCTCCCCAGCAGCGGGCGCTCAGCGAATGATCCCCAGCTGTCGATCAGTTCTCTGTGCGCCGACCTGCTCGCGCTGATGGACGCTCTACGTGTGAGGGATTTTCATTTGCTAGGCCATTCCATGGGTACGATCGTTTGCCAGCATCTCGCTGTCGCGGCTCCGGATCGAGTCAAGGACCTGGTGCTTCTGGGCCCTCTTGCCGAACCTCCCGAACCCGCGCGCGAAGCCATAGCGCAGCGCGCTGAATCGGCCAGGCAGAACGGGATGGAGGCGATAGCAAACACCATTGCGGACGTTGCGCTGGCGGCGGAGACAAAGCGCGAAAAGCCAAACGCCCAGGCCTTCGTCCGCGAGATGTTGCTCAGGCAATCGCCAGAGGGCTACGCGCAGTCCTGTATCGCTTTGGCGGAGGCGAACGCGGCCGATGCGGCGTCCATCGCCGCGCCTGTTCTACTGATCACGGGAGACCAGGATGGCGTGGCACCTGGTGCCAATGTTTCTATTCTGGACTCGGCCCTGCCCGATTCCGAGTTTCACGTGCTTAGCCACTGCGGGCACTGGACGCTCACGGAGCGAGACGAAGAGGTGATCCCATTCATAGAAGGCTTCTACAAGTAGAAGCAGACTGTGCGCAGATCAGGTGGACCGACACTCAACTACTAAAGACTTTAACGAAGGGTGGTGTGTATGAGCGATAGCAGCGTGTTGTTTACCAACGTGTCGATCATCGACGGAAGCGGAGCCGATGCCTACGACGGTCACGTGCTGGTGGAAGGGAATCGGGTAAAGAGCATTGCAACGGATGCGGAGTACGCGGGGACCCCAGCAGCGAAGACCATCGACGGCAGTGGCAAAACGCTCATGCCGGGACTCTGCGACGCTCACCTCCACCTGACCTGGAACGATCAGCCCACGCTTGAGCACATCACCATGATGCCGCCGGAAGAGCATTTGATTCATTCGATCAATGTGGCGAAGACGGTACTCGATGCGGGTTTTACCTCCGGCGTTGGGGCCGCGGCGGCGCGACCGCGCTTTGACTGCATCCTGAGAAATGCGATCAACGCCGGGGATATCGTCGGGCCGCGTTATCTTGCGAACGGCCAGGAGATTTGCACCGCCGGTGGATTGGGGGATACCTCACCCGTGCACGTCGATGTACAGGACCTGTCTTTTGGGTGGCGGGTCTGTGGCCCCGAGGAAATGCGCCGGGCCGTTCGCATGTTCACCAAGTTTGGCGTGGACCTCATCAAGCTCAATCTCTCAGGCGAGGAGATCACACCGGTTCCCGCCCAGACCACGCCCATGTCCCATGAGGAAGTGGCCATGGCCATGCAGGAGATTCGGCCTCACGGAATCAGGGCTTGCGCCCACGCTCGATCGGCGGACTCTGTGAAACAGTGTCTGGATCACGGCGTGCAGATCATCTACCACGCCTCCTATGCCGATGAGGAATGCATGGACCGCCTGGAGGAGCACAAAGACAAGCTGTTTGTCGGGCCGGGACTCGCCTGGCTTGTGAAGACAGCCCGCCATGCGGAACCCTGGGGGATACCGCCGGACTCGCCCCTGGCGCAGGTCTACGAAAGGGAGCTTGAGTTCGCCGTGAAGGGTATGCAGGAGATGTTCAAACGGGGAATACGGGTTGTTCCCGGCGGTGACTACGGCTTCGCTTGGACTCCCCACGGCACGAACGCCACCGACCTGCAGTACTTTGTCGAGATGATCGGGATGTCTCCGATGGACGCCATCGTGTCGGCGACGAAGCTCGGTGGCGAGATCATGGGAATGCCGGAAGAGCTGGGCCTTGTAAGAGAAGGCTATCTGGCTGATCTCCTATTGATCGATGGCGATCCGCTGCAGGACATTACGGTTCTGCAAAACAGCTCAAAAATCCAAGTCATCATGAAGGACGGACATCTCCATAAAGACCTGAGCGGGTAAGCGCAGCTCCGTGAGTCGGGGCACTTTTAGCAATCCGGTAGTCTCAGACTCAGCGACGCTCCGATCGACCTGAGTAATCGATCGGAGGTCGCCTCAACATCCAGAGCGTACATCGACGTCCGAACTTCAGCACCGGATACAACACGGCGCTCACACCCGCGTGCCTGAAAATCGCAGCGGTCATTCGATTGAGGAATCCCGCGGGGGAGGTGAGCGAGGCGACGCGCGTGACCGCTCCATCGCCGAAGTAGACGACTCCCTGTTCTACAAATGCGATGCCCTGATTCAGATCAAAGCCTCTATCACGTAAATCATCGACCACTGGGTGCTGACTTCGTGCACTCACCAACTCGACCCGTCCCACGCTGGCGCGAAGACGGAGGAAGCTCACATACTCCTTACAGAATGGGCAGTCACCGTCGTAGACAAGGTAGGAGGGGGCTGGCGCAGGGGTGGCGTCTTCCATCTTTCTACTCAATTGCTGGCCGCCGGATCCCATATGCGGACGATCTTTTCGACTCGCAGCCGCGTGGCCATCCTTACTGGTATCGGATCAATGCGGCCCACCGAGTAGGTGAATAAATCCCAGTGCTCCCGCGTGCGATCTTCAAGTACGCTACCACTCGATGCACCGGTACGACACTCCCTATACCTTAACAGCGAGTTCATTTGCGGAGCGACAGTCGCCGAAAACCTGTGCTCTATTCTGGCATGCCTTGCTCCACGCGATCAGAGTACAGAATGACGCTTCCATCGTGGTGGCTTATCAGCCCGGACCGTGGTTGCTGACTGGTGTCGAATATGAAGATATGCTGCGTGCCCTCTACGGTATTGACTAGCTGGAAACGAGAGACACCGTTTCCGTCGACAATATCCAGAACAAATTCTCCGTCCGGGGATGATCCCGCCGACATGCGCACGGCACCTGATGCGTCGATCACAGAGAGATGTTGAGTAGTCACTTCCTCAAAATGGGGGCTGGATTTGTGGACTCTGTCCGTCAGAAACTCCTTACCTTGCTCCGAGAAGAGAGCGACGAGAACGACAGCGGTACACAGTAGGTTCGCAAAGACAGATAGAACAAGATACATACGCATAGAAGAGGGGGAGAGTGCCGTTCGAGCGGTCGCGTTGCTAGCGTGCACTTACCTTGGGTGCTTGCTAGCGGCTGTTAGTGGCTGGCGGTGGCGCATTCACGACGACGGAGCTCTGGACTGGTGTTTGACCTATTTTTTATCGGTCTTGTGTCAAAGCCGTCGATGCGCGGGCTCTGCGTGTGATGCGTGTGGGCGGGTGACGCCCCAAGCTCGCTGAGCGCCACCCTGCGGGACGTGTTGCGGCAACAACAACACCGCCTCACGGGATCAAGGCATCGGATTTCCATCCGCATCCAGCCAAATTATGGATTGGGTTTGGGCGTCGAACGCTACAAAGCGTGCGGCACTGCCACCCAATTTGGCTCCGGATATTGAAAACACTACGGCTGCGCGCTCTTTGCTAAATCCGAGTGCCGAGCCGGGCACACCCGCCGCTACATAGCTGGGGCTGAGCGAAATCGAGGCGTTTCCGCTATCGATTCGAATTCCTCGTGCCTGCTTGTTACCTTGATCAATGAAGATACCCGTTCCTCGGTCTCCGGTGATTGTCAGGACAGGTGACGTTCCGTTCTTGTGACTGATGACAGTGGTCCTGCGGTCGTCTTCAGAGAGACCGCCAGCCATGGCCAAAGACGTTGAAGCGACCAGAAAAGCCGTACCCGCTGACGCAATCATTTTTTTCATGTTCTACCTCAATAGCGTGATATCAGTTTTAGGAGGGGTAAACTCCTGGCGATTTTAAGGGGCAGTACCGAGCGCGATTGATAAAGCGGTCGATGCGTACTAGTCCCGTAGTAGCAAAAAGCCTACCCATCATCTGTGAATAACCTGGGAAAGATAAGCGGAGACCCACAGGTCAGTGTTTTAAGCACAGAAAATGCCAGATACCCTCTAGGTCCAGGGGATCAACGGTTTCCAATTCGGTTCAATCACAATCTCTTTAATAAGGAACCTGGATCGTAAAGAAGGCTGACGTTAACCTTACATATGTTTGGTTTATTTTTGGTGTGTAGGTTATTAAAAAGTAACTACATCAATCCCAACCCTTGTTGGTGGCATTCCCTGGGATAGGACAATGAAGAAAAACGTTGTTTACATAGCGGCGATTACTATTCTGTTTTTGATGATTGCCGTTTTTGTCAACAGCGATTTCTGGACCCATGGCCGCGTTGATGTTGTGGAGAACTTTCCGATTGAGGCCGAAGATTCTCATGCCTTACTAGGCGGTGTCGGAAAACACAGCACCGTAAACAGGGCATCAACAGACGAGCGAAGTGTCTCTGGTGCGAACGTAAATGAAGGTGAGGTCGTACGGTTCGAATTGGAATCTGGGCAGGGCATCGATGATGACGATGGCTATACAGAACTCAATCAAATAAGACGTGAAGTCGCAGAGATGCTCGACACAGCGGAAGTCTCGGCCTTGGTGAGTAAAAAGAGTCTCCTGCTAGCGAGATATACGCCAACTCGCGTAGTCGAAGCCTTGATCGATCAGGATTTCCTGGGTCAGAGGTCTGGTGATGAAGTGTATGAGATCGTTAGCCTTGCCTTTGATGTCGAGTTGCAGGCAACAAGCCGGGCTCTGGTGTTACTGCCCGATTCGGCCAAGAGCTCTGCTTTCTACGCAGCAGCTGAGTATCTCTCCAGAAGGAGGGGTGGTAAGTCCTATCTAGCGTGGGTGTACGACGTATCGGATTTCTCTGTAATGGAACTCGCGAGAAGCTCCGATACGGTGCACAACGCCACGGAGGCCCTGGAGCAGCTCACTTGGATTGCGGTGAATGACTGGGCTCATGTGTTTGATGGCTACGCTGCCGCTTTGTCAGACATCTATGCGGCTTCTTCGTCGATAGGCGAGCTTAAATCAGCGATTGAAGCGAGCTCGGGCTATCGAACACAACAACTGCTCGTTCGTAGCGCTTTGATGCACTACGAGAAAGACTCAGACAACGGGGAATTACTCGACTACCTTAAACTGTACTCCGTGGTCCCTTTGGAGTGACTGGAGCAAGTCCAATCGGTTGTGAGCCATGTCCCCAAGTAATGGCTGCGCTTGGTTCGAGCAAAAGAAGCACGGCTGGCGATATGTATGACCTCGTACTTGGATGATTGAAACGCTATGGTATGTTCTTTTTTCGGCCGCTTGGCTTTTCGAGTCCTAGCTCAGATTCGCACCGCGCATGAAAACAGTCCACCGGATTCGAGGCAGTAAGTTTCCCCGAGTACTGAACTCACAAATGCGGGTAAATGGCGGCGTATCGTTCCGGTGGCTGAACCGAATTACAAAGGGACTTTTTGCTTGTGGATCGCACGGGTTATACACGCGAGAAGCGTCTTTGTGCCATTTTCCGGATGGGCGTAGACCAGGCAGGCAGAAAGAAACTGTCGGCGGGCTCAGAATCGCCCGCATCAGGACCAGCAAAAGAGTAAGGGAGCCGACAAGCCGTGGGCAGCTATATAGAGACTGACGCTCGAGGGCGAAAAACAGCCAAAAATGTGTGTGTGGAGCCCTGCGCAATAGAGAACGGAATGCGGCTCCTTGGTGGAAAGTGGACTGGTTCGATAATTTATCACCTCAAGGATGGGCCGGTCAGGTTCAATGACCTCGCTCGTATGCTCGGCGGTGCGAGTAAGAAGGTCATTGACCAGCGTCTGAAGGAGTTGGAAAAACAGAACATGGTGATTCGGACGGTCGTCAGTACGCGGCCTATCGCCGTAACTTATGAGCTGACTCCCTTTGGTGCCACTGCTCTCGACGTTTTGGAGCTTCTACGAAGGTGGTCTGAATACCACGAGCTCAAATCCGACAAACATGCCGTGCCGTCAAAGGCTTGATGGAGTAGACGAGCACAC
Source organism: Pseudomonadota bacterium (assembly GCA_039818725.1). Taxonomy (GTDB): domain Bacteria; phylum Pseudomonadota; class Gammaproteobacteria; order Pseudomonadales; family Halieaceae; genus Congregibacter. Next base: position 60,001 of record JBCBTK010000009.1, read on the forward strand.
TGGTCGTCGAAGGTACTTCTGTGCGCATTGATCAAGCTTTATCCACAGAAGGTATGCAGCTGGGAGACCTTCAAAAGCAGTTCTCCAGATGACGACGAAAGCCTGAGAAGTAGCTTTCCGGATCCGCGTCTTTCATGGCGTCGAAGCAGGCATAGGTCGGCAGGGCGGTCATACCGAAGAAGCGAAAGTTCATGTGCATGGGCATCATGAGGTCGTCAACGCTCCTCCCTTGGAACAGATACTCGTCCGGGTCATTGAACGCTTCTTCGGGCGCGTTGAAGGTCAGGGAGATTAGATAGCGTTTTCCTGTGAGCGTTCCTCCGGCGCCGTAGTTGGCTTTCGGCGCCGCGCTGCTGCGTCCGTCGCCATTGCAGAGGCGGCCGTCCATGCCGGCGGTATACACCTCGTCCATGTATTTTTTGAAACTCCAGGGCATGCTCATCCAGTTCACGGGTGTCTGCAGCAGCACGGCATCGGCCCATACGTGGTGGTCGACTTCAGCTTCCGTATCCCAACCGCTTGCCGGCACGCTCAGCCGTGTTTCGTGGCCGCGTTCAGAAAGAATTTCCTGCGCGAGTTCAACGAGGCGTCCATTGAGTTTTCCCTCCGCGAAGGGGTAGGGGTGGTGTGCATTGATGATCAGGATCTTGCTCATGCGCTACGTCTCGTCGTGTCAGCAAAGGGATATGGGTGCGCCGAAAGGGAGACTATTTGGTCTTGCTAACCAAATACAACCAGTCTACTTTTGGTAACTACCGGCGCCGGTATCGCTGAATGATCGCAGCGAGCGTGCGGACTATCGGGTAATTCGGAACAAGGAAGAGGAAGTGTGGATGGATAGCCGCATCGAAACAGACAAGCGAGGTCGGAAGTCCGTTCGCAATGTCTGCCTCGAGCCCTGCGCGATTGAAAACGGCATGCGGCTCATTGGTGGCAAGTGGACGGCCTCGATCATCTATCACCTGAAGGACGGACCCGTACGTTTCAACGATCTGGCTCGTATGCTTGGCGGTGCGAGCAAGAAGATGATCGACCAGCGGCTCAAGGAACTGGAAGCACGGGGCATGGTGCTGCGCACCGTAGTGAGCACTCGTCCGATCGCAGTGACCTATGAATTGACTGCTTTCGGAGCATCCGCTCTAGACGTTTTGGATCAGCTGCGTCAGTGGTCTGAGCTACACGAACTCAATCAGGTTACCCCATCGGAACTGGTTGAAGCCTGAGCATCGGCATCCATAGACTCAGGTCGAGCTTTTTTCACTCAGTGCGCCAAAGCGCAGCATCGTTTCTGGGGCTTACCGGGCTTGGCAACGATTTCCGGTCGCTAGACCGACCCCAACGAAACGGGAGGTTGAACTTTATGGACGCAATTCCTCTTAAGATCGACGTTGTTTCAGACGTCGTCTGCCCCTGGTGCATTATCGGATACAAGCAGCTGCATAAAGCGCTCGCTGAGACGCCGCATAACTTCGACGTCTCTCTTACCTGGCATCCCTTCGAACTCAATCCAAACATGGGCGACGAAGGAGAGAATCTTCGTGAGCACCTGGCCAAAAAGTACGGGACCACAAAGGAGCAGAGCGTAAGCGCCAGGGCTCGTCTCACCGCTCTCGGTGAGTCGCTCGGCTTCAGCTTCGACTACTTTGACGAGATGCGCATGGTGAGTACTTTTCGGGCCCATCAGCTTCTGCATTGGGCGCACAGCCAGGGCAGGCAAACGGAGCTGAAGCTCGCGCTCTTTGCGGCATTTTTCAGCGAGCGCCAGGATGTCAGCAAGATTGACGTGCTGGTTGCCGCTGCGGCCCATGTAGGACTGGCGGCTGACGAGGCGCGCCAGCTCCTGTGTGACGCTCGCTTTGCGCGGGCTGTGCGCGATGAACAGCGGTACTGGCTCGCAAGAGAAGTACACGCCGTGCCGACCTTCATGCTCAACGATAGCTATCCCATCCCGGGGGCCCAGGATGCCAGGACCTTCCTGCGCATTCTTGATAAGGCGGCCGAGATGCAGGCGGCCTGAAGCTGCCTGCCTAGCGCCCGTTGTTGAGTGCGAACCCAATGCCGATGCGGTTCACGTAGTTCTCGGCATCAAACAGGTTTTCGCCGTAACCCGAGTAATACTGCACGTAGCCCTTGACGTGTTCGACGAGGGGAAACATCCAGTTGAGCTCCACACCGCTGCGGTTGTCATTCGAGCGCAGATTGTTGACAACGTTGATTGAGTACGTCTGCTTTCCGCGCTCGTAGCTCAGACCGAACTGGGCGCGGCCCATGAAGTCTTCGATGTCGGGATTGTCATCATTCTCCGCGTCTTCTTCGAAGCGGTGCCAGGCCCGAATGCTGGCTTCGAAGCCGCCGCGATCGAAAACCGCTTCGGCAATAAATCGATTCCAGCTGCGACTGAGGCGCTGCGTTTGCCCGTTCGACTGGTGATTGATGCCGAGATTAATTTCTTTGGCACGCCAACCGAAGACTTCCCGATCAAGGGGGACGCGCCAGAAGATCTCCGGCTGGTAGTTGGTTTCCCGAAACGGCGCGGACGCGAAGTCTTCGGCATAGAGTTGCCAGTACGACTGCTGTGTATAGGCGAACCATAGTGAAGAGCCGAGCCACAGATCCCGCGCCAGGGGCGTCTTGAGGCTGATCTGCATTTTGATTTCTTCGTCCACGAAGGTCCGACCGATCGGACCGTAGTTTTCAAAATCCGAGTCGAAGTTGTGCGTGAAAGGCAGGATGTAGTTGGGATGATGGGGCCTGATGGCAAACAGATCGCCGGTTTCATCGAGCTCCGCGGGCAGCCTCTCCTCCAGCGGAGTAACCGTGTATTCAGATTGGTCGGCTGATTCCTCCAGAACCGCAACCGGCAGGCTCTCGCCGACGGTGCTGAAGTACGCGTCGTAGCAGGCCAGGCGCTCGGCGTCGTACTCGATGCTTGTGCAGTGCTGCGCAGCAAGCAACCGGGACGGGAGTGTCAGGAGAGCGACAGTCACAACAAAAGTGGAGCGAAGCAGGGATTGCATCACATAACGTTCCTCGTTGATGGAAGCTGTGAGTTCAGAAAGACCACTTGGATCGGACTTTAGGAGTCTAGCGGTTTATCCGTCTTGGCGAACGCGCGATCGCGTGAATGGGTTGAGCGGGGTGAACGAAGACTCGACGCATTGATTTTAGTGAGCGGGAAACACCCATCGCGCGTCATTTCGGAGCGTCGGGCGGGTTCATCCCCTGGGGCGCTGGTGAACCTCGATCGTGGCATGGGCGATGGCGAGACTCTCGGGAATCAGCGCCTTGTAGTGATCCGGTGGCTGCGGATCCTCGCTGACGACTACGAGCTCAAGAGCGTAGAGCCCGTCTCCAATGTTCCACAGATGTAGATCACTGATCTTGTCTGAGCTGTGGGCCTCGATGGCATTGGTCAGTGTGTTCACCATCGTCGCGTCAGCCTGGGCATCGAGGAGAATCCGCGATGTGTCCTTTATGAGCCCCAGGGACCAGCGCGTAACGAGAACGCCCCCGACTATACCCATGAATGGATCCAGCCAGTTGGCTCCATAGTGCTTGCCCGCCAGCAACGCGGCGATGGCTAAGAGCGACGTTACGGCGTCCGCCAGGACGTGAAGATAGGCAGCCTTCAGATTGTGGTCCTCGCCCTGCGGGAAGCCGCCTGCTGCGGGTGGATTTTCGCTGTGACTATGCTGATGACTGTGATCGGAGTGTCCGTGGTGATGGGGGGTGGTCATCAGCAGCAATGCGCTGCCGCCGTTCACGACCAGGCCGATAACGGCCACAACGAGTGCCTGATCAAAGGCGATCGATTGAGGAGTAATGTAGCGCTCGACGCTCTCCACGATCATGAGTAGCGCGAAACCCAGCAGGAGAATGGCACTGCTGAAACCGGCCAGGCTGTTGATCTTCCCCACACCGAAGGTAAAGCGGCGATCGGCGGCGAGGCGCCGGGAGAGTACGTAGGCAAAGAAAGCGATGCCCAGAGCCGTCGCATGCGAGCCCATGTGCAGGCCGTCCGCCAGCAGAGCCATGGATCCATAAACCAGGCCGGCGGCGATTTCGACAATCATCATGGCAGCGGTGATCACGACGATCAGCAGCGTGCGATTCTCTCCCGCGCGCTTTTCGTCATGCCCGAAAACATGATCGTGTTCCCAGCGGACTCTGTGCTGCGCTTGCACGTGCTGATCCTCCCAGGCGGCCTGGAAGTCACATTATCGCACTGGACCAGCTATTCCAGTAGTCGCCTTGTCGCACCACGGGTGGCGGCAATGAATGATTTCCTGCTCGAGCGATCTCAGCCGGAGCCGCCGTGTGGGCGCCCCAAGCGCTGAGCGGTTTGTGCAGCCGAAGTATGTCTAGGCGATCTGCACCACAGGAGGTAAGTTCCCTGGTTTACAACATCAGCTCGCTGAAAACTCGGTCAATGCTCATGCTGCCAAAACCCACGGAACCCTCCTCTGGTCGATCGGCGTCACGCGCCGATCCGGTTGAGCAAAGGGCCAGGCTGCACTCCATCGATACGCTCCGGGGTTTCGCGCTGCTCGGAATTCTGCTCATGAACATCGTGGCCTTTGGCACTGCCGCGTACTTCGATCCACTCCTTGACGGCGCGAACACCGGCCCCAACTTTGTTACCTATGCCACCATGGACATCTTCGTGGAAGGAAGCATGCGCGCCGTTTTTTCGATGTTGTTCGGTGCCGGCGTGCTGCTGTTCACCGCGAAGGCTTCCCTGGGTCAGTCGCGCATTCGCGCGCTTTGGTACCGTCGCACGTCCCTGCTGGTGGTGTTCGGGCTGGTGGACGCCTACCTCCTGCTGTGGTTCGGCGACATCCTCTACGTTTACGGGATGGTAGGCCTTTGCCTCTATCTCGTGCGCGACTGGTCTCCACGCAAACTTTTGGCCGCAGCGCTAGTGATTGTCTTTGTCATGGGCTTGCTGGGTTATGGGGAGCACCGCAACATCAGATCGATCTGGGAAGCCTACGAGCAGATCGATCCGGAGAAACCATCAGAGCTGCTGAGTGGCGAGGAACGCCAGGCTGTAGAGGATTGGGAGCGCTGGCTCAACGCCAGCAATTCGGGTCCAGACGTGGCGGAGGGATTTATCTCGCTGCGCAAGCTCAACTACCTGGACATCGTAAGGAACCTCGCGCCAATCAACTTTTACTTGCAGACGGTCGATTTTCTCTTTGGATCGTTCTGGGATGCCCTGAGCATGATGCTCTTGGGTATGGCCCTGATGAAATGGCGCGTGTTCAGCGCCCAGCTGCCCTCGCAAACCTACTGGCGGATGTTGATCGTTGGTTTCACCCTGGGGTTGGGAACGAACAGCATCGAAGTCATCCTGCAGGTCCAGTCAGGCTTTGCTCCTCAATGGCAATCCTGGAACGTCAGGCCGAGCTACGATATCGGGCGACTGGGTATGGCTTTCGGTTATGTCGGCCTGGTCATGCTCTTCTGCCAGAGCGGACTATGGCCCCGGGCACAGCGGGCTCTGGCAGCTGTCGGTCAGACGGCACTCAGCAACTATCTGATGCACAGCGTCATCTGCGGTTACATTTTTACCGGAGCCGGGATGGCTTTGGTCGGCAGCCTGGAACGCTGGCAGCTGTACCCCATTGTCGCCGGAATCTGGATACTACAACTCACCCTGTCCTCGCTTTGGCTCGATCGGTATCGCTTTGGCCCGCTTGAATGGCTATGGCGCTGCATGACCTACGGGGCCTGGCAACCCATGAAACGATAGTTCGTCGGGGCCGCAGTCGAAGAACGTCGGCGCTCGCTCTTAGCTCCCGCGCATCCGCTCAGAAGCGCGACGAAGTCAGCTCTACGTCTGCGCGTTCCCAGCTCGCCTTGAGGTCCAGATCGACGAGAGTGTTGGACCGGCCCTGGGCTGCGAGCGCTTCCTTTAGACCGAACAACGACCAGCCGTTGTGGGGGTGGTCGGCGAGCTCGCTCCGGTAGACAAGCTCAGCCTCTTTATCCATTCCCGCTTTCAGCAACGCGGCCCCGAGCCAGTGTCGTGGAGAGAAAGGCAAAGGCTCGGGCTCGTCGTAGGCAAGCGTATCCTCGAGCGATACCGCTTCACGAAACTCGACGATCGCTTTCTCGAGCCTGCCTCCGCTGCGCTCGATCTCCCCAGCCAGCAGATGCGCGAGGGCGCCTATCAGGGTTCCGGCATCGTGGAAGCGGAAGCTGTCCTGGGTGTCTGCGGCATAGGCGAAGAGCCTATCTCGAAGTTGGGCGGCGGCCTCCCTATCTCCATCGCGGAGCAGCGCGTAGCCGCGAGCGAAGTCGTAGAAGGCGGCGTCGCGCTCTTCCTTGGGCCTCGATTCGTGCCCAAGAATCTCGTCATAGCGACCGAAGCGCACGCGCGTCAACATCGCGTAGATCGGGTTGCCGGTTTCCCTCTCGTAGTCGTCGCCAGCCCTTATGGCGACTTCCCCCTGGCCATCGAAGGACGCGGCGAACACCAGCATGTGCAGATTGTGGGACGCTCCGTAGGAAAATCCGGCGCTGTCCAATGCCGCGCGGTCAGCCTGCGACGCGCGCAGATTGGTCCGTACGGAACGCCGCCACAACCCAACTTCGTTCCAGGTATGGGAAGGCATGTGCTGGATGTGGCTCGCGCCTGGTACCGAATCACCCAGGGTCTCGGCACAGGGCAGGCCGAGCTCCGGCTGCGAGGTGGATTCGGTGGCGTGGATATACAAGTGGCAGGCACCGGGATGCGCTGGATTTGCATCAATAATGCCGAGCAAGACTTTGTGCAGGCGCTGGAGATCGGGGTCTGTCAGGTCCCGGTATCCGCGTCGCTCTTCAAGGAGAAACAGGGCGACGCTGTACACGGCACTGACCTCCGGGTGATCGGGATAGCGGGCATGCACCTCAGCCATGGCTTCCGCGAATGCCGTGTCCACCGCACGCCGCTGATCAGGATCGAAATCAGCCGGATAACGTACCAGCGCCGCGCGAATAAGGTCGGCTTCCACCGGCGTTGCGCTGCCTGTGAGTTCCGCGGCCCGCGTAATCGCCTCATGGGCGAGGCGCGCGTTCTCCACGGTCATGGGAAGGTTCAAGAACGAACCCAGGGCAAAGGCTTCACCCCAGAAACACATCGCGCAGCCCGGATCGATGCGGCGGGCCTCCGCCATGGAGCGGCGGGCCTCGCCCATACTGTACCCCCAGCGCAGCTGCATCCCCTGATCAAAATACGCCTGGGCGCGTTCATCGTAAGTCGTGATGGGCCAGCTGTAGGGCCCAAGCGCTGAGGCAAGGTAAGGGATCGGCGCTGGCTCCTGCGCCGTGACCTTTGAGGTCCAAGAACCTGCCGCAGATATCGCGACCAGGCAGCTAGCGATGGCGTGATAAGCGGTTCGGCGAATACTGCGGTTTTGCATTAATGCTGTCTCACTGGACGACGAACGAGTTGTGCCCGCGCCGCGTTCCTCTCTCAGGTAGTAGCGCGATGACCTCGGACATTATTGTGCGTTGATTTGTGCCAGTAGTGTAATGCGCGGCACCGCATCCAGGCTCGCCAAGGAGCAAGCAATATGACCAATCTGGCCTCGGCCATGCCTTTCGCCAAAATTCTGGGCATTGATGCGAGCGACGCCACTCGCGAAAGAGTCATCGGCACCCTGACCGTGACGGAAGAACTCTGCACCGTTGGCAACGCAGTGCACGGCGGTGCTCTCATGGCATTCGCCGACGCCCATTTGAATCTCCCCGCCGGGGCGACCGGCACAACGACAATTGAAAGTAAGAGCAATTTTGTGGGTCGAGCCGTGGCTGGCGACACACTGCGTGCGCTGGCGACGCCGCTGTCGGTGGGTAGGCGACTGTCCGTCTGGCAGACACGCATTACCAGCGATGAAGAAAAGCTGATCGCGATTGTCACGCAAACGCAGATGGTGCTTTAGCTTTCCAAGCTTGCGTGTGCCTGGGCTTGTTCGCTTTGCAGGCTTCGAGACGTACGTCGCCTGACAAGTGCGGATCAGCTAGGGTCTTTCACCGCGCGAGGTCGCCGGGAATACCTCAATCCGCCAGGAATGCCAGCAGCACGAGAACGAATGCCGCGCCCAGCAGCAGCCATGTGAGGAACGCACTGCTCACCGGCAGTATGGCCAGGACTAGCGGTGCCGTTCGAGATGCCAGGGCCGCCGCGACAAAAACGGACGATGTGACCAGCAGCGGTCGCCGGCGTTGCCAGATGAACAAGCGCAGTCGCCTCTTCCAGCTGAGTGCTTTCATTCCGTGTCCTGACTCTTAAGGAGCGTCTTCGCCTGGGCGAGATAGGATTTAACGCTGCCCAGGGGAATGCCTCGTTGCTCCGCAATTTCGCGCTGCGAAAATCCATAGATGTTGCTAAGTACGAAAACGTCGTACTGCAAGGGGCTGAGGAGGCGCGCCAGTTTCTCAAAATCAATGGCGAGATCCAGCGGAAGATCGTCGGAGAGCTCAACGACGCTCTGGGAGAAGAACAGGGTCAGACGTCGGTAAATGCCGGCCTTGCGTGTCTGCTGGCGGTACTCATTGATCGCAATGGAGAACAACCAGGTCGAGAAAGCGGACTTCCCGGCGAAACGTCCGATGTTTATGAATGCTTTGAGATAGGCCTCTTGTATCACGTCGTCAACAAAGCTCTCACCGACTCTGCGAAGCAGATAAGTGCGCAGCTTTCCCTGGTAGCGGGCGAACAGTTCGCTGAATGCATCGCGATCACCCGTGGCCTGCGCGAGGGCCACGAGTTGCTCGTCGGACAGAGTCGACATCGTTGGGTGTTCAGCGCCGCTCCAACCGGTACAGAAGCAGATGCGCGAGACCGGCAAAAAGCGGGAACAGACCAATACCGAACAGAGCGTGATTCAAGTCGAGGTTTCCGCGCTGTGGGAAGTCGACTGCCAGCGAAAACCCCCATACGGCGAGTGCTATACCCAGTAGAAAAACGCCTCGCCTCAGATCATTTCGGGGGGAAAAGAACTGTAGGCCCAGAGTCCTGATCGCGTCGACGCTGATGCCGTCATGCTCGCTGACGAAGCGCAAAAAGGCTTTCTTCTTGCTGAGCTGGTACCAGAGGCTCAGTGCCACCAGTAGTACGAAGGTGCTGAACACGATCAGCGGTACCAGCACCTCTTCCGGGCTACTTTCCATGCCGCTTCCTATTGTCTCGCCAGAAGTTCGCTGCCGAGGTAATGCTCGGGCAATAGCGCTTCGAGGACCGGCATGGCGTTGTCAGCATTCATGAACACCACATAAGCCTTGCTCGATTCGGGGAACAGGACGGCGAGCGTGTTGACGCCGGGGTCCCGGCCCGAGTGTATCAATGCCGATTCTCCCGTAGAGAAAGCGTCGAAGATTTCCCAGCCAAGGCCGAAATAGTGGTGGGCGCCGAGCGCCTGCTCCCTGGTTGCCATGGCGTCGAAGAGCGCCGGCATAACGAACCGCTGATTCAACACAAAGACGAGAAAGCGGGCGTAGTCGTCGATCGTTGTGATCATGTTCGCGGCGGCGTTGGCTTCGCGATGACGGTCCAACTCGTACTCCTTGCCATTGGCGCTGAAGTGCCTCGCGTAGCGATCGAGCGTCACGGCCTCGTCCCACCAGAAGTGCGTGTCGCTCATGCCTGCCGGTACGAATACCATCTGCTCTGCGAGTGTTTCAATGGGGACACCGAACTTGGCTTCCAGCGATCGTCGAAGGTACTCGTAGCCCTCTCCGGAGTAAGCGTGTCCTTCACCCGGGGCGAAGGCGAAGCTGAGTTCAGCATTCCCCGACATCCAGCGCCAGTTGGGGAACCCCGTGCGGTGCATCAGCACATGGCGAGCGGTGAGTGCCTGAACCCGATCGTCGTCGCGGAGGTCCGGGTCGATCCAGTGTTGCGCGAGGGGTTCGTCAAGCGACAGCCGACCCGCATGAACCAGTTTGAGAACCGTCATGGTGATGATGGGCTTGGTGAGCGAAGCGACCTTGAACAGCGTGTCGGGGGGTGCGGGCGTACTGCCGTCCAGCGTGCCCAGAACCCGGCTGTCCCTGACCTTTCCTTCTTCGATCCTTGCGACGCCGAGCGCCGGAACTCTCGCTTCCGTCATGACTCCCAGGAGCCTGCTGTCGCGCGGCCCCGGGCTTTGATGGGCGTAGCTCAATGCGTTGGCCAGACTCCAGCTGCCGTCCTTTTTCAGCCAGGTGTGTGTGAAGGATGCGGTACTTGTCAGGGTCTCGACATTGTTCGCGTCGCGCAGATAGAAGGCGTGCCTGCCGCGCTGTACGGCGCCGTACAGCCGCGCGTCGCGGTACAGAGGATGCGTCCGCAGGGAACCCGGGATCAGCCGCCGGATGGGTTTGGGTTGCTGTTCGTTACATAAGTATCGGGCGGTGTTCTCCCGGAATTCCGCGAAGTTCTGAAGACCGCTCTGATCGTGATAGAAGGTCAGTCTTGGATCGACATGAGCAGCGAGGTAGGCGCTGTCGCATTGATTGAAGCTTCGTTCGAAGAATTCCAGGTCCAGGGCTCGCAGTTCGGATGCCAGCTCCGTCTCACCAGCGAGGCACGTCCCCGCCAACAGATATCCCAGTACCAAACCCTTCTTCATATTCCTCCTCCCGTCCGTTTTCAGAGCTTTGATGCACCGGGGAGGACGTTTGGATGAAGAAACTCGAATTTTCTATGGAACGCTGCGTACAGGCGTGTGTTTGCCCTGATCAGGCGGCATCACCGGGTGGTCGCCGCAGAGCTGATTTTGTGTGTCGCAAGCCAGGGCCCCGGCTCTGAGAAAGCGGGGCACGACCCGGAGCAGGGGTGAGTCAGTCGTCGTTGGACTCCAGGTCCATGAGAAAATTGCGCTCCTCGGAGGTGAGGAACCCTTCCGGTCCCGGGAAGCGGCGAAGCCCTGAAGAACTCCGTCGACGCTCGCCGAGTCTGCGGTCCGCGGCCCGCCGTTCTCCCTCGCGCCGCGAGAGCTTGCGACGCTCATCGATGCGACGTTCTACCTCCACCGGGATGGATTCATCGCTTGGCAATTGCCTGCGGCGTGTGTTCGTGCGTCGGAACGCCGTCCTTCTCTCGGCCGTACGTCTTTCGGTGCGCCTACGATTCTCGGAGGTGTTTCGATTGGACTCACCTCTCTGCTGCATGTAGTTTTGGTCCAGCATTTTTTTTCCTGCCCGCTCGTTCGGGCGACTCCTTTGCGTCTCTCTACCGACTTACAAACCGACTCTCAACCGGCTTTCAAACGACTCTCAGACGACGCTCAACCAACTATCAGTCTATCTTGATCTAAGTGCCGAGTGATCTCAGCGCGGATTCCACACGAGTTGGTGGTCGTCGTGAATTGGTGTTTTTGACACTCTCAGGCGCCTACGTATAGCCAGCCCCCCTCGGCTAACTGATCGCCCGTGTAACTCGCTTTCCCGCTTTCTCTCACAGAATTTGCGGCCATACTTAAAGTAAAACCTCAACTCTTCCGGGAAGTTCTACCATACCGGTTCGCCTCAGAGAAAGTGATTGCAGCCACAATCTACCGTATCTGAGACGCGCGCCACGGGTGGAAGTTCGAACTCTCTCATGACACCAGCGCGACACTAGCGCAAAACCACGGTATTGCGCTAATCCGCGGAGGCCTTCTGCGAGCCCGCCACGACCGAGATGACTTTTATCACCGTGGGAAGGATCGCCGCAATGGCCGTGGTAAACGCCAGGCTCTGGCTGAAGAGCTGCGGCTGGGTGGTGAACAGAAAAAGGAATACGCCGATCAGGGACACCGCCATAGGTGTGCGCAGACGCACCCAGGCACTGGCGCCGTCTTCCTGCGTCCACTGTTCGAAAACTTCCGGCAGCTCAGCGTCGAGCACGAAGCGCCGGAAGCTCTCATTCATGAGACGCGGGGACGGGTCAGCGTAGAGCAGTCCGCGGTGGAGAAGTCGGCGTACGAGCTCCCGACTGCGCCAGCTTGCGAAACCATTACACGCCAGACGGTAGAGCACCATACGCTCGTCCTTTCCGGAGATGGACCAGAGCATGCGGTAGCGGGCCTCGCTGAAATCCAGGACCTGGTTGATGAGGTACTCCTCATCCTCCACCATCAGCGTGGCCAGGTCAGAACGTCCCGCCAGTGTTTCGGCGATTTGCTGCAGTTCCAGGTCTGGCCAGCACTCCGCGGCTAATGCGCGCAGCGCGTCTGCTGCGTCTTCGGAAACGGGATTGCCGCCGATGGCCTCTTCGTGAATTCCAACAAGTCGCTCGGTCAGTTCGCGACATGTTGTTTCTTCGTGCAGAAGTTCCCGGCATCTGGTAAAGCCTGCCAGGGCCGCGGACCAGCGGCCGAGGTCCGGGAAGACAGTGGCAATACCTCGCACGTAGTCTCCGCTCATCATGGTCAGATAGTGGAGCGGGTTCACCTCGGAGTGGATCACGATGCGGCAGTCGATCGCGAGCAGTCGTTCCAGAAGCTTGAGTTTGTTTTCCGCCGTTTCCGGATTCCAGAGGCCGCTGTGAAAATTGTCGATGATGACGGTGCTTTCCTTCGCCCGGCGTCCAGACTTTTCCAGCTTTGCAATGGGCGTGAGATCCATTCTCTGCGCCGAGTCGATGCGCACCAGCGTTTCGCTCTCGTCTCTGGGCTCCCCGTCCAGCTCGCCACGCAAAACCAGGCACCGGGGGTATCGCTCGATGTCAGACCACGCTCGCACCGGCAGAAAGTAGGGTCGCTTCAGGTCGGCGAGAAATACCAGGCGCGCGAGACTTCGAATGAGCGTCCATATCAGCGCTACGCCGATACCGGCCAGGAGCAGCGCCAGCCAGCTGTTGGGTCGTAACGGCGAAGGGGCAGCCAGGCCCGGCCAGGGGGCTGCGATGGCGAGCATCTCTTCTGCGCGTGTGCCGGTGTCGGTCTCCGGCTCCTGCAACGGCCATTGCCTGGCTTCTCCGGCAAGGCGGGCCGGCAGGTTCAGTCCCGCACCGGAGTATTCAAGCCGCTTCCCCCGGCGCCGCCAGGATCCGTTGCTGTCCCGCGCGATGGCCCGGAGCTCCCAGCTCTCGTCCACAAATCCCAGCACATAGGGGCCGAGCCATTGCACCAGCGGCTGGATGATCGCCGCATCGCCTAGGGAAATTTCTCCAGTCACGCTGCCACTGCAGTCTCGCGTGGAAACATCCTGGGCTTTGTGCTGCGAGACTTCCCACTGTGCCGTGTGCACGTCAGCGGCCTCGCCCAGGCAGCCGCTTTCAGGTTGGTAGAGGGTCTCGATGCGGCTGCGATAGTCATCGCTGATGTTGATATGGCGGTATCGCTCTTCGATGCGTTCGGTTCGATGGCGCAGGTCTTCGGCGAAGTAAAGCTGATCGCGCATAACAAACAGCGTCATGATCTCGTTGTTCGCCGCGTGGAAGAATGAGATGGGCGGGAACACGGAAATCATGAGTACCACGCCGACAATGCTCGCTGTGTACAGTCGGAGCAGGCCCGGGTCGTGGGCTTCCCGAATCTCTTCCAGCAACCCGTCCCCATCCGCAGTCGCCGCCTTATCGGTTTTCGCAAGCGCCATAAGGCCAGCACCCAGGCGTGCTACCGGGCCGGGCCCTCGCGAGCTGTCGTCGGCCTGGTAGAGCGTGATGAAGGCGATGGCAAAGGTGAGTACCCCCAGGAGGGCGGCCACAGCGACGGCAGCCTGCATGGTGAGCAGCAGGCTCGCCAGCAGCCAGATCAAAGTTGCGACGGAGGAAACGGCAAGGATGCCGGCGTAGGACGTCTGCTTTTCAGGGCAGGGCCAGAGCCGGTGGAAAATCGTACCGCGATCACGGGCGCGATGGCTGCAGAACTGGTGCAGCACCGCGAACACGGCGAGCAGGATTGCGGTGTAAAGGAGCGATATCGCGGCGGAGAACGTCAGAACTTCGGCTCGAGCCACGCGGTAGGTGCTCACGTCGTACATGGAGATGAGCGTCCATGGCGTGCCATCGAGGGTGAGAAGCTTTGCTCGATGCGTCTGAGCGCGATAGTTGACGCGAAGCTCCCGGGATTCGGCGCCGTGCCTCTGCGACCAGATCGCGGCTTGGAGCTCCTTGGCATCGCCAAGCTCTTCAAAAAAATTTTCCCGAAGTATGCGCGTCGAGTCGCTGTGGAACAGCACCGTGCCATCGCGTTTGATCACCGCGAAGCTGAATCCTGGCGGAATGGTCGGCGATATCAGGCTGCGCAGGGGCGCGAGCGCTGCTACAACTCCAATGGTTCCGGATTCGTCGACGCTGCGCTGCGACAGCACGGCGTTGATTGCGCCCGTGGTTCGCGTCCGGATGGACTGAAGGGTGTGTCTTCCCGGCGCGTCTGCCGTGGGAGAGCCCGTTCCAATGCAGGCTACCGGTCTCTCCGAATCCTGCGCGCTGCGTGCTGGGAAGAAGCGTCCTTCAAGGGCTTTGCGGAAGTAGTCGCGGGTGCGTACGTTCAGGAAGGTCGTACGCTCGTCTTTCACCGTCCACTTATGCGTTTGCTTTCCGCTGGCGTCCATCCAATACACCATCTCTAGCGGTGGATAGTGGGACAGGTCCACAGGCGGGGTGACACTCTCCTCAAGGAGCCGCGTGAGTTCCCGGGGCCTCTGTGCATCGGCCTTGTTCAGGCTGCGAAGCTGGGCATCCAGACAGGCGACTTCCGCAAGGAAGGCGGAGGAAATATCCCTGTTGAGCTGCGAGAGCCGGCTTTCGATTTTGGAGGTTTCGGCGATTCGTGCGTAGATTTCAAGTATGGCGATGGTGCCGATGGTCGCTCCCACGAGGAGCGCAATGAACTGAACCAGAACGTCGTGGGCGCGAAGCGCTTCCCGGCGTCCCAGAAAACGGAGCTTGAGATAGGGCAGAGACAACAGCGCGGCGACAGCGAGAGCGAAGGTGGCGAGAACGACGGAAGGCGAAATCGCCATGGCTTCGGCGCGAAAGTCTCCCGGATCTTTCAAGCCCGTGAGACGCCAGAGAACCTCTGTCGTAAGTGTTTCGCATGAGGAGTCTTGCAGCGCTGGGCCGAGGTCGGAGCTCGAATCTTCGTCTCCCGGGCAAGACCCGTTGCCGGGAGCCGGGTCGCGCCAGCGGACCGGAATCGGCAGGGCCATCGGCTGCGAAAACACCTTGAAGTCTTTCCCGGCGATGGTGGTGCTGGTCACCGCGGTGATCCCTGCAGCGGGTGCCTCGTCACCGCTATCCGCGGAGCGCGGGGCCGGCAACTCGATGATCTCTATACCCTTCGCCCCGCGGCTGAATAACACTTCACCGTCAGCTCGAGTCAGCAACAGGTGGTCGAACTCCGCATCCGGTACGGCTGGAGAAAGGAGAACGGACAGCGGGATACGCGCCTGTGGTTCATCCCGGTAGACGAACTCGAGAAACACCTCGCCCTGTTCCAGGAAAGCGACCACTTCCAGTCCCGGTGAGCCTTCGCACCAGCCTGGTTGATCTTCACTGCCCCGGACGTCTGGATTCAGGGCCGTCAGGCCCGCAATGAGAGCGATTCGGCCACCGTCGTTCCTGGCGTTGCATACGTTGAGCCAGATTCGATCGAGGGCCTGCTGGGCGATCTCTGCACCCGAGGCCAGGCTGCGACTGTAATAGTCTCCCAGTCGGTCGGTGCGGCTATTGACGTAGAACCCGTAGTAGCCACCGCCGATTACGGCGATCAGTACGAATGCGGCCGCGGCGGTGTCAAGCCAGCCCCGGCGTCGCGCCCGGCGGCGCAGCCGGTCGATCCCGGCTGGCGCCTTGCTGTCGCTGCCCTTTTCGTCACTCACCGGAACACCGCCCTGCCTGTTCCCCGTTTGCGGCGCGCCAAGAAGGTGGCGCCCCTCGTCATCGTCAGCGTAGCTCTTCTTGGACGACCGCTACAAACTTATACATCCCCTTCGTTTTTGCTGCGGCGTGGCGGGCTTTGCAATTGCTCGCTGCCGGACTACCTTCAACAGGCAGGCTATCCACCGGAGTGCCTTTCGGGGATCCCGGCCAGGTTTAGCCGGCTCCAGCGCTCCATTGCCTGCCAGGGTTAGCCGCTGTGGCGAAGGGAGATCGCATGACGACCAAGGAACGCATTCAGGGTATTCAGCGTCGCCTGGGCTTACAGGCCGATGGCATCATCGGTCCCGCAACGCTCTCCGCCATAGAGCGCCTGATCGAGCTTCAGGAGCAGGCTACGCCGAGCGAAGTACCGGCGAGTCTGAGCTGTTCCCTTTCCGCCCTGGCCTGGATCGTTGCCTTCGAGATTTCGTCGGAGGCCTATTACAACCGAAGACTCAAGCGGCCCTATTGGCCGGGTGGTGCAAGCGGCGTCACGATCGGCATTGGCTATGATCTTGGCTACTGCTCTGCGGCTCAGTGCCGTCGCGACTGGGGCGGGCAGATCCCGGATGCGGATGTCTCTGTGCTGGAAACGGCGTGCCGACTCAAGGGCGACGAGGCGAAACGCGCCGTGGGTCGTGCCCGTCTGAGTGCACTCCAGGTCCCCATCGACCCGGCCCGGGAGGTCTTTTACGTCGCGTCATTGCCCTATCACGCGGAGCGCTGTCGTGAGGCCTACCCGGGCGTGGAACAGCTCCCCGCCGATGCCCAGACGGCACTCCTGTCCCTCGTCTTCAATCGCGGAACCCGCAAGAGCGGTTCGCGTCGTCGCGAGATGAAGGCCCTGGAACCGCTTGTTCGTGATGGTGATCTGGACGGTATCGCGGCCGAGATCCGCAAGATGAAGCGCCTGTGGGAGGGCACGCGGCTGACGGGCCTGCTCACACGCCGCGATCGGGAGGCCAGGCTCGTAGAAGAGTCGCAGCGCGCCTACGAGCCCGATGAACTAGTCTCGATCTAACGAACGCGCTGCACTACGCGATGCAAGGGCGGCATCCGCGGCCGGAAGCCGGTGTTACCCGGGAATGTTTGCCACCCCGTGGGTGCGAATTGCATGCGTGTCGCCGCTGATGGCGGCGGCCGCGAGTTCGGCACTCATCACCGTGGCTTCCACGCAGCCCACATTGAGACCGTTGCGCGTCCAGTCTCCCGCCAGAGTCAGGTTTCCGAAACCGGAATCTCCAGGCGCGATCCTGAATTCCGTGCTCCCGGGCGGAGAGATGACATAGCGCTCCGTCGGGTCGATGTTGGCGCGGAAAAACTGGTCATTGATGGCGCTGAAGGAATTCTCGGGGCGGTTCGAAGGATCCACGAGATTGAGCAATCCGAAGTCGAAGCCCGCCGGATCACCGCAGGCCGGATTGCGCGCCTGCACCGTCGCCCCCTGCATCATCGGGCTGGCGGCGGCCTGAAGGAGCTGGGCGGCCTGCCACTTCACTCGATCCTTTTGTCGGCCCGGGTACTTATGATCGTCGAAGGGCGGTGGCACCGGGTTTTCGGGCATAGCGCCGCAAAAGTAAAGAATCGCCCCTGGTTTGTTGTCCTCGGGCCAGCCTTCCCACTTGAGCAGGTGCCCAAGGTCGGCGAACGCGGATGCCGGAGCGAGATAGTTCGCGCCAATGAAGACATCCGTGGCCTCGTCCGGTACATCCACAGCGAGATCACTCAGCGGTTCACGCAGCCAGACCTGGAAAGCCTGTGTCTGGATCGCGGGCACCTTGTCTACCATTGCCGCCCAGCGGCTGTTCGCTTTGATCAACTCATCGCAGGTTACGGGGAGCGCGCCGATAGAAAGGGCCATGACGACCTCGTCGAAATCCGTGCCACGCTGCAGCGTCTTGCGGGCCGGTGCTTCCCAGTCCGTCCAGTAGCTTTCCAGGCTGGGCCTGTGCGCAAGATCGTGTTTCTCAAGCTCGACTCCCTGCTCAAGCTGTGCGTAGTGCGGGCGATGCGGCCAGCCCACCAACCCACTCTGGGGATCCGTTGTTAAGGGGTCGTAGGTCTCCACCCCCGATGCCAGCGTGGCCTGCACCGCGAGGTCCACCGAGTCGATATGCTCCCCGCCTTTATCCAGATGCAGCGCTTCCACTTTGTGGAAGAACTCGAACGCGACGCCGCGTTTGCGCAGGGCCTGGTAGAGCGGCGCAATCAGGGTTTCGCCGGTGCCCGCCGCAAACAGCCACGAATAGGAACCCAACTCACTGAAGGAGAGGAAAGACCAGTGCAGGAAGCACCCCGCCGCCATGCTCGGAGGATTGCTGGCGTCTCCCTGAGGATAGGCAAAGAGTATGTTCGGGTGCATGACCGGCAGCGGGGAATCGAGCGTTGCCTGATTGGCGCCATGGCGAATGAGCCAGTCCTTGTAGTCCTCGCCGTCGAGGTGATCGAAACCCTTGGACCACACGTCGTCCTCGATGAAGCCGATGAACATGGTGAGCATGTAGTCGAGCATGAGAAACGCGCGACGTATGTTGTCATCGCGCTCAATCAGTCCCCCCAGATGTTTTTCCATCCAGCTCTCGATGTCCTTGAGGAGTTCGAGCACTGGCAGGAGATCATCGGGATTCTGAATTGATGCCAGGGCCTGCTGCGCCTTGCGCAGCAGTCGTTCGAGCTGTCGATGGATGGAGAAGTGGATACCGAAGCCATCCAGAAAGGACTCAAGCCTGTTCTTCTCGCTTTTCTCGAGGTCGCTGATGATCAGGCCGAGAAGGTTGCGGAAGGCGCCTTCGAGCATCTGCTTAGGTGTCAGCTTCAGGTCGTCGTCCCAGGGGTTGCGCCCCGTGGTGCCCTGTACGGATGGCCACTGGTGCCATCCCCGATCCAGGGATTCCCACATCGTTGACGCGTTGTTCGCGTGAAAGGCCTCGTCGATGCTTGCCAGTGGGTCTGTGCCGCTCACCCGGCCCAGGGAATCGTAGACTTCTTTCATCATTGCAAAGGCGTTGTAGTAGAAGCCCCCAAAGAGATGGATGCCGTGCTCCTCGATGCGATCGTTCGCGAAAGGGTTCCGCGACGACGCGCACTTACCCCCCAGGCGCCAGCCAAGCTGGTATACGGTGATGCTCTCGTACCTGTCGCGCCAGTCTTCGTCGCGGGACAGAAAGAAGGCCGTCGAAAGACCGGCGATGCCGCCCCCCAGAATCGCGATTTTCTTTTTTTCTTCGCTCAACGCTTCGTACTCCGGTTTTGCCCAGGGTCGCCGAATGCGTCCCCTTCAGTTGTTCTCGTAATTCGGTTCGCTTTGCCGAAGCTCCGGTACAAGCCGGGCTACCAGATCGATGAGAAAGTCGAGCCGGGAGCGGTCTTCGAAGGGCAGGCGAGACAGAACGCGTGGCCAGTAGTGGAGAACCTGCTCTTTCTCTTTCGCAGCCAGCAGCGCCTTCGCCTCGTCGTCGCGTCCCAGGGCAAGCAGCGCCGCGCAGCTGATGAGGTCGGCGGCTTCCTGACCCTGACGCTGCGTTCGTGCAATCGCGGCATGATCCAGGGCCTGCTCGTAGTTACCTTCCATCATCGCGGCGACACCCGCGGCAATGCGGAAAATCCAGCGTACCGGGTCGTTGGGGTTGAGGCGCTCGACGCGCTCGAAATGCTGGGCGGCCTCGCTATGGCGGCCCCGGTACAAACTCACCAGTCCAACGCCAAGCCAGCAGTGTCCACTGCAGGGATTGAGGGATAGGGCGCGTTTGGCCTGCTGCTCGGCGAGATCGAAGTCGCCTGTCATAAGCGCGTTATAGGTGAGGATGAGGTAGGCCTCGGCGAGATCGGGGTCGATGTCGACGGCGGTTTGGGCGCTGCGGCCAGCGGCGACCATGTCGGCGACGGGATCCTCAGACCATCCGAGATAGCTGCGCATGTAGTAGGCAAGCGCCAGCATGGCGTGGGCCTGGGCAAACTCGGGATCGACCTTGAGCGCCGCGCGGTATTCCTCGATGGCGACTTCGTTGGTCGACCGCTTGTACTTGTTGTAGTGGTAGAGGCCCTTGAGAGCGTGGTTCCAGGCCAGCTCGCTATGGCTGGGAGCGCGGCGAGCCCGGCTTATGGCGTCGGCGCGCAGGGCCGGGTTGAGCTTGGAGATCAGGGTGTCGGAGATTTCTTCCTGTAACTTGAAGATGTCGCCGGCGGGGCGCGTGTAGCGGTCCGACCATAGCTGGCGACCGTTCTTGCAGTCGTTGAGTTCCACCGTAATGCGAAGCCTGTCGGCAGCCCGGCCCACGGTTCCCGTGACGATGTAGTGAGCATCAAGATGACCGCCGATAGCGGAGATGCTCTCGTCGCTGTTGCGAAATCGAAAAGACGTGGCTGAAGAGATTACGGGGAACAGGCGGCTGTAGGACAAGTTCACGATAATGTCGTCGGCCAGGCCCTCCGCGAGGTACTTTTCTTCTTCGCCCTGGGACAGCAGGCGAAAGGGCAGGACGGCAATCGTCGGTTTGCCATCGACCACCTTCTCCGGAGGAAGTTCCGCGAAGGTTTCGCCAGAGCCCACAGCAAGAGCACCGCGATTCGATACCGCACCAATGGTCTGGCGAAGCACCAGGAAGGCACCGCTGGCAATAGCAATCAGCGCTGTGACGGCCGAAAGAAAGGCCTCGTTATCGACAAACCATTGTTTGACGAGGCCAATGTCACCAACATCCATATTCGCGACCTTAGCGCATTGTCAGGGTGCAGCATCGAAGCCCGGTGCAAGCTCCGTGGAATCATCACCCCTATGGTGTGAAACTGCGGGGATTCTGCCCCCGGGGAGAGGTCGGGAGCAAGGCCCTGGGGAATTTGACCGGAGAAAAGAACATGAAACAGGCGGGTCTCATGGCTGCGGCGGTCCTAGCAGTGATCGCGCTGGTGTATCTGCGAGGGGAGCAGGGCGCGCAACCCGAATTGCCGGACAGCGCTGCGCTTCCTGAAACCGTGGAGCCCCCAGGGCCAACCGCTAGCGAGGCCGAGGCCATCGAGCCGATGCCGCCGATCGCGATTTCGGGCGGCGAGGCGACAACGAACCCGGAGCTTGTCTCCGAGCTGCAAGCGGCACTTGCGCAGCTGGCCGTGGCGGAGTCTGCACTTCGGGATTCGGAGCGGGACGTAGCGGAGCTGGAGGCCATGATCGACGAGATTCGATCCCGCGGTGAAGATCCCGCAGACAACTTCTCGCTGGCGGTGGAGCAGTTTCAGCCGGCATTTTTTCGCTTCCAGGACGCTGCCGCGGCTTACCAGGACGCGGAGCAACGGGTAGCGGCGGCGCGGGCGGCTATCAAAGCCGGCGGCTAGGCGACGCCACAGCTGCCTCTGGCTGCGCACAGCGAGGCAAAACTAAGAAACGGCAAGACCGAAAAAGGCCGGCCTACTGACGGAATAGCCGGCCCCCGGGGATCTGCCCGCGCACTAGCACGGGCGTCCGCGTGTCACTGGGCGCTGCAGATTCCCGTGCGCAAAATGTCCGGAGTAGTTCCCGTTGAGCCCGCCGTGTAGGTACAACCGTAGGTGTCCTCGGCAACGGCTTCAGCGTCCAATACGTCGTCTCCCGCGGGACGCGTGCCTTCCTCAACCCAGGTTACGAGGTCGGCAAACGTCTGGACGAGTTCATCCGGTGAAAACTCGCAGTGGCCGACCGCGCGCGTAGCGCGCTGAACAAGCAGGTCAGAGCGTCCGAAGCGTGCTGCATCATTAGCGTAGATCTGCTGCATGCTGAACGGAACGAACAGGTCGCCCAGTGTATGGACGCTGATCACCGGGATACTGAGTCGACCGGTAATCTCCGGAATGCGCGCCAGCGGCGCGCGGCCCCGACGATTGACGCCGGGATCGCGCTGCACCCGAAGTACGTTTTCATTCAATACGATTTCCGCTGAGCTCATCTCGGGATCGCCATCGAGTTGGAAGCTGCGCATGCGGTTGTCGTAGATATTGCCGGAGACGATTCCATCGACGGTGCCGTCAGCGCCCCAGAAGCTCAAGAGCAGGTCCTGGAATGCCGGGAAGGCTTCCTCAAACACGGGCCGGTCGCCACCTGAGATAACGCGCAGTAAATCCTTGAGGCTCTCACCCTGGGCCGAGAGAACCGCCGGGTAGCCGGCGCCTTCTTCAGCGAACAGAGCCTGTACGGTGAGCGGCTGCGTTGTCGTCGCGTAGTCATCGGGAGCCGGGAATTGCGACACGACCATCGGGTTCACCTCGGCTGCCAGAGCCTCGGCACCGAACTGGTAATCAGCGAAGTAGTCAAACAACGCGTCGTCGCCCATCACGCCGCACATCGGAGCCGCACCGTCGTACTTGATACCGCCAGACAGCTCAGCGAGCACATCCACGAATCGTCGGCACAGATTGCCCAGGTCGCCCTCGGGGCAGCGATAGTTGGGAAAGAGTTCGATGGCTGCGCCGGTCACGTGGCCGCCCATGGAGAATCCCGTGATCAGGGTGCGCTCGGGTGCGCCCACCTCGTCGGCGAAAATCCGTGCCAGGCGATTGGTGCTCTCTACTCCGTCGCGCACGTCGTAGCAGTTTTTGGCGTAACTCGATGCCGCCCAGGCGTAACCCTGCTGCAGAAAGTAGCTCCGCAGCGGCGGGCTATCGACGGTGAGGGGAACCAGGGCGCCCGAGGTTGGGTCGATTTCACAGCCTCTAAAGCCATGCGCATACATGACCAGGTCCCCGTTCCAGTTGACGGGTACCTCGTAGCGATAGATCGCGCCCTCGCTGTCGACATCCTCAACAAGCGTTTCGGTCAATCCCGGAACCGCCTCGAATTCGCCCGAGTCGCCCAAGGGGAACACCCGGCTGTCCTGGGGGACGTCCATCGTTTGTGCGTTGATGCTAGTGCTGAGGAGGAGAGCGGGAGAGAAAACAGCCAGGAAACCGGTGAGCAGGGTTGCTCTGGAAAGCATGTCAGTGACCTCGTTATTGTCGTTTTATGTTGTGCTTCGTCCGGCGCTTTTGAGCAGCGTGCAGCGCGCTAACGCCCGGGAGCTGCTCCGGCAGGCCGGTGAGTCCGTCTCGTCAAGGACACGGCACTCGAACGAAGCGCTGCAGTGTAACGAAGCGCCGCGGGGGTTTCCAACGCGAGTCCGGGCGTTCAAACGCGACGCGTTGGCGCTCTCGCAGCCTTTGAACTGTTCGCAGTCCGAAACCCGGAATGAGCCCGGACTAAGCCCCGTACTTCCGATGCCCGGTAACTTGTCCGTGACGGCGGTACAAAAAAAGCGGCGGGCTCTGCCAATCACAGAGCCCGCCGCAACTCGGCCCCCGCTCTCCTACAGGGACCGGCTCATCACCTTGCGCGGGGCCTAGCGCAGTTGCCCCGCGACCTGCTCGCTCGGTCTATCTGATGCGGCTTTCTCCAGCTTCCGGAGCAGGTTCAGATTCTTCCGTGGCGTGCTCGCATAACCGCTGCGCGCCGCCGCGAGGCTGAATGCCTGCTCGGCTTCCGGGAAGTTGCCTAGCTGCATCTCGGCCACACCGAGATTGTTGAGGAACCGCCAGTTTGCGCGTGTGCCGTCGAGGTCCAGAGCGCGGATGCAGGCCGAGCGCGCCTCCTGAAGGCTTCCGAGTTCAAGCTGGGCTCTACACACGATGCCCTGGGCTTCGGCGCGATCATGCTCCTTAAGTGAGCCTTCCAGCCGCGGCGCGATGATCGCCAGGGCCCGCTCGGGCGCTCCGCGCTGCATTGCCCGCTCCGCGTGACGCAGGAAGCCAGGCGCGTAGTGGGAACTGAGATCGGCGAGGACCGGCTGGCTGCTGCTAAGGCTTGCGAGACCCGCAATGGCCGCAAGAGCGAAAACACGAGTTTGTTTGAAGATCGAAGTATGCATCTGGATTCTCCCGTTGCGATAACTTGCATATACAAGCTAGGATTTACACCAATGCATATCAATAAAGATTATGAGGAGTAAGTATTCATATATGAATACCGAGCGCGAGCAACAGCAAGCCGCCTTTCAGCCCGATTCCGGCGACTGGTCCGATATCGCGCTATTCCTGGCGGTGCTTGATGCGGGGAATCTGGTCGCCGCGGGCACGGCCCTTGGGCTTTCTCAACCCACCGTCGGCCGGCGCCTTGCGGGTCTGGAAAAACGCATGGGTGTCACGTTGTTTGCCCGGTCCGGACGGCGCCTAATCCCCACAGACATCGCCCGTCGGATCGAGGAAAGTGCGCGGCGGATGGCGCGAGAGATGAACGCCATCGAGCGGGGAATCGCCAGCGAGGCGACGGGACTGAGAGGGCAGGTCACGATTTCGGCCAATGAGGGCACCGGCTCGGAGTGGCTCGTGCCGGTTCTGGTAAAACTGCAGCAACAGCATCCGGAGATCTACATCGATCTGAAGATCGAGTCCCGGGCCGCGGACCTCGTGCAGCGCGAGGCCGATATCGCCCTGCGCATGGGGCGACCAACGCAGCCGGACCTAATTGCCCGGAAACTCGCCGACGTGGGCTTTGGAATCTATGCGGCGCGAAGCTTTCTGAAGGGGCAGCGTCCGATCAGGCAAATCACTGATCTGAATGATACGCCCTGGGTCCTGGGCACCTTTACCAAACGGGGTGATGGAATGCTCAACGCATTCTTCGTCGAGCACGGGCTCGATTGTCGGATCGCTCTAGGAACCAACAGCCCCGCCGCCCAGCTTCGCGCCGTGCAGCAGGGCATGGGCTTCGGCGTGCTCTCCCATCGCTGGGCCGGTAAGGAGTCCGGCCTCGTTCGCGTCCTGCCGGATATCACCTCGGCCACGATTTCACTGTGGCTGGTAACCCACGAGGATCTTCGCCACAGCGCCCGCCTGCGCACTGTGGCTGACCATATCGCGGCCGCGGCAAGAGCGGATGCAGAACTCTTCGCCAGTGGCCAAAGCACCCAGGGGTAGAGCCTAGAAGTCCACTACGACGGAGAGGCGGGCATTCAGCGGTCGTCCCGTGGAGATATTGTCGTTGCTGTGCGCATCGGAAAAGTACTCCTCGTCGAACAGGTTTTCGACGTTGAGCTGCAGCCGAAGATCATCGCTGACCTTGTAGTACGCCGCGGCATCGATCCGCGTGAAATCGGGAACTTCCGTCGCGTTGTCCTCGCGAACGAAGAAACTGTCCTGGTAGGTCCCGCCGACCGCAAGACTCAGGCGGTCGGTCAGATCGTAGCGGGTCCACAGTGAGAACATGTTCTCCGGCGTCTGCCGCGTGCGATTGCCGTCAAACCCTCCGCCACCGGCGCGTTCCACTTCACCATCGAGATAGGAATAGCCCGTGGAGATCGACCAGCGCTCCGTGAGGTTGCCCGCCAGCTGAATTTCAAAACCGCGGATCGTCGACCCCTCAATGACGATGACCTGCTCCTGGTCGTCGGGATCGATCGATGTGAAGCTTTCCCGTTCGAGGTCAAACACGGCCGTGGTAAGGCTAAGCGCCGGCGTAAAATCCCACTTGAGGCCGATCTCGCGATTCTCGAAGTACTGGGGCCGCGTGCTTTCGGTGTCCAGGTTAAGAGTGAGGAACTGATCGCCGGAGCGAGGCAGGAAGGTTTCGCTGTAACTGGCATAAATCGAGACGTTCTCCGCGGGTTTGTAGATGAACCCCAGGCGCGGCGTAACCTCGGTATCTTCGCGGCTGAAGTCGCCACCGGTGCCGTCGCCATCTTCGGCCTCGATGAAGTCGAAGACGTCGATGTCAAAAACGTCGTAGCGCAGGCCGACAACCAGCTTGAATCGATCCGTCAGGTCGATCTGGTCCTGCAGGTATGCGGACACGTAGCGCACCTCGGATTCACGGTCCCGCACCCGGTTGCTGTAGCTGAAATCCGGGATGGTGAGGGGATCACTGAACGGCACGACAATCTGATCATCGCCGTTCGCCGCGAACACCGTATCGTTGCGCGCGTTGGCGGTGTCCTGGTCTCCGAACTCCGCTCCGAGGAGCAGCGTGTGTCCCAGGCCGGCAAAGGCAAACTCAGACACAAGATTGGCCTGGAGGATCAGGTTCTCGCGCTGCGTCGTGTCGAGGTAGCCGTCCAATTCTACTTCGGTAGGAGTGCCGCCATTGAGTACCACGTCGTCGCTGGGGTAGAGATTCTGATAGCCCTTGTCGTAATCCGCGTAGTGCACCGTGGCGTTGGCACTCATCTGCTCTGAAAGCTGGTGCTCGATGCGGGTGCGGAAAATATGTGCCTCAAGGGTCGTGCTGTTCTGGTCCGGCGATCCGAAGAAAGTATTGTCGAAGCCTTCCAGCGGCGTGTTCGGAGCGTTCTCAATGCGCAGCGAGGGCACGCCACGGTCCACAACGCGGTCGTCGTTCACGTATTCATAGGAGGCGGTCAAGCGTGTCTGGTCGGAAAGCATGTTCGTAAGCGTCGGGTTGATCGCATAGCGCTCGCCGTCGAAAAAATCCCGGTGGTTGTCCAGGCCCTCGAAGTAGGCATTGAGACGAACGGCCGTGCTGTCGCTCAGACTCAGGTTCGTATCGACGCCGCCGGTGTAGGCAGAGAAGGTGTCGATACCTCCGTTGAAGCTTGTGAACGTTTCGCCCACCTGCGCAGTCTTCTGCACGCGATTGACGACGCCACCACCACCGCCGCGTCCAAAAAGCAGGGCATTGGGACCGCGGAGCACCTCTATCTGCTGCACGTTGTAAAACGGCCGGAAGTACTGCACGTCGTCGCGGATGCCGTCGATGAAGAAGTCGGCCGTGGTCTGAACGCCGCGGATAATGATGGCGTCGCGGTGGCCTTCACCCTGACTGATTGCCATGCCCGGGGTGTAGCGCAGCACATCGCCGAAGTCTCGGAAGGCCTGCTCTTCGATCTGCAGGTCCGTAAGGATCGACAGGCTCTGCGGCACGTCGATGATCGGCGTGGGGGTCTTGACGGAGTTAAGCGCGTCGTTGGAGAGGTAGCGTCCCTGGACCAGGACCTCCTCGATATTGTCTTCCTGGGCCGTTCCCGGCAGGG
This sequence comes from Pseudomonadota bacterium, assembly GCA_039818725.1. Lineage (GTDB taxonomy): Bacteria > Pseudomonadota > Gammaproteobacteria > Pseudomonadales > Halieaceae > Congregibacter. Next base: position 86,803 of record JBCBTK010000009.1, read on the forward strand.
CGAGAGCCGCGGATACGGCGGAGGCGAGAGCAAGGAGGGCGTGGGGCACGCGTTTCATGGGCACTTCCATCAGGTCGAAGCCATGAAACTTATTCTAAATGCGAATAGTTAGCAATCAACTAACGTCGATAGACGATGTGAATAATCCGCTGTTCTCGCATTTCTTTGCGTTAAATCAAGGCTGGGACCCGGGCTAGCAAGCCAGCGGGTCCCGAACACAAGGTGAGCGGCGCTCAGCTCGAGGGTTGCTGAAGCAGCTTCTCCATGACCTGGTCGAGTGAGAAACTCGCCGCCTTCTGCCGCGGCGGATAGTCTTGAAATGTCGCCAGGAAGTTGGCTACGTAATCCTGCGCCGGCACCAGCAGGTACACTCGATCGATCACCCAGTCGTAATAGGTATTGGACGTTATCTGAGCTCGTTCGTAGGGATCTCGACGCAGGTTGAATATCAGCGGGACGCGCAGCGGTACAAAGGGTTCGGCCCAGGCCTGGAGCGTCGCCTCGACCCGCTGCTCCATGAAGATAACCTTCCAGTCGTTGTAGCGCAGCGCCGTCAGGTCGCCGTCGTCCGAGAAGTAGAAGATCTCGCGCCGGGGCGTTTCCGCCGACTCGCCGGTCAGGTAGGGCAGGAAGTTGTAGCCGTCGAGGTGCACGCGGTAGTTGCGTCCGATGGCGCGATGGCCTTCGAGGAGCTTCTCCTTCACATCGGGCTCACCGGCTACGGCGAGGAACGTCGGCAGCCAGTCCATGTGGTGCATGATCTCGTTGGAGACCGAGCCGGCCTCGATCTTTCCTGGCCAGCGTACCGCTGCGGGAACGCGCCAGCCGCCTTCCCAGTTGGTGTTCTTCTCGCCGCGGAAGGGCGTCATGGCCGCGTCGGGCCAGGTATTCATGTGTGGGCCGTTGTCGGTGGAATAGAACACCAGCGTATTGTCGGCGATGCCAAGCTCGTCGAGCTGCGTGAGGAACTCACCGATGTGCATGTCGTGCTCGATCATGCCGCAGGTGTACTCGTCGGCCCGGGGATACATGGCCTTGCACTGCGCCATCTTTTCGTCGGAGACGTGAGTACGGAAGTGCATCCGCGTGCCGCTCCACCACACGAAGAACGGCTTGTCGTCCGCCACGGCTTGGGCGATGAAGGCCTTGGCGGCGGCGACGGTCTCGTCATCCACCGTCTCCATGCGCTTCTTGGTCAGCGGCCCCGTGTCCTCGATGTCGCCATCAGCTGAAGACTTGATGACGCCGCGGGGACCGTAGCGTTCCCGGAAGGCGGGGTCGGTGGGGTAGTCCTCGTTCTCGGGTTCTTCTTCGGCGTTGAGGTGGTAGAGATTGCCGAAGAATTCGTCGAAGCCGTGGTTGGTGGGCAGGTGCTCGTCGCGATCCCCGAGATGGTTTTTCCCGAACTGTCCGGTCACGTAGCCGTGATTCTTGAGCAAGCCCGCAATTGTGGGGTCTTCTTCCTGCATGCCGAGCTCGGCCCCGGGCAAGCCTACTTTCGAAAGTCCGGTCCTGAATACGGATTGACCCATGATGAAAGAGGAGCGGCCCGCGGTGCAGCTTTGCTCGCCGTAGTAGTCCGTGAACATCATGCCTTCGTTCGCGATACGGTCGATGTTGGGCGTCTGGTAACCCATGACGCCGTGGCTGTAGGAACTGACGTTGCTCTGGCCGACGTCGTCGCCCCAGATAACCAGAATGTTCGGTTTATCCGCCGCGCTCGCACCGCCCGCCAGGACGGCGAGCAGGACAGCGGTAAACGCGCTGCACAGCCTTTGTAGCCTCATCATGCGAATTTCCCCTTGCGCATTGTTTTTTCTGTTCGTTTCAGGAAACACCGACCGTGTTACCGTCGCGTGACACGATAGCCCGATTAGTCTGGGAAAACACGCCGCCAATCGTTCTTCATGTCGACAACGATCCAGCCGTTTTCGGGTGCCGCATCGAGACCGCGGTCCAGGCGCCCAATGGATGACTCACGATCGTAGGCCCACTCGCGCTCGCCGTCGGTATGGTGGATCAGCACACCGAGGCGCGGGCCGTCGCCCGTGGTCGTCCAGCGCAGCATTTCGAAGTCGCCATCGGAGTTGCCTACGGCGAGGACGGGCCGTCGTCCGATAATCTGTTGGATACCTACCGGTTTACCCGGGCCATCATTGACGTGAGCCAGGGCGTCGCCGCGCAGTATCAAGGGCGTTTCGCCCGCCTGGTAGGAAAGTTCCATCCGACTCCCGACGACCCGCTCCGGAGGGATGGCGTACACGTCCTCGCTCCAGGCGCGGAGAAAAGCGACCCCACCGCCGGAGACGATGTAATTGCGGTAACCCCGAGCGCTCAAATAATCCAGCAACTCGAGCATGGGCGCGTAGACCATCTTGGTGTAGGGCCTGTCGCTCCCTGGATGGCGCGCCGACGCCAGCCAATCCAGGACTTCGCGGCGAAACTCTTCCGTAGAGCGCCCGGCATGCGTGGCAAACACCAGCTTGAACAGGGCGTCGTGGCCCCCCGCGAGCAGTGCGCCGAGGTCGTCCGCCGCTATTTCCCGATAGGGCGAGCGCGACTCCAGTGAGGGATCTTCGGCAAGCTGCGCCCGGGCCCGGTCTACCGCGAAGAGCAGCTGGAAGTACGCAGGCTGTTCCGCCCAGAGCGTGCCGTCATTGTCGAATACGGCGATGCGATCTTCCGGCTCAATGAAGGTTTCCCGAGTGGGGTCGACCGTCGTGTCGATAAATCTGAGAATGGCCTCGCGCGATGGCGTGTCGCTCCAGCCAGCCAGCGGTGACTGCGCGTTGAGCGGCAGTGAGGCGAGCAGCCAGAGTGCCAGAACTCCGCATGACGTCCAGGTCGCCGGGTTTCGTCTCTGTGGTCGCAGTTTGCGTGACGCCATGAACATGCTGCTCCGTACCGTTGCGCGAAAGCGGCACTGCCGCCGGTTCGTCGCCACTCTAGACTTTCTAAGTCACGCGGTCTAACCCATGCCGGCCAGAGGGCAATTTCCCGTGCATTACCGAGGTGATGATCGGCTTGGATCAGTTTTCTGTGCTATACACAAACGCGTCGCAGCCGCTGCAATACGCCTGTGACGGTGGCTTTCGGGTGGTGGCAGCTCGAAGTGAAAACAGCCTTTCCAAACTTCAAGTAGCAGGACAAATTTACGTGAAACGCCGCTATGACTGCCCGTGATCACATCCAGGAACTCAAGGCTCGCATGGGCGACTCGATTGTCGGTCAGGCCGATGTAATCGACCGTATTCTCATCGGACTTCTGGCCAACGGAAATCTTTTGGTTGAAGGTCTGCCGGGTCTGGCCAAGACCCGGGCGATCAAGGCTCTTGCGAAAAATGTGGAAGCGGACTTCAGTCGCATTCAGTTCACGCCGGACCTCCTGCCTTCCGATGTAACCGGCACGGAGGTGTACTACCAGAAGGATGGAAGCGGAGATTTCCGCTTCGAGCCCGGTCCGATCTTCGCCAACATCGTGCTCGGCGATGAAATCAACCGGGCCCCGGCGAAGGTTCAGGCGGCCATGCTCGAGGCCATGGAGGAACGGCAGGTCACAGTCGCTGGCACCACCCACCGGATGCCGCCCCTGTTCATGGTGATGGCCACGCAAAACCCCGTCGAGCAGGAGGGCACCTATCCGCTGCCCGAAGCACAAATGGACCGTTTTCTCATGCACGTGAACATCGAATATCCACCGGTGGAGGACGAGGTGAAGATTATCGATATGGTGCGCCGCGAGGAGTCGGCGTCTCACGGCGAGGAGGCGGTGCAACCCGAGCCCGCACGCGTTCCGCAGCAGGCGGTCTTTGACGCGCGGAAGGAGATTGCGGCCGTGAATGTCGCCGCCGCGGTGCAGCGCTATATCGCGGACCTCGTCTATGCCACGCGCACACCGGAAAAATACTCCGAGGATCTCCATCGCTGGATCGACGTCGGTGGAAGTCCCCGGGCGTCCCTGGCGCTGGATAAGTGCAGCCGTACCCACGCCTGGATGGCGGGGCGCGACTACGTCGATCCTGAGGATGTGCGCGCCGTTGTGCACAACTGCCTGCGCCATCGGCTCATGCTGTCCTACGAGGCCCAGGGGGAGGGGGTCAGCGCCGATGCGGTGATCGATGCCCTCGTCGAGCAGGTGGCACTTCCCTAGCGACGGCCGAGGGTGGACCCGCGTATTCATATTTCTCTCGCGCAGCTGCGCGCCCTGCAGGGCGCGGCCCGCGGTCTGAGCTTCTTGCCGCGCCAACCGTCGGCGAGTGTCCTGAATGGCCGTCACGCCTCCCGCCTCCGAGGTCGCGGTCTGAATTTCGAGGAGATGCGCGATTATCTTCCCGGTGACGACATTCGCTCCATCGACTGGAAGGCCACGGCACGCACGGGCTCAGCCCACGTGCGGGTATTCACCGAGGAGCGCGACCGGCCGGCTCTGCTGGTAGTAGATCAGCGCATGTCCATGTTCTTTGGCGTTACGCGGAACATGAAATCGGTGACCGCGGCCGAGGCTGCCGCCATGGTTGCCTTTCGCGTGCTCGACGCGGGTGATCGGGTCGGCGGGATCGTCTTCGACGATGAGCGTACGGTCGAACTGGTGCCCAAGCGCGGCCAGCGCACGACCTATGCACTGCTCGAAGCCATCGCCGAAATGAATGCGGGACTCCATGCCGAGCGACCTTCGCGAGCTACCGCGGGCAGCCTCAACCGGGTGCTCAAGATCGTCACGCGTCTCGCCCATCACGATCACCTGGTCATTATCCTCAGTGACTTCGACGGCATCGACGCCGCCACGCACCGCCACCTGAGCAACATCGCCCGCCACAACGATCTCATCCTGGGTCTGGTACACGATCCGTCGTTTTCGCTGGCTGGGAACACGGCGCGTACCGTGCTCGGCGATGGCAACAGGCAGGCTGAGTTCGACTTCGCCGACCGCGATCTGACAGCGGCGGTCGAAGGCTTCGCAACCCGGCGCCTCGAGCGAATCCTCAACTGGCAGAAGGAAATCAATCTTTCCGTCGTACCCCTTTCCGCGGCCGAGGAGACGCTGCCGCAGCTGCGCCGGGCCCTCGGGGCCTCGACGCCGAGGCGCCGCGTTCGATGAGCGATCGTTTCGAAGGACTGAGCCTGTCGCAGCTTCTCGATCTCATGCATGAGATTGTGGTGCCCGACGCCGTAAGCTGGACGCCACAGACTGGGGGGTGGTGGGTAGTCCTGGGATGGGTGCTCGTGGTCGCAAGCTTGTGTGCCCTGCGTTATGTCGAGCATCGCCGCAAGAACCGCTATCGGCGTGAGGCGCTCAAGTCCCTGGCAAGGATTGCCGAGACGGCCGGCGAGGAACCCGCCGCCAGCGCCGCTGCCGTTGCGGAGCTACTCAAACGCACCGCGCTGGCCGCCTGGCCCCGGGAGCGGGTGGCATCGATCTACGGATCGGCCTGGGCCGAATTCCTGGTTGAAACATCCGCGCAAGACGCCGATGTGGCCCGGGCCGCGCCCCTGCTAGCACGCGCAGCCTATGACAACGGTATTCGGGGAGCAGACCTTATCTCCCCGGCGCGACGCTGGATCCAGTGCCATCGTGCTTGAGGTTGCCTACCCCTGGGCCCTCCTGGCGCTGCCCCTGCCGCTGCTGGTCTGGAAGTTCACGCCGCCGCACCGGGAACGCGTCAGTGCCCTGCGCGTGCCGTTCTTCGAATCCATCATTGCCGAGACAGGCATCGAGGCGCGCTCCGGCGCGGTGATACTGCGCCGGCGGCATATCCAGTCCCTGGCGGCTCTGCTGGTGTGGTCAGCGATCATCGTTGGCCTGGCGAAGCCGGAGTGGGTGGGGGATCCGATTACCCGCAGCGAGGCCGCGCGCGACATCATGCTCGCCATCGACCTTTCCGGGTCCATGGACTACCGGGATTTCCCGGGCGTTGATGGCATGCCGATAAGCCGCTTTGACGCGGTGCAGCAGGTTGTCGACCGCTTTGTCACCGACCGCGAAAGCGATCGCATTGGCCTGATCGTTTTCGGTGACAAGGCCTACCTACAGCTGCCTTTTACGCGAGATCTGCGTACCGCGTCGGCACTTGTAGGGCTTATGGAGGTGGGCATGGCGGGCCCTCGCACCGCTCTCGGCGATGCCATTGGCTTGTCTATCCACGCCTTTGAATCGAGCGACGTGGACCAGCGCATACTCGTGCTGCTCACTGACGGCAGCGATACGGCGAGTCAGATGACGCCGATCAATGCGGCCGATATCGCGGCGCTGGGCGGCGTGGAAATCCACACCATAGGTATCGGTAGTGAGGAGGCAACGGGTGAAGACCGGGTGGACTTCGCCGCGTTGACGTTGATCGCGAAGCGTACCGGCGGGCGGTTTTTCAACGCCGAGGATCAGGCCGGGCTGGCTGCGGTTTACCGCGAGATCGATGAAGCGACCAGCGCCGAAGTGCTGACCCAATCCTGGCGCCCGCGCGATCCGCTTATCTTTGTACCCGCCGTGGTGGCCCTGGCGGTCATCTGCCTGGTCTACGTCGTTCTCGCGCGGGGTGCCCGCACCCTCGAGGTGGCTGAGTGAGTTCGTGGAGTCTCTTTCACTTTCTGCGCCCGGAGTGGTTGCTGGCCCTACCTCTGTGCCTGTTCGGCTGGTGGCGCATTCGCCGCAGCGTGTTGCGGGTGATGCAGGTCGGAGAGCTCGTCGCTCCGCATCTGCGCGATGCCCTTACCGTACACCGGGATTCACTCTCCCGACTGCGTCCGGTTGATGGCGTTGCCGGCGTGGCGCTATGTCTGGCGTTGGCGGCGGCGGGACCGACCTGGAGCAGGCAGCCCAGCCCCTGGTTCGCCGAAACGGCACCGCTCGTGGTGGCCATGGAAGTGTCGGACTCGATGCGTGCCAATGACCTGGCGCCCACGCGCCTCGATCGGGCACGCTTCAAAGTGCTGGATCTGGTCGCGGCCCGCACTGGTACACGCACCGCCGTTATGGCCTACGCGGGATCCGCGCACATCGTTGTGCCGCCGAGCACCGACATCGAAGTAATCCGTCCTCTGCTGGAAAGCCTTGACCCCGCCATTATGCCCGCCCCGGGCGCCAACGCGAGCGCGGTGCTGGAGCCGGCCCTGGCCTTACTGGGCGAGGACGCGCCGCTCGGCACGCTCCTATTCATTAACGATGGCTTCGATGCGCTCGATATACCAGCGCTGTCTGACTTTGTCTCCCGCCCGGGTACACCGGCCGTGACCGCGCTGGTCGTTGGATCGGATCGTGGCGGAGTCGCCCTTATGCCCGATGGTTCGCCAGCGCGGAGCAAGGACGGCGGACGGATCGACACGAGCATTGATACCGCTGTGCTTCGGCGCGTCGAAAACGAAGCGGGGATTCGGGTCACCCGTGTCACCAGTGATGACGAAGATCTCCGTCGTGTGCTGCGTACCATCGCGTCGCAACTCGCCCAGGCCGACGATCCCGATGCCCGCTGGCGCGATGAGGGCTGGTGGTTTCTGTGGCCCGCGGCGCTCCTTACGCTGCTTTCATTCCGCCGTGGCTGGACCATGCGCTGGTAACAATGCTGAGAACCTTCGCCCTTCGCCTCGCGACTCTTCCCCTGTTCCTGCAGTTGCTAGGAATCACGTTGCTCGGCGGTTTGGTGCTTGTTTGGCAGCGTGGAAGCGACGGGCGCTTCATCGATCTTTTCCTCACCGCGGATCAACAGGGCCGGCTCCTGTTCGACAAAAGACAGTATGGCGAAGCTGCGAAGGCATTCGCCGAGCCAGCCTGGCGCGGAACCGCGGAGTACCGCGCAGGAGATTACGCAGCGGCGGCGGAGAGCTATGCTCGCCTGGGAACCGGCGTCGGCTTCTTCAACCGCGGCAACGCCTTCATGCGAGCCTTTGAGTACCGCAAAGCCATCACCAGCTACGAGCAGGCCGTGGCCGATGCGCCGCAATGGGAGGAGGCCCGCGAAAACCTCGAACTCGCGCGCTACACCCTGGACTACATCGAGCGCACGCGCGAGCAGAGCGATACCGGGGAGGAGTCGGGCATCGGCGCCGATGAGGTGGTCTATGACAACACGAGTGATCGGGGCAGTGAGACGGAGGTAACCCGCGACAGCGTCGTAGAGGCGCAGTCGGCGGAAAAATGGATGCGCTCCGTCGACACGGAAACCGCGGAGTTTCTGCGTACGCGGTTTTTTCTGGAAGCAAGCCGGGAGCGCAGGGAGTAGTGCGCTGTGCCTGGCCTTTCCCGGGTGCTGCAGGGCTTGCCGCGCTGCTGTTTTTTGCACTGCCCGGGGCGAACTCCGCCGCGGCGGAGGGTCCGGACCCCGTGGTCGAACTCAACGTATCGCCGGCCGTCGTTTCGGTGGGCGAGCCCGTGTCCCTGAGCGTTTCCGTCTATGTGCCCACCTGGTTTGTCCGGCCACCGGTGTTTCCCTCCTTTGAGATACCCAATGCCATACTCAGGAAACCACCGGTCACATCGAGGCCCTCGTCGAAGCGCGTAGCCGGGGACACCTGGTCCGGTATCACGCGCAGCTTCACCATCTACCCCCTGGTCGCGGCGACGTACCGCCTTGAAAGCCAGGGGATCGATCTGCTGATCGCCCAGCCGGGGAAAGACCCGCTTGGGGCTCGCGTTGAGAGCGGCGAGGTCGTGTTCGAAGCTCGCGTTCCCGCGGGAGCCGAGAATCTGGATCCCTATCTTTCCGGCACGCGCTTCGACCTGAATCGCAGCATCGATGGCGACCCGGAAGGGTTGGAGGTGGGAGACGTGCTGGTTCTGACCTATAGCGTGGAGCTCGAAGGACTGCCCGCCGTGTTCATACCCGAAATTGTTGGCGACTACGACGCCCCGGGGCTGTCCGTCTATGCGGAACAGCCCAAGATCGAAGAGGGCCCGGTAGCGCGGCGCAGCGAAAAGCTGACGGTGATTGCCAACGCCGGCGGCCGTTTTGCTCTGCCGGCCGTATCCATCGACTGGTGGGACACGGCATCCGGCTCGATCAAGACAGCATCGTTACCCGAGCTTCAGCTCCGTGTAAACGGTGATACCTCCGCGCCCGTGGAGGAGGGGAGCCGCGTTCTCACCGTTATTGCCGCTCTGGCAGCCGCATTGGTGCTCTGGGCCCTGACGCTGCGCTGGGGATCGAACGCCAGGTTGGGGCTGGCCGCGTTTGCGCGCGAGCGCCGCCGACGCCGTCGAGCTTCGGAGCGCTTTGCCTGGGAGCAGGCTCAGCGCGCTCTGGATGGTAGTGACGCTGCGGAGGTGCACCGTGCGCTAGTGCTGTGGATCAAACGTCTTGACGGCGTGGACGATATGCGCGCGCTTGCGTCGCGCTACGGTACACAGACGCTTTGCGATGACTTCGGCCGATTGACTCGCCACCTTTACGGGGGCGGCGAGGAATTGCCAGATCTTCGCCAGCTCGGGGAACGCGTCGCGGAGGCCCGCCGGCGGTGCCTTGCCGAGAGAGGCTCCGAGAGAAGAGTACTGCCAGCGCTGAATCCGTGAGAAACCGCCTCCACTGATCCACGTTTACAGGCAAAAACCCGGCGACGTCCGAGTGCGGGACGCTGAGCTGTGGAACTAAGGGAGCTTCGTCAGCTTGCGCAAGACCCAATCGCTGGCGCGCGTCGGCAGCAGAGCCTTGATCGCAATGAAGGCAGATCCCGGGAACAGCGGTACCACGCTTCGCGGCGTGGGGTTGCTAGCCTCACAGGCTGCTACGATTGCGCCGGCGACGGTTACCGGGTCCGCGCCCTTGTCGTGCAGGTCCTTGTGGAACGCGCTCAGCGTTTGGAGCTGACTGGCATAGGGCGAACCCGCTTCGATGTATTTTTCGATCTGCGCGCGTTCAAGTGAGCCGAAGCGTGTCTTCACGGCACCGGGTTCGATGACGACAACGTCAATGCCGTGCGGATGGAGTTCGTGGCGAAGCGAGTCGGAAATCGATTCCAGGGCATGCTTGGTGGAGTTATAGGGCGCGAAGAACGGCACGGTCACGCGACCCGCTACAGACGACACATTGACGATGCGCCCGCGCCGACGCTCGCGCATCGCGGGGAGAAATGCGCGCGTAACGCGCACCACGCCGAGCACATTGGTCTGGTACTGACGTTCCCAGTCTTCATCGGCGATTTCTTCAAGAGGACCGACCAGGGCATAGCCGGCGTTGTTGATCAGAACGTCGACCGCGGCGCCATCCAGCGCCTTCTCAACCTCCTCTACCGCCGCGCGAACGGAAGCGTTGTCGCCAACATCCAGCCTGATCCCGGAAATTCCCGGGTTCTCCTGCTCCATGGCCGCAAGAACATCGCTACTGCGTCCGGCGGCAAACACGCGGTGACCCTTGCTGGCCAGCAGGATGGCGCAGGCGCGACCGATTCCGGCGGTCGCGCCGGTGATAAAGATGTTCGCCATGGACTGTCTGTTCTCCGCTTGAGCCTTAGGTCGTCGGGGTACAACAAGCTCGGGACGTTGCGCTGTTCGGTGCGCGATCGATCACATGATCACTTCAATCAGGTATGGGCCCGGAGTGTTCATGGCCGCTTTGAACTGCGCGGCAAACTCCGCGCTGCTGCGCGCCTGGCTGGCGCGCACGCCCACACCCTCGGCGATGCTGGCGAAGGACATGTCCGGCCGCGACAGATCCAGCATCGACAGGGTTTTGGCATTGGGCTCGCCGGCACCCACGCGCGCGAGTTCTATGTTCAGAATGGCGTAGCTCCGGTTGTTGAACAGGATCACGGTCACGTCGGTGTTTTCCCGTGCCATGCTCCACAGGGCCTGGAACGTGTACATGGCCGAGCCGTCGGCCTCCAGGGCGATGACCTTGCGATCCGGGCAGGCGAGAGACGCGCCCAGCGCCAGGGGCAGACCCTGGCCGATGGCGCCGCCGGTCAGCGTCAGCCAGTCGTGCGGTGCCGCCGTGTCTCCCAGCATGTAGATTGGCAGGCTGGAGGTATTGCCTTCGTCGCAGACGATCGCGTTTTCCGGCAGTTCATTGCTGATGATCTGGCCGATGGTAAGCGGCGTGAGCGCGTCCTCGGTCACGGCCTGGGTTGTGGCGACACTGAGATTGGTCGGCGCGGCGTTCACGCCCAACTCGTCCGCCATGGCCTGGACCGTGTCGTCGATATTCTCCTGCGCGATCGCCAGCGTTACCAATTCGCTGCTTTCGGGCGTCAGCCAGCTTTCCTTGTCGGGATACGCAAAGAAGCTGACAGGAGCCTGTGCTCCGAGAAGTACGATGCGATCAAAGGGTGTCAGGGCCTCCAGAGCCTGCTCGGCGAAGTAGGGCAGGCGCTGCACCGGCACGCGCCCGGCGCCTCGCGCGATGCGGGTGGGAAAGGTCGTACACATCAAGGTCAGGTCGCAGGCTTCGGCGATCGCACCGAGACGCTGGAGATTGTGCTCGCGCAGGGCCCGGCCACCGAGAAGGAGACAGGTCTTCAGGTCATCCCGCAGGTTCTCCGCGACGCGCGCGATTCTCGATTCGGCCACAGCGGGGGCGTCCGGGACGGGTAGAGCGGGTGCGGCTTCGGCGGCGTCGCTCCAGGCGTAGTCCGCTGGCGCAACTACTGTCGCAATCTGCCCGTTGCCCCGGCGCGCTGCCTGAACGGCTCGTGCTCCGGCCGCTGAGAGATCCTCGGGCGATGAGGCGATCTCCGTCCAGTGCGAAGCCCAGCGCGCCAGGGCCGGCAGGTCGGAGGTCAGGGGCGCATCGAACTGCAGATGATAGGAGGCGTGATCGCCGACAATATTCACGATCGGTGAGCCAGCGCGCCGGGCATTGTGCATATTGGCGAGGCTGTTGGAGAAGCCGGAGCCCAGGTGGAGCAGGGTGGCGGCGGGTTTGTCTGCCATGCGCGCGTAGCCGTCTGCGGCGCCGGACACGACGCCTTCAAACAGGCAGAGCACGGGTCGCATTTCATCGGTGTTACCGATTGCCGAGACGAGCTGCATCTCCGAGGTGCCGGGATTGGCGAAGCAGATTTCCACGTCGCTGGCCACCAGCGTCTGCAATAGGGCTTCGGCTCCGTTCACATTCACTCCTTGGCCCTAACGGGCAACTACTCAAGCGGCGCATCATAGGCGATTCGCGCCTCGCCGTGTTTGTTCCCTCCCGGTCCGTCACCTAAAATCCGGGCCTTTCCACTGCAGGAGTTCGTCATGGCGCTGAATCGCCGATCCCGAAACATCACCGAAGGTGTCCAGCGCGCGCCCAACCGCTCGATGTACTACGGCATTGGCTACGAAGCCGAGGACTTCCAGAAGGCCATGGTCGGCATCGCCAACTCTCACTCCACGATCACTCCCTGCAACGCGGGCCTGCAGGTACTGGCCGACGCAGCGGAGGAAGGTCTTCGTGAGGCCGGTGCCAATCCCCAGGTCTTCGGTACGCCAACGATTTCTGACGGCATGTCCATGGGGACGGAGGGCATGAAGTACTCGCTCGTTTCCCGGGAAGTGATTGCGGACTGCATCGAGACCTGCGTGGGCGGCCAGTGGATGGACGGCGTGCTGGTGATCGGGGGCTGCGACAAGAACATGCCCGGCGGCATGATGGGGATGCTGCGCGCTAATGTGCCGTCGATCTTCGTCTACGGCGGCACGATTCTTCCCGGGAAACTCAACGGCGAGGATCTCAACATCGTCAGCGTCTTCGAGGCCGTGGGTGAACACGCGGCCGGACGGATCAACGACGAAGACCTTCTTGCCATTGAGCGCAATGCCATTCCCGGTACCGGTTCATGCGGTGGCATGTATACGGCGAACACCATGAGCAGCGCATTCGAGGCTCTGGGTCTGAGCCTGCCCTACAGCTCGACGATGGCCAACGTGGAGAGTGAGAAAGCTGAGTCGGCGAAGCAGAGCGCCATCGCGCTGGTTGAAGCTATTCGTCAGGACATCAAGCCTCGCGACATCGTGACCCGAGAAGCCCTGGAGAACGCGGTGGCGGTGATTATGGCTACCGGCGGGTCCACGAACGCAGTACTGCACTTTCTCGCCATCGCTCACACGGCCGGCGTGGAGTGGACCATCGACGACTTCGAACGCGTGCGCCAGAAGGTGCCGGTGATCTGCGATCTCAAACCCAGCGGTCGCTACCTCGCCATTGATCTGCACCGCGCCGGGGGTATTCCCCAGGTCATGAAGATTCTCCTCGACGGCGGCCTGCTGCATGGGGACTGCATGACAATAACCGGCAAAACCATTGCGGAAACGCTGGCGGACGTACCCTCGACACCCTCAGCCGACCAGGACGTGATCCGTACTCTGGACAATCCGATGTACGACAAGGGACATCTGGCGATCCTGCGAGGCAACCTTGCCCTGGAGGGCGCCGTGGCCAAGATCACCGGACTCAAAAACCCGGTGATCACAGGGCCGGCACGCGTGTTCGACGACGAGCAATCCGCCCTCGATGCCATTCTCGCGGGACAGATCGTTGCCGGTGACGTCGTGGTCCTGCGCTACCTCGGTCCCCGCGGCGCGCCGGGTATGCCGGAGATGCTGGCGCCAACCGGTGCGCTGATCGGCAAGGGTCTGGGTGAATCCGTTGGCCTGATTACGGACGGCCGCTTCTCCGGTGGGACCTGGGGTATGGTCGTGGGCCATGTGGCGCCGGAAGCCTTCGCCGGTGGACTCATCGCGCTGGTGGAGGATGGGGACTCGATCACCATCGACGCTCACGCCCTCAGTCTGGAACTGCACGTGGACGACGACGAAATCGCGCGGCGTCGGGCCGCGTGGACGAAGCCCACACCGCGGTATCCGCGTGGTGTGTTGGCCAAGTTCGCCATGAATGCCGCCAGTGCCAGTCGCGGCGCCGTACTCGATCTCTTCGAGGACTGAGGGGCGCGAACAACGCCAGGTCTTAGCAGCGTATGGCCCTGCCTTCCGTTCTTGCCTACAGCGATCTCGTCGCTGCGGGTTTCTTCGCCGCATCCGGGGCGCTTGCCGCGGCGGAGAAGCGTCTCGATATCCTCGGTTTCCTTTTCTTTGGGACCATCACGGGAATCGGCGGGGGCACGCTGCGCGATCTGCTCCTTGATCTGCCGGTCTTCTGGATCAGCGATACCCGCTACCTGTGGGTATGCATGGCCCTGTCAGCGCTGACCTGGTACCTGGCGCCTATGCTGTCGGCGCGACGCCGACTGCTGCTCTGGGTCGACGCGATGGGCCTGTCTCTGTTCTGCGTGCTGGGCTGCGCGAAGGCGCTGCAGAACGGAGCACCGGAGGTGGTGGCCGTGGTAATGGGCGTCATGTCGTCGAGTTTCGGAGGCCTGCTGCGCGATACGCTCCTGGGCCGGCCCTCGGTGATGATGGGACGTGAGATCTATGTGACCGCAGCCTTGATTGGAGCCGCGGTGTACACGCTGCTCGTAAGTCTCGCACCGATCAGTGAAAGCATTGCCATGCTGCTGGGAATGCTTGCGGCGTTTACGTTGCGGGCGGGGGCGATAGCGCGGCATTGGTGTTTGCCATCCTATCGGCGGTTGGGGACGGAGGTTTCTGACGAGTAGGTTCCTCGACAGGAGGCGCGCGGCCTTTACGTTCGGATTCGTGCTGTTTGGTGCCGGCGAGGCCCGCGGTGTTGTCCTTCGGACCGTTCATGTAGTTCCGCTGAGGTATCTCGGAAGACGGGGAGGCAGGTGGCCGAGTCCTTCGAGCTGCTCGCGTAGCTCCAGCAGGGCCTGCGCATTGTCTTAGGCACTCGACGGACGCTCGAAGGACACGGCCACCTACCTCCCCTCTTGCGTGCCACACCCGGGCCGTCATTCGGTAGTGCCAAACCCGACGCTGAGTAGCAGACCGGCGCCGTTCTGCTTGAGCGTCCGTCGAGCGCGTTGTTAAGAACGGTAGTGCCGATGGAGCTACGCGAGCAGCTCAAGTAGAGCGGCGCCGGGCTGCCAAGCGCCGCTACGGAGAAAAGGTAAAACAGGCGACCAGCTTGGGCGTCGATGCAGCATCGCGCGTAGGGGAAGAAGGTCGGATCCGGGCGCCAACGCTTGCCACTAAGCCTGCACAACGCGGAGAAGCCGGTGAAGGCAGCCAGTCAGTCCACGGTCTTGGCAAGCACCTTGTCGCGAAGAGCGTCCTTGTAGCGCTGCAGTCGCTCGCGGAGGTCATCGTCGGCCGTGGCGAGCATTTGCGCGGCGAGGATGCCGGCATTGGTGGCGTTGTCGATGGCAACGGTGGCGACGGGGACGCCGGCGGGCATCTGCACGATCGACAGAAGGGCGTCTTCACCGGCGAGTTTGGTCGCCGAGACCGGTACGCCGATGACCGGCAGGACGGACAGGGAAGCGACCATTCCAGGTAAATGAGCGGCCCCACCAGCCCCGGCGATGATGACGCGGAGACCGCGGCTTTCGGCACTGCGGGCGTAGTCGTAGAGTTTGTCCGGCGTGCGGTGGGCCGACACGATCTCCATCTCCCAGGGCACATCGAGTTCCCGGAGAATTTCGGCAGCGGCGCGCATGACCGAGAGGTCCGAGTCGCTGCCCATGATGATCCCGACGCGGGTGCTCATGATTCCATTTCTCCCTGAGCGACGGCCTGTCCCCATTGAATCTGCTGCCAGTGACCCTGGCAGAGAGCGAGGGCTTCGGCCGGTGTATCAGCGGTCGCCGCTATGTGGCCGAGTTTACGCATCAAACGGGCAGGACTTTTCCCGTACCAGGAAATCGTGGCGTCGTCTCCCTGGGCAAAGTGACCGGATGACTCCGTTCGTCCCCGCTCCGAGAGCGCCGGAGTCGCGAGAATATTCTTCATGGCCGAAGGCGTGCGCAACTCCGTGCTCGCCAGGGGAAGGCCGCTTACCGCGCGCAGGTGCTGTTCAAACTGGGTGCTGACACAGCCCACGAGCGAGTAGTGTCCGGCGTTGTGCACGCGCGGCGATATCTCATTGATAAACAGCTTTCCGCCTTCAAGAAAGAACAATTCCACGCCGAAGACGCCGACGCCCTGCATGGCCGTGATCGCGCGCATCGCCAGATCCACGGCACGTTCGCTCACGGCATCGCTGATCATGGCCGGCGCAGTCACGGTATCGAGCACCGCGAATTCCGGTTCGAAGGTCATGTCCACGGGGCCAAAGTGGCGGTGCTCGCCGTCCGCACCGCGCACGACGAGCACCGCAATTTCTCGAAACGCGCCGGCGAACTGTTCCAGCAGGGTTTCCCCGGGCCAGGCGCGCTCGCGGAGATCGGCGTCGGAGCGCAGGAGCTGTACGCCGCGCCCGTCGAAGCCGCCGCGCGGCGCTTTCTGCACCAGGGGAAAGCCGAGGGTGCACGCCGCCTCCTGCAGTGCGGCCAGGCTTCCGTCAACCACACGGAAAGGAAGACTCTCGAGTTGGTTCTCCGCATACCAGCGCTTCTGCCGGACTTTGTCCTGCAGCATCTCGATACAGTCGAGAGGGGGAAAACAGCGCAGGCGTCCCGAGGCCTCCGCATCGCGCAGCGTAGCGATAGCAGCGGGGGGCAAGTCTTCGCGCTCGTAGGTGATGACCTCGCAGGCATCGATCAGTCTTTCCAGCGCCTGCGTATCGTCCATGGCTCCCACCACAACGGTGCCCGCCTGCTGAGCCGCGGGGCAGGCGGCGTCGGCGGCCAGCATCACCGTCTCCAGGTCCAGCGGCGGCGCGGCCTCGCAGAGCATCATGCCGAGCTGCCCGTCACCGATGATTCCGATACGTCTGGTCATTGCAGGCTCGACCGTTCAGCGCTTGCGTCAGGCCTCGACAAACTCGGTCACCTCGAGATGAAAGCCGGAAAGCGCATTGAAGTGTAGCGGCGCCGACATCAGCCGCATACAGCCCACATTGAGCTGCTGGAGAATCTGCGCGCCGGTGCCGATGATGCGGTAGTTGGCAACGCCGGGGCCCGCGTCATCCACCGTGGGCTGGGTGCGGGGGAACGCCTCGATGGTCGCCAGCTCCGCGTCGGACGAGCGCTCCTGCCCGATGAGAACCAGCGCTCCGCGGCCTTCGCTGGCAATGCGGGTCAGGGCTTTGCCTACGGACCAGCCCGTGCGCCCGTCGAGGCGGGTAGCCAACACATCGCGAAGCAGATCCAGGGGCTGCACGCGTACGAGGGTGGGTACCTCGGGATCGATGTCGCCGCAGGTCAGCGCCTGGTGCAGCGTATCGTCGATCAGGTCGCGGAAAACGTGCAGGGTGAATTCGCCGTACTCGGTCGAGACCTGCTTGCGCGTGGCCAGCTCGACGGACTGCTCGTGAAGCGAGCGATAGGCGATGAGGTCCGCGATCGTGCCCATGGGTATGCGGTGCTGGGCGGCAAACGCCTCGAGCTGGGGCCGGCGCGCCATGGTGCCATCTTCATTCATGATCTCGACGATCAGGGCGGCCGGTTCCATGCCGGCCATACGCGCCAGGTCGACCCCGGCCTCGGTGTGTCCGGCCCGGCGCAGTACGCCCCCAGACTTGGCGACGAGGGGGAATATGTGCCCAGGCTGACGAATGTCCGCCGGTCCGGCAGCCGTGGAACTCGCAACACGAACGGTATGGGCGCGCTGCACGGCGCTGATACCGGGACCTCGCTGCTCCGCGGCGTCGATCGATACGGTGAAGTTGGTTTCGTGCTGTGCTCGATTGCGCCGCACCATCAGGGGCAGCTGCAGCTGATGTGCCCGCTCTTCCGTGATGGGCATGCAGATCAGCCCGCAGGCTTCGCTGGCAAAGAAATTAATGATTTCCGGCGTCACGGCTTCGGCGGCGATGATCAGGTCGCCTTCGTTTTCGCGATCTTCATCGTCCATAAGGATCACCATCTCGCCGCGGCGGATGGTGTCGATCAGGTCGGGAACGCTGGCGAGACTCACCGCGGCTCAGCCTCGCTCAATAGCGACGGCTGTGGCCTCGCCGCCGCCAATGCACAGCGCCGCAATGCCGCGCCGGCCGCCGCGGCGTTTAAGCGCGTGGGCGAGGGTGACGATGATGCGCGATCCCGTGGATCCGATCGGGTGACCCTGGGCGCAGGCGCCGCCGTGGACGTTGACCCGCTCGTGATCCAGGCCGTGATCGCGCATGGCGAGCATGGTCACCATGGCGAAGGCTTCGTTGATCTCGTAGAGGTCTACGCTGTCCGCGTCCCAGCCGGTCTTCTCCAGCAGCTTTGCGATGGCGCCGACAGGCGCCGTGGTGAATTCTCCCGGCGCCTGACTGTGGCGGGCATGGGCGACGATGCGGGCAAGACCTGTGACACCGCGCCGCTCGGCTTCCTGCGCCCCCATCAACAGCAGGGCGCTGCCCCCGTCGGAGATGGAACTGGCGTTTGCCGCAGTTATGGTGCCGTCTTTAGCGAAGGCGGGTTTGAGCTGGGGTATGCGCTCGATATCCGCGCGGCCGGGTTGCTCATCGTCGACAACCTCGTGACTGCCGCGGCGCGTGGATACGGTCACCGGCGCGATTTCATCAACCAGCAGGCCTTCTGCAATCGCTGTGCGGGCGCGGCGCAAAGACTCGATGGCATAAGAGTCCATGGCTTCGCGGCTGATCCCCTCGCGGTCCGCGGTTTCCTGGGCGTAGCTGCCCATGGCCCGGCCTTCGTAGGCATCCTCGAGACCGTCAATCATCATGTGGTCATAGGCGGTAGCGGATCCGAGGCGGAACCCGCTGCGTGCTCCCGGAAGCAGGTGCGGCGCGTTGCTCATGCTTTCCATACCGCCCGCAAGAACCACGCGATTTGTTCCTGCACGGATACTGTCGTAGCCGAAGATAGTCGCCTGCATGCCGCTGCCGCAGGCCTTGTTGACGGTGACGGCGCCGGCGCTTACCGGCACGCCGGCGGCGATGGCCGTTTGCCGCGCGGGACACTGACGCAGGCCGGCCGGTAGCACGCAGCCCATGAATACCTCATCGACGGCGTCTCCTTCGACACCCGCGCGTTCCAGGGTCGCTCGCGATGCCACGGCGGCGAGTTCCGGTGCCGTCACGCTCGCCAGAGCGCCGCCGAGCGCGCCCATGGGCGTACGTGCGCCATCTACTATCAAGACGAATTCTTCACTCATGGGCGAATGCTCCCATCTACCGCCGGGCAAAGGTACCGCTGGGGAGAGGTACGGCCGGGAAAGGGCGGCGATTTAGCCACAGCGGGCGCGGGCTCTCAAGCCGTAGCTCAGGCCCCGGAAATGCCGGATGCCGTGTTGGCGGCGGCGAAACGCTTGCCGCGAACCGCGGCGCGATACTCGCTGGGACTCAGGCCCGTACCCTCGCGAAACGCCTCGGAGAAGCGGCTCGACGCGCTGAAGCCACAGCGGCCCCCGATCTCGGCGATGCTCAGGTCCGAGTGCTGTAGGAGGGTCCGCGCTTCCTTCAGTCGCAGTTCGCGCAGGTACTGCATGGGCGAGCGGCCCGTGGCCTGGCGAAACCGTCGCCCCAGACTGCGTTCCGACAGGCCCACGAGCCGGGCGATGTCCGCAAGCCTGTGGCGCGCTGCCGGCTCCGCTTCCATATGATCCTGTGCCTCGCGCACCAGGGCATCGTGGTGGCTGTCGGGCGATTCCTGGAGGAATGCCGCCGTGGCAAAGGCCTGGCGCGCCTCGGGCGAAAACTGCGCCTCCACCGCTCGCGCGATGCCCTCGCCGTACCAGCGACCCACAAGGTGAACCGTGAAGTCGGCGATCGAGTTCACGCTACCTACGCAGTAGAGATTCTCGCTCTGCGTGATCAAGTGTCGACGTTTGAGTTGCACCTTGGGATAGGCTCGTTCGAAACGCTCGAAATCCTGCCAGTGTGTGGTTGCCACCCTGCCGTTCAGAAGTCCTGCCTCGGCGAGAAGGCTGCTTGAGCTTCCGACGCTGCAGATGATCGCGCCGCGCTGATGAACGTCGCGCAACACCCGTAGAAAAGGGTCGGCGCGGCGCAGCACGCGTCGCGGGTGTCGCCAGATGGCGGGCAGGATCAGCAGGTCGCAGTGGTCGAGGTCGCCGATGGGACCTTGGGCGCGCAGCTCCAGTCCCGAATCCAGCCTCAAGGTTTCAGCGTCGTCGAGACTCAGCAGCCGCACGCGGGTACCGGGGCTAAGTCTGCGCCGGGTACGCGCAAGTTGCGCCGCAGCCTGCAGAATTTCGGCGGGCAGGGTGATGCTCGTCGCAAGTGCCTCGGGGTAAAGCAGGCAGGCCACTTCGTACATGGACTTGTCTCGGTATTAATACCGCGCTCAATTCAAGGTTATGGCGAGAAAAATAAATAAAATGGCTAAAAATGTATATATCCAGGCGAGACAGCTTTTTACACTTTTATTGCTGAATGGTGACGTCCTGGGACGCAAAGGAAAGCTACATGGGCCAGCCCCTGCCTGTGATCGTGAGTTTCGGTGGCATCAATAGCGCCGGACGCAGTTCGATGCACCGCGCCTACACGCGACTCGTGGAGGGTGTAGCGCCTCAGGCCGAGCGCGACGGCATGCTTGCGTCCCTGCGCCAACTTACGGGGCTGGAGGACGAGGCGGAGCTACTGGAAAGCACGCTGATCCGCCGAATCGGCGCGGAGCATTTCGACCCCATGCGCGTTTCCTGGAACAAGCGCCTGCCCACGCGCAGCAACGGCAGCCCGGTCAGCTTCGAGATTCTGCGGCGCCATCTCCCCCAACCGGTGCCCGGTGACTGGAAGCTGCGGCCGGGTGACGACGCCGACCACGTGCGCGTTGAGATAGTCGGTGAGCAACAGTTCCTGCTGCCCACGCACCGCGAGTTCGAGGTAAAGGCCGCGAGCCAGCTCCCGACGGGCTTTGATCCATCGGCGCTCTATCCGTCGCGCAATCATCCCCGGGGTCTGGCCATGTCGGTGTACGCGGCAAGCGACGCCCTCGCTAACCTCGGCCTTGATTGGGACCAGCTCGCCAGCCGCCTCTCTCCGGAGCAAATCAGCGTGTACGCGGGCAGCGCCATGGGGCAGCTCGATGACGCGGGTACCGGGGGCATGCTGAAAGCCCGCTACCAGGGCGGGCGCGTAACGTCCAAGTACTGCCCCCTCGGCTTCGCTGAAATGCCGGCGGATTTCATCAATGCCTACGTGCTGGGTTCGGCCGGGTCCACCGGGGCTACGCTCGGGGCCTGCGCTTCTTTTCTCTACAACCTGCGCCATGCCATCGACGACATCCGTGCCGGCAAGGCCCGCGTTGCCTTTGTCGGCGCGGCCGAAGCGCCCGTGACGCCGGAAGTTATGGAAGGCTATGCCGCGATGGGCGCGTTGGCGACCGACAAGGATCTGCGCAAACTCGACGGACTCACCGATATCACATCGCCCGACCATCGCCGCGCCTGTCGCCCCTTCGGTGAGAACTGCGGCTTTACCATCGGCGAGTCGTCCCAGTTCATTGTTCTCTTTGACGACCGTCTGGTGCTGGAGACTGGCGCCAGCATCTTCGCTTCTGCCGCGGACGTATTCGTGAACGCCGACGGTTACAAGAAGTCCATCTCCGGACCGGGAGTGGGCAATTACCTCACGATGGCCCGCGCCGCCGCCTGCGCCCGCTCCATTGTGGGAGACGAGGCCTTCCGGCATGGGGGCCTTGTCCAGGCTCACGGCACGGGTACGCCGCAAAATCGGGTGACGGAGTCGCGGATCCTGAGCCGCGTTGCGGAGGCCTTCGGGATCAATCGCTGGCCCGTGGCGGCGATCAAGGCCTATGTCGGTCATTCCCTGGCCGCGGCCAGCGGGGACCAGGTGGTGGCGACCCTCGGTTCCTGGGCGCAGGGCTGGTTGCCCGGGATTCGCACCACGCATGCGCTGGCCGCGGATGTGGAAACGCGGCGTCTCGACTTTGCGCTGAATCATCGCCAACTGGATCCGGGCGAACAGGCCTATGCACTGATCAACGCCAAGGGATTTGGCGGCAACAATGCCTCGGCCACGCTTCTCAGTCCAAACGCTACCGAGGCCCTCATGCAGGCACGTCATGGCGCAGCGGCGCTGACGGCATGGCGATCGGCGCATGAGAACGTGGCGGTGGCACGGGCCGAGCGTGAGGAACGCGTCCTGCGCGGTGAGGAGCAGCCGCGCTATCGTTTTGATCACGGTGTGTTGGGCGATGAGGCCGTCACCATGGACGGCGACTCGATCAGCATTGGCGGGGACGCCATCAGCCTGCGACCCGTCAATCCATTTGCCGACGGGCCGGGCGCCGGCGCCTCCATGGAGTGAGGAAACCCCCAGGGGACTCCGAGCCCATCTCGCTTATACCCATTGCAGGTCTGCGCAAAGATCTGTTCCTTCATACCCACGACCCACAAAGCGATCTCGTGTCACAGCGTCTGTCTACCCAGCGCTGCTGGGAACCGTTCGAGACCCGGCTTTGGCTGTGCGCGCAGCGCGGTGGCGATGTCGTCGTCGATGTCGGGGCCAACCTGGGCTACTTCTCGCTCCTGAGCGCCCTGGCCAAAGCCGCACCGGCCCAGGTGCATGCCTTTGAACCCGCGGCCGACAACTTCGCCTTGCTCGAGGAAAACCTGGCGCTCAACGGCTGCTCGGAACTGGTTCACCGCCACCGCGCGGCGCTGTCAAACGTGAATGACGTCGGCGTTCTCAGGCGCAGCGACACCAATCTCGGCGACCACCAGATCTATGCCGGCGACGGCGAGCGCAGAGAGGAGTCGATCACCCTGCGGCGTGGCGAGGACGCCCTGGCGGCGCATTGCGATCGTATTGATCTGCTGAAGATCGATACCCAGGGCAGCGAGCTGACGGTGATTGAGGGTCTCTGGCCTCTGCTGGATCGCAGCCGAGAGAGTCTGCGCCTCCTGGTTGAACTCACACCCTTTTCGCTGGCGCTTGCGGGCGCCAGCGGCCGCCAGCTTATCGAGCGGCTCGCCCGGTTGGATCTCCCGTTCCACATCGTGGATCACATCGAGGCGCGGCTGGTGCGTAGCGATGCGGCCGCGCTGGCCCGCTGGTGTGACAACGTCGAGGCCGTGCCCGGGGATCGCGGGTTCATGAACATCTTCGTGGGTGTTGCTCAGGCGCTGTAGTCCCGCGAGCTTGATTGGTCGTCCCCGCCTGTCGCTGTCGACGACGGTCGTGGCGCTGCTATCATTCGCTCCCCGCGAGCAACCAAAGTCCCCCCTATGAATGCCGTGAGTCCAGTAAATGCCGGTGTCCACCTCGAGTTTTTGCGTCGCCGCAACTCCGCTCCCAAGCTCGTCGAGCCGGCGCCTGGGGCGGCGGATGTGAACGCGATGCTGGAGTGCGCGCTGCGCAGTCCAGACCATGCTCGCCTTCGGCCCTGGCGTTTCCTGAGCGTGCGGGGCGAGCGCCGCCATGCCCTGGGTGAACTGCTGCTGGCCTCACTGCTGCGATCCAATCCCGATGCGGACGAGGCTGCTCGGGACAAGGCAAGCAACGCACCCCTGCGCGCGCCGCTGATCATGGTGGTCTTTGCGTCTCTGCGCGAGCATCCCAAGGTGCCCGCCTGGGAGCAGCGTATTTCCGCCG
This sequence comes from Pseudomonadota bacterium, assembly GCA_039818725.1. GTDB lineage: Bacteria > Pseudomonadota > Gammaproteobacteria > Pseudomonadales > Halieaceae > Congregibacter. Next base: position 110,247 of record JBCBTK010000009.1, read on the forward strand.
GTTGCACGGCCTTCAGCCTTGAGCTTGCCGCCGAAGCCCTGGGGTACGCGTCGATATGGCGCACGGGCGCCTACGCCGAGGATCCGGAGCTAGTGAGCGCGCTCGGCGGCAGCGAGACGGAAGAGATCGTAGGTTTTCTCTATATCGGAACTCGCGATGGTGAGGCCAAACCACTCCCCGAAATGAATCCCGGTGACTTTCACCGAGAGTGGTGAGACGAGTCGCCGCTGTCCCAGATACAAAAAAATAGCGAGAGGAAACACGCATGCAGCACGAAGCCATAACGCCACCGAAGTTCGAAACCCTGGAGTTGACGGTCGAGAACGCCGTTGGCGAGGTGTTTCTCAATCGCCCGGAGAAAGCCAACTCCATGAGCGCCGCGATGTGGCGCGAGCTTCAGGAGTGCTTTGAGTGGCTCGACAGCGAGCCGAGCGTACGCGCCGTGATCCTTGCCGCGCACGGCAAACACTTCTGTGCGGGCATCGACCTTGAGATGCTGTCGGGCGTTCCGGACGAACCGGGAGAACCCTCTCGCCGTGCGGAGGCGGTACGGCGTAACGTGCTGCGCCTGCAGGACAACCTCAGCGCGATCGAGAAGTGTCGGAAGCCGGTGCTGGTTGCCATCCACAACACCTGCATCGGTGGTGGCATGGATATGGTCACATGCGCGGACATGCGCTACGCCAGCGCCGACGCCTGGTTCTCCGTTCGCGAAGTGGACATCGGCATGACCGCCGATGTGGGCACCTTGCAGCGTCTGCCCAAGCTCATACCCTACGCCGCGGCCTGCGAGCTCGCCTATACGGGGCGTAACGTAAGCGCTGAGGAGGCGCAGCGCCTGGGTCTCGTGAATCGCGTGTTTGCGGATCGCGATGAACTGCTGAGCGAAGTGCGCACCATCGCGGCGAACATCGCCAGCAAGTCTCCGCTCGCTGTGCGCGGCAGCAAGGAAATGCTGCTCTACAGCCGCGATCACTCGGTGCAGGAAGGCCTGAACTACGTGGCTACCTGGAACGCAGGGATGCTGAGTGCGCAGGACCTCCGCGAAGGCATGACGGCGCAGTGGGAGAAGCGCGCCGCAAGCTACGAAGACTGAACCGGCGGCCTCAGGGATTGCCCGGGTAGTTTTTCATCTCGATAAGCGGGTGGAGGGCGAGGGCGACACCCTCGTCGATGTGCAGGTTGTTTTCCAGAATCTGGCGCCGACGCACATAGCGCCCGCTGGATGAGCGGGCGTCGATCGCGTCGGTTGCATCAAGACCACCACGGCTCACGAACACGCGCTCCAGATCCATGTCGAAGATCGTCGCCTGCAGGGATACGACCGACGCCGGCGTGTTCCAGTCGAAATCCGTGCTCACGCCAGAGCCGGGACCCTGCAGGGCCGGGCGGCGGGCTACGCCGTCCCAGCGGGCCAGATGCTTAAGCCCGCCGTTGAACGACGTTTCCAGCTCGACCAGATCCGTGAACAGAAAGCCGTCGAGGACCCCGTCTTCCGCATAGCGATCGCGAACGCTTTGCATAATCTGCGAGAAGGACTTCATATTGACGCGCCCGGTAGTCGGGTCCACCGGGTCGCCATAGGCGCGTACCGCCGTATTCCAGTGCTGGCGAAACTCCCGCTGCGGCAGTACCTCGATCCCATTGGCGCGCAGGTAAGCGGTGAGGCGGGCGTCGATCCGAGGCGCGGCCTCGCTCAGGTAGTTGCGCGATGGCGGGCCGAGATTCACATGAGGGATGACTACCGCTCGCAGGGGCGCGGCGCCCACTTTCTCCTCGTCGATGTCGAAAGCGAACACCGTCGGATTGTAGGTCGGCCCTGATGCGCAGCCTGTGAGTAGCGCCATGACCAGAACGCAGAGCAGGGTGAAAGTGCGCTTGCCGGCGGCTAACTTCGGTACCATGGACTTTTGCCTCAGCTGAAAACGCGCGCATGGTAGCAAACTCCGGCCTGGCCTCGACTCCGTCCGGGAGCAATTCGGGACCCGTCAAACTGCATGCCAGCGTGGAGGGCGAGGGCTCTCCGCTGGTGTTACTGCACGGCCTCTTTGGTATGGGCAGCAATCTCGGCGGCATTTCCCGGGCGCTGTCGGACGTGTATGAAGTCCATCAGCTCGACCTGCCTAACCACGGTCGTTCGTCGTGGACCGAAGACATGAACTTCGCCGCGCTTGCCGCTTCTATCCGCGCCTATATCGCCAATGCCTGTGACGGCAGGGCTGCGGTTCTCGGACATTCCCTGGGCGGAAAGGTCGCCATGCAGCTGGCTATGGATTTTCCCGACGCGGTGTCGCAGCTGGTGCTCGCCGATATTGCGCCCGTTCCCTACCAGCCTTCGCATGGCTCTGTATTTGCTGCCATTGAGAGCCTTGCCACGGAGCCGCCGGCCTCGCGCCGTGACGCGGCCGAGCGCATGCGCGAGCATTTGCAGGAGGAAGCGGTAGTACAGTTTTTGCTGCTTTCCCTGCGCCGCGCCGAAGACGGCCACTACCGGTGGCGGTTTAACGCGAGGGGACTGCGCGACAGTTATGCGCAGTTGCTGGAGGCACCGCGCGAGGGCAGTTATCCAGGGCCGACCCTGTTTGTGTATGGCGCGCTGTCATCCTACGTCGACGAAGGCGGTAGCAAGGCGGCCCGGCGTCGCTTTCCGGCCGCGGAGTTCGTAAGCATAGGGGACACGGGACACTGGCTGCATGCCGAGAAGCCCACGGAGTTCAATGCATCGGTGCGCAACTTCTTGCTGAGATACACGAATAGGGTATCGGCGTGATCACCCTGCAATGGTCCGACCTGCTCTTCGTCGCGTTCTTTGGTGCCCTGGCCTGGTACTGGTTTACCGGAATTAGGGTGCGCGAGCTTGCCATTTCCGCCGCGCGGCGCTCGACGGATCTCGCCGACGTGCAGCTCCTGGATCAGACGGTCTCTCTCGCACGGGTATCCATGAGCCGCGATCGACAACAGAGGTGGCGCATCTGGCGTGAATACCGTTTCGAGTACAGCCGCGACGGCCTGTCCCGAGAAACGGGTCACATCATTATGCTGGGTCAGCAGCTGGAGGCGATCATCGTGGCGGAGTCCCCTACGGTTCATTGATCGCAAACTCGGCTAGGGAAGCTATGAACTCGATAAGGCGCTTGCCCGTGGGGGCGGTTGAAAGCTAGCTAGCCAGAGCGCGCTGCAGCGTAAACCAGAGAATCGACAGGGCAAGAATCGCCAGTAGAGCGCCGAAGCCCCGGTCGATCCGCGTGGCGTTGCGGCGCAGGACATCCAGCCAGGAGCCACGGGATAGCAGGAGTGCCACCAGTGTGTACCAGGCGCCATCTATGCCCGTGGCAGTTGCGATGAGCAAGGCGCTTTCCGATAGCGCAGCGTCCGGGCGAATGAACTGGCTGAACAGCGCCAGCATGAACACCGCCAGCTTGGGATTGAGAAAGGCCACCGCGAAAGCGTCTCTCGCGGCGCGACCGACGTGCGACGGCGCGTCCTCACTGACCGCGGGACCGGATGCCGTCGAGCGGAGCAGGCGGGCCGCCATCCACAGCAGGTACAGCGCCCCGCACACCTGCAAAAGCGTGAACAGTTCAGGCCGGCTCAGGAGCAGTGCACTGATGCCGAATACCGTGAGCGCCGCGTAGAGGCCCACGCCCAGGGCATGCGCCCAGGCAGCAATAATGCCGTTGCCCCGGCCGCCGCGCAGCACGGCATCGAGCACTACAGCCAGGCTTGGTCCCGGAGAAGCGGCTCCGGCGAAGCAGACGCTAGCGAGGGACAGCCACTCCCATAGGCTCATGAGCGACGTGTGACCTGGTGCTCAGGTTGGCGAAGGGCCTCGCCGCAGTAGGTGACGGTAGTGTGAAAAGTGATCCACTTGAAGTACCACACAGCTGTCAAATGTGACACTGCGTAATCTTGTCCACATTAGCTGTGGATAAACCGGTGGGTAATTTGTTCAGCGCGGCACGGAACCCGCATAGCTTCGTCATTTGTGGTCGTTGGCTATTTTTCAATCAAGAGCGTTAAAGTCAATAAAAACAATTAGATAGAGGGCTTATATAAATCGAATTGTGTGAGGGTGGCGCTAAGCCAAGGAATTTTTCTCTGTGCGCCGTTCGTGTGCATAATGTTTTGGCCTTGCTACCTACAGTAACGAATGTGACGTAACGGCCTCTATTAACCGTAACATTGGTGCAATGAGAGTGTCATGTGACGCTGCCGCATTCGGACGTCACTCGTCGCAGCCCTGTGCTTCGGAATCTATCTTCCGATTGGGCAGAAAACGGCCGTTCCACAACCGGCTCCTGACGCAGCGTGAGACTCGGATCATACCGCGACGGATTCGGCCGCCGCGGGCGTAAGAGGCTATGCAACGTCGACTCAAGGAGCAATACGCCGTGTTTCGATCCAAAACTCTTGCCACACTCCTACTGTCGGGTTTTCTTGCTACTGGGCTGGCGCCGCACAACGTCGCGGGACCGATCGACCGCGTAGGGCGCATCGATTCCAATCTGGTCGTCGCAGAGCGTGTCGTAATTGTGCGCAGGGTCCCGGTTCGGACAGCTTACCGGGTTGTCACGATCGCGCGGAGACCTGTTGTGTCGAGGGCCAGGACAACCGTGATCGTTAGGCCGCGCCGCGTGGTTTCCTCGCCGGTCGTAACGGTTTTTTGATGTCGCCGAGTTAGCCGAGGCTTTTCGTTGACAGGCCAAGGTTACGACTTATAATGCGCCCCTCCAACGCGGGTGGTTAGCTCAGCTGGGAGAGCATCTGCCTTACAAGCAGAGGGTCGGCGGTTCGATCCCGTCACCACCCACCACGTTTCTTGATCCGCTCTGGTAAGCCATTCAGGCGTTTCCAAGTCGCATCAAGTTCTACCCCGGAGCGGTAGTTCAGTTGGTTAGAATACCGGCCTGTCACGCCGGGGGTCGCGGGTTCGAGTCCCGTCCGCTCCGCCACTTCTTATTGCAATTCAATGACTTACGCTGGGAGCTGCATTTGTTCCCACGGCCGTTCCCACGCTGGCCGTTTGCTGCCTCGGTCGGGGACGGAACTCAAGAGCGCCTAAACAATCAGTTGCGGATAAAACCTCCCACTTCCGTTTTCGGAGCACTACTCTATAGATGTCGAGGGCTCCCGGATTCAATGGAGGATAAATGATGGCGGGTTAATGGCTTGGTCATTGTCGTATGGGTAGAACTTTACCCAGTCGATAACGGCTGAGCACTCGTCATAGTATTAGCGAACGATTAGAACAGGGTTTTTAGATTGCTTCACCGGCAGGAACTTCATAACTCTGCGGTAAGGGTGGTGTTCCTCAATCAAAGTGCCAGCATGTGGCTCGCGCGCAATCCTCCAGATCGCAGCATCGAACATGGCTTGCGCGTGTTCGTAAGCGTCACACGCGTGCTCCACAGCCGCAGTGGCTTCCTCGGTCTCCTCAACCGATAGCGCCGCGAAGCTGGCGCCGTAGTAGTCGTCCACTGCCACGATTGCTAAACGCCGCGTTGTGCGTCAGCAATCTCTTCTGAGGACGGCTCACCGATATTCTCGGCGAATACTGTGTACATTGGGATTTCTTCGTTCTTGCGCGCCAGGCGCCAAATCTCGCCGTGCGACTGCTCGCTGATCTCAAGCGTGTTCAGGCGGGTTGCAATGTGCCGCAACACTCCATCAATCAACTTAAGCTCCGCCTTACCAAAGCGCGATGTGTCTGGCGGTCGGATAGAGTCAAGTATCTTGATGAATCGCCCTTCGCGCTCGACATGACCCTCACGTATCAGCTCGTTGTCTACCAGCTCCTTGAACGACTTGAGGTGCCCGGACGCAACAGGCCCCCTGGGCTTTCGTTTGTAACGCGTTCCGGTAATCGACTGACCGCGCGTTGCGTAGGCCAGCGCGTCGGCGTACCAGAGCACCTTATTGAGCTGAATGTCGTCCACGATCAGGCCCAGCTCATTCGCACGCGCGCAGATGTAGTGCGTCGCATCTCTTAGCTTGTCGTAATTAAATTCCATCTTCTGATAGTAGCATTTATTCTGGATTCCAGACCCTGAAATACGCCTCTATTGCGCTGGTTGATACAGACGGTGACAGGCCTTGGCGCAGCGGTACATGCGTATGGGCTTAGCTCTCAACAGTCAGGTTTGAACTAATATTCGAATGATCGACACACCATGGAACCGCTAAACTTTCGCCTCGACTCCGCGCACCAGGTCCATGACTTTTTCCGTGGCTTCCGACCTCATCCACCAACTGGGTGGTGGTTCCGGGGCCAAGCGAACACCGAGTGGGATCTGATTCCGAAGGCGGGCAGGCGTCCGTACTTTTTAAAGGGCGGACGAAGCCTGGGACGGTTCGCAAGCTGGTCAAAGAAGGCCATAGCGTTCGACCGGAATCTTCCTACCAACGACTGGGAGCGTTTAGCTGTTGCTCAGCACTATGGTCTCGCTACCTGCCTTCTTGATTGGACTTACAATCCACTAATTGCGCTCTTCTTTGCCTGCGTCGATCATGCTCACACGGATGGCGCGGTGTACTTCTTGGAGCCCGAAGCCCACCTAAACTCAGAGTCGGCTCTTCTTGAGGATGAGAACATGCCGGTTGTCGGATACGCGCCTCGACATATCGATCCTCGTGTGCAACATCAACGCTCCGCGTTTACGGTTCACTTGCCAGCACATAAGAAGATCGAAGCTGTCCAACATCCAGCTTTGGATAAGTCTCACCCGATTCTCGTAAAGCTCGAAGTTCCCTCAACCTTCAAGACCGAGATAATGGCTAACCTCGATAATTACGGTGTCAGCCACAGCAGCATCTTCCCCGATCTTGGAGGGCTGTCGTCCCATGTGAACTGGGAGACTGAACGGATTTCGAAAAGCAAAGAGTCTGCGAAAGCGTTCGGTTGGGACGCGTTGAACAGCTGAAACAATCAAGGACGCCTTGATGGGACCTTCCAGCGATTCACAGCTGCGCATCCAGCTCGCTGCGGCGGAGTAGGAACTCGACCAGGCGAAGCATCATGTATCGGTGCTACTCGACGTGCTCGCCCATGTCCCGCTCGTCGCCGAATGGAAAGAGGTCGTAGATCAGGTGCAGCTGGAAAGAGATTCTCAGTGAAGATCTACCGGGCCGACAGGGCAAATGCCACAAACCGAGTAATGGACCGGCAGCTGCAGCGCCGTGTGCACTACGTACCAGAGCGCTACATCGACCGCTTCTATAACTCTGGTCGCGATTACACTCCAGACCTCTACTGCAACTGGGTACCGCGCGGACGGCCCATGCGACGCTGGGTGTGGACGCCATATTTCATGGAAAGTAAATGAGCAACCTACTTACCGAAGAGCAGGTTATTGAGATCACGGATCTCAAGAAACCTACCTACCAAGCAAAAAAACTAGCCGAGCTAGGCTATGTGGTTCTAGGGTTCAGCGCTCGCGGACGGGTGAGGGCTCTTGCTGAGCACCCAGCTGAAGCCAGAGTGAAAGGTTCTACTGAACCTGCTGTTAGGCTGAACCTGCCATGAAGCGGAAGGCCCACGGCGATCGCGCAGGCAGCAGATTTCCTAGTCTGGGTTCCAGCAGAAAATGAACGACGTCCTCAGCTATGAAGCCTTGAAAGTCAGGGCCAATGCACGCCAGGAAAAGGCACTTATCCGGTGGCTGAAAAAGAACCGCATCCGATGGATGAGGGATGCCAAAGGCAAGCCGATCACCACGATAGCCGCTAACGAGAAGGTGATGAACGCTGAGAGTGACGAGGAAGTGGATTTCTAGCTGAATCGCTTGAGTATGATCTGGCGCAGAGTGTCAGTCATGACCTAAAGCATACATCGTGCGTGTTGGTAACGACTGGCTCAGTTCGACTCCGAGCGGCCGTTAATGCCCGTCAAATACCCCTAGCAATTTCTTCGCCACCCACTACGCTTGAGAGCAAAACAACTATTTCGAGGAGAGCAGGGATGCGGAGGGTCTTGATCTTGGGCGCTATCGTATTGCTTAGTGGGTGTTTGAGCAGCGGTATCATTGTCAGTGGCGTCTCTCGTGACGGTGTGAAAATTGGATGGGCCGATCTCGACTGTCCAAAGTACATTCAATATCAAGCAAAGAAGATTGACTTTGGTGGGATTGATATCCCAATCACGACTGCCAATGGGGGTCAGTTGGTCAAGATTGGCAGGCTTGAAGTTGACCCCCAGAAGATGAGGGAAGTTTCGGAGCGCATGGAAGCTTTAGACTTTAAACAACAGCAGGACTGCGAAGTCTTACGGACCGCGGAACGTAATGACTTGGTGACAGAAGATATGCTGAACAACTTCTATAAATCCAATCAAGATTTTCACAAGTTCTTGATTGGCCTTATTTCACAGTAGTGCTTCGCGCTGTAGCAGTTCTATACGCACTGACGGCTTTTGGTTGCGCGGCGAGTAAGCCCCAGCTGATAACAGATACCGGCTTCAGAATAGACTTTTCTGACAGCACCATTTCGATTGGCCAAGGGGGCGAAATTCGCCGCCTTCCTATTCGCATTATTGACCCAGACGGTTTTCTTTTTTCTGTTTCAACGGAGCCGGGAACCGCATGTGAAACGCTTGTATCAGCCCAAGTCCTGCATGTTCTTGACTTCCGTCGTAAATACGCTTGTGAATATAGTGCTGGGAACACAAGTGGAATGCTGCAGCAGAAGTGTATTCATCACACGCTGAACTTCAATCAAGCGGCGTTGAACATTATTGGCTCACCGGGAGCAGGCATATTCGCCTACGCGGAGCATGCCACGTTCTATTTCGATAAGCCCGACTATAGTCTGCGCATGACAATTGCCTCTAGCATTGACCCCCCGAGCACAGCTCCAGTGCCAATCTTGTCAATGGAGACAAAAGCGGGAGAGAGATCTACGGCATGGGATTGCGCAAAAGATGAAATAGAGAGAATCAAGCAGGTGCTATTCGATATCTAACGAATGCAGAGCGCTCATTATTCTCCGGGGGTGGTGGCTTGGCTAGTGAACCGAAACCGCATGCGATTGCCGGAGCTCGACCGAATTTCCCTCTTGTCCGTTGGCACGCGTGTCCTGCTGTCTTACTGAGCGTCTGCTCTCAGGAAAAGCCGTCGTTCGCCGGGTTCTTTTGGCTACTGCGTGCTGATTAGGATGGCTAGCGCCGCAGACCCCTCCCGTGATCAGTGATACGCCCCGCGCCGAGGGGATCGGCACCAGAATCCACCTGCTTTCTCCGTCCGACAGAGGTATTCTTTACTACTTAAGTCTTTGATAAATATAGAAAATATTGAACCGATTTTTGCCCCCGCCACGAGCAGCCACGGCAGCGATGTAAAGAGTAATCAAGCGGCACATTTGCCGCTTGTTGCCCAGAGTGAAGCAGCCGTGCCCACGAGGTCTGCCAGGAAGCCCGCGACCTTATCCGCAATACGAGGCTCGATACCCGGGCCATGCTGGAATGGCTCAAGAAGCTGGATCTAGGGGACGTCGACCCGGCCAGACACTGTCTGTCAGATCAAGTTTGAGCTATCACGCTGAAGTAACGGTGAAGATTCTTACGACAATCCTTTACGAGAAGATGTGTCAGCACGTTCCATTCGAAGCGTCTCATAGTATTCATCGGCACTGGCAACTGGAACTACGAGGGCTTCAACTCCTTCCTCACGTAACTTTTTTTCTATTTCTTCGATCGAGACACGGAAGTACTCCTTGCGTCGATTGACCTTATTGATTCGTCGGTCGTCAAACATCCTGTGTAACTCGCTTTCAAGTGCGGGCGCGTCGTCGCTCTCGATCAGCGCGTGCACATCAAACCTGAACGGTACACTTGCGTCACCTAGTTCTCGGACACGATCAATTGGGTCCAAGCGTCGAGTCATCCCGATCTTCAACACCTCGCTCCCAAAGCTACCGATATTCGAGATCACATAGACATGTCCCTGCTTGGTATCTTGGGCCCTACTGCGAGCTCGCTCTGCCTGCTCATGGGCTAATGCCAGCTCTGCACGTAAGGACTCCAACTCGCCTGTGAACGCCGCACGTTCCTCCTCGCTCTCGGCGGCCATTCTAGCTTCCAGCTCAGTTATAGCCTGGCGCTTGATTTCTTCGACCTTCAGCGCTTCAGCCTCCGCTTTCTGTGCTTCTCGACGGGCCTTGGCCTCTTCGCGCTCCTGAGCACGAAGTTCCTGCTGTCGCTCCTTGGCCAGTTGTCGAGCGCGCTTATAGTTGATCTCAATAAGTAGGCGCTTCTCTAATAGCTCCACGAAGTCTGGTGCCAAAGCGGCTCGACTATCCACCAGCTTCAACAGTCCCGCAGTGGCCTTGATTGAATCATGTAGCTTCTCCATGGAGGTGTGGCCTGTATTGGCCGTTACCCTCGCACACAGCATTTCTGTAGTAATGAGAAGGAGTGAACCTGCCATATCCGAGCGCGCCGAAACTCCTACGTACTTACCGATATTCACGTCCGCTTGAGTCCCTCGCACGTTTTTTACGGCGTCTATCGCTGCTTCCTTGAGCGCCTTCTTGGTGGCCTTGCGATCATGTTGGTATTCCTGGGAACTGAGTAAGTCATCCTCCGTGATCATCTCGATGGAACCCGCTTGTTCGCCGGCGATGTCGCTCATAGTCTCAAGGCGCTCACGAACTGCGCGTAAACGCGCCTGAAGCTCTAAATCCGCTTCTTCAAGGCGCTCGATGCGTTCTTCAGCGGTTTTTACTTTGGCGTTAGCTTGGGACATCAGGGTCCGAGCATCACGCTCCGCTCGAGAGGTAACCGCATTCGCATGGGCTCTCGCATTACTGATGATGATGTGACCTCGCGCATGCAGATAAACAACGACGGCGAGGCCGACGAGGGTGATGATCGAAGCCCAAAAAATATAATTCGCAAGTACGTCGCTCACGGAAGCGCCTATTGGTAACCGTAAGCGTCTGAGCATAAACGACCAATTGACTCAGATCATTGGTTCTTTTGGCGGACTCAGTTCATGGTTGATCGCATTGGGCCGATTTCGAAGTCTATTTCGGCGAGCACCCGAGAGGCCCAGGGCCTTGGACATTTGCGACTGTCGGCGATGTATCTGCCCTGAATCGCCCCGGATTTGTCGGAGGCTCTATACCTTGAGATGGAGTGCCCCCGGTCTGCTAGAGACCTCCGTGTAATGATTTGGATAACACCAGGTACTTGCTCAAAGTTCGGATGCCTTACCTTGGGCTTCTCTGGAAGGATGGCGAGAGTCATCATGCAGCGGCCATTGCTTCAGTGGCCCCAGGGGTCTGGACGCCGCCGTGCTCTGCTGCATCAGCCTTTAACTTATATATCTGGATCTAAGCCAGGACTTGCGGGCACGTATGCGGCGGGCACGGGGCAGTATGCCGTCACGCTCCATATGCAAACCTCAGAGCAAACATCTCTCGCATGGATGAGAGGGTTTACTGGAATCTGATTCTCCGTTTTTCACTCCCGATTGCGGTCTGAGTGTTCCGTCAGTGGAGTGAATTGTTGCGTGATTTAAACCTGATTGCTCGTTAGCCGTGCAAGATGTGGTAGATGTCTCCTTCGGCGAGCAAGATGCACGAAATATCACCTGGTTTGTGTAGCGGCAAGAGGTTCCCAAGTTCTCGCATATTGGTTAACTGCATCGCTAAAATACGGATAACATCCTTCGGTTTCTATATAGAGCGCGTTCCATGGGTAGCGATGAATCCGCTGAGTCCGATAATGTCGAGCTTCTTGCTCGTCGTCTCATTTCACAAGAGCTTAGCGAACATCGGACAGCGATGTTGGCGGAGGTTTCCGCTCATCGAGAGTACATCACCAAACTGTCTGTGGTTACGGGCTCAGCTGCGTTCTTTGTTATCGGCATCATTACTGTTTGGCTATCGTTCGCTTACGGCGACAAGCTCAAGGACGTAGAGGAAGAGATGTTGGAACAAGCGCGTAGCTCCTTCGAGGAGAGGATTCAAAACACCCAGAGTGTGGTTGACCTAAGATTGGCAGAGCAAGTAGAGCAACAGGTCAAGGGTCTTAAACCGGACATTGATACGTTGTTGAAAGAGGAGCTTAGCGGAGAAGCAGGGCGAGTAATAATGAAGCAATTTGTCTCCGAATTCGAAGACCAGCCCTTCGCGTCTGCGTTGACGCAAGTACAGAGCACGCTTGATGCCATCAGACTTCAGTGCAAGAACACGACCAATACTGTCCAGAGGCCCGGATACAGTGACCCCACGATGATTGTCGAGGCAAAATTTGAGGAAGGTGATCTTATGCAGGGATTCATGATCACGGGTGGAGGATGTTCTGTGTCTAAGCAGGTCGCTCAGTACGCTGCCGACATCGCTTCGAGTCACATCACCGCCGACGGACGGGGCTGGCACTACAGGAGTGAGTTTACAGCTTCTCGCGCGGTGGCGACACGAATCACGGCATATGCGACGGCGTGCAGAGTAACCTCAGACTAGCGCCGATATTGCTGCAACAGTCGGCGGGCGGATCATCTATTAAGCCTGCACCGTTTGCTGATCGTTCCATGATTTGATTGAGTGGCGAAGGAAAGGTACTAGGTAGCCGTACACTCATCAAACATACGCTATCTTACCCGGCCTTGGTGATCTGTGTTACTACCGCCCCGCTCGGATTGCGGACTAGATCGGACAGGATGTTGGTGTCCAGGAGGTATGCAAAGCTCCCACTCATTGCGACACGTCATCCATGTCTGCCAAGTCATCATCGATTTCGGGGAAAGATTCACTCAGTGGGGGGAGTGCGGCGAGCAGGTCGAGCAGCTTGCCTTTTCGAATCTGCGGTATGACGAGCCGATCACCTTCTCTTTAGATAATGGCTCCTTCACCTTCCAGTTCGAGCTCGCGAGGTATTCGTGTGGCCTGGTTACGGCCGTTGCGAAAGAGCCGCACGCGGCGTTCAGTAGTTGGCATTACCGTTGCCTCCGCTGGCACTTATGCCCGAGCATCTGTTGGCGGGCAGCGCAGGTTGATGAAGTCTATACCGGCTGCGGCGTTTCCTCGTACCTCCGGTCCCACCCATACATCCAAGCGCTCACGGAGTCATCCAGTGAAGCTAGATTCAAGCTAACAATCCGTGCGTAGCCTATTGTAAATTAAATGAATATAGGCTTTCGACCTGCGATATGGGCGCGCGCAGGGTTGGTTCCGTTCGCGTCGTTATCACATACATCCATGTAGAGGGCGCCGGCACTCCAGCTCTCCCTGATAGGTGGATGACGACCGTTGCTTGCTAGCCTCTGATTATGATGCCATCCCTCCCGCAGTGGGTCATGACTCTCAATCGATCAGTTGCAGCGGAGCGTTCCTTGAATGTTCCGACACGTCACAGTCTGGTCGTCCACCATTTGGAACGCCTTGTTCCCGACTCGCGAGCTTTTGCCCGACGCTGTACCGAAGCTTTGGGTAGTTTCGCTGCCGCCGATCTGACTGTCGCTTTGACTGCCATCGATCCGAAAGACATTGTTTATACCGAGCCGTTGGCCCGTGCCTTCTTCACTCATGCCGACGGCACGGAAGTTTGAATAGCTTAAGGACTTGCCCGCGTGCCCGTCGGAATCGAACCTACTCCCCCCGTAGGTATCGAAACTGAGCACTTGGCCCAACGCCACAGTAGGTGCGATGAACGCGACTAGCGCCAAAGTCACTCTAATTCCCCACATCCTCAGCCTCCTAAAGTCGCCTTCGAACCGGGCAAGACTATGACATCCAGTGTAGGCGCCAATCGCGGTAGCGGGGCCGGCGTATGTTGAAGTAGTGACGCAGCACACAGTTGTGCCGGATTGGCGAAGAAAGACCTCTCCAGGGTGGTCTGCGGTTGGGTTCTGTCTCCGCATTGCTTTGACGGTCATCGGCTGTCCCCCGCGCCGAAAGGCCAGCGGGGCGTGGTAGGGAGAGCGCCGAAGGGCCCGCTATCACGCCTGCTGCACCGGTCGCGAGGCATAGATTCCCGCGCCCACGACAACGGCCGCCCCGATCAGGGTCATGGCATCCGGCCAGTCACCGAAAACGAGACAACCGATGAGGATCGCCCAGATCAGAAGGGTGTATCCGAAAGGCTGCAAAACGGAGGCCGGCGCGTAAACCAGGGCCCTGATCAATAGATAGTGACCGAGCGCGCCTAGCGCGCCATTAAGGGCCAGCAATCCCCAGTCCGCCGAGTTGGGCGTCACCCAGTCGAACGGCGCGAGAAGGCCGAACACCGCAAGACCTATCAGTGCGGTGTAGAGCACGGTCGTCTCAGCGCTGTCGAAGGCCGCTACCTGCCGCGAGAGTATCTGGTACCAGGCCCAGAGAATGGCACCACATATCGGTGCTAACGCATACCAACTCATCACTCCCATCCCTGGCCGGATGATTAACAGCGCTCCAAGCAGTCCTATTGCTACGCTTGCCCAACTCCTGCGACCAATCGTCTCGCCGAGGTAAACGCCGGCCATTACCAGGGCTATGAGTGGAGCAATTGCTGCGATCGCGTGCACGTCAGCCAGCGGCATCAGACTGAAGGAAAAAATAAACACAGCTACCTCGGCCGCGAGAACCAGAGACCGGGTAATCTGAGTAAACGCAACCGAGCTATGAAAGCGTGGAATGCGGCCTGAGAAGACGTTTGTGGCCATCACGATCGAGAAAAAGATCGCGAACCGAATCGCCATGATCTCAACGATCGGGTAGGTCTGGACCAGGTGTTTGCCAGTGGCATCGACTCCCGCGAGGCAGAGCATCGCGATGATGCTCAGTGCTATCCCCCGGCTCGGATTGCGAGCCGACATTCAGTTTTTGGGACCTTCGAAGCGCGCTGAAAAGTGTCGCTTTAGCGCCGCAATCGTCGCGTTAATGTCTCCGAAGTTTTGCTCGCCCACATAGCGGTTGTGCGCCCAGGCAATGAGCTTCGGTGCTTCTATGGCAGGCCCAGCGCCCGTATCGCGCCGGTAGACCGCTGTAAGCTCAGCGGTCCTGGGAAAGATGTGGAAATGAACGTTCCGATCCATCTCGCCGAACTTCGCGCTGTAGATGTTTATGGGTTGGAGTGCGACGTGGACTGCCTCGTTCGCAATACGGAGTGTTGTTCCCATCAGCGCCAGCTCAGCATCGGTCATTTCCATCAGGCTGATCACCTTGCGTTTCGGTAGAACGAACAGAAGTCCAGCGATTCGGTAGAAGGCCGAGTGTTCGATGACAAAGTGCTCGTTCTCAAAAAGTCGGCATGGGTCCCTATTCATCCTGGGAGTCTATCGGACACTGCCCCCAGAAAAACGTCTCGGTCGTTGCAAGTGCTCAATCAGGAAGGGCCGTAGCGAGGAACGCCTGGTGGCTTTAAATGGCCGTCCGCTGGTCCTGAATCGCCGTCCGCAGTTGCGTCTGGCGCGTAGGCAGCCGCATGCCTTGCGAGCCTCGAGCGCATGCACGGGCAGCGCGCGGACGCAGGGCTGAACCGGGTCCGTTCTGTACGACATGTAGAAGCGGGGTTTGGGGTTTGATACCGGTAGCTCCGCCGTGAGTCACTGTAGAGCTGCCGCCAGGAATCCATCTATTCTCGAAAGCTGGCCGATGATGACTTTTTGGCAGCCGATCGTGAGGCCCCCAGCAAGTCACTCACCCGGTTCAGCCAATCAGCTCTTCACACCGCGCGTTTAGCTTGGAGAGCAGTTTGTTGAACGTCTTGCGCTCCCGATCAGTAAAAGCTTCGTCAAGCGCCGCTCCGCGCTCGTGCATGATCGGAAACAGCTTACGCCACAGCGCGCGGCCTGCCGCGGTGAACACGATGTCCTTTGCCCGGCGATCCTCTGGATTATCGCGCGTGGTAACGAGCCCTCTTGTGCGCAGGCTACGCACAGCGCGCGTGACCGTGGCGTTGTCGATGCCAGACAGGCGGGCGACCTGGACGGGCGAGTGGGGGCCGAGGGACCCGATGATGAAGATCACCCGGTACTCGCGATTGGTGAGGGTCCGGGCGGCCTTTAGGTGACGGACGGTCACAAGGCCGCTGACCTGGTGTATCAGATTGCTCAGGCGGTGGATTTGGTAGGGCAGGTATTGCTCAAGCTCGAAGTCGGGTTTGTTTCTTTCTGTCACACCTGCCCTCATTGTCTACTGCGTTTAGAGCATGACTTCGATAACTCCGTTCCGCTCCCGAGCCCGGGAACAACAGAGGATGACCGAGTGCTCCCGCTCCTGCGCCGATAGTACGTGATCCCGATGTTCAATGTCCCCGCTGACGAAGGGCGTGGCACAGACACCACAGAGCCCATCGGAGCATTTCGTACTTACACTGATGCCTTCTCGATCGAGAGCCTCCGTTGCCGTTTCCGACTCGCCTACTTCCACTACCCGGTCGGACTTCAGCAAGCGCAGGGAAAAAGCCTGGTTGTCGTAGTCGGGCGCCTCGGGTGCGCTGAAATACTCCCGTGCCAGGTCTTTGTCGGACCAGCCCTTAGATTCAGCGACCTCAAAAACTTGGTTCATGTACGCCTCTCCACCGCAGGTATAGAGCTTCATGCCCGTTCGATGCTGGGGTATGAGTTGCTTAAAGTCTGCGCGTCCCGATTCACTGCTGAAGTGAAAAAACACTTTGTCGGACCAGGGGACGCATCTCAGCTCCCTGGCAAAGCCACTCCTTTCCTCGGAGCGGGCGCTGAAGTGGAGCAGGAAGTCTTTTCCCAGGGCGTGCAGCCGATGGCCCATCGCCAGAAGCGGCGTAATGCCAATGCCGCCGGCGAAGAGGAGCGAGAAGCTGGCTTCTTCATCGAGCGGGAAGTGATTTCTCGGCGGCGACAGAATTACGGTTTTTCCTTCCTTGAATGTCTGGTGTAAGAGTGCCGAGCCTCCACGTCCCTGCGTTTCGCGAAGGACTCCAAGCACATAGCGACTGCGATCGGCCGGATCGCCCGCCAAAGAGAACTGCCGCGTAAACTCCGGTGCGACGAGAACGTCCACGTGAGCGCCGGCGCTGAACTCTGGCATGTCGCCGCCGTCCGGGCGTGTAAGCTCAAGGCGCAGGACGTCCTCCGCCAGGTCCTCGCGTTTGCTGAGCACCGTAGGGAACACGGGCGGTGGTTGCGCGGGTTTGCGAGGTCCTGGGGCAAGACCCTCGCTCTCTCCCAGGGCCAGGCGCTCCTTATACTCCTCGGGAGAGAGCAACTTGCGGTACCTGGCGATACCCGCTTCACGATCAATGGGTTGCACAACTGGATACGGTGAGGGCATCAGGTCCGCGGGGTACACCGCCAGCGTCTGATCCTCATGTCTGAGCTTCAACTCCTTCTGCAGGCCGCGACTGTTTGACTTCTTGGCGGCGACAAAGCGCTTGCCGTCTTCACCGATCTCAATGTCCCACCACCATTTCTTGACTGGATTGATATCACCTCGATCGCGCAGATCGTCGATCGCCGCCAGCGCCCCGGCAGTCCTGGGAGCGTTCATGGCCATCCAGCGAAACGCTGCATCGGTGAACAGGCCCTCGAGATTCCAGGGGCAGGTTTTCATGCAGCGTCCGCACATGCTGCCGGAGGCGTTGGTGAGCCGGTAGCGAGTGCACTTCTCGGCGTCGGTACGCCAGATCTCGTAGCCGTTGTACATCACCTTAGGACCGGCCGTGATCGCGCCGGACGGACACTCCCGTGCACACTTCAAACAGCTGTTGCAGAAATTCTGCAGTCCAAAGTCGATGGGACGATCATGGCCCATGGGCATAGAGGTTGTGACCGCCCCGGATTTGAGACGCGGACCCAGGAACGGGTGGAGGATCACGTCGCCAATTCGGCTCACCTCCCCAAGGCCGGCGAGTAGCTGTAGCGGAGGCAGCAGTACCTCTCCGTCGAGCACCGAGTGAACGCGGGCGCTGTAACCCAGTCTGCGGACCTGCTCGGCGATGACTCCGCCGAGGAGCGAAAAACGAAGATAGGCGCGCATGGATTGGGCAGAGGACACCCAGTCGTCACCGCTTGCGCCATCCATGGTTTCAAAGCCCTGGTCGATGAGCAGGGAGATGGCATTGTCGTGGTAGGGCGTGAGCGGTTGCCCGACGCCGTTGTGGGAGTAGTACACCCAGTCGGGTGCCGCAGACAGGCCCGCGGCATCCACGCTCAGGTAGTAGGCCGTTCCTCGCAGGTTTTCCGCGTTGCGCTCGGGATCTTTCGTGGATTCGGCGACGGGTCCGCGAGCCTCACCGTACTGCAGCATCAGCAGCGCTCCCAGAGCATTGCGAGCGCAGGCGCCAATGGGACTCTTGCCCACGTAGTGCCCGCCCTTCATGTTGTCCTGGACCTTCTTGCCCAGATCTCCGAATAGCGCCCGGGCAAAAAAGTCGGCACGCTTGGGGAAGCGCGGTATGCGTTCCTCGTCGATAAACGTGGTTGGCTTGTCCTGGCGCTTGAGCGTTTCGAAGGGGAGGGCGCCGTGGCGGAACTCACGATCTGCGTAGGGAACGGCGGTGCCGGCCCGGCGCGTGCTTCCCATACCCAGTTTCCATCCGAGTCCGAGGTCCCGATCCGCTCCGGTGCTGGCGAGCGGCCGATCCGTGGCGAAGGCCATGGTTGTCGTAACGGCAGCGAGGCCAAAGCGCTCGCCTACAAAAGGATTCACGAGCGTCCCCTCATCATCGAGGGTGCAAAGCCCCGCCGAGAGCGCCAGACGATTCAGGTCGACGTCGGTGGCGGTGAGTGTGTGCGCTCGCGAGTCGAAACCCAGAAGGCGCAGGTATTCCGCAAGCAGAATTGCGGTGTTGGAGCTGAGCAGGGCGGCACGTTCGACCTGCGTATCCTGAAACCACTCGGTCCCCGGCTCGTCGGGTCGCGGGTCTCGTGTGTATTCAACCAGGAACACCAGGGCGTGGCTGTGACCCTCGAGCGGCGGCGGGGTCTTTTGCGAAGCCGCCAGCACGTTGGCGTAAATCATCTCGATACCGCCAGCAAAGCCCTTGGGCTGCCCTTTCTCCAGTTCGCAGCGGATGTCGGCGATCATCGGATTTCGACGCGGCTCCTCCAGCAGGTGTTCCTCGGCAAGCTCGCACAAACCCGTCATCGACGCGTCGTAGTAGTAACTCGCGGCCTTGAGATGTGCAGCCCGCTCCTCGGGATCCGACGGTACTTCCGCGGGCCCATAGCGCACGGGACCACCGCGAACGATATCGAGCATGGCCTGGTAGCGAGCCATGGCATGCGCCAGGGACTCTGGTCCATGGCGTGACAGGTCAGGCGAACGCGGTGGAGGGGCTCTCCCCAGATCCGGCGATACGTTGCTCCGGCGCAGCTTCTCAAGGGGGAAAGCGCTCAGGTGGAAAGGGCGATTCTTGTGGGAAAAGTACTTGGCCATTTGATCCAGCCTCTTCGTTTCGCGTCTATTGAGCATGGACCAGGAAATTCGCCGAAGCAAACTATTTGAAAATTCAAGGACTATATCCGAGCTTTCTCAAGACTCTTGATGCGCCATCAATGCTCGCGAGACGAGAGGACCCAAGGGCAAATACAGGTCTGTCTGCCCATACGGTTTTTGTATAGATCAGCCGATCAAAAAGTATTGGAAAGCATGGCTGGCGTTTCATACCGTTCTTCCACCGTATCCAAATTCAATAAGCAGCGGCGGAGTGGCAGTACATGGCGGCGAGTAACCCTGGCTTCGATATCGACGTGCTGATCGTAGGTACGGGACCGGCGGGCGCGAGCGCAGCAGCGCTGCTATCGACCTACGGCATCCCGAACATGGTGATCAACAAGTTCGGCTGGACGGCTCGCACGCCACGGGCGCACATCACCAACCAGCGGACGATGGAAGTCTTCCGCGACCTGGGTGTTGAAGGTGAGGCGATCAGTCTCGCGGCTCCCGCCGAGCTGATGGGCGAAAACACCTACTGCGAGAGCCTGGCCGGTGATGAGTTCGGGCGCATCCATACCTGGGGTACGCACCCGCAGCGCGCGGCTGACTACGACTTGTCCAGTCCAACCCGCATGTGCGACCTCCCGCAGAACCTCGCCGAGCCAATGCTCATCAAGGCCGCGGCGCTCCGCGGCTCCAAGGTACGCTTCGATACCGAATACGTATCGCATCGCCAGCACAAGAACCATGTTGCGACCACGCTGCGCGATCGACTTACGGGCGCTGTGTTCACCGTCAAGAGCAAGTATCTGATCGGCGCCGACGGCGCCAATTCGAAGGTTCTCGACGATGCGAAGTTGCCGGTGGAAGGCGACATGGGGCTCTCCGGCTCAATCAACATGGTCTTCGAGGCCGACCTTTCACAGTACGTGGCACATCGCCCCAGCGTTCTGTACTGGGTCATACAGCCCGGTTCCAACATCGGTGGCCTGGGGATCGGTGTGGTGCGCATGGTCAGACCCTGGAACAAGTGGCTGGCGATCTGGGGCTACGACATCGAGCAGGGGCCACCGGAAGTCAGCGATGAATTCGCCACGAGCATCGTTCACAACCTGATCGGTGACGACACCATCGACGTGAAGATCGAAGCAACGTCCACCTGGACGGTGAACAATGCCTGGGCCGCCAACAACACAAACGGGCGAGTCTTCTGCATGGGTGATGCCACGCACAGGCATCCGCCAACCAATGGCCTGGGCTCCAATACCTCGATCCAGGATGCCTTCAACCTGTGCTGGAAGCTGGCGATGGTGCTTCGCGGCCAGGCGGATGCGTCTTTGCTGGATAGCTACAACGAAGAACGCACGCCGGTGGCCGAACAGATCGTGAAACGCGCTAATAAGAGCCTCGGTGATTTCCCACCGATTCTTGGTGCCCTGGGCATCCTCAGTGCGTCCAATCCGGAGGAGATGCGCGCCAATATGAGCGGCCGAAAGGCCGCCACGGCGGCGGCAGCGAAGCAGCGCGAGGCGCTGCAGGACGCCATTAACAGTACGCATTACGTCTACAACGCCCACGGTGTGGAGATGAATCTCCGCTACAGCTCCCGCGCCGTGGTTCCAGATGGCAGCAAGGATCCCGGGTTCAAGCGCGACGCCGAGCTTTATCACGAGCACAGCAGTCGCCCGGGAGCGCCGATTCCTCACGCCTGGCTGCAGCGTGGCAAAGAGAAGATTTCGACCATCGACCTTTGCGGACAGGGTGCGTTCTCCCTGGTGACCGGGACCGGTGGAGAGCCCTGGGCGGATGCCGCCGCCGCGCTGTCCGCCGAGCTCGGCGTGGCCATCAATACAACCGTGATCGGGCCCGGGAACGAGGTTGAAGATCCCTTTGGATACTTCGCGCGGCTTCGCGAAACCAAGGAGAACGGTGCGCTTCTCGTGCGCCCCGATTTCATTGTCGCCTGGCGCGCGAAGCGGCTGACGAAAAAGCCGGTGGACGACTTGCGTCAGGCCCTGCTGCAGATCCTTGGCAGGGCATGAGCTGATGCGGCGCGACCCCGAGGTCCTGCGTGCCTTGCTTCCCAAGCTAACCCACGACCGGGCGACGGCTCATCGGGCCCTGGCAAAGAGCCTCCTTCATCAGTTTGCCTGGTCCCGCATTGGCGCCAACGCCGAGCCAGCTGCCGGGAGCGCCCCCGGGAAAGTTCCCTCCTCTTGAGTAGCTGAGAGGGCCGGCGGAAACACACCCGCTTCGATCGTTTCAACCAGGAGATAATAATGACCAGGAAACGAAGCTGTATTCTCACCTCATTGTGCGTCGCTATCGCTTCCGGAAGCGTTAAAGCTCAGGTACTGGAAGAAGTCATCGTCTCGGCAACGCAACGCCAGGAGAGTCTGCAGGACGTTCCGGTTTCGGTGGCCGCGGTGACGGGTGAAACGCTGAACAACATGGGCGTGGTAGACATCGAAGAAGTCGCACTCTACGTGCCGAACTTCGAGGCCTCCATTTCCACCATCCTCCCTAATCTCTACGTTCGCGGTCTCGGCACTGGCACATCGCACTCCATCGAACAACCGGTGGGGCGCTTCGTCGACGATGTCTACATCGGCCGGGGCGCTGCAAGCATTCTCAGCTTTATGGATACGGCGAGCGTGGAGATCCTCCGCGGTCCCCAGGGCACGCTGTTCGGTAAGAACACCCTCGCGGGAGCGATGATCATCCGTACCGGCGCGCCTACGGACACACTCGAAGGCAATGTGAGCGTCAACTACGGTTCCTACGACACCAACGGAAACTTTGGTGAAGTGGAAGCCTATGTGGCCGGCCCCATCACCGATTCTGTGCGGGGTCGGGTTGCCGTCCGCTACGCAGACAGTGACGGGTACATTGAGAACCGCGCAAACGGCCCCGACGGCGGCATTCGCGAGGATTTCGGCATCCGCCTGAAACTCGAAGCCGATCTGGGCAGCAATAGCATGCTCGAATTGAAGTTCGAACACGGTGAGCTCGAAGCTGAGGGCAATACCTCAAATCGCATCGTCGCGCCGCCGGAAAACGCTCCCGGTCTCGCGAACGTGTTCCGTTCCTTCTCTCCCGGATGGACCGAAGGGCTGGACTGGACTACGGACTATGCCTGCGAATCTTCGGGTACGGTGACGCCGAATCTTCCCGGCTTCTGTCCCCAGCGAGACCAGGAAGTACAGGCTGCTGTCGCTCGCTTTACCCATGACTTTGCAGCGGGGGAGTTCCTGTCTATCACGGCCTTCCAAACCTACGAGTTCATAGACCAATTCTTCGCTATCGACATGGGTATCGCCGGTGGAGCCTACAACGCGCACCGCGACGAGGACTTCGAATCGCTCACCCAGGAGTTCAGGTTTACCTCCGAAACTTCGGGTAACTCCGACTACATCATCGGCCTCTACCTCGAAGACACCGACCTGACGCGCTTCAGCCCAACGGATATCAACTTCAATCAGATCCCGGGTGTGCCCCTCGCGGTGCAACAGTGGGAAAACTTCGACCAGAACACCCAGACACTGGCGATCTTCGGTCAGTACCGCTACCGCTTCACCGATCGTTTAACGGCCTCGCTGGGGGCCCGCTGGACCACGGAGGAGAAAGAGTTTTCCTTCGAGCGCTACTACCAGCCTTACGGTTCCGGCTACTCCCGCGATCGCGTTCCCTTTCCGGACGGCCCCTTTGGTCCGCTGGAAGCCGCGGTCAACCGCCCGGACGAGAATCGCGATGAAAGCCGCTTCACGCCGTCCTTGAATGTGCAGTACGACATTTCCGACACCGTGATGGTTTACGGCACGATCTCCCAGGGCTACAAGGCCGGTGGATTCAGCGATCGCGTTTCCGCCGATCCGGACTTTGAAATCCAGTTCGAGGAAGAGCTGAACAACTCCATCGAGTTCGGCATGAAAGGCCTCTTCCTCGATGGCGCCATGGAGCTGAACCTCGCGATCTTCCACATGCAGATTGAAGACCTGCAGGTATCGTCGTCGGTACCCGGCACCGTGGCGTTCCAGGTACAGAACGCGGCCGATGCCATCAGTCAGGGCGTGGAGCTCGATGGCCGGTGGTCCGTAAGCGATAATCTGATGATCGGCGGCAACATGTCGTACCTGGATGCGTTCTACGACAGCTTCCCGGACGCCCCCTGCACGCCCGGACAGTCGGCTTCCTCACCCGGTGGCTGCACCCAGGATCTAGAAGACCAGCCGCTGATTTTCGCACCCGAGTGGAAGGGGACCCTGTTCGCCGAATACACCATGCAGTTCGCCGGCGGTTGGGAACTCCTCGCCCGGGGCGATGCCACTTACTCGGCGGACTTCTACACGGAAACACCGCTGTCTCCGGGAACGTTCCAGGAGTCCTACGAGGTGTACAACGCGGCCCTGTGGTTCACGAGCCCGAGCGAGCAGCTTCGACTCGGCGTAGTGGGACGCAATCTCGGCAACGAAGCGTACCGTCGCTTTGGCCTCGCCAGCCCCGGTTCGTCCATCTATCTCGCCGAACCGAACCTGCCCCGGCGCTACAGCTTCGCTCTGCAGTACAACTTCTAGCGCCTTGCGGAGAGTGCTCTTTGCCCCGCTTTCGAGCGGGGGTTTTTTTCGTACGCGACACATCGAGTCATTCCTGTTCGTGTGAGCATTCTCAATCATCAACATCCGCGTACACGCTTTCTTGCCAAGGGACGCTGCAAAGCTATGTGATCGCGCTACGTACTGCGTGCGCGAAGGTATCGGAGCTCGAGTTCATGTTCTGCCGCACATGAACCCTGTAGTAGGGCACGGCAGCCCGTCCCCGCTCTACTTGAGCTGCTCGCGTAGCTCCATCGGCGCTACGATTCTTCACAGCGCGCTCGACGGGCGCTCAAGCAGAACGGCGCCGGTCTGCCTCCGAACTTTGGGAGGTGCCGCTTTCGAAATATTCTGTGGCTCTGGTGTGCTCTGGGAATTGCACAAGCATGTCCCAAGATTGGCACGGCGCAGGGGAGGTAGGTGGCGGTGTCCTTTGGGCGTCCGTCGAGTGCCTCTAACAGTGCGCAGGCCCTGCTGGAGCTACGCGAGCAGCCCAAAGGACACCGCCACCTGCCTTCCCGTCTTCCTATGACAGATAAGCACCAAGCAATGCGAGCAGCTCAGATTGACCGCAGCGGAGCCGAAAAACGCCGCTACAAATCGAGGTCAACAGGGGAAAGAACGCGGCCTGAAAGGCCGAGGATCAGCTCAGATCGTCAGGAAAAGCTTCCCGCATGAGGGAAAGCGCCCGCAATGCTCGCGGAAAACCGATGTAAGGAGAGACCTGCACAATCACCTCGCGGACTTCTTCAACGCTCATCCCGTGCTCTGTCGCCGAGCGCGCAAACTTAATAAGAAAGCTGTCCACGTAGCCGATGGTTGCGAAGCTGGCGATCGCGATAATGAGTCGCTGTCGGACCGTGAGTCCGGGCCGGCGCCAGATCATGCCGTAGCCGTAGTGCGATGTAATCTTGTAGAGCTCTGACGTGTGTACGTCCATCGGATCGGCGTGACCCGTTTGCTGACGTTCCCCGTGCAGTGCCCGCTGGTATTCCTTGGCGGATTCCTGCAGCGTCTCGCCGTCCTCGAGGGCCATGTCTCGCGGCTCTGAGTCCACGCTTACGCCCATCTCCTCGAAAACGGCGGCGAGCAATTCGCCGATCTCTTCCACGAGTGGCAGACCACCATAGAGGCCGGTTTGCAGAAGACACTCGGAGATGGCGCGGGATTCCAGGCCTTTCTGAAGACCCTCTCGAAGCTTGACCTTCAACACCTTCTGTCTGTTGGCAATGCAGAGGCTCGCAATCACCGCCAGAAGACGATCTGCCTCGGGCAGGACCTGGCGCTCGCCGATGGCGCGTTCCTGGAGCACCTCACGAATCGCCTCATAGCCCGGTACCGTGGCCTCGGTGCTACGCGCCTGGCGTGTAGGATGCGTAACGTCTGCGTGCACGGGGTCCACGGGCTTCAATACTCCACAGTGCCGCGAGCGGGGATGGCGTTGTCGCGGATTCTTTCGATCCAGCGCAACAGCTCCCCAATCGAGGGTCGGCCGAAGGGCATGCTCTGTATGGAGGCGAAGAGCAGTTCACCGTCGGCGTTCAGGAGGAAGAGGGCGGGCTCGAAGAACTCATCCGGCTCCGTGTCCTTGCGCGCGGATGAGCGGAACAGGCGGAGTTGTCTTCCGCTGCCTGCGTCCAGGCCGTAGCCAAAGAGAATCCGATCGTTGGTCCATTCGCTCTGTGCCCGGCCTGCTCGCTCAGCGCTTTCCGCCGATGTGACCAGGATTCGCGTATCCAGTTCCGAGAAGTCCGAGAGTCGCGCTGTGGCCTCGCGCAAATAGGTCTGGCAGATGCTGCACTGCACGCCGCGGTAGACGATCAGCAGGGTGAAGGCACTATCGACATCCGCAGGCAGTTCGAAGGCCGTCCCGTCCAGCATGTGCAGACGGATGGAAGGAAAGCGTCGTCCCGGGTGAATCACAGTGCCACCTCGAAAGCGGCGTCCGTCTGTTCCCGGACTCGATCCAGTGTGGATCCCGGCATAAGGCCCGTGAGCGTCAGGCGACCGTTTGGGAAGCGGAAAACCGCCAGCTCCGTGATGATCACATCTACGGCACCCAAAGCGGTTACCGGAAGGCTGCACTGCTCGACGATCTTGGAGCCACCGGACCGGTCCGTATGCGACATGGTGATGATCAGCCTGCGCGCACCTCGCGCAAGGTCCATGGCGCCACCGACACCAAGCAGTGGTTTCCCGGGGACGGCCCAGTTCGCCAGATTCGCCGAAGCGTCGACCTGCAGACCGCCCATAATGGCGGCATCGATATGACCGCCGCGGATCATTCCGAAAGACTTCGCCGAATCAAAGTAGCTGCTGCCGGGCAGGGCGGTGACCGGGATCTTCCCGGCATTGACCGGGTAGTCCATGGCGCCGCCCTCGCTGGGCTCCGGGCCCACGCCGAGCATGCCGTTCTCGCTGTGGAGAATGATGCCGTGCTCCGGCGTGATGAGATCGGCGACCAGGGTGGGTATGCCAATCCCCAGGTTCACGACGTCGCCGGCGCGCAGCTCGGCGAGCGCGGCCTTCGCCATGTGCATACGCTCCTCACTGACCTGCTTATCACTGCTGGCAACGCTCGCGGAGCTGCCCAGGGTTTCTTCGGAGATATGTTCCTGGACCAGGTAGTCGACAAAGCATCCGGGTGTATGAATCTGATCAGGAGGCAGGCTGCCTTCCGGCACAATCTGCTCCACCTCCGCGATTACCAGATCGGCCGCCGTGGCCATGGCCTCATTGAAGTTGCGTTCCGTAAGCCGGTACTGAAGATTGCCGGCGCTATCCGCGATCCAGGCGCGAATGAATGCAACGTTGCCACGGATTCCTTCTATCAGAACCTGCTCCTGACCGTTGTAGTGGCGCGTTTCGCGATGCTCGGCGAGGGCGGTGCCAGCACTTGTGGGCGTGAAGAAGGCGCCAATGCCCGCGCCGCCGGCCCGGATTGCTTCGGCCAGCGTGCCCTGGGGCAGAAGTTCGGCCTCAATCTCGCCTGCCTGTGCGGCGGCCACAGCCTCGCGATTGCTGGTGAAGAATGAGCCGATGGCCTTGCGAAGCTGTCCATTGCGAAGGAGGCGACCCCCACCGAGGCCCGCTTCCCCCACGTTGTTGCCGATGTAGGTGAGCTCACGAGTCTCCTGCTGTTCGGCGAGGGCGTGCACGAGATGGACCGGATTGCCGGTCATGCCGAAGCCACCGACAAGAATCGTGTCGCCGCTTTGGACCTGCGATGCCGCCTCGGAGGCACGGATCACGGGGACGGATTTCATACGCGCTCCAGCAGGATCGATACACCCTGACCAACGCCGACGCACATGCTGCACAGGGCATAGCGTCCGCCACGGTGCTGCAGTTCCCGCGCAGCGGTCAGCACGAGGCGTGCACCGCTTGCTCCCAGGGGATGGCCGAGGGCAATGGCGCCGCCGTTGGGATTCACCCGCTCATCGTCGTCATCGAGGCCAAGCCGGCGCGTCACGGCAAGGGCCTGGGCTGCG
Organism: Pseudomonadota bacterium; assembly: GCA_039818725.1. GTDB lineage: Bacteria > Pseudomonadota > Gammaproteobacteria > Pseudomonadales > Halieaceae > Congregibacter. The sequence goes on from JBCBTK010000009.1 coordinate 137,662, forward strand.
AAGGCTTCGTTGACTTCGAACAGATCTATGTCGCCAATCTGAAGACCGCTTCGTTCGAGGAGGGCCTCGGTGGCCGGCGCCGGCCCCATACCCATGATGCGCGGAGCTACGCCCGCACTCGCCATGCCGACGACGCGGGCAATGGGAGTGAGCTTCTGCGAAGCCGCGGTCTCTTCATTTGCCAGGAACATGGCTGCGGCGCCGTCGTTCACGCCCGAAGCGTTGCCCGCGGTCACCGTTCCGCCTTCGCGAAACGGCGTAGGGAGACCTGCGAGCTTGTCGAGTGTGGTTTCCCGCGGATGCTCATCGGCATCGAACAACCGGTCTGGACCTCGGCGTTGAGGAATGAGGACGGGTGCTATCTCCTCGGCCAGCCGGCCGCTGACCTGGGCCCGGGCAGCGCGCTGCTGCGAGCGCAGAGCAAACATATCCTGGTCCTCGCGGGCCACGGCGAAATCAGCGGCAACGTTTTCACCGGTCTCGGGCATGCTGTCGGTGCCGTGCTGTGTGTGCATCCGAGGATTGATGAAGCGCCAGCCGATCGTGGTATCGAAGACCTCGGCGCTACGAGAAAACGCCGAGTCCGCCTTGGGCATGACGAAGGGCGCCCGGGACATGGACTCCACGCCGCCGGCAATCGCGAGCCTGGATTCTCCGCAGCGCAGAGCCCGGGCCGCGGCACCCACGGCCTCCATGCCGGACGCGCAGAGCCGGTTTACCGTGACACCGGGGACGGTATCCGGCAGGCCGGCCAGGAGCGCTGCCATGCGCGCGACGTTTCGATTGTCTTCTCCCGTCTGGTTGGCGCAGCCGAGCACGACTTCGTCGATGTGCGCGGGATCAAGATCCGGATTCCGCTGGATCAGGCTCTGAATGGGATGCGCGGCCAGGTCGTCCGCGCGCATCGAAGCAAGCGCCCCGCCGTAGCGTCCGAAGGGTGTTCGAACACTGTCGCAGATAAACGCCTGCGCCATGGATCAGAGTTCCGGACGATCGCCGCGCCAGGCGGCTTCCAGCGTCGCGGTGATAGGGGCGGCGCTGAGTTCCCGGGGATTCCAGTAGGGGTTTTCCAGCGTAATGGACACGGCTTTTTCAATGCCGTCCTCGGGCATGCCCAGGGCTTTGAGGGAAGTCTCGGCGCCCATCTGCTGAGCAAGGTCGTAGAGCGCCGCGGCGGGTGTGTCCGTGTTCATAGCACGCCGCAATTGCGCCATCGCATCGGGTACGGCCGGCGCGTTGTACGCCAGGGCCTGAGGCAGAACCACCGTATGAGTCTCGGCGTGCGGGAGGTCGAAGGAACCTCCGAGCACATGGCAGAGCTTGTGATGCAGGGCCACGCCCGACGATGCGAGGCAGATGGCGCAGAGCCAGGCGCCGTAGAGCGCGTCGGTTCGCGCGTCCACATTGCTGGCATCCGCGGCGATGCCGGGGAGTCCTCGGTACAGCGCCGCAACGCCTTCGCTGGCCAATAGGGAGATCACCGGGTTTTTGTCTTGCGCGTACAGCGCCTCCACGGCGTGGGCAATAGCGTTAATGCCGCTGGTTCCAGAGAGCCCCGGGGGCAGGGTCATGGTGAGGTCGACATCGTAGATCACGGTCTCCGGCTGCACCCGGGGATCGCGAAGGGTAGTTTTACGTCCCGCTTCGGTCTGACCCAGGATATTGGTCATCTCGGAGCCCGCGTAGGTGGTCGGCAGGACCAGCTGCGGTACGTCGGTACGCAGAGCGATGGCCTTTCCCAGTCCCGTCGTCGAGCCACCGCCGACGGAAATAACGCCGTCTGCGGAGTGCTCGCCCAGGACGCGCACCGCTTCTTCCGTAACTTCAACGGGTGTGTGCATCGCGGCACCGCAGCAGGTGCCGACCGCCAGTGTCCCAAGATTGCTCGCAACTTCGTCGGCGAGTTCCGCCTGGAAGGGCGTGGAAAGTACCAGGGCGCGGCTGATTCCGAGCGCCCGGGTCTCGGACTCGATCTCGGCCCGCGTACCGCTGCCGAATATCACGCGCGTAGGCAGACCGTTGTAGACAAAGTTATCCATTCCCGCGAACCCCTCGCAAAGTTATCGTTGTTAGCTCGGGCGCGGTGTCAGCTCAGGCCGAGAGCGCGCTCGCAGCGTGTCAGGGCATCGACCGCATTGGCCTTGAGGGTTGCGTCTTCGCTGTCCAGGTCGCTCAGGAAACCGTGGCCGGAATCCGCATAGACCGTTAGATCGAGGGAGTCGTTTTTGGCGGCAATCTCTGCCAGCCGCGCCACGTTCTCTACACCCACCGACTGATCCGAGCCCGGCATCAGGCAGGTCTGCGCCTTTGCCGTATCCGCGAGGTAGTCGAAGGGCTTCCGCAGGGGATCCTGATTCTCCATCCCCTGCGGAAAGCCGTAGAAGCCGACGAGGTCCTGCGCTACGCCGCGCCGCGACAGCTCAAACACGTAGGAGCCGCCAAGGCAGAAACCCACGACACCGGTGATCGATTCGGTGCCGCAGAACGCCTCGAGGCGATCTACCATGGCCGCATCGTGAAGCTTGTGCCTGCGCGCAAAGGCGGCCTCGCGCGTTACCTCCGGGAGGTCGCCCAGGCCGGCAAAGGGATTGGTCAGAAACACCCGTGCTCCCTTCTGTGCCAGGTGCGTGGCGAGGCCCTGGTAAAAGGCGTTGGTACCGTAGATGTCGGGAATCAGTGCGATCCGGACCGATGCGGTTTCGTCGCCGAAAACCAGTCCTTCAAGGCCGGAGGAAAACTCTCCCCCGACTTCCGGTTCCGGAAAATACGCGCTGGCAGCGCCGTGACACACCGTCCGCGACCTCAGGCCGCGGCCTGGGCAGCGGCCGTGTCCATCACGATGTCGACGTCCATGACGCGCACGCCGTCTTCGTACTTCTCGGCGAACACGTTCTGTCCTTCGTTGCACTTGCCCGAGCAGCAATCGTCGTTCACGTAGTCGCCGCCTTCAAAGTAGGCCTGCATCGTGATGGGGTGAAAGCCCTCTTTACTCACCTTGAAGTGGATGTGCGCCGGACGCCAGGTGTGAGAACCCATGGCGCGGAGTAGGGCGCCGGTCTTGCCCTGGCCGGGAATCTGGTAGGGCACGGGCTCGGTTGTGCGTACGGAGTAGCTGCCGTCAGCGGCGGTGCGCACCTTGCCCCGGTAGTAGTCCACCGGGATGTCATCGTGGATGCCGCTGTACTTTCCGTCTGGCGTGGACTGCCAGATGTCGAGGACGGCATCGCCTACCGGATTACCGCCAGTATCGGTAACAGTGCCGCGAACGAGCACGGGCTTGCCTTCGAACTCATCCATGGTTTTGATCTCACCGTCTACAAACGGCGCGTCCGGAAGGTAATACGGCCCCTGGAGATCGGAGCGAGTACCTTCGTGCGCCGCGTTTTCGTTCTCGACGATCGTGATGTTGAAGAACACATCAAGCATCAGTGGGAGTTCGCCGTTCTCAGCAGTCTCCTTGAGATACATGAGGCCGGCACGATACTCGTCGTGCGTTACTTTCTTGTCTGTGAGTGCCTGGCGAATGCCACCGACAATGGCGTCTACTACTTCTTTAACCCGATCTGACATGGTGCGCTCCCGTCTACGTTAACTGCTGTGTAGTGCAGGCCCGGCAAAAGGTTTGTTATGGGGCCGGCAGGTACCGGGAAATTAGCCAGATGCCGTCATACGGTCCAATACCTTTTGCCGTAGGGAGCTATACGTTATGGGTATCTTTCAGAGTGTTAAGGAATCGTAGAAGTATCGGAGACTGATTGCGATTGCTATGAATGCAGTTGACTGCCGCGAGGGTCGTAACGCCCCGGAGTGGCCGGAATGACACGTTCGGCCAGTTCAGCCTCGACACGGAGTCCGGTACCGGGCAGACACCCATGCCCGCGGCCGTGAGCGCCATAGCCGAGGATAGGTCCGCGGTCTCAAGCGCCTGATGCACGTCGAAGTCGCGCTGGCCGAGGACTCGGAGCACTTCGTCGGCGAAGCTTGGCCGACCGACCTTGGGAAACAGGATCAGGGTTTCCCGCGCGAGGGCCGATGGCGGGATGGTTTTGTTTCTCTGCAGCGCATGCCCCTCGGGGAGGGCGACGATGAGTTTCTCCTCGGCGACGATACGCTGGGTGATGGCTTCGTCCTGCGGGAAGAAGCGGCCGAAGCCTACGTGGATTCGTCCATCTTTCACGGCTTCGATCTGCGCATCCTTCGCCAGCGGCTGCAAGGAGATGTTCACGGCGGGATTGTCCGCCCGGAAGCGGCGCACGAGCTGCGGGATGACGAAATATATGGGTGATCCAAAGTAGGCGACTTCCAAGCTGCCGATTTCGCCCTGGGCCGCCGCCTGACTGCGCTCCTTCGCGAGGCGACTTCGAGTAAGAATCTGCCGTGCCTCCTCGAGAAACGCCTCCCCAGCGGGTGTCAGCGTAACCCCCTTTCGATGACGCAGAAAAAGCTCAACGCCCAGTTCGCCTTCAAGCTGTTGAATCTGACGCGTAATGGGCGGCTGTGAGACATACAGGCGACGCGACGCGGCACTGAAATTCCCTTCTTCGGCGACGGCGACGAAGTAGCGTATCTGGCGCATTTCCATGGCGGCACCTGCGGATGGCGGCTGTACTTGCAACTCAACATATACCGGAAGCGTATAGATAGGTCCAGAAATTGGTATTTTAAGAATCGCTGCTTCCTGCCTACTCTCTTTCGTAACCAAGAGCGGTCGTCATGGAGCGTCCGCCGCCGAGGGGTGATTCATGGAAAACAGCAGCGCTCATTGCGTTGCCTCTGTCGAGGCGGTGATAGTTGATCTTCCCCTGGTGCGGGAACAGCGTTTTGCCGCACTGAACGCCCGCAGCCAAAGCATGGTGCTGATCTTCGTGCGCACCAGCGGCGGTGCCGAGGGCGTCGGTGAGGCGTCCCTTCCAAGCGGTCCCTGGTGGGGCGGCGAAAGCGTGGAGAGCATCAAGATCCACGTGGATGAATACCTCGCGCCCTTGATGATCGGCGAAGACGCTTTCGCGCTCGATGCGATCATGCGGAAGCTTGACGACGCCGTATTTGGTAACAGCTTCGCGAAAGCCGGCCTGGAGATGGCGCTCCTCGATGCGCAGGGCAAGGTGCTGAACACCCCGGTCTACAACCTCCTCGGGGGCAAGGCGCGGGACTCGCTCCCGGTGTCGTGGCCGCTGGCTACGGGCGATGCGAACCAGGAGATCGAGGAGGCACTCGGCAAGATAGAAGCTCGTCTGCACAACGTATTCAAGCTCAAGATGGGTGCCGTGGAACCTGCCCAAGACGTGGAACGGGCGTGCGCCATCGCGCGTGCACTCGAAGGTAAGGCGACCGTTCGTTGCGACCCCAACGGGCGTTGGGACGAAACCACCGCAACCTGGGCGATACCCCGACTCGCCGATGCGGGTATCGATTTAATTGAACAGCCGCTGCCGCGCTGGAATATCGAGGGCTGCGCACGGCTGACGGCGAACTGCCCGATGGTTCACATGCTCGACGAATCCGTCTGCAGCCTCCAGGACATGCAGCGTATTGCGCAGCTCCGCGCCGGGGGCCTGATCTCACTCAAGCTTATGAAAAGCGGTGGTATGCGTCGCAGCAAGGTGATTTCGGAGCTGGCGCTTGGCGCCGGGATTCCCGTCTATATGGGTACGTTTCTCGAGTCCTCCTTCGGCACCGGCGCGAACATGCAGTTTTGCGCGACGCTCGGGGATCTGCCTTATGGTGGTGAGCTGGCGGGCGCCCTGCTGGTCTCCGAATCGATTACCCAGCGGCCAGCGGATTACCACGACTTCGCACTGCACCTACAGGACGGTGTAGGTCTGGGTGTTGAAGTCGACCCGGACAAGCTTGCCGCTTTCCGCCGCGATCGGAATTACAGCCTGCATGCGGTGAGCAGCTAGCGCTGGAAAAGTATCGATCACCGCTCATGGCGGGACGTGGCAGCGCCAGAGTGGCGACCGCGCGGGCATGGGATTTCAGGTCTGTTGATGGATTCGCTGGGTGTAGGGCGGGTTCGGCCCGCTTACTCTGACTGATTCCCTGCTTCTGGAGACGCGGCAACACGCTCAAGAACGATGGGAAAGGAAACTGCGTTTCCGATTCGACCGCGCGTCGGTCTTTCCTGCGCGCTGACATAGCCTCGCAATAGATCACCCTCCGGCATAAGCATGAAACGCAGTCCATGCGGGTAGTCAGCTGCCTCGCTGATCGACAGCTCGGCGTGGCGCAGCATGAGGCCCGTAGCTCCGCGGCTCGTTTCAAAGAGTGGGGCATGGAACAGGGGCTGGGTTGAAATCGTACCGCCGCCAAACCACCCGCGATCGGTAAACCTCATCTCCAGCGGCACGGCTGTCTCCGAGTCAAGATTGATTCTTCCTCGCCAGCTTCCCTCCAGAAGAACTGCATTAGCGGGTGCCTCGTCGAGGAAAAGCTCCGGTTGAAACTCCCGGAGGATCCGTACTGTTGGGTCCCAGGAGTCGCCCCCGGTATTCATGAGAAACACCACGGCGGTGCGCGTACGCGGCACAAACATCAAGCGTGCCGAGACGCCGGGCATACCCCCGGCATGGTGTGCGATGGTTTCGCCATCTTTGTTCCAGACCGCAAAACCGAGGCCGTAGCTGTCTTCTTCTTTAGTCGTTGGCCACATCTGCGTAGCGCTGGCCGCGGACAGGAGTCCGGGCCTGTCACCCGTGACCATCAGGCTATTTGCGAAGTTCAACAAATCGGTGACGCTGGCATACATAGACGACGCGCCGCGATGATCGAAGTCGTAGAAGGGAACGGGTTCATCGTAGTGGCGATAGCGCGTCGCTTCGGGTCCTCGCGGGGCTTCTACTGGCGGAATGAACGCCCGTTCCATTCCTGCTTTTTCGTAGATCCGCGCTCGCAGGTACTCCTCATAGCCCAGCCCCGACACGTGTTCGATGATTCGCTCAAGCACACCATAGCCCGCGTTCGAATAGTCGAACGCCTGCCCCGGCGGTAGCAGCGCCTGGCCGTAGCGTTCGATGAAATCGCCATCGCCGAGCGGCGCCTGATCATCGCTGTAGTAGAACTTATAGTGGCGGGGCAGGCCGCTGGTGTGATTCAGCAGCATGCGCACGGTGATTTGTTCGCTATCGCCGTAAGCTGACGAAAGGGGTGAGGCAAGAAACCGATTTGCCGGCGCGTCGATGTCGATGCGTCCTTTCTCCACCAGCTGCAATATGGCCGCGGCGGTCACCGGCTTGGTAACAGAAGCAATAGAATACGCCGTAGTTGGCGTGGCCTTTTCGCGATTGGCAATGTCCGCATAACCCGACGCCCAGGTCCAGACGATGTTTCCGTCGACCATAGCGGCGGCGGCGCCCGAGGGCGCGTTGCTTTCAATCAGATGGTCCTCGAGAAAAGCGGCCAATTCCCGATGCTCGGCGGCCTGCGCGGAACCCAGAAGTACGGCGAACAGGCATATGAAACGCATGAACAGCTCCCAAGTAGAGGATCGCGCCCAGTCTAGGCCAGCACAGGGTCCGTGGTGGGTATACCCAGTCATCTCGGCGCATAATCTCGTCACTTCGTCGTATCCGGAATCATGTTTGAACGCGGTAGAGCATGAAGTGTGAGAAACCAGAAATCGTTCAGGGATTCAGCGAATGTCTGCAAGTGAAACCGGCGTAATCTTCGACTTCGATGGCCTATTGGTTGATACGGCCCGCGTGTGGCTGGAATCGGAGCGCGCGGCTTTCTCGGCGGTGGGCGTTGAGGTCACAGAGGAGGAGCAACGACTCACGGCAGACATGACCACATCTGGCGTGACGGATTACTGGTTTGCGAAAAGCCCCTGGCACGGTCGCAGCAAGCGCGATCTGGAACTGGACGTGATTCATCGCGTGCGGGATGCGCTCGCCACAGAGCCCGCACCAATGCCCGGGGCCCTGCGTCTCATTGACCGGTGCAACTCGCGAGGCATGCGCCTGGGTGTGGCAACCAACGCTCCGGGCACGGTCTGCCGCTCCGCGCTGCGGAGACTGGCGGTGGCCGGCGAGTTCGGTGCGGTCATCAGCGCCGATGACGTCTCAAAGGGAAAGCCTGAGCCCGATTCATATCTGAAGTGCGCCGCGCAGCTCGGGCTGCGTCCGCAGCACTGCACCGTCTTTGAAGATACCCCCTCGGGTATCGAGGCGGCGGTGCGGGCCGGTATGTTCGTAGTCGGTGTGCCCTCGGTTCCACGCGATGCAAAGCGCGTCCAGGAGCTGGCAGATCTCTGTATGCCGTCGCTCGAAGCGGTATCGGAGCAGCTGCTTGATCAGCTGGCCGCTCGAGCCGCGCCGCGCTGAAGCGGCTAATGTCTGGATAATGAAAAGCGCGCGCTGAGCCGCGCGCTTCAGGGCTCAATGAATCCGGGGTTTGGCTGCTGCCCCAGGTAGAGGCGCAGCTGCATCACTTTCCGAACCGATACTCCAGCACGACCAGTGCCTGCTGCTGTCTCGCGTCAACCGCTTCGCCGACGCTGATGCGATTCTCGGCACTGTTTGCGTTCAGGTGATACTCGAAGCCGAGCTGCCATCGCTTGTTGAGGTTCCAGCGCCAGGCAGCGGTCAGCGCATCTCCTTCACTGCTGTTCGCATCGCGGGCGTAAAGGTCGCTCTCGTCTACATCCCAGAAGTCGTAGCGCAGCGACACTCGATGCCTGCCAAGGCGTTGGCTGAGCATCAGGTAGAAACTGTCAAAGCCTATGCCCACAAGGTGTTCACCCATGTCGCTGCTCCCGCCCATCCACTGGGCGAGGACGCGCGTTCCCGGTGCGGGATCGTAGCGCAGGGCAATGGAGTTGAAACGCGTATCCCAGGCGTAAAGCTGCTGCAGGTTTACGGCTTTCGGGTCCGCGTTGTTGTCATAGCGGTACAGCCGCAGGTCGAGCTGGTTGCGGTAACGCAGGTGAAAGCCGGCGTAGCCTCCAAGGCGATTATCGATCTCGTGGAAAGGCTCGACCCATGCCGGTCCCTGGAAGGTGGCTTCGTCGACAACCGGGGGGTAGGGCGCGAACTGGAGGCGGTCGTGGTGAAGGCTCTGCCGATCGTGAGTCGCGAAGCCGCGCCAGCTGATGATGCTGCCAAAGGGGTCGTTGCCGCCGTACAGGGCACCGGTCAGCTCCCAGGACCAGGGGCTGCGCCGCGAGCGTCCCGAGCTGTATAGCGATCCCTCGACGCCGAGAACCCGCAGTTCCTCACCGATCCAGCTGTTGATGGCCGACTGCGTGTAGGTGTAGGGCGATAGCCAGCCGATGTCCACGTTCTCGGCGGACATGCGCGGGTAAAAAAAGCCCGCGCGGGCTCGTGCGCGGACCTTGCCGTCGCTCACGGGTTTCCACAAGAGCGCTGCCTGGGTCAGCCCAACGTGCAGATCACCGTCCTGATAGTAGTTCGCTACGATGTCACCGCTAAAAGCGTTGCCGAGATCGGTCTCGAGCCTGAGCACGGATTGTTGGACCTGGACGCCGCTGTCGTCGTAGCGCACAACGCCCGTGCCACTGTTGATAAAGCTGGTAAGGGGATCGGCGTGCACCGCGCTGAGCTGCACCAGACCCGAAAGTTCGGAACGGGCGAGCTCCAGTGCTGAGGCAGACGACGCCCCCAGGCCTCCCGCCAGCAGGAGAGCCATGGCCGGTAGGGGCTTCAAGCGGAGGCGGCGACGCGCAGCTTTGCCTGGCGTTGGCGAAGCCACGGCAGAAACTCCTCTGCGGGGAGGGGCTTGCTGACGTGATAACCCTGGGCGCGCGTGCACCCCATGGACTGCAGCATGCGCTGCGATGCCGCGTCCTCCAGTCCCTCGGCAACGGTTTCAAGGCCGAGGTTGTCCGCGAGGGAGATCAGGGTGCGGACCATGATCTGATCGTCCCGATTTGAAGCCATGGAAAGCACAAAGGCCTTGTCGATCTTCAGCTCCTTGACCGGCATTTGCTTGAGCTGGGCCATAGATGAGAATCCGGTGCCGAAATCATCGATCGAAAGCACTACGCCCATACGATCGAGCGTTTTCAGAGCAAGCAGGGCGCTCTCCGGGTCTTTCATTACCGCACTCTCGGTAATTTCGAGGGTGAGGTCTCCGGGGCTCAGGGCAAAGCGGGACTGGAGTTCACCTACGTAGGCCGGCAGGCTCATATCCGTGAGGTCCACCGCGGAGATGTTCACCGCCACGGCTAAAGACACGCCCTGTGCTCGCCACTGCGCCTGCTGCTCAAGTGCGGACTGCAGTACCCAGCGTGTGACCTGGCGAATGGCACCGGTCTGCTCCGCAAGTTCGATAAACTCATCCGGCGGAACAAAGCCGTACTGCGGGTGTTCCCAGCGCAGCAGGCATTCGACGCTGTTTACGGTGGCGCTCGCCAGGCTCAGCTTCGGCTGAAAGTGAAGCGTGAGCTGGCCGGAGTTCAGGGCTTCCTTGAGTTCGGCCATCAGCTTCAATCGCTTGACGGAGTGCCGGTTGAGCGACGGCGAGTAGATGACAAAATCGTCGTGCGATGCCTTACAGGCGTAGAGCGCAATATCCGCGAGCTGCAATAGACCGATGGCATTGGTAGCGTGCTCGGGCGCACGAACGATGCCCATGCTGGCGTCGACATCCAGTACCAGCCCGTCGATGGAGAAAGGCACTTCGAAGGCCCGGGCCAGGGATTCACCGAGCTCCGAGCTTCGCCCATTGCGGTAAATCACGGCGAACTCGTCACCACCCAGTCTCGCCACGAAGTCGTCGCCGCGCGTGTGGCTGTTCAGGCGTTCGGCAATCAATACGAGGAGCCGGTCGCCGGTATCGTGCCCCACCGTGTCGTTGATCTCTTTAAAACGGTCCACGTCCAGTAGCGCAACGCTTATTTGTTCGTCGTCTCTTCGCGCCTCCAATAAACTGCTGAGGTGACTTACAAAGCCGTTGCGATTGGGAATGGCGCAAAGGCCGTCGTGGTACGCGAGGCGATTGATCTCGCGCTCGCGATCCCGGATGCCGTCCTGCATGTCGCGGACCGCCTTGGAAAGCATGAGCACTTCCCGCGTTCCCTGTTCGGGCAGGTCTGCGGCGTCGAGTCCAAGGCTGATGCGCTTGGCCGCCGCTACCAGCATGCTGATCGGTCGGGTGATCTGCCCCGAAACCCGCATCGCCGCGAGAAACGCAAGCGCCACGGCGACCAGAAGCACGATGCCCAGGTTTATGAGCAGCGTCTGATAGTTGAGGTAGGCCTCGCTGTGGGGGAGGGTAGCGACGGTATACAGGTTGCTGTCCCCGGCCAGGGGATACACCCCCGTGATGATGCGGTCCTCGCCGAAATGAACTTCGCCGACCCCCGTGGACAGTCCAGCGAGTTGAGATTCGAGCAAGGCCGACTCCGCTGGAACCAGGGTGGAACCCCAGATAGCTGAGGGGTTGCCGAGCCTTGCGAGGCTGATCTGCATGCCAGTGAACGCCACGAGATCTTCGTTGATCAGGCTTACGCTGCGATGGCCCATGAGCAGCCAGGCGTTGACTCGCCGCGAGCGTTCCGCAAAGCGTAGCGGCGCGGCTTTCAGCAGGAAGTGGTCGCCCTCAAGGTCGAACCAGGTCAGTCCCTCGGCGGCGTAGGGGGCCGGGTCGACGCCCTGCAGGTCGATGTTTGATGAACTGACCAGCGTAGAAGCCCTGTCGTCGAGGACGACAAAGAAATCGGCCCCCAGCCGGCTTCGATAGTTTTCCATGGCGGCGGAGAGGGATTGCGGGTCCTCGCGCCCGGACGCGACCAGTTCTTTAACACTGAAGCTGCGGCTTATATCCCGAAGTCCGGAGTGGAGGAGCTTCGATCGCGTCTCGAGGCGATCTGCTACAACGCGAGAAGCGGCCAACTGGTGTACGCCGAGCTGTTCCGTCGAGTGTTGGTAGGCTGCTTCGCGGGCGAGGAAAAGCGTCAATGCGGCCACGACGACGATCGTAGCAATGAACAGATAGAGGATCCGCGACCGCAACGAGTTGCCGAAGCGCGGTCCTGCGTCAATCGTAGTCATCGAACTCAACGGCCTCGCTGGGTACGTACTCGGATAGGAGCGGATTCTTCAGGGTGATACGGACATCCCGGACATCGGGGTTCACGCTCTGCGTCAGCAGCGAGTCCGGTGCATCGATCCGCGGGTGCCAGACTCCGAGGGTGTACTCCGTGGAGGGTGCTTCAATGCGACTGCGTCCATCTTCGTCGGTGCGACTGAAAAACGGTGAGTCCACGACATAGATGTAGCCCAGCATCCAGTCGTGGACGTTGCAGCCGAGTTCAACCTCGCCGCGTTCTTCAAAGATCAGGGGTTCCGCTCTTTCCCCTTTGTAGAGCTTGATCTCGAAGCTCTTGGCCGGGGAAAAAGAAAAGACGTGGTGCTTGATGGAGTCGGAGTTGGGGAAGGCGACGGCCGCGCCGCGCTGCACAACCAGAATATGCGGCATGAACTGACTTTCGACCTGGTCCATGACACCCGGGGCGGGAGATGCGTCGGCGAGGCTCGCCGGGTCATGCGGCTCAAGGAAAACGACGGCGCCGGGGAGCGGGGCTCCATCGACGTCGAGCACGTCGACCGTGAATTCCGCAGAGCGCGCAGCGCCCGCCATGGCTGCAAGCAGCAGGCTGAGCAGGGTCACAACATGAACAGAACGAGGTGCGCTGATGCCCGCTGTCGGCTGCGTGCTGATCGCTGTGTCTCCGGTGTTTTTGTGGTCCCGCTATTGGACACTGACTGCGTCTCAAGTTCAGTGAGAAAGTGTGACCTCCTGCCCAACTCCACCCATCGTCGGGATGAAACTGGCTGAAATGATACGAACTCAGCTCGGGCAGGCGATCCCTCCTAGTCGGCGGCTACCCAGCGGATGATGTGATCTTCGTAGTCGTCTTCGTGCACGGCGTCTTCGCTTACGGTGCATTCGCGTACGGAGATGTCTGCGAGGTGGACGGACGCGGGATCCCCGCTCACCAGAGGGTGCCAGGGGTACAGGGGCTTTCCCTCGGCAAGCAGCCGGTAGGCGCAGGTGTCGGGTAGCCACTGAAGTTCGCCCAGGTTTTCCGGGCGGATGACGACGCATTCCTCGACAAGGCGCTGGCGCTCGCCATAGCGTGTGCATCGGCAACTCTTCTCATCGAGAAGGCGACACGCGATGTCGGTGTAGTAGACCTTTTCCGTATGCGCATCCTGTAATTTGTGCAGGCAGCAGCGCGCGCAGCCGTCACAGAGCGATTCCCATTGCTCCTCGCTCATCTCTGCAAGCGGTGTCGTTGTCCAGAAGGGGTCAGTGCTCATAGTGGGACTGGCTGGCTACGGCTGGAGCCGGGGCGTTCTGTGATGCGCCACTGAAGAAATCGGGCTGTTCTCGCGTTCGCGCCGGGAACTAGGACGATGGACAGGAAGAGGGCGGGTTGGGGCCCTTACAGGCAGCGGCACTCAGCAGTGAAATCGGCAATCCGCCACCCAGAAGGGCGCCCGTCGTGGCAAGCCTGATGCTCCCCGGGCTGCCTCCCAGCTCGTTGAAAGCCTGAACCGTGCACTGGTATTCGGTGTTGGGTTCGAGATTCGGGATGCGCACGACACCGGCGCTGGTCATCGCCACGCTTTGTGATGAGCCGTTGACACAGGTGATTTCAAAGCTCGTCGCGCGCAGCCATCCGTCAGCCCCCGTTCCCACCGGGTAGTCGTCGATGACGACCACGAGCTCGCTGGCGTCATCGGTAATGCTGCTCACCACCGGGGGAGCAACGGGCGCAGTTTCGGGGTTCGTACCCCAATACATCTGTCCCCAATTCCCCTGGCCCCAGGTGCCCGCAGAGACCGATATGGCCGCCACCAGCATGGCTGTCGCGATCGTGACGACGGCGCCGGGCGCCGTGAAAAACTCGCGGCGGGACATGAGAGCGTTTCTATGCGATTGCATCGGAGCTGCCCCTTGGGTACCAGGCAAAACCATGCCATAGCGGTAGTATGTAGTACAGCTGCCCGGGAAACGCAGGCTTCGTGCAGACGCCCTGTACAGACTACAGGAGTGCTGGGTTTTCCCAGGGATGTTCATCGCCAAGCAAGAGGAGTCGATCGCCAGTGAAACGCCAGTACAAGCTAGCCGCTGGATTGGCGCTCTGCGTTCTGGCCGTGGCGCTCGGCGGGGCGCTATTGAGGGAACGGTTTGCGGGCCCGGTCCCCACGCTGTCAGCGCAGGAGATCAACGCGGCGCGGGCGGTTGGCAGCGCCATGCCGGGCAATAAGCCGCTCCTGCTGGTGGACGTGAGGTCCGACCGGGAAATTGCTGTTTCCGTGATCCCGGGTGCTATCAGCAGAGCGCAGTATGAGCTCGCGCCGGAGCGTTATGCCAACTACCGCATCGTTCCCTACTGCACGGTCGGCTATCGCAGTGCCAGGTATACGAGGAAGCTTCTCAAGGCCGGTCGCGATGCCGCGAATTTTGAAGCTAGCATTCTTGGGTGGGTCGACGCGGGCTTACCGCTGCAAACGCTTTCCGGTGAGGCGACCAATCGGGTGCATACCTGGAGCAGGGCGTTCAGCGTGCCGGATGCCTATGTGCAGGTGGTGAACTGACGTGTCCGTTCAGCTCAGGGAGCGAATCTTGTCGACGAGCTTCGCATCCACGCTGCGCGGACTCTGTTCCCGACGCCGGGCATGGCGCCGACTTCCAGGCAGGCGGACGCCCGGCAGGGTCTCGAAGCGCTCCAGGTAGGCTTCGCTGCGCTGCCCGGCTTCGATCCCGGCCAACACCTCCGGTGACAGGGCCAACACGAACTCGCCACCGCGCGGTGGTCCCCCGTCGCGAACTTCGTCGTTCAGTTCGTCGCTGAAGGAATCTCCCGTGGCCGCGGCGGCCAGCAGTTCGACGAGCAGCGCGATTGCCGAGCCCTTGTGTCCACCGAAGGGGAGCTGCACACCCTGGAGAATTGACGCCGGATCCGTGGAGGGCTCTCCGTCGGGACCCAGGCCGTTTCCCGGGGGAACCTGCCGCCCGGCACGTTTGGCGAGCATGAGCTCGCCGCGCGCCGTCGCCGAAGTCGCCATATCCGCAACGACGGGATCGCGCTCCGGTCGCGGCCAGGCGAAGGCGAGGGGGTTGGTGCCGAAGATCGCCTTCCGACCGCCGTGCGGTGCCATCACCGCGGCGTAATTCACGCAGGCGATGCCAGCGAGGTTTTCCTCGGCCAGCGCCTCGACCTCGGGCCACAGCGCCGCGAAGTGGAAGCTGCGCGTGACCGTCATCAGCGCGACTCCCAACTCCCGGGTCGTGGCCGCGAGAACGGGAATGCCGCGCTCGAGAGCGAGGGGCGCAAATCCCTGATCGGCATCGACGTGAATGAAGGCGGCGGTTTTCCTGCTGACGCGCGGTTGTGCGTCTCCGCGCACGCGCCCAGAGCGCAGTGCGGCCACATAGCCCGGCACTCGGAAAAGCCCGTGCGATTCGGCGCCGTCCCGCTCGGCGGCGGCCACGGTCCTGGCCACGGCATCGGCATTGGCGCCGTCGCAACCGTTCGCGAGGAGGGTTTGGCTTACCAGTTCGTGGATTTCATCCACGGTCAGTTCGATGCGGGACATGGCCGCGATTCTGCCACAGAGTGTCGACCCAACCCTCAGTCCAGCATGCATTCACCGGTGGGCGTGAGAAGATGGGCGCGGAGGACGGGAGCAGGACCCGAGGTGATCTCGATGCGCGGATCATCTATCAGGCTCTTCATGGCCAGCTGTAGCTCCTCGACCCGCGGATGCAGAAGCTCCAGCGAATGCAGACGACACCCGCGGTCGTGAAGCCTGCGCGCGGGATGAGCGTTGCCGGCCCAGGCGATGAGCGCCGGAAAGCATCCGTCGAAGGGAAGAAGGCCATCCTCGGGCACCGCCATCTCCCAGCGCAGCGGCCCGCGCTCAAGAGACATGGGTTCACCCGATCCCGCGGGCGCCCGTCGCAGTGCCTCGTCGAGATGCTCACAGCGCGCTACCCAATTGCTGAGGCGTGGCGGCCCCGAGAACCGGTCCAGGTTGAACCAACGCTTGTGTAACGGGGACGCGGCTTCCGGGTCGACCGCGATGACTTCCAGATAGAGATCTTCACCGAGACTGAGCAAGCGGTTGTGCGTGCCCATGGCCTCGTGCCGGCCGCCCGGCTCGAGCCGCACCCTGAGCCGCTCTTCGACGAACGCGACACCTTCCTCCAGAGTCCGAGCTGTCACGGTGAGGTGATCCTGCGTGAGTATGGGCAATGCTCTACCTTGTGCTTATCGACTTTGCCGCGACCGCGGTTCAAGATCAGGCCGGTCGCGCAGAGTGTATGACCCTGAAAGGGTGGCTGTCGAAGCGCGGCTCAAATCAGCATGAGATGTGCGTCGAGGCGGAGGCCCGCGATTGTGAAAGCAGATGATGGGAAACACTACTCCCGGCTACCCGGGCTGACGCGTCGCGGTGCAATCCGGGCGGCCGTATTGGGTGCTGGTGTTCCGATGCTGAAGGCGGCCCCGCTGCTCGCTGCGTCCGTCCCGCCGATAACGCCGCAGCAGGCCCTTGCGGCGGCCGAAGAGCGCCGCGAAGAGCTGCTCGAACTGCTGTCCGATCTGATTCGAATTCGTAGCCTGTCCGGGGAATCTGCAGACGTCGCCCAGGGCGTGGTCATGGACTACTTGTCGGCTATGCCTTATACGATCGAAGAATCCCGGGATCGTCCCAGCGACTATGAGGATCACGCGGAGTACATGCCGCCGAGTCCGGCGGG
Organism: Pseudomonadota bacterium; assembly: GCA_039818725.1. Taxonomy (GTDB): domain Bacteria; phylum Pseudomonadota; class Gammaproteobacteria; order Pseudomonadales; family Halieaceae; genus Congregibacter. Next base: position 154,396 of record JBCBTK010000009.1, read on the forward strand.
CGACGGCCCCTTCAGCAACGTCGTCGCGCGGCCGGCAGTTGCCGGGAGCCGCTATGCACTGTTCGCGCATATCGATACGCACTTGATCGAAGATGGGTGGGTGAGTGATCCGTTTGAACCGGTGATTCGCGGGAGCCGTCTCTACGGGCTTGGTGCCGGCGACGACAAGGGTGGAATCGCAGCGATGCTGGTGGCTGCGGCAGCGCTCTCGGAGCGGGAAGGCCTGGCGCCGATCGTGATCAGCAGCCATGGCAAAGGCGGCGGTAGCCGCGGCAGCCTTCCGGTTTTTCAGCGCATGAATGCCACGAACGCGGGCATTGATGCGATGTTGTATGTTCATCCTGCGGAAACCGGGCGCGGCCTTGCGGACATAAAACACGCCGTGCGTGGAGTTCTCGACTTCAGTATCACCGTGGAAGGCTGGCAGGGCCAACCCCTGGAGATCGGCCTTCCGGATTCGGCGCTTTGGGATGAGGGGGGCAACGCGCTCGTTTACCTTGAGAAGCTGCTCGAACATCTGAAGACGACCGCACTGAGTGATGTCGAGATGAACGTCGGCCGCCTGGAAGCGGGAAAGCGGCCCGGCGCTGTGCCTGACTCGGCAAGCGCGGAGATCCGCTTGCTGTTCGACAGTCGTTTCACCTGGCGAGAACTCCTCGCTTCCGTTCACAGTGCCCTGGAAGCATTTTCTCCGCCCGGCGAGCAGGGCGGCGCGCGCTACCAGGCACGCGCCGCATCTCTTGGCCGTCATTCCAACGCCGGAGAGGTACCCTGGAACGCGCCGTCTACGCTCGCGTTGCGCGGCGCCATCGAGAGTATCAAGGGCCGTGCTCCGGATTCCTATCCCAATCACTATGGCGGCGATATCCGCTATCCCTTGCGGCTTCTTGGCGCGCCGTCGTTTGGTATCGGCTCCCTCGCCGGAAATTTCTACGGACCCAACGAGTGGATCGACATCGACGATCTTGTGAACCTCGTCGCCGTGGTGATCCTCACGATTTCGAACTGGAAGGCGCAGGGAGTGGGCGCTTGAGTACGGTGTACACGCCGCGGGGAGAGACCTCCCCTGCGGCCTGAGGTCGCCAGGCGTTCCTCCCTGGGCACGGCGGGCGCACTGCTGCTCGCCCTTATCGTTGTCCTCGTTCCCTGGTTTGAAAACCGAGACGATGTCGCAGCGGACCCAACGTTTGTGCTGCGAGCCGGGCACAGCGCCAGTCTGGATGAACCCTACCACCTCGGACTCCTGGAGTTTGCGAACATCGTTGAGGAGCGCAGCGGCGGTCGCGTTCGCGTCGAGGTGTATCCCGCGGGTCAGCTGGGCAGTGAACGAATGATGATTGAGGGGTTGCTGCTGGGCACCCTGGACATCGTTGTGGCCGCCAATGGATCGGCTACCAGCTTTGTACCCGGGCTCGGGGTTCTGGATTTACCCTTCCTGTTTCGCGATCGCCAGCACATGTACTCCGTGCTCGATGGCGAGGTCGGTGATCGACTCGGCCGCACTGCCCGGGACGGTGGATTCCGTATTCTGGGTTTCATGGACGCCGGCGTTCGTCACATCATGACGCGTTCGCGACCGATCGAGGCCTATGACGACTTGCAGGGGCTGAAGCTTCGAACCATGCCCGTTGCGGCGCACCTCGCGGCCTTTGATGCCTTCGGGGCGCAGGCGCTGGCGCTCAACTACGGGGAGGTCTACGGTGGGCTGCAGACCGGGCTCATCGACGGCGCCGAGGCGGCGAACACGAACTTCACGCGCCGCAATTTTTTCGAGGTGGCCCCGCATTGGGCGCAGGTCGGCTGGATCATCCTCGTGGCGAACATGATGATGTCGGAAGAGGCCTACCAACGCCTACCCGTGGATGTGCAGGAGATCCTCGCGGATGCAGGCAGGCAGGCCGCGATACTTGAGCGCCGCCTGTATCGCGAAAGCGATGAGGCACTGCTGCTTCGAATTCGTGAGCTCGGAGTAAACGTCACCTACCCCGAGGTGCGGCCTTTCCGGGAAGCCGCCGAAGGTCTTTATCCCAGCCTGCTCAAAGATCCCGAGGAACGCGCACTGCTGTCGATGATTCGTGGAGGAGCGGCTCCCTGATGATGCGTCGCGTCGTCTTCCAGCTTGAACGCAGCCTGCGTGTCACGCGTGCTGCCGTATCGTCGCTCGTGTTTCTCTTCTTCGCCTATATGCTTGCCGCCGTGCTCGTGCAGGTCGTTGGTCGCTACTTCGCGTTTTCGATCGACTGGGCTGCCGAGTCAGCCACCTTCGCACAGGTCTGGATGGTATTTCTCGCCGCCGGACTGGCGATGCGTGATGGCCTACACGTGCGGGTGGATGCCCTGGTGAATCTGCTCCCCGGGCAGTTACAGCGCGCCCTGATGCTTGTGGTTACGCTGGTCTGCCTCTGGTTTCTGTCCCTGGCTGTTCGTGGCAGCGTCGATCTCCTGCGCGTGGGCCTGATTGAAACGTCGCCCGTGATGCGACTGCCGATGTGGCTCGCCTTTCTTTCTTTGCCTCTCGGACTGCTGTACCTGGGGCTGGAACTCGTTCTAAGTCTCGGCGCTTACCGTGCCCCGCAGGATGGAGGCGGCACGACCGAAGCAACCGGCGCCGATCGGGGGCCGGGGCGATGATTCTTACAGGCGTACTGTTCCTCGCTCTCATCGTTCTCGGTGCCCCCATTGTCTTCGCTCTGGGTGTCTCGGCCGCCGTGACCATCGTTGAATTGGGCGTACCGATCAGCATCATCGCCCAACGCATGTTCGCCGGCCTCGACTCCTTCACCATCATGGCGATTCCCTTTTTCGTGCTCGCAGGCGTGATCATGGAGCGCGGCGGTATCGCAAGGCGCATCGTTGATTTTTCCGTCGCGCTGGTGGGCTGGATCACCGGGAGTCTACTGCTCGTTGCCGGTGTCACGGGCATTGGCATGGCCGCCGTGTCCGGCTCCGGTGCCGCGTCAACGGCCGCTATTTCGTCGACCATGCTTGGTGAGATGCGTGGCCGTGGTTACAACATCGATTTTTCCGCCGGTCTTATCGCGGCCGCCGGAACCCTGGGGCCGGTGATACCACCGAGCATCATGATGGTGGTGCTCGCGACGTCTACCAATCTGTCGATTGGCCGGGCCTTTCTCGGCGGAGTGGTGCCGGGTTTGCTGATGGCTGCGGGTTTATTGGCGGCGGGTTACTTCTACGCTCTTCGCGGTGGCGATGCGTACCGCGAAGCCACCGGCTTCTCCCCCAGCCGATTGCTGCGGTCGTTTCGCGCGGCCCTGCCCGCATTCGCGATCCCGGGGGTGGTTGTCGGTGGGATTATCGGGGGGCTGTTCACGCCTACGGAGGCGGCGGCCGTCGCCGTGGTGATCGCGCTCCTCGTCGCACTCCTGGTGTACCGGGAAGTCACCCTGGGCGATGTGCCGGCAATGGTGCTTTGGGCGGCCTCGCTGTCGGCGGTAATCATGATGGTGATCGCCACGGCGAACGTTTTTTCCTGGCTTATCGCATCCGAGAATGTCCCCGCAGCCATCGGCGGGTTCCTTCATGAGAAGACCGACAGCGCGACCTTTTTTCTGCTCGCCATGGGAGCGGCGCTGCTGTTGATCGGTATGTTCATGGAGGGTATCTCGGCGATCATGGTGCTGGCCCCGGTGCTGCTGCCGATTGCGGTGAGCTTCGGTGTCGATCCCCTGCACTTTGGCGTGCTCATGGTCATGAACCTGTCGCTGGGCATGCTTACTCCGCCCTATGGAATCACCCTTTACGTGGCATCGGGCATCGCGAATAGATCTGTGATGCAGGTATCGCGGGAGTTGGCCTTACCGCTTGGCACACTGCTTTTCGTGCTGCTTCTCACGACCTTTCTGCCCGGAGTGGTGACGGCACTACCCAATCTCTTGATACCCCTGGCGGGCGCTTCCGGGAGCTGAGTTTATGAGCGGTTTTTTCGGCACATACACAGTCATGGTGACTCCGTTTTCGAACGACGGTGCCCGCATCGAGGAGGCTGTGCTTCGGGATTTTGTCGACTGGCAGATCGGAGAGGGTATCGGCGGCCTGATTCCTCTGGGCAGCACCGGCGAAGTCCTGTCCCTGAGCGATGCGGAGCGTCATCGCGTTGCCGAACTGGTGATTGCCCAGGCGCGAGGACGTGTGCCGGTGCTCATCGGCGTGGGCGCCGAGAATCCCGTGCAGGTCCTGCGCTACGCCCTGGATGCGCAGGACCTGGGGGCGGACGGCCTGCTGGTGATTCCACCTTTCTACAGTACGCCCACCGATGACGAGGTCTACGCGCATTACCGCCATATCGGCGAGTCGGTATCGATCCCTGTCATGGTCTACAACAACCCGGCGATTACAAACATCGACCTGCAGCCGTCACTCATTGCCCGCCTGGCCGAAATTCCGAATGTGGCCCTGGTCAAGGAGTCCACCCTGGAGGTGACCCGGGTCCGCGATATCCTCCAGCTCGCGGAGGACCGGCTCCAGGTGTTTGGCGGCGTCCTGGGATTCGAGTCGTTTATGAACGGCGCCACTGGCTGGACCGCGGTAGGTGCGAACGTCCTGCCGGGTGAGTTTCAGCAGATGTACGAACACACGGTTTCTGCCTGCGATTTAACGCAGGCGCGGGCGCTTTATCGTCGATTGCTCCCGCTCATCGATCTGGTGGGGAGCACGCGCTATGTCAGCGCCACCAAAACTTTGCTCAACGAAGTGGGTTGGCCCGTCGGGCCGCCCCGGCTGCCGCGCCTCGCCAGCAGCGGCGCGGAAATTGCGTGGGTAGAGCGGGTAATGGCGGAAATGAATCTTACGAGGAGGACGTAATGGCCGACCTGGATATGATTGTTAAGAATGCGGATATCGCGACGGCCACGGAGTCTTTTCGCGGCGACATTGGTATCAAGGACGGGCGCATAGTTCTACTGGGCCAGCTCGATTTTCCCGCGGAGCGTGTCATCGATGCCGGGGGTCGTCTCGTGACGCCGGGAGGTGTAGACGCACACTGCCATCTCGACCAACCCTCCACCGATGGCTCCGTTCAGGCCGATGATTTTCTCAGCGGTACCGTGTCAGCAGCCTGTGGAGGGACGACCACGATCATCCCCTTCGCTGCGCAGATGAAAGGCAGCGGCATGCGCGCGGCGGTGGATGACTACCACACCCGGGCCGCGGGAAAAGCGGTGATTGACTACGCCTTCCACATGATTGTGTCCGATCCTTCGCCGACCGTGCTGGGTGAGGAACTGCCGGCCCTGATCGGGGAGGGCTATTCGCATTTCAAGATCTACATGACCTACGACGACATGAAACTTACGGACCGGCAGATTCTCGATCTGCTCGCGCTCGCACGGCGGGAGGGCGCGCTGCCGATGATTCATGCCGAGAACGACGACTGCATCGCCTGGCTGACGGATCTCCTCGAAGAGGCAGGAAAAATAGCGCCGCGTTTCCACGCCCACGCCCGCCCCATGGTTATCGAGCGCGAGGCCGCGCACCGCGCTATCTCCCTCGCCGAGCTCGTCGATGTGCCGGTGCTGATCGTGCATGTATCGAGCAATGCGGCGATGACGCAGATACAGAAGGCCCAGGGCCGCGGCATCAATATCTTCGCCGAGACCTGCCCTCAGTACCTGTTTCTTACGGCGGATGATCTGGCGCAGCCGGGTTTTGAAGGGGCGAAATGCATCTGCAGCCCGCCCCCACGCACCGTCGAGGAGCAGGAACACATCTGGCGAGGGCTTAAAACGGGCGTGTTTCAGGTGTTCTCCTCGGACCACGCGCCCTACAGCTACGAGGATCCCCACGGCAAGAAAAACGCCGGAGAGCACGCTTCCTTCCGCCACGTACCCAATGGGATTCCGGGTATAGAGACCCGCCTGGCCCTGCTGATGTCCGAGGGCGTCATGGGGGGACGCCTGAGTATTCACCGCTTCGTGGAGCTGACCTCGACGAATCCCGCAAAACTCTATGGACTGTTTCCGCGCAAGGGCACGATCGCCCCGGGCTCCGATGCGGACCTGCTTATCTGGGATCGCGACCGAGCGTTCACTCTCAATAACGACATGCTGCACCACAACGTGGATTACACGCCGTACGAAGGAATGCATCTCCAGGCATGGCCGGCACAGGTAATCTCCCGCGGTGAAGTTATCGTCGAGAACTCCGTGTGCAGCGCCGAGCCCGGCCGCGGCGAGTTCCTTCCCTCGCAGCGTTTCGAAGTGCTGAAGAATCGAGACGGCGAACTCGTATGACGGGATACGCGGACCCCGTCCCCGACGTCCTGGAGTGGCTGCGCGCGCTCGTCGCTATCCCCACCGCCTATCCTCCGGGAGATACCACCGAGATGGCGGCCTATCTTTACGAGGAGCTTTCCTCGATGGGTTATGCGACCGAGATTCACTCGGGCGCTCCTGGACAGGACAACGTGGTGGCCCGCCTGGGTAGGGGATCTCCCTGTCTTGTATTCAACGTCCACGTCGACACCGTAGACGCCGGCGACCTGACGCTTTGGGAATCACCGCCCTTGGAGGCAACCCGGCGCGGCGACCGCGTCTATGGTCTCGGCGCGGCCAACTGCAAGGGCAGCGGGGCCGTGCAGCTGTGGCTCGCTCGTGAAATTGCCCGGCGCGGCGGTCCGGCGAAAGGTGAGGTGGTGTTTACCTTCGTGGCGGATGAGGAAAGCCTCGGCGACAAGGGCACAAAGTTTCTCGCCGACTCCGGAGTCATTCAGCCGAATATGCTGTTTCTCGGTGCTCCGACCGACAACAGCGTGACCAACTCAGAACGCGGCGTGCTTTGGGTAGAGCTGGAAGCCACGGGAAGCCCGGCGCATGCGGGGCAGCCCGATGACGGTGACAACGCGATCCTGCGCATGCTTCGCGTGGCCGCGCACATCGACCGCGAGCTGTCCGCTCGGTTGAAGGAGCGCTGTGTCGACGACATGCGGTCAACCGTAAACCTCGGGCTCATCCGGGGAGGGCGTAATTGCAACGTGGTCCCCAGCCAGTGCACAGCCCAGCTTGACCGCAGGCTGCTGCCCGAGGAGCGCGTGGAAGACGCGTTCCGGGAGATCTGTGATCTCGTCGCCGAGACTGGAGAACCGGAGGGTAGCGTCGAGGCGCGCTTCCTTCTCGGCACGAACGGCTTTCGCTCCGCGGTGGACGGTCCGATGATTGCCACCCTGGCATCCTCGATTGCGCATGTCTCGGGCGCCGGCGCGGCCTTCACATCCGGGATTGGCGTCAGCGATGGCCGGCACTTCGCCGAGCGCGGAATCGAGATCGTAAACTTCGGACCGGGGGAAGGCGCCGAGGGCCACGCCAGCAACGAATCCGTAAGTGTCCAGTCCCTGCGTCAGAGCGTTGCCATACTCGATGGAATGTTCGGCTCGCTGCTGGGCTACGCCAGCGACGGCGCTCCGGCGGGCTGACGCACCGTGCCGCGGCTGCAGGGCAACGGGTTTGTAGCTCTCGGTACCGAAATCAGCTTTGAGATGGACGGTGTGCCCTGCCGGGCGATCGAAGGTGAAACGATCGCCGCAGCGTTGATCGCATCCGGGCATCGCAGTTTCAAGAGAGGCCGACACGGCGAGCGCCGCGGTTTGTCCTGCGGCATGGGCGCGTGCTTCGAATGCGAGGTCTCGATCGATGGCGCGGCCCCCGAGCGTGCCTGCATGACCAAGGTGCACGCCGGCATGCGCGTAGCATCTACTTCGTACCGCAAACCTCTTCCGAATATTCATGCGGCTGCGGAAAGCCCGTCGCGCGAGTGTATCCACGCCGACGTGCTGGTGATTGGTGGAGGACCCGCAGGCATGACTGCGGCCGTCGAACTGGATGGAGCCGGTGTCTCGGTCGTCCTGGCCGACGAACGGGCGGACCCGGGTGGGCAGTTCTACAAGCAACCCGCTGCTTCCCAGGATTATGCCGCTGGTCGGCCCCCAGACTCCCAATACGCCGAGGGCAGGGCGCTGATCGAACGCCTGCGCGCCTCCGGCACCCGCCTGCTCACTGGCGCAACGGTCTGGGGCGCATTCCGCGGGGACGGCGACAGTTTTGAAACTGGAATTAGGTCCCCGGGGGAGAGCTACCTGCTCGAGACTCGGGCCATCCTCGTCGCCACGGGCGCCTTCGAGCCCATTCCCGCGTTTCCTGGCTGGACTCTGCCCGGTGTGATGAGTACCGGTGCCGCTCAGGCTCTAGCCCGGGCGTACCGCGTGTCTCCGGGTGAAAGGGTGGTCGTGGCGGGAAACGGCCCTCTGAACTTTCAGCTCGCCTGCGAGCTTCTCTCCGGTGGGGTCCAGGTGCTTGCGGTCGCCGAAGCAGCTCCACTTTCCGCGCTGCGTCGCCTGCGCCACGGACTCCCTCTCTTCGCCGCTGACGCCCGCCTCGCGGTTCGCGGCCTGCAGTACCTTTCGACTCTTCGGCGCCATGGAATACCCGTTCTTTACGGTCAGCACGTGGCTCGCGCCGAGGGCAGTGAGGAACTTGAAGCGGTTGTCCTCGCTCCGCTTGGTGCAGACGGGCGATCTGATGACACGTCGGAGCGGCGCTTCAATAGCGACGCTCTCTGCGTTGGCTACGGTCTGCAGCCGTCCAACGAACTGGCGCGGGCGCTGGGGTGCACATTCAACGCCGTGGCGCCCGGACTTACGCGGCCGCTGCGCAGCGATCGTTTTGAGACGGATGTTCCGGGCGTGTTCGTGGTGGGTGACGGCGCCGCGCTCGGCGGCGCCCAGGTGGCCCTTGCCGAGGCACGCATCGCGGCAGCGGAACTCGCAGCGCGGTTCAAACCTCATTCGCATCGCAACGATTCTGAGCCGCGTCGACATCTGGAACGACATCGCCGGTTCCAGCGGCACCTCTGGTCTCTGTTCGCCGCTCCCGCTTCTCCACCGCCGGACGACGGAACCCTGATCTGTCGCTGCGAAAGCGTAACAACGGAATCCGTACGTAGACTGGTCGCCAGCGGCGTTGTCGATATGGGCGCCCTAAAACGCAGCAGCCGGGCCGGCATGGGCAGTTGCCAGGGGCGCTACTGTCAGAGGCATCTGGCGTCCCTGATTGCCCACGTGACTGGAGACATGCCTGCGGCGGCACAGCTTTTTGAGGCGCGCCTGCCCGCGAAGCCTACGGCCATCGGTACGCTGGTTGATGAGAAACCCGATTGGGTGGGATATCGCGTTCTGGATCGGGAACTTGAGCCACTCACCTGCGAAGACCCACCGCCCACTCCCCGCGGGTCCGCGGATGTCCTCGTTATCGGTGCCGGGATCATTGGCCTGTCAACGGCGCGGGCGCTGGCTCGCCGAGGCGTGGACGTGCTGGTCGTGGACCGGGCGCTACCCATGAGCCAGGCGTCCGGGACCAACGCGGGGAGCCTGCACGGCCAGCTTCTGTCGTCCGACTTTGACCTGGTGGACGGCAGCGTCAGCCCCGCGGGCTGCACGCTGACGCTACAGCGTATGGGAATTGAGGCGTGGCGGGCGCTTGAGAACGAGCTGGGGGCTGACTTTGAGCTGCAAGTCACCGGCGGAGTTGTGGTCGCGGCCTCGGACGAAGAGATGGCTTTTGTCGAACGCAAGGCCGCATTCGAGCAGGCTCACGGACTCGAGGTCGAGCTTTGGGGCGCTTCGCAGCTGCGTGAGCGGCTTCTGGCCGTGTCGTCGCGGATGCGGGGTGCCGTCTATTGCGCTGGCGAGGGCAAGATCAACCCCCTGGCGGCCGGACCTGCGGTTCTTTCCTCCGCGAGAAACGCTGGAGTGCGACTGGAGACACCGAGTGCGGTGCTGTCGATCGCTCGTCACCGCGGTTCCTTCGAAGTTCGTACAACCACCGGCGTCATAAAGTGCGCAAGAATCGTGAACGCGGCAGGAGGCTGGGCCGCCGGTGTGGCGAAGCTCGTCGGTACCTCGCTGCCGGTGCTGACAGCACCGCAGCAGATGATCGTTACGGAGCCCGTCGAACCCGCAGTGCCGCTGCTTGTGGCGGCCGCCGGCCGGCATCTGACGCTCAAGCAGGTCGCCAACGGAAATCTCATCATCGGCGGCGGCTGGCCGGCGAAGTTTCACCGAGAGCGTGGTCGAGCGACTAGTCTACGGGAGAGTATCGAGGGCAATCTTTGGGTGGCACAGCAGGTGATTCCTGCTCTTGCCGGCGTGCGCATGCTGCGGAGTTGGGCTACGGTCGGGGTAATGATCGACGGAGCACCGATCCTGGGGGAGGATCCGGGGTGCCCGGGATTCTTCAACTGTGTCGGCGCCAACGGCTACACCATGGGGCCGGTCCTCGGGGCTATTACGGCGGGTCTGCTAGCCGGGGAAGAAGCTCCCCTCGATGTGCAACCCTTATCTATGGCGCGCTTTGGCTGAAGTCGTCGCTCTGGTCGAGACCGGCGAGAGTCCACTCTCGCGAAATGACTTGGATCGACAGACAATCACCGAAAGCTGCGCGGACATAACACCAGGAGGCCAGGCCATGGTGGAGAACAAAAAGCTGAACTGCATCTGTGTAGCGCTACTCATGACCGCGGGGGTAGTGCTTGGGGCATGTTCGAAAGCGGATGATCCGGTGGCGGAGACCCCCAGGGCCCAGAGCGCCATCGCGGCCGATGCATCCCTTTCCACCATGGCCGCGGCGGCGTCTGCGCCCTACAACGTGCCCGGCGCTCGGGAACGTTTTGACATCCAGCGTGATCTGATCGGAGACAAGCTGAATCGAGCGCTGCTCCCGGCCATGCGCAAGCACGGCATCGACCTGTGGCTGGTGCTGGACCGCGAGTACAACCCGGACCCGCTACAGCGCGAGCTGGGCGGCAACGGTACCGGCGTGCGGGCGGCCTACCTGTTTTTTGACAACGGCTCCAATGAGCCCGAAAAGCTGTTCTACAGCTCTCATGAGCAGCCGAAGAACTCCGTCATTGCAAACGTTTACGACGAAACAATCTACTACGGCTACAGCCCTGAAGGATTGACGCCGCATCTCCGCAAGGCCATCGCGGAACGAGACCCCAAGCGTATCGGTATCAATCGCTCGGCGACAATACCCATGGCCGACGGTTTGTCCTCGGGCCTGAACCAGTACCTGCTCGAGACTCTTGAGCCGAAGTTCACGGAACGCCTCGTGAGCGCGGAGTTGCTCGCCCGGGACTTTCGTACCAACCGGACCGATAGGGAAAACGCGGTGTACGAGCAACTCCTCGAATGGAGCCATCGCTGGATGGAGGAGGCTTTGAGCACCGCGAATATCGAGACGGGCACGACGACAGCCGAGGATGTCGCCTGGTGGCTCAAGGACCGGGCGCGGGAGCTCGGTCTGTCCGGCTACGGAACGGTGCGCGTGGTACGGGAAGGCGATCTGCTTCCGATCCACGATCCGGATCTACCGCTGCTACCGGGGGATATCGTGGGCATCGATGGCGGGCTTATCTATCTCGGCTACTCCGTGGATATCAAGCGCACGGCGTACCTCCTGCGGCCGGGGGAGACCGCGGTGCCGGAGGAGCTGCGTGCGGCCTGGGAAGTGGTCCATGACATGGCCACGGTCTATACCGCCCAAATGATGGAGGGCGCTGTCGGGACTGAAATCTGGTCCGCGATCAATGCCGAGGCCTCGGCGCGCGGTTACGCCACCGCCGGACCGGACGCGGGGGGTGATGCCGTAAGCGATACGCGCCCTGAGGCAGGCTTCTACGGTCACTCCGTCGGGAACGGGGCCCATGATATCGGCGCTCGCGTTGCTGCCGATATCCCCTTTGCCTACGGCGACCGTGTTCGCTATCCCCTGGCCATGAACGAGTGGGTGTCCATCGAGTTCCACGTGAGTACGCCCATCCCCATGTGGGGCGGGAAGACCTGGTACACGCGCTTCGAAGAGACCGCACAGATCACCCCGAAAGGCACGCGCTGGATGCTGGCACCGCAACGAGAGCTGTTCCTGGTAGAGCCTTCCGCGGACTGAAGCTGGACCGAAGTCCGTTCGATATTCGCGATTGGCCTTGAAACGGCGCTTGGAACTGGCGCTTGGAACCGGCGAGCGACGCTCCCCACCTATCGCCGATCGCAGCCTAGGATTGCGGCGCGCGGCGTCGCCCGCGAATCAGAACATCGATGTTGCCGGGACGGTCATTGCGGTAGGTGAGTTCGATACGTCCGTCATCACGCGTGCGTACGACGGCGGGTACGGCGTTGGCGGTAAGGTACCAGCCTTCGGGTATCACAACGCTGTTGCGCGAGCGTCCAAAGCTGCGATCCCAGAGGAATTCATCGCCGAGGTCCAGGTAGCGGCCGGGGTCGGTATAGGTCTCGGTGATGCGAAGCAACGCGCTCCCATTCGTAGGGACGGGATCGAACCAGATCACTACGAGTTCCGTATCCGCGGTGATGGGCTCGCCGATATCAATTTGACGCTCCTCAATCTCCGCTCCCTTGAGTATTTCCACCTCAAGTTGTTCGCCGCTGTCGAGAATTTGCGCTTCAGGGTCGCTGGCCTTGCTACCGGGACGAACAATGTTCAGATAGCGATCCATGCCGGCTCGCGTTTCCTCGTAATCGTGATAGAGGCGAAAGGAGTGGGTCTCAGGCTGCTGCAGAAAGTACACGATATCGCGGGACTGGGACGCTCGCTGGGGAATCGCGTACGACGTTCTCGCGACGGGACGTGTTGTCGTCGTCTGTGGCGAAGCCATCGATTCGCTGGTCCCCGACCCTCCAGGGGAAGACGGGGATTCGGGGAGTGGCCTTGCCGTGACTTCATAGGGAACACCAGCCTGGCCGGGATTCATGAAGCTGACTTCGATACGTCCATCATCGCGGGTAAGGACCTGGCTGGGGTAGTTCACGGAGGTCAGTTCATAGCCCGGCGGCAGTACGACTGCATTTCGTTTGATGCCCAGGGTGCGCGTAAACACGATCGTGTTGCCGCGCTCGAAATAGCTCGCGGCGTCCTCATAGGTCTTATCGATCAGAAGTCGCCCTCTACCGCCCGGGGGCACGGGGCGCGCGAGCTCCGCACGGATATAGCGGGCGTCGTCTTCGGCCTCGGGCAGGAGTCCGCTCGCACGTGCGTCACCGCCATCAACGATGGACCATTGCAGCGCCTTGCCGCTAGAGCGGTCGTAAACGCCATGCACCTCGGGTTCGCTGCCCCGACGAATCGGATTGTAGTAGCGCGTCGCGCCCGCTGTGGCCGCACTGACATCGTAGTAAATGCGAAAGCTGTGGGAATCCGGCGCCAGCAGTTCGTAGCGAGTAAAGGCGTCCGCGCTTGTTTGTATCCCGCGGTTTTCGTCCGCGATCGCGCTGACGCTCAGCACAAGTCCCAGGCAGAGAAGGCTGCGGAGTGTGCCATGCTGGCTGGACCTGTCTGGGTGCATGCGCTGGGCCATGAAGCGGCTGTGGGGAACAATAGAAAATAGATTATTTTGAATTGAATACAAGCGATAGCCTGACGCCAGCCTGGTACGACGTTCGAAGCCTGGCGGCACCGCGCAACGCAAGCGCTGGGCAACCTGGGTTCAGAATCGGTCGACGCGAAAGGGCGACAAATCGATACCGGGATCTTGGTCCTTTGCAAGAGCGAGCATGATGTCCGCGGTCACGCCCGCGAGGGTCAGGCCGAGGTGTTGGTGTCCAAAGGCGTACAGCATGCGCGCGTCTTTGGGATGGGCGCCGAGCACGGGCAGGTGGTCTGGCAGGGAAGGCCGAAAGCCCATCCATTCCTTGCGCGGTGTGAGTGGCGCTGCCGGAAGAAGCTCGTTGAGATGCTGGTTGAGTTTCGCCAGACGTCGGGGTTCGGGCGGCAGGGCGAGGCCACCGAGTTCCACAAATCCGGTGATGCGAAGCCCACTGCTCAGCGGCGTCATGATGGTCATGCGGTCCATGGACGCCACGGCTACCTCCAGGCCGCTGTTCCATTCGGGAAGCTGAACATGGTAGCCACGCTCCGTATCCAGGGGCAGCGCGTAGCCGGTTTGTGCCGCGAGCGGGCCGGACCACGCTCCGGCGGCGAGAATTACGCGTCGCGCCTGCAGATCCCCGTCTGACAGGCGCAGTGTTGCCGCATCACCGCTATCCCCGAGCTCAATCCCCAAAACCTCTTCACGCAAGAGTTCGCCGCCGACGTTCAGGAAGGCTTTGAGCAGCCCTCGGCTGACCGAGAGGGGATCTGCGACGTGCGCAGACCCGTGCACGTGGATCGCACCGACGTTGCTCGCCAGTCCCGGGGCGAGTTCCGCGACCCTGGGTGAGGTGATCCACTCGGCGGAGATATCGTGCTCCAGCAGCGTGTTCAGCTGCTTTTGCGCCGCATCGACCAATCGCGGATTCTCCACAAGAATCAGATGACCCTTTTCGTGAAGCTGATTATTGACGTCCGCGTCGAGGCACAGTTGTCGGAAAGCACCCAAGGCTCGTCCCTGCAAATTCGATAGCGCAGCCGTGCCCCGCGTAAACGCCGCGGGACGTGATGCCCAGGCGAAGCGGAGTAGCCATGGCAGAATGCGGCCCGCGTAGGCGCCGCGTAGGGAGAGCGGACCGTTGGAACCCAGGAGCAGGCGAGGGGCGCTGCGCAGCGTCGCGGGCGAGGGGAGGGGAAAGACCTGTTCCGTGGCGATATGCCCTGCGTTGCCGTAGGACGCGGCCATGCCGGGGTCATCGCGGTCAATGAGCAGCACATCGGGGAAATGACGGGCCAGCCGGTATGCGATCGACAGACCGATCACGCCGGCACCGATCACTGCGAAAGAAGCCTCCCGCGCACCGTCATTCTTGGCAGAGACCGCGATCATGGATCGCTATGCCTGGATCGGTCCTCGATCTGTGATTTCAAGGTCTGCGAATCATGGGCTTACAAGGCCATAGCGAAACGGATCGACCCGGTCCAGGTAGAGCGTGCTCTCGCCGGTGATGAAGGCACTGCCGCTGATCCGGGGTCGCAGTTCGTCATCGACCATGTCGGCCCGGGCTTCGAACACGCTGCCCGTAATGCTTTCCTGCCGCCAGGTGTCGCCCGCGGCAATGCGGCCATCCGCGACGAGGCAGGCCAGCTTGGCGCTAGTGCCCGTACCGCAGGGCGAACGGTCGTAAGCCCGACCCGGGCAGAGTACGAAGTTGCGGCTGTCGGCCACGGCCGGATCACTCGGCGGGCCAAAGAGCTCGATGTGATCGATGATCGCACCATCCCGGCCACGGATGTCGGCCGCCTCGAGCGCGCCGCGGATTGCCCAGCTGAAGTCCGTGAGCTCGTTCACGCGATCCATGCTCAGCGTCTGTCCGTGCTCTGACACCAGGAAAAACCAGTTGCCACCCCAGGCTATGTCGCCCCGCAGCTCGCCAAGGCCCGGCAGCTGGACCGGCACGTCCCTGCGATAGCGGTAGCTGGCGACATTGTTGACGCTGACGCGATTGGCGTCGTGAAGATTCAGCGTCACATCGCCGGCTGGCGTCTCGAGTCGATGGATTCCCGGTGCGAGCCGGTCGAGGTGGTGCAAGCTAACTGCCAGACCGATAGCGCCGTGACCGCACATGGAGAGGTAGCCAACGTTGTTGAAGAAAACGACGCCGGCGGCGCTTTCGCTGTCCTGGGGTTCGCAGAGCAGGGCCCCGACCAGTACGTCAGAGCCCCGGGGTTCGCTGACAATAGCGGCGCGGAGATGGTCCCAGCTGGAGCGAAGCTGTTCTCTCCGCTCTGCCATGGAACCGTTGCCCAGCTCAGGCATGCCCGCCACGACAACCCGGGTGGGCTCACCCCCGGTGTGGGAATCGATGACTCTGATCGAGGCTTCACAATCCATTATCGAACGGTCCCGGGGGCTTGAAGTACGGCGGCACACAATAAGCCATACGCATCGGCTCGATTCAATCCGTCGTGAGAAACATGCTGACGACGCGCGTTCCTGGCGTCGATAATGCCCCGTGTCCTCGTACCAAGGATGGAGCCCCATCGTGTCGAAATTTCCCTATGCCGGCGACGCCCGCGAGCCTGTTGAGATTGTCGACTGCCACGCCGCCGGTGAAGTCGGCCATGTCATCGTTTCGGGCGTTCCCACGCCGCCGGGCGACAGCGTCTGGGAGCAGGCGCTGTGGATCGCGCAAGATAAGCGTCTGCGCAACTTCGTTCTCAACGAGCCCCGGGGCGGCGTTTTCAATCACGTCAATCTCCTCGTGCCGGCCGTTGCACCGGAGGCGGCGTGGGGCTTTATCATCATGGAGCCGGAGGATACGCCGCCCATGTCCGGTTCCAACTCGATCTGCGTAGCCACGGTGCTCCTGGAGACCGGTCGCGTGCCGATGGAAGAGCCCCAGACTCGCTTCACGATGGAGGCGCCCGGCGGTCTCGTGCGGATCGTAGCGGACTGTGACAAGGGCCGCGTAAGGCAGATAACGCTCCGTAACATGCCTTCCTTCGCGGACGCGCTGGATTCCCGGGTTGAAGTCGCCGGTATCGGCACGGTCGCTGTGGATACGGCCTTCGGTGGCGATTCCTTCGCGATTGTTTCGGCGACAGAACTCGGGTTTTCTCTGGTCCCCGACGAAGCCCGGGACCTCTGCGAACTTGGCGGACGCATTCGTGCCGCCGCCGAGGAGCAGATCGGTTTCCAGCATCCGACCCTGGCGGAAATGAAGGGTATCTCCTTCTGTCTGTTTGTCGCGCCGGTCACTCTGGAAGAGGGCGTGCGCACGAGTACGAATGCGACGATCGTCCGCCCCGGGAAGGTGGACCGCTCTCCGACCGGCACTGGACTCTCGGCCCGCATGGCCGTGATGCATGCCCGCGGCGAGATGACGGTGGGTGAGGCCTTGCGCACACGTTCAATCATCGGATCTGAGTTTCTCGGCCGAATTGAGGCGGAAGCGCTCCTGAATGAGGTGCCGGCGATTCTTCCCACGGTGTCCGGTAGTGCCTGGATCACGGGGAAGCGGGAGTTGCTTTTGGCCGAGGACGATCCATGGCCCGAAGGATACCGACTGAGTGACACCTGGCCCCTGATGCCCGGATCGGGACAGTGAGGGCCGGGGCGGGGATGCTTACTGTCGCGCTTTGACGGGGCTCGGCGTTCAGTCGCCGAACATTTCCCTGAGGTCAGCCTCAACACCCGCCGTATGTTGGCGCATGAGCGTTTTCGCACCGCGTTTATCGCGCTTGCGGCACAGTTCCACCAGCTTTCGATGTTCAGCTTTGGCCCGGGCTACGTGGTCTCCGCTGAGCAGCTGCAGGCGGACATAGCGATCGCATTTTCGGTGCAGCGTCTCCAGCACCTTCATGGTTTCCGGCCGCTTGGCGGGCGCATAGAGCGCTGAATGGAACGCCCAGTTAGTGGCACTCCAGTCGTCAATTCTGCGGTGGGCGTCCAGATCGGCTTCGAAGTCGTCGAGGATTTTTTCAGCGCGCTCGAGGTCTTCGGCGGTGATGTGGTCGATGGCCTGGCCGATCAGCTCGGTTTCGATCAAGCGCCGCAGATGAATCCAATCGAGCGCCTTATCGAGGGTCAGCTTGGTGGCTACTGCACCGCGCCGGGGATGTAGCTTTACGAGTCCCTCGGCTTCGAGCTGCCGGAGCGCTTCGCGGACCGGGATGATGCTCGAACCAAAGGACTTCGCAATGGCGTCCTGGCGCAGCGGCTCACCGCCGCCGATTTCGCGATTGAGAATCTTTTCACGAATGGATGCCGCCACGGCCTGGGAAATGGTCGGTGGTCTCTTGCTTTGCGTCATAGGCTGTCCCCTGAGCGATGCCTGCCAAGCATTTCCATTGACCTCGTACAATATATAGTCTATCAATCGAATGACGCCTGCCCAAGGATGGGTTGAGCGCCGTTTCTGTCGAAGCGATGGAGGTTAGGCATTTTCCTGTTTTATCCATCAGCGTACTTTGTTCGATCACCTTTCCTATCGGTCCACGGTCCGCAGCGTTCCTGTGTACTGCGTTCAGCCCTGCTTTCCTCCCGCGCGATGAATCGCGTCGGTCCGGCATGCGCGTCGATAGGAGCCGGTATCAGCGCAACTCATCAGCTTGCGGCTTTAAGAGGCGGGAGAGCCGGGGCGAGGTAAGGCGGGACTTAGGCAGGACAAAGCAACATCGTTAGAGGCGTCGGCATGGCCTTTCATCCCAGACTTCTGGGGGTGGCCGGTCAGCGAGCACAAACAAGAACTAGGGAACATACGGGGAGTACTCACCATGCGAAACCAGGGTTTTAACCAAGGCAATCTGTTCTGGCAAAGACCTCAAAGCGCGCTGTTACCAGTGCTGGCCATGCTCGGCGTTATCAATGCGCCGGCCGTGAACGCGCAGCAGGAAGAAACCGTGCTCGAGGAAGTGGTGATTACCGGATCGCGCCTGGTACGCCGCGATCTGGATGCTCCCAGCCCGGTCGTGACGCTGTCAGCGGAGACGGTTCAGAACGCGGGTAACGTAACCATTGAGGAAACGCTGAACGAGATGCCACAGCTGGCATCCGACAACACGTCCAGTGTGAACTCCGGTGGTGGCTCGGGGATTCTCACGGCCGACCTTCGCGGACTAGGACCCGAGCGTACCCTGGTCCTGGTAAACGGCCGCCGCTTTACTCCGGCGGATTCCCGCGGTCTCACGGACCTGTCGAGTATTCCCGACGCGCTGGTAGAGCGCGTTGAGATCATGACCGGCGGTGCCTCGGCGGTTTACGGATCGGACGCGGTTGCCGGCGCGATCAACTTCGTGCTGAAGGACGACTTCGAGGGTATCGAGTTCAACACCTTCTACGGCGAGTCCGATGCGGGTGACGCGACTACGGAAAAATACGACCTGACCATTGGCGGTAACTTCGCGGACGGTCGCGGTAATGCGGTGGTAAGCGTGTCCTGGACCGATCGTGGAGACATCTTCTTTGCCGATCGTGACTACTCGGCGATTTCTCTCTTCGAGAGCGGCGGTGAACTCGTACCGGGTGGCTCCAGTAACATTCCCGGTACGCGTGTGGGTTTACAGCCGGCGGATCTGAACAACCTGAATGGCCTGGGTTTTGACCCAAATACCGCCTGTCCCGGAACTATTGGAGGGATACGCTTCGGCGAGCAGGGTGTTGTGCTGCCCTTCTGCGATCCCGAAGACCGTTTCAACTTCGCACCGCTCAACTACTTGCTTCGTCCCCTTGAGCGTCTGCAGTTCACGTCGCTGGCCTCCTTCGATATCACCGAAAACGTCGAGGTCTATACGGAACTGGCCTTCATGGAGAACCGCAACGAATGGCAGCAGGCTCCTAATGCGGGCGGTCTGCAAACCAGCGGCGCACCGCGCGGCGTGTACCGGATTCCGTCCTTTGCCAACAACCCGGTGCTCTTTGACGCGACGCGGGACTTCCTTATCGCGAATGCGGATACCTTTGATCCCGATGGCGATGGCACTGCCGAAATTGTCGGAACGGGTCGCCGCTCCGAGGAAACGGGGCCGCGTAACTACAAATACGATCGCACCAGCTACAGCGCCACAGTCGGCATGAAGGGCTTCTTCGACATGGCCGATCGCACCGTGAACTGGGATGTGTTCGGACAGTATCAGCGTGCCAAGACCGACGAAGACATCGCCGGTCAGCTTTCCCAGCTGCGTCTGGCTCTGGGGTCGGACGTGACCGTTGACCCAGACGGCTCCGCTCGCTGCACCAACGAGTTCGTCGGCTGTGTGCCGGTGAACTTCCTTGGCATCAACTCGATCAGTCCGGAGGCCGCGGCGTTTATCTCGCCAAACCACGGCGTGACCGAGGTGCTCGAGCGCTCCGTGTTCGGTGCCTTTATCTCGACCGATGTAGTCGATCTTCCGGCCGGCCCTCTCACCCTTGGCGTCGGCTTCGAGTACCGCGAAGATCAGTTTGATTTCCGGCCCGACACGGCGGCCCAGGGCGGTGAGTTCGGCGATCCCGAGCCGCCGATCGAAGCCTCCGTTGACCTGACCGAGTTCTTCTTCGAAGCGCGTGTACCGCTTCTCGCAGACATGCCTCTCGTCGACTACCTGGGTGCTGAGTTCGCCGGTCGTGTTTCTGACTACAACACGGTGGGCGACGTATCCACCTGGCAAGTGGCCTTGAGCTACTCGCCGCTGGACTGGGCGCGGTTCCGCACGTCCTACAACAGCGCGATCCGGGCGCCGAACATTAACGAACTCTTCGATACGGTGGTGATTGGCTTCTCGGCCGGTGATGATCTCTGCGACAAGGATCTGAACCCCACCGACGCAGAGAAGGCCCTGTGCGTGGCGCAGGGTATTCCGGCGGACCAGATCGACACCTTCGACCAGATTAACGTCGGCTTCGGCGAGCGCTCCGGGGGTAACCCAGATCTCGAGGAAGAAGAAGCAACCACTTGGACCTTCGGTGTCGTGCTTTCGCCACCGATGGTCGATGGCTTGAACGTCACCCTGGACTACTACGATATCACCATCGACAACGCGATCAACCAGCTCACGGCGCAGCAGGTGGTAAATGCCTGCTTCCGCGAACTGGACAACAACAGCGACACCTGCCAGGCGATCAATCGATTCCCGAACAATCAGATTGATTTCGTAGACGCCCGCTCTCTGAACGTGGCCGAGATCAACGCGACTGGACTGGACCTTCAGGCGGACTACAGCTTCGATCTGCCAGGCTCGCTGGCTATCTTCGAGGGTGCGTCGATTCGCATGAGCTTCCTGGCGAGCTGGGCCTTCGAAAACGAGACGATCGCCGAGCCGGGGCAGCCTGGCCTCGATTGCCTCGGTCTGTTCGGAGGCGCCTGCTCGGGCTTCAACACGTTCATCCAGCCCGATGCCAAGTACCAGGCGAATTTCTCGTACATCTCCGGCCCGCTGTACACGCGCCTGCAGTGGCGCGGTATCCCTGAAGTAGATCTGGTTCCCGGCGCCGGCAACGTCGTCACGAGCGCCGATGCCGTGAATTACTTCGATCTCAACGCAAGTTACAACTTCACGGATCGGCTGCAGCTCAACCTCGGTATCGACAACATCACCGACGAAGAGCCGCCGGTACTCGGCTTCTCTCTCGCTGGTGACGCCAACGTCGATATCTCCCTGTACGACGTTCTGGGACGTCGCTTCTACGGCGGTCTGCGTATGAACTTCTGATGTGACGCTGACCTAAAGCCCCAACACAAAAGCCGGTCTGGTTTTCCCAGGCCGGCTTTTTTATATGCCTCGCTCACGTTAGAGAATGGAACGATACGTATTTACCGAGCTCGATTTAGCTAAGGGCCTTGCGCCGGTGCTCACGCTTTCCCGGGACCAAATCATCGTTCACCGCGCCGACGAAGTGGACGTGCCGCCGGTCCGCAGCCTGTTCACGTTGCTCAACGGTCTGCAGGCCTTCCACCAGTGCGCCAGGGCAGCGGCAAGCAGATCCGGGAGCTCCTGCTATGCTTGAACGTAGCCTCGCGACAAGAAAAGCATAAACACAAACACTGGAGTTTGAGGTTAGGGAGACCCGCTGTCCCGAGGCGGAGGACGTTTTCAGCTGGCACCGTCGCGCCGACCGCGGACGATGTGCAACTGCAGAGATCGTCCCAGGTTTACGCTGATTCTTGGAGAAGAGCCATGCCCCGCCCCAACGACCCCATGACCTGCGATGACGCTCGGCTGTATACCGGCCGCATTTCAGGCTCAAGCCCGACCCTATATCTGTACCTGGATGCGGGGAACGATTTTCCGATCAATCGGTATCTGAACTTTATCCGACTCGAGTATGAGCGAGTCGAAGACTCCATGCGCCGAATCGTCCTCATGTATGCCCACCAGGGCAGGATGTGGTGTGGACAGAGTCAGGAGTGTCCCAATCTGTTCATCACTTACGCGAAGCGAGACAGTCCGATGGAGTTTGAGTACCTGGGGACCGAGAACGCCCCGGGGACCGATCGTCCCGCTCTGAAGTACAAGTACTCCTTCTATCGGGAGTATCGCCTGTTCATGGTCTGCCAGGCGGAGCCGCTACCTCCCTTCGTGGATGTGGAGCACCTGGAGACAGATTGGAATCAGATTGAAGAATTCCATGAGCTCTTCGGAGCCCAGGAAATGCCCGGGCTCGGCGGATAGGCTGAAATCTGTCTCCAGGCTCGCGCGGATGTTGCGCTACGGCTTCTTGAACACGAGCGTCATGCGATCGGACTCACCGATGGCGAGTGCTTCCGCTTCGTCGCTTGAGGGTGGCAGGCGCCAGACGAACTGATCCGTCGTCGGCTGATCCTTGCGATTGGCGTTGATCTCAGACGCGTTCTCCAGCATGAAGCCGGCGCCTTTGAAGGCTTCGATGACCCGGCTCTGCTTCAAATAGCCGTTGTCGCCGTCGGCCCAGACATCGTCGGCGTTCTCTGGCGCTCTATGCTGGACGATACCCACGATGCCTCCAGATTTTAAAACACGGTAGGCATCGGCGGCTGTCATATCGAGATACTTGGGCTCGTAGCGATTGGTGTGGTGCAGGGCGCGGAAGAACAGAGCAGCGTCCACGCTGCCGTCAAGGCTCGCCGGTAATCCGGGAAAGAAATAAGCCTCCGTGGCAGGACTGCTCTCACCGCCGCCATACTCCGACGCGCTGGTGGGCCACTCGGTCAGGAACGACTGGGCACCTTCCCAGCGTTCCGCGTACTCGTCGCCAAAGCGATTCTTGTAAAACCAGTCGCCGTAGCGAACGCCGATGTACTTGCCGTCGCTGCCAAGCAGCGGCGCAATAATGTCGCCGTACCAGCTCCCGGGGAGCGCGTCGATAACCGTCATGCCTTCTTTAATACCGAAAAGCTGAAGGGTCTCGGCGGGATGGCGATATTCGTCACGTGCCTTCGCTTCGTCGCTGCGACCATCGAGAATCCCCATCAAGCGATCATGATGGTCGGCGTGGGCTAGCGGTACGGTGGCTAGAAGAAGTGAGGCGAAGAATGACTTTGCGGTGGCGCGGGTCATGAGCGTTTCTCCGGGCAGTTGGTGTCGGGGGACGATAGTGTACTGATCCGGGACGTGTTGGGTAACCCGAAGGCTGCCGCCTTTTTACACACCGCGGATGCCGCGTTGAATCAACGCTCGATAGTGCTCAGAACGATAAACGACGCCTGCCCTGGGCCATAGTGGACGGTGTTGGTGGCGACGACGACTTCCGTTTCGCGGGCGTTCTGTCGGCCGGTATTCAGATTGCGTTCGAAGCGTGGGAAGTTGCTGCTGGATATCTCTATGCGGATGCGGTGCCCCGCCATGAATTCGTTGCTCGTTTCGAGCGGCGCGAACTTCAGGGCATACACGCCGTCCGGTTCCATAAACACCTCCCGATCATAGCCGTCTCGATAGCGCGAGCGCTGGATGCTCTCCACAAGGTTCCAGGCTGTGCCGTCGGGCTCAACATCCAGCAGCTTTACGGTGAAGTCCGTATCACGGGCATCCGAGGAGACAAACAGCGTCACCTCGACCGGTCCGCTGACCTCAAGGTTACGCTCTAGCGGCTCGCTGGTGTAGACAAGCACGTCCTGGCGGGCTTCATTCGCCCGTTGGTCGAATGAACCGGGCGTCTCCGCCGTTGCCAGGCAGCAGAAGTTTCCTCCATGCGTCGGTACCGGGTTCATCGGGTCGTATGCAAAAGAATCCCGACCTGAGTCCGTGGGCGCTGTCGGGGCGAGCCTGCCAT
Source organism: Pseudomonadota bacterium (assembly GCA_039818725.1). Lineage (GTDB taxonomy): Bacteria > Pseudomonadota > Gammaproteobacteria > Pseudomonadales > Halieaceae > Congregibacter. The sequence goes on from JBCBTK010000009.1 coordinate 178,015, forward strand.
CGCCATGCAGTGTATTCGCACCCTTAGCGCTCGACAGGAAAAGCGTCATCTTTTCGACGCCTTCGGGTGGCCATGTCGACGTACCGCGCCACTCATTGCTACCCATCGAGAAATAGCGCACACGTGGATTCTTATCGGGAAAGCCGTTGTCATCGTTCTTCATGTAGTAATCGAAGAACTCGTAGACAATCTCATCAAGGCCAAAGTGCACGCGCCCCATGTTGCGATCACCGACGATGTGCGGATCGCGCAGCCGGTACATATGGCAGTGCTCCGTGGGCGCGATAATCATGTACTGACTGTCCCGAATGGACTGTTCGGACGCACCTTTTCGCACGTGGTTGAACAGCTCCGTGTTGGCTTCCACGGAGAGATCGAACCAGGAATTCACCCACAGCGCGGGTACGGTGAAGTCTTCATCGTCGTGGTACAGCCCGCCCGTGTACCAGTCCGGATGGTCCGGGCCACGATCGACCATGTCATCAAAGATACCGTTCGGCCCTCCGGCCGCTACGAGCGCGTCCGCCAAAGGAAGGTGCGCAAAGGCCTTGTGCCAGTCCGGCTGGGGGTAGTCCGGAGCGAGGTCGTAGTACTTTGACACCCGTATCAGCTCTTCGCGGGACAACGTTGATGGAAACATCGGTCTCACCGTGTTTTGCTCGTTGTAGAGCCAGGTGAGCATGGGCAGCTGGATCGCGCCGCCCTTGTAAAAGTTGCCCTGTTCGTAGTGCGGCCCCATGCGACCGATCCCCGCGCCCTGACCCATAGGCACAGCCGCAACATGCGCTGGGTGTTTCTTGCTCGCCAGCCCCATGATCCACTCGGCCGTGGATGAGCAGCCGATAGTCCCGACCTTGCCATTCGACCATTCCTGTTCGGCTATCCAGCTCAGCGTATCGTGGCCATCGCTGCGCGGTCGCCCGAGCACCTCGAATTCTCCCTCGGAGAAAAACTTGCCGCGCTCGTTCTGCATCACGAAGGCGTAGCCGTGGCGGACCGCGTCGAGCGCAAACTTCAGATTGGCATCCGAGTAGGAGGGGTTCGGCACCATTTTTTCACTGAAGTTGTAGGGGGATCGCCAGAGTATTGTAGGGACCGGGCCGCCACTGTCCTTCGGCAGGTAGATGCGGGACGCGAGACGTACGCCGTCACGCATCGGCACCATTACCATGCGCTCAATATGCGCTTCGTCGGCCAGTGCCGCGCGACGTACCTCATCGGACACCAGATGAATTTGCGCGGCGCTGCTCCCGGTGAACAGCAAAGTGACGGTGGCGACTAAGAGTGTGTTGAGGTTAAGCATTAACGGATCGCTCTCGATTACTCATAAGACAGGTATCAGCGTAGTGCGTGCCTGCATGCGCGGGCAGCAAGGCCGGCGACGCTGACAATCGGATCCGCCGGGGCGCGAGCGCAACAATGCTGCGCGTTCCGCGCTTTCTCGCAACGCGAAGTAAAGGTGATCTCAGTCCGGTAGTCCCTCGGTGATCGACACGATCGCATTTACACTCAGCCAGAACAGCGGAACGTTGGACAGGACGAACACCAGAAACCGGACTTCTATCTTGTTTAGAAGCGCCTGTACCAGACTGTGCACCACTCTCAGAATCACGTACGCCCAGGCCAGGATCAGATTCACGCCGCTGCCTTCACCAAGCACTGCAAGAGATAGGGCCAGGGCGTAAAAAATGGTCGGCTGCTCCATCAAGTGGGTGTAATTGTCGGCCTTCCAACGTACCCGGGGAGGCAGAGTCGACATCTGTTGGCCGCGCGGTACGTTGGGGTCCAACTTCAATTCAGCCGCCTGGACCGCGGGTATGCGCGTCAGGTACATCCAGATCCACATCACCAGGGACCACGCCACAAGCGCTATCACTGGCGCAATTATCTGGGTGTCAACGACCATTCCTGGTTTCCCTCAGGTGAACAAGCGCGACCGCGTGGGCCGCGCAGAGATCGGTTCAGAATTGCGAAGCAGTCAACTCCACGTCGGCCCTTTGCCAGGCGAGTTCGAACTGCTGCTGTATCTCGCTCGCGTCTTTGTCCTGGGCCGTCAGACTCTGCACTAGCCCGAACATTGACCACCCGTTGCGCGGATAGATCTCAAGGTCGCGGCGGTATACCGCCTCGGCATCCGCGGCGCGACCATCGGCAAGAAGGGCTTTGCCCAACGCATGGCGAGTCGGGTAGTACCAGAATGGCGGTTCCATGTAGGGCAGTTCGTCCTGTATCCCAACCGCGTTCTCGAAGTGGCCAAGCGCGTTGTCCACGGCCCCTTTCTGTAGCTCGATCTCGCCCAGAACCAGTGAGTCAGCGATGTCCAGCAGCAGGGTGGCCGGGTAGTAAAGCGAATCGAGGAAGACAACGTCCGTAGCGTCCTTAAGCTGGGAGAGTAATTCCCGTTCCTCCGTGGCCGAGTCGAGGTCGCCCGTTTTGGCCAAGGCGATCGCCCGGGCGTAGTGCCATATCCCGTTTGAATATTCGAAGTCCTCCCTCGGCGCTGGTGCGGCGAGTATGTCTTCCCACAGGCCAAACTGGGTGAGCGCCAGCAGGGGGATCGTATGGAAGAACTCCACCTGAGGAAACTGCTCGATCATCTCGACGGGAACGCTGGCCGCAACTCGCCTGGCCGAGTCGATGGCCAGGTCCCGCCGACCCTGCATGGAGGAAGAGGCCCACAAGAAGTGAATGTTGTGGGGGTAGTACATCGCGGGGTAGAAGCCCTGAGCGTTGCAAGCCGCGATGTACTCCTCATCCACTGCGGCGGCGCGTATGTTCGCCTCCGAAGCGTCGTCATAGCGGCCAACACGCCAGTAGATGTGTGCCGGCATGTGCACGAGATGGCCCGCGCCAGGGACGAGGCCGGCAAGACGATCGGCCGCGGGTTCGGCGCGCTCGGGCTTGTTCGAGGCCTCCACAGCGTGGATATATAGATGCAGGGCGAGGGGGTGCTCGGGTGATCTCTCGAGTACCGTCTCAAGAACCGAGATCGCCTCCGCTGCCAGCGGTTTTGGGGTCTCGGCGTCAAGCCAGTAGTCCCACGGCATGGTGTTCATCATGGCCTCGGCGAACAGGCTCGCCGCGTCGTCGCTGTCCGGATGGTTGGCATACAAAGTGCGCATGGCATCCAGGTAGGCGAGGTCGAGCGGCTCGCGGGGGGTGGACGGATCGCCGTTGTAGCGCGCAGCCAGGGCCGTTATGAATTCACGTTCCTGGGGCGTGGCGTCGTCCATCAGCGTCAGCGCCTTCTGCGAGGCACGGTAGGCCTGCCTCCGATCTTCTTCTCCCATGATGGCCTTGCCGTCACTGGTCACGTTGATGTTCGGCCCCAGTGCCAATGCTTCACCCCAGAAGCACATGGCGCATGTGGGGTCGAGCGTCTGGGCGGCTCGAAAGGAGCGGGCGGATTCGGCGTGATTGAAGGCAAACGACAGGACCAGGCCCTGGTCGAAGTAGCGCTGCGCGTTCGGGTCCTTGGTCGAGATCGGATGGTGGTGATTGCCCATACCTTCAAACAGCGGTGCGCCGGCCTTAGCTGCGAGCTCGCTGTCGTCCACCTGCGATCGAGGCTCGGCGTGGAGGTTGAGACTAAGAAAAAGAAGACTGATGACTGTGAGAACACCGGATCGTGTAAGCATTGTTTTTATCCTGAGGCCGGGAGTAGTAGGTCGAGTATAGGAAAGCTGCGGCAGATCGCGAGCGCCCCGAAGCGGCATTAGACTCCGACACGCTCGGGACGGCCATGGGCCCGCTCAAGCAGAGCGGTCAGTCAGCAGCGTTGACGTCTGTGATCCCATGACGTCGTTTCATGTGTCAACCCGTGTACCTACGCGTTGTAATCAATCACCCACTGGTCTTTGAATTGTGAGCTTAAGCCCCATCCATAGCTGGTGTGACGTACGATTTTTAGCATGCTGCTACGCGAAAGCGGCATGACATGGGCTACTACATCTAGCTCAATGCCGTCGAAAGCCCGGCGGGAAACATGTGGCCCATAGCGTAGTGGCTTTTCTTGGGGAGAGGCGATGAATAGCAACCACAACCACAGTGACAAAACTCCTCACTACGATGTTCTCCTTCACGGAGAAACCCTGCGCAAAGTTGAAGGCTATGCGCAGTACCTCGTCGGCGGCGGTGCCCCGGGGTACTACCTTCGTGAAGTGCTGGCCCGGGAGCCTATCGAACGGCTTGACGAACACGCTCTGATCGAGGCGCTAATCCAGACGAAGAAGCCTCAGATATACGCGGAATCCGAGGTGCGCGGAGACGGCTCGGATTGGAATGCGGCCGAACTATCGATACTGGGAGACATCAGTTTCGCGGTGCCGGTGTCTGTTTTCGACAACGGGCTGCACACTTATCCCGCTATTCACGACACTCCATTCGCCGCAACGCTTCTGTACGTACCGGGAGCGCTGCTTCGAAACGATCGGGGTGGGGTGCCCGCGGATCAGGACGAGGTCGTTTCAAACGGTGGTATCAATCGGGAGGCCTACTATCGGCTCTATGAACGACGACTGCTTCCCGCACTGCTTTTTGCGAACCAACAATGCGAGCGAAACAACACCAGAGCGTTGATTACAATTCCTGGCCTGGGCTGTGGCCAGTTTGCAGGACGTTTTAAAGGTCAGCTCGGAGACTTGCTCGCACACACGATCGGTATGCTGCTGCAGGTGCACCACAGTCAGCTCCCGTTTATCGACGTGGTGTACTACGATCCCCACCGAGAATCAGGTAATGCCCGGCGACAAATTGGTCATATGAACTATTTAATTCGGCCCCTGGCGCAGGGAAACCAGGATAAACCACAGCTGTGCCGGCCGCCGCAGTATGAAGAGCCGGGCGATGACTTCTCCGAACTCTCGCTGTTCAGCCTGGTTGCCTGGGACCACGTGTCGTGGCCGGGGAACGATTTCTATCTGGGGTCTCGCGCCACTGACGACGGTGTCAAGGCCGCTGCCACGAGCTCGATGCTGTCGATGACGGGAATTGAAGGCCAGTATGACGCCGCTCGTTACGGCTATGCACAACCCCTCGAGTACGACAGTTGGAGGGATGCCATCCACAAGTCCGGCGTTCGTTTAAGTACCAAGGGCCGCCTATCCATCTTTGGGCGCTGACGTTCTCGCCAGCCTACACAGCAACGTGTGTCCGTCACCAGGGAGAGAAGCGGAGCGGGCGCACCGACTGCCGGACCACCGCCTGACAACCCCTGAAATGCGGCACGGCCACGAGAGCCTCAGGCACGTTCACCACCATTCCACTGCATGAGATTCATGAACTGCCGCCTTGTTCGAGGTCCATAGGTACGAAAGTGTGGATCCGGGGCGTTGCGGTAGTTTTCCTTGAGTTGTGCGACGGCGTCCGCGCCGACTTCGGATTTGCGTTTGGGTATGTCGACGCCGTAAACCCGCGCCGCGTTGTGACCAAATATCTTCGAACGTGTTTCAGCCGTGATCTCTGGATAGCCGTAGCGCTCGCGCAGCTCAGGGCTGATCTGGAAGCTGCGAAAGGCCAGGATCTGGTCCTGAGGTGAGCCGTACCAGATAGAGTCCGTGCCCCACAGCACGTTGTCTGGCCCCAGGTGCTTCAGCAGTTTGCCGAGTAGATGAGCCCCCTGCGTCGCATCGCGCATGAGATAGCGCCAGGTGCTGCCAAGCTCGGCGTAGACGTTGTCCCCCGCGCCGATATCGTTGTCCTGGAGTGACTGAATCAGGCTGTCGACTCCGTGGCGGCCGGCTCCCGGCCGAAATGCCGTCTCCGTGACCGAAGGTTCGAAACCCGAGTGATAGATCAGGAAGTCCACGTCTGGAAAGCGCCGCGCGACGCGGCCGACGTCTGTACACAGGCTGTGTTCGAAACTCTTGGGACCAAAAGAGAGGCCTTTGTGCACGCAGATGCGGCGCACCCCTAGCGCACGGGCCTTTTCTATGAAGGCTATCCCGGCAGTGTCGTCCAGATAAAAGCCACGACCATCGGGGCCCCACTGGGTGTAGCACTTCCAGGCGACCACGCCCCAGCGTTCGGCGAGCTCGTCCATGCGCGCCAGGTCACCGTCCTGGTTTGGATTCACCCGGCCATGCAGCAACAGCCGCTTGGTCCCCTCGAGACCGTCGACGATGTTGCGCACGGCCGCCGCCTCTTCGATGGTCAGGGGTTCTCGCGAGCTGAGCGAGGGTACGAAAGAGAGCACCATCATGTCTGTGTCCGAATCAAGGAACACGTCCTTGACGAACTGTTCGCCCGAGAGGCACTCAAGGTAGGATCGGTCTCCGGGTGCATCGGCCAGCTCGCAGCGGGACTTGGGCATACCTGAGAGCGGTCGGGCACCCTCGGGAACCTGTTCGAGCCAGGCTCCGGTGGGGTTCACGAAGTGCCCCTGTACGTCGAGAATAAACTCGCGCTTGCCAAGGGTTTCCTCGGCAGCATCCAGTTCGAACGCGGCGCTCTCCGGTACGTCGTAGAAGCCGCCAGTACGACCGGCGGCTGCCTGGGCTCGGTTATGGGCAAGCAGCGTCGACGCAACGCCGGTGAGTGCCTGCAGGAACTGCCGGCGATTCTGGCTGAGGTGGCGCGCGTTCGCAGTCGCGTCGCGCAGGGCCCAACGATTGCCGAGCTGTGCGGCGGGGTTAAGCGGTCGGGGGAAGAACTCACCGTTGGAGGTGGCATCGATCTTGATGGGGAGTCGGAGTCCGTCGGAGTCGTTGTTGCGGGTCATGGGTCGGTGACCTCCGTAAGCGTCTAGCGCGGGTTACGTCACACGAATTCCAGTATAGACCTTGGCACGGGGCGCGCCGGAGCGGTGCGCGCCCGCGATGCGGTTTAGCGGGCGCCTCGGGAAATGCGATTGCTCGAGCCTGCGATTCTCAGTTCGCCTGCCTGGAGACGGGATTGCGCGGAACTACGTGTATGCACCGTGCTCGTCGCACTATCTATCCGGTGCCTGCAAGAACATCTGCGCGATCGCCTCACCGTACCGCGCGGAATCGAAGGGCAGCGCGTTTGCCTGGACCGCCACGACGACGCCGTACTCATCAAAGTTGGCGAGGAAGGACCGTGTGCCCTTCACCGTACCGGTATGGCTGGGGTACTGGCGACCAGCCTGGTCGGTCCGAATCCACCAGGCCAGGGCCTGTTGGTGATCGAGCGGCTGGGGAGGAGCGCCCGGTACGAAGCGTTGAATCGAACGATCGATCTGGGGCCGGTGCATCTCCGCGACGCTACGGTCGCTCAGCAGACGCCGCTTATTGATCGCAAGGGCGAAGCGAACCAGATCCTCCACCGTGGTCAGGATACCCCCGCCGGCATACTTGTAACTCGGATCCTCGGCGGGTGCATTCACGAACGGACCGCTGTCTTCCCGCAGGTAGCCTTTGCCGCGGTTCTCGACCACGCGGCTTGGAACGTCGAACTGGGTGGCCATCATGCCCGCGGGCTCCCAAACAAACTTCGTCAGGTACTCCTCGAATCCGAGACCGGAAGCAGCTTCGACAATCCCATGCTGAAGATTGTGGGCGTGAGACGAATACATCCAGGCCGTGCCCGGCTCGAACACCAGCGGGTCGTTCCTCCAAAGCTCGGTGGCTTCTTCGAAGTTGTCGAAGTGTCTGAACCTCAGAAGATCGTCCGGCCCGAACTCGACGCCGTTGTAGTGACGGATACCCGACGTATGCGTAAGGATCTGCCGCACGGTGACGGGATAGGGTTGTTCGGGGTAGTAGGGCAGGTAGGTTTGGACCGTAGCGTCCAGGTCGACCTTTCCCTGCTCCCACAGTTGCATCAGACCCACGACAGCCAGCACCTTGGAAACAGATCCGGCATTGTGGACGGTGCGTCCGGTGGCCGGCGTCCGATTGTCCAGCTCGGCGTAACCGACACCCTCTGAGAAAACGATCTCTCCATCGACAGCCACGGCCACCGACAGTCCCGGCAGGTCATGGGCGCTGCGGATCTGCTGCATGTAGTCGAGCAGCTGCTCGCGAGATACACGCTGGGCTTCGGTCGGAAGGGAAAGCGCTAGCAGCGCAGACAGCAACACCCCCAGGAACGCATGGTTGATCAGAATTCTCGGGGCATCGAAAACAGCTGAAAAACGCATGAGATACTCCGAAGTCTGAGCTGGCGGTTGCTGGGAGCCTACCACCGGGTACAGACCGACGCACAGGGTTCGACGGAGGGGGTTTGGGCCTGTTCTAACGGACGCGAGCCGCGGAGGTCGAGTCGCGCTGTTCACTGGAAACCGTCGTTGGTTGAATCCTGACGCCTGCACCTGAGTACCCAGGGATACAATGTGGCGCGTCGAGACAGCCCGGGTCCCACCCGTTTCGGAGATGTGGATATGCCGACGATACTTGTAGCGATTCCAGGAATTGTCGGGCCGTGAGCAGATGCCTGGCACTGATCCTCCTGTTGTTTGCGGCCTCCGTCACCGCTGATCGGACCGATGGCACGAAACCCCGGATCCTGGTCCTCACTACAGGCGGTACGATCGCGAGCCGGACCGATGCGCCGCTGATGCCCGGCCCAGCCCTGGTGCAGGCGGTCCCGGAGCTGCTGGACTACGCGCGTGTAGAGGTCGAGGAGTTCAGCAAGATCGGATCGTCGAGGATGACGCCGGCTCATTGGCTTGCTCTTTCAAAGAAAATCAACGAACTCTTAGCGTCGGACCGTGATCTCACCGGCATCGTCATTACACACGGCACCGATACCCTCGAGGAAACCGCCTACTTTCTCAATCTGACTGTCGCCTCGGAGCGACCGGTCGTGCTGGTGGGTTCGATGCGATCGTCCAATGAGGTTTCACCGGACGGCCCAGCGAACCTGATAAACGCCGTACGCGTTGCGGGGGCAGGGGACGCGATCGGTCATGGCGTCCTCGTTGTTCTCAACGAAGATATCATTGCCGCACGAGAGGTGTGGAAGACGGACAATCGCCGGGTGCAAACGTTCAAGAGCCCGAGCGTTGGAGCTTTGGGTGTCGTGGATCCTGATGGGGTTCGCTTCTATCGTCGCGCCCTGCAACCGCATACGACGGCTTCGGAATTCGACGTTACTGATATCGATGAATTGCCAGACGTGCTGATCCTGACCGATTTCACGGGCATAGATCGAGAAGTCGTCAAGCGCTTTGCCACTCAAACCATGGATGGTCTCGTGATTCGGACCTTTGCTGGCGGTCGAATGAGCGCGGGCATGCGGGCTGGCCTGGAAGCTACAGCTGGACGGCGTGTCCCCGCGGTCATTACCTCGCGGGTACCGCTGGGTCGCATTGTCTCGGCGCCGGACTACGGTTTTCCTGTGGTCGTTTCGAGGGGACAGCAGGATAATAAGGCGAGAATCCTGTTGATGCTGGCGCTCACCAAAACATCTGAACTGGCTGAGATCCAGCGCATCTTCGATACCTACTAGCTGAGCTTGGCTTCTTACCGAGTCGGATACGCGTTTGCCACTCGAGTCGGATACGCGTTTGCCACGGGAAGTCACATGAGGGAGTGAACATCTCTCGGTCGTTCAGGGGTAAAGCTGTTGGGGTCCGACATCGAAGTATTTCGCCGCAGATTTCAGGCATTTAGCCTCAAATGGCGGCATGAAGCGGTAGGATGAAGCCGACTGAAGCTGCTGTCGTGATACTGTCGGGCAACTGTCGTGGCCGACAGAAGCCTCATGAGAGGATGATTCGCCGCGCAGAGTTGTGAGGCGTCGAGTGTGATCGTAAAGAAACTGAGAGCTAATCATGGCTGGTCTCAGGATCAGCTCGCAGCGTATTCGGGCCTGAATGTCAGGACCGTGCAGCGAGTGGAGAATGGTCAAAAAGCCAGTTTGGAGACCCTGAAGTGTCTCGCCTCTGTATTCGAAGTGGATGTATCCACGCTTACGGAGGAAATAACGGTGATAGACAAAAGTACGGAGGCGTGGAAGCGCCTACCCTGGTGGTTCCGCGCCAACATGCTTGGCGTCAATACGCGAAGGCATGTATTCCGCATCGAGATGGGACTGCTCGCTCTCGGTCTGGCCAATTGGATAGTGAGTCCGAATCTCTTCGGTACACCACTCATTTTCCTGTCCGCCTACGCGACGGGCTGGTTACTGCGCTACGGCGACAAGCATGAGGCGTGGTAGCGACAGCGGATGCTGTTTGCTTCAACGCGAATCAGAGATTAACGTCTAGCATTTTCGCTATTGGCTCGTTCTGCCTTCGCCGGATTGCCCATGATCTTATTGTTCGGGCGCACTGTCGCCTTCCAATCGGCGGCGGAGCGTGGATCCGCATCACTCACGCGAAGGAACTCAACTACCATTCCGCCACCACAGGCGTCGGTGCCGAACATACCCCAGGCATAGTCCTCATCTGTATGGGTGAACATGACGAGGGCTTCCGGCGCCGGTTGCCCGAAAGCTCTAATTGCTTGCATACCTGCGGCGCGCGCCGCTGAGAGCGCCGCGGACGAAGTATTGCCAGTGAGACGAACTTCGCAGCTTTGTCCCTCAATCTGCACATACTGGCGAAAAGTGCCGACCGGGCAATTCCATCGGCCACTTGGTTGCTTCGTGTCGCCATTGATAGACACCGCTCTCTGACACATAGCCTTCAGTGCGTCCTTCCGGCCGCGTCGCTCAGCATGGGGATAAAGATAGATTGACGCCGTTTCCGCCTTGCAATTGACGGAGCCACGTTTATGCGTTCTTCGTTTCCGATGTTCCGCTGCGGATGTACCCAGGATTATGGTGTCACAATCCGTATAAGCCCTGGCCGGAGCGTAGAAAGCCGCCTTAATGCCAGGACTTGAAGCGACTTCTGGATACCGCTCGACAAGGACTGCAAAGATGGCTGCTCGATCTTCGGCGCTGAGCTGTGGTGGCGCATTATCGCTCGCCGCGACGTAAAACGCGCTGACGCTGGCAGTAATGATGCCCAACTGACAGAGAATGTGCTGGAGTCGCATAGCCGATACTCTCCGATATAAGCTTCTTCGGTTCCTACGTGGGCACCGCCTGTCTCGATATCAGCGCAAACTCTTGCTCAAGAGTCGGTCTTCCCACGTCGTCCTGTCCGTCCTGCAGTGGCGGCAGGCGACTGCAGAAGTGCTGTTCCGTGAGTTGCCGCTTCGGGGATGGCTCTCATGGAACCGACACCGCCTGTCAGTACACCTCTGCGCGATTACATCTATGGCTGGCCTTCGCTGTCGCTGTCCTTGCTACCGTCGTCGCGTAGACCACCGTCAACGTCACTCTCGCAGTCGCTGTCTGAGATTGAGTAGAACCAGCCGGTCTCCTCAGACGCGGCATAGTCATCGGCATCCGACAGCAGTTCGCGTCGCAATTCCTCGACGCTGCCTTCCTCGACGTAGTCAACCTCAATGGAGTCAAATCCGTTTTGCTGTTCGAAGCTGTCCTCCTCAATCACGAAATCGTCACGTTGAACGAGGACCCCGCAGTCGTGAGCCACGGGCACGCTCATGTGGCTTTGCGCCTCACGCAGCCGTTCTCGGAATTCATCCCGGGTGTTGGCGTCTTTGGCAAGCATGACCCAGGTATGGGCGCGCGGCGCTCGCAGTGCCTTGAGCTCGGCCCGTTGCTTGTCGGTGAACGCGAAGGCAGTGGTAACCGCATCTTCGAGATCGTCGAACCAGACGATGAGCTTTGGATGATCCATCCACGGCGCTGACATCGGTCAGTACGCCATGGACGAGGTTTCGCGGCGCACATCCCCGGCGGCGATCATGACGCCCGTGTCGGGATCCCGATAAGTCACCGTGGGCGCACAGGCATGCCAGTCCCAAAGGCCCCAAAGCTGTACATCGTGACCCAACTCCCGGAGCTTCTGGACCGTCGCTTCCGGGATGCGTCCTTCGACGTTCAGGCGAGCCGGATTAAGGTTCACCTCCGTTCCGGTTCCGGGAAAGTTATAGCTTCCGAATCTGGGCTGATCCACGGCCTGTTCCGGCGACATGTCCCACAGCACAACGTTCAGGAAAACCTGGAGGAGGGACTGGACCTGCTGGTCTCCGCCCGGAGTGGAGAGACCCATGAACGGACGCCCCTCCTTCATGACCAGTAGCGGGCTGTTGGTGTTTCTCGGACGTTTGCCCGGCGCCATCACGTTGGCCAACTTCGGATCAAGATTGAACTGCTCCATGCGGGCTCCCAGGCCGAAACCCCAGCCGGGGATCATGGGCGTGCTCAGGTGGCCGTCGCTCTCGGTCATGACAAAAAGATTGCCGTTCCCGTCCATGACGTTCAAAGACGACGTGTCAAAAGTCGCGGTGCCGACGGTACGCAGGGGTTCGGGACCGGCGATGAAGGAACGGGGGGAGTCTTCGGCCACGGGGAGCATCTCGACCGGATCACCCCAGGGTGGCATGTCCTGGAAAGCCTGGTCTTCAGCGATCAAGTCCGCCCGTAGCTCGGCATATTCCTGGGAGTAGAGCTCGGGGGGTATCTCTACAACTTCCGGGTCGGCGACGTAGCGGTGACTGTCCGCCATGGCCAGATTGATAACCTGGGAGAGGGTGTGAATGTAGGCAGGTGTGTTGAATCCCAGTGATTTGAGGTCTATGCCCTCAAGCATCTTGAGAATCAGGATCATCCTCGGTCCCTGCGACCAGCCATCTCCGGCGTAGATCTCGTAACCCATGAATGTGGTGCTCAGCGGCTCCATCCATTCACCTTTGTAAGCCGCAAGGTCGTCGTAGGTAACCAGTCCGTCGTGCTCGCGGAAGAACGCGTCCACGGCCCGAGCTGGCTCACCGGCATAAAAGGTGTCCCGAGCCGCGCGGATTCCCTCGGATCGGGTACCTCCGGCTGCCAGTGCCTCGGCCTCGGCTTCCATCATGGTACGGATCAGCCTGCCCAGGTCTTTATTGACCATGAGCTGACCGAGTCTCTGCTCGTCCGAACCGTGTTGAAACCAGAACGTCTCGTTGTAGGGAAAGCGGAATACTCCCTCACGCTGATCTTGCAGCAACCATCGCTGCATCTTGTAAAGGTGGTACCCGTCTTCCGCTATCTCCAGTGCCGGAGCGGCAGCTTGCGAGAACCCGATTGTGCCGTAGCGATCGAGGGCGGCCAGCCATACGTCAACGTCGGCGGGGAGTAGGGCAGTGTTGATGGGGGTCTTACCCTCGTCGAGGAAGCGCTCCAGCGTGGCGGCGGCGGGACTGGTCCCCGCACCCACCCGGGTAACGACCTTGTCCTCGTCAGCGCTGTAGAGGATCAGGGGGGCGACCCCCGTCCAACCGGCGTAGCCCATCTTGGTGACCTTCAGCGCCATGGCCGCCGTAACCCCGGCATCGAAGGCATTGCCGCCGGCTTTCAATGCGTCCATCCCCGCCATGGTCGCCAGGTAGTGGCCCGTGGATACGGCACCGTGGGTGCCCATGAACCGGGGTCGCATAGCCTCGATGCTGTTGCCGTCGTAGACGTGCCCGTAAGTGTTAAAGGGAGCGATAAGCTCAGCGACGCCGTCCGAGTCGAGCACAGGCTGCGCCCCGGGGGCGCTCGAATCCTCGGTGTCTTCCTGCGGTCCGGACCACGCCAGCGGTGCAGCGACTACAGTCAGTAGGAGAACCAGAGTGAGAGCTGAAATCGGGCGGCGGCTTGTTCTCATAGTAGGATTCCTTCGCGGAGAGGTCCTTGGATGGACTTGCACAGTAGGGGGAGCGGAGGTGGTGCTCCTGGCGCGGACAGGCTAGGCCTCAGTCTAGCGTTCCGCGCGAAGGCTAGCCATCGAGAAAGGCTGCGCCCTGGCCGGGACAAATAGGAGTAACCCGGTCGCGCGCGTAGAGCGCCATCTCGCCGGCAAGCATGTAGAGAAACTCGTATTCCAGCTTCCTGGCAAACTCGTTGAGCGCCCCTTGCTCTCCATCAAGGCCGCACGGGCATTTGCGTACTACGCTCTGGTGAGCCAAGCGAAAGAGCCCAGTCCATGAAAGAGGTCGTCAGTATCAGCCTTGGTTCGAAGGATCAGGACTTCCGATTCAGAACCGATTTCCTCGGCCAGCGTTTTCAGGTGGCTCGTGTAGGAACTGACGGTGATCTCAAGCGGGCAAAGCATCTGCTTCAGGATTTCCGGGAAAGCGCCGATACCCTCGGCCTGGGCTCAATGCGTGATCACTACACGGTGGGCACCCGGCAGTACACGGACGTCGAAACGCGCAAACTTGTGCAGGCGGCGGGCGACACGCCCATAACTACGGGGGGAAAGCTGCGGGAAATTGTTCAGGAATGGACCCTGCGATCTGCCCAGGCAGAACTCGGGGATATTTTCAGCAACGCGAAGGTGCTGTTTCTTTCCGGCGCGCAGAACTATCGACTTGCATCGATCCTTGCCGAAGCGACCGACAATCTGTCTTTCGCGGACCCCCTGGTCCAGTTCGGACTTCCGCATGTTTTGCACACGCTCGATGCGCTGGAACTCTATGCCGCTGGCAGTCACCCGATTCTGCGCTTTGGAAGCGGTAAGGCACTCGTTCCGTCGCTGGCACCTCTCCAGTTCTTCAACCACTTCCTCCTGAAGCGCGCCGTCAGGGAAGCGCACGTTGTGGTGGCAGCGAACTACGAACAGCTGCGTCATTTCGGGAGTGACGAGTTAGAAGGAAAGACCGTGATTACCGCAACGGTCTCCGAGGGGCGTAGGGCAGAACTCGCGGAAAAGGGTGTGCGACTGGTGCTGGATTGCAGCATCCAACTCTTCAAAGAAACAGTAGAGTTGGATGTGGTTGAGGCAATGGTAATGGCCGCGCTGAATAAGTCGGCCGAGGAAATCAGCCATGACGACTACCTGGAAATTGTCACCGATCTCGAACTCGTACCCAGGATTATTTACCCCATCGAGGGGCTAAAGCAGATCAATCGATTTGCCTTCGTCATTCATCCGCTCTCGCAGCAGTACTTCGCCAATCTCAAGTCCCTGGAACTGGTGAGCAAGGTCGCGCCGGGCCGCGTGATGGACCTTGTCGAAAAAGCGGCCGCCTATATGCCGCCGTTCGTCTACAGCAAGGTTTCGGGCATACGTTCGCCCGACGGTGTAGAGGCAGAGGGGTGGTTGATCGTAGTGGGTGGAACGCCGAAGGAAATCATGTCTCATACACCGGAGTTTACTTATCGAAGACTCCTGGCAGCGGCCGATATGGCCAGGAGTCTCGGTGCACAGATCATGGGACTGGGCGCGTTCACCAAAGTTGTGGGCGACGCGGGCGTAACCGTGGCCAAACGAGCGCCGCTGCCCATAACGACGGGCAATAGCTACAGCGCCTCGGGCGCCCTCTGGGCGGCACACGATGCCGTGGACCGTCTTGGCCTGTTGGCATTGAAGCGGGGAAAGCGCGTTAAGGGCAAAGCCATGGTCGTGGGGGCCACCGGCGCCATTGGCGCGGCCTGTGCGCGACTTCTTGCCAGAACCGCGGAAGAGCTACACCTGGTATCACCGGAATCCGCAAAACTGTTGGTGCTGAAAGAGTCGATAGAACGCGAATCACCGGGAGTCAGGCTGGTTCTCGCCTCCTACGCCGACAGCGACGCCAGTATCGGTGACATGGACATGATTGTTACTGCAACCTCCGGAGCCGGTAAGAAAATCCTGGATATCACAAAAGTGAAGCCTGGCTGCGTGATAACCGACGTCGCCCGCCCCCTCGACCTTCCCCCCGAAGAAGTTGCCAAACGCCCCGATGTCCTCGTTATCGAGTCCGGCGAGGTCGCGCTGCCCGGAGACGTGCACATGAAGTCCATTGGCTTCGACGAGCGCAACGTGGTGTACGCCTGCCTGGCGGAGACAATCGTGCTGACGCTGGAGAGCCGCTTCGAGAACTTCACGCTGGGCCGCAATCTCGAGTGGGAGAAAGTACACGAGATTTACAAGCTGGGACTGAAGCATGGCATGCGCCTCGCGGCAATTTCCGGGGTGAATGGCGTGTACAGTGAAGAAGACATTAGGGATGTGCGCGAGCGGGCGCTTGCCGCTCGAAAAGCGTCGGAATCCACGGTGAGCCGGCGCGCCTCGCGCAGGCAGACGCGGAGCAAGAAGAGTTCTTCTCTGCGAGTAAAGAGGCCACTCAAGGCGAGCCGAAAAAAGACGGGAACCTGAGAAAGGGCCTGTTGGAAGAGCTTCGACGAGTTCTTGTCGATCACGAGCGCAGTAGGCTGGATCGGTCTGGCGGAGTGCCCGCCGTGGCGGTCATTTCAGCTCATCGGCGGCGAACGCTGTCGTCTCGGGCGAGCCGGGATTCATCGTAATGGTCTTCCTGGCAATGTAAACCGTCAGGCTGTTGTCCTCACTACCCGCATTGGATACCGAGTCAGTGACGGATCCGGGTGATTGCGTCCGCGGCGCTTGTTCATTTTCCGCGGCCGGCGTAGAGCCAGACGCCAGGGCAAGGAGGGTGACGCCAACCACTGTTTGAAGCGGCCATAAACCGATCGTGGGCATTGGGCATGTCCTCTTCCATTCTCGATGCACCTGGGCGAAAGCAGTCTCGCCGTATTCGTCTCCTGATGGTAACGGATCTAGCCCGCTCCCTAATGCTCGTATGTGTGCTTTAAGTCCCTACACGGCTGAGGTTGCGCTGGCCGAGTCGTCGACCAAACAGGCATGATGACACTTGAACATAGCCTAAATGTGAAACATGAAGCTTACCGATGGTCTTCTGATCGCTGCGGTGGTGCTCGGGATCGTAACCGCGCTGGTCGGGCTGGTGGATGCGGGCAACCCGGCCCTGGACGATGCGACCGCGGCGCAGGTCAACGGGATAGCGATTCCCGCGGACGAATTGCGCAGCCTCCTGGAGCGCCGGGCCCAGGCGGGTGTTCCGGTGGACGAGCTGCTGGGTACGCTGGACGACATGATCGACGAAGAGCTTCTGATCCAGCGCGCGTCGGAACTCGGCATTCTGCGTCGCGACTCGAATGTGCGGGTCGCGATTATCCAGGCCATGGAAAAATCCATCCTGAATGAAGTGCGTGGCCGAAGCGTCGCTGACGACGAAATCGCGGCGTTCTACCGCAACAACACCGCTCTGTTTTCCGAGCCGCGGACGCTGGAGCTGGAAGAGGTCGTTATCGCGGATCCAAGTCTCGTGTCCTCACTGACAAACGCCCTGGAGGACGGCGCGGGGGCGGCCGCGCTCGCTGCCGAGAGCGAGGCGGTTTCCGCGACCTGGCTACCGCCTGTGCCCATGAGCCTTGAAGCACTGTCTCGACGGTTCTCGGAGGATGTCATCGCGTGGCTCGAAACGGCAGGTGAGGGTGATGTACTCACTTACGAGGCCGTGGGAGGAGTTCACGTTTTGCGTGTCCTCAGCGTTTACGCGGCGAGGGTCCCGCCCTTTGACGAGGTCCGACTTTCAGTCCTGAACGAGCTGGAAATCCAGCGCGAGGATCTCGCCTACGACGACTATCTGGCCTGGCTCAGGCAACGCGCTGAGGTCCGCAGGAACGAGCGCCTGGCGCCTTAGCATGCGTCAAACTCTCATCGTTCTATTGATGCTGCTGTTCCCTGCGCCACTGTTTGCCCACTCGCTTGGTGAGAGCTATGGAGTTTTGCGGGCAGGTCCGGGTGAGCGTGACTTCACGGTCACGTACAACATGCGGCGCGATCAGTTCCTGCAGCTGGCGTCGCTTGATTCGCCGGAAGCTCCGCTGGATCTTGTGGCCGCTGCCGTAAGCGACGACTACCAGCTGTTCGCCGATGGCGAGGCCTGCGAGAAATCTCGCTTTGCGGCCCAGGAGACCCGAAGGTTTCTTCAGGCCAGCTTTGTTGCGACCTGTCCGGGGCCGGGAGCAGTAGAGCTTCGCAACGACGCCTTCTTCGAGCTTCTGCCGGACCATCTACACTTTGTTCGCGTTAGCGGGACTGGCGGTGGGTTCGTAGGGGAGCGCGTTATGGATCGTGCGAATCGCTCCTGGACCCTGCCCGAAGGTTCTTCAACGTCCCTTTCGGATGTTGCGCTTCGCTACGCGCGCCTGGGTATCGACCACATGGCGTTCGGCTTTGATCACCTGGCGTTCCTGGCTTCCATCCTGTTGCTCGTGGGGGGCGTAAAGCCGTTGGTTTTTGCGATCACGGGATTCACCGCCGGCCACAGCATTACGCTCGCTCTCGCGGTGCTGGGTCTTGCCGTGCCGGACGGTCAGCTTGTGGAAGCTCTGATCGGACTGACCATCGCGCTGGTGGCGGGTGAAAGCGTGTTCCAACGGCAGACTCGACTGGGTACGTACGCAGCGGTGGTCTTCGCGGCTGGCGCGGCGCTTGTGCTCTGGAGCGTGCTTCGCGTCGGTCCGGATCCGTTGACCATGACGGGAATCACGCTGTTCTTCGCCGCCTACCTGTTACTTATGCGAGCACGACCTGAGTGGCGGCTAGGAATTAACCCTTTGGTGACGGCGTTTTTCGGCCTGATTCACGGCTTCGGCTTCGCCGGTTCGCTTCTGGAAATTGGCTTACCAGTTGACCAGCTCGCGGTCGCGCTGCTGGTGTTTAATCTGGGGATAGAGCTTGGGCAGCTGCTGATCGTCGGCGCTCTGCTTGTCGTCCTATTCCTGCTCCTTCGGATCGTGCCGTCAATCGCTAAGCTGGAAGCACCTGCCCGGCACACACTCGCGACATCCCTGGTGGCGCTGGGTGTGTTCTGGTTTGTCGGGCGGGGCTTTCCCTGACCGGAGTGCTGTGTCGCCGCACTCCGGCCCGGGAGCATCAGGCGCTAACGCCGGTCCGGAGGTGTCCCATAGGGATAGAGAGTGCTCAGGTCGACATTCTCGTAGGTCAGGGAGTCGAGCCTTACTGTCCCTACAAATCCACCCGGCGCATCCACGATGTAGATGGACTTGGCGTAGCCGGTTTCGTCGAAGCCGCGACGGAAGTGGACGCGTGACTTCGTCACGAAAGCGTCGAAGTCGCCGGGATTCAGGCCGCCCACCTCGAGCTGTTCAGTCCAGATCACCTGGCGAAGCGCGGGAGTAATGATCAGTGAGTTGCCCTCGCCGAACTCCACGATGGCAATGGTGTCGTAGCCCATGCCTTCACCCAGGTAGCTGAGCGTGCCGGTGATCTGAACGGGCTCGCCGCTCGAGTCCGCCGCAAAGCCACCCACCGGCATGTCGAAGGCATCGCCGGCCTGGGCTTCGCTGGACAGAAGCTTCTGGATGACCAGTTCATCGCGCACCGTGCCATAGAGCACGCCGCTCAGACCCTGTTTGACGATTTCATCGAGGATCCAGGTGGAGTCGCCGTTGCGGTCGCTGTAGTCCGCCAGCACAACCGGAGAAGCGCCGGCCTCGATATCGCTTATTGCCTGCGCTACCGCCTGCTCCGGCATGAGGAACTCGGTGTCGAACATGGCTTCACGCACACGCCACATGTAATCGTTCATATCCTCGGCAATGCGCTCGGCGAGAGCCTGATCATTGTTGGTGATGACCTGGATGTTGGCCCCCAGATCCGGAACGTCAGACCATGGAAAACCGAGGGCGACGCTGACGTAGACATCATCCTCCCGCGACTCCCAGCGCCGGGCCCGTTCGTAGATGTCCATATAGGGAGAGCGTCCGGTCCACTGAAGTACCGTGGGCGTCACGATACCGGGGCGCCTTGTCGCCGTTGTTGGGCTGTAGGAGCCGCGGATGGTCCGCAGTAGCAGTCGCGCGGCGCGATCACCCTGCAGCCCAGTGTCGTAGTGAGGGTAGCGTTTAATGACCAGCGAAATGTCCGCCCACTTGAGGAACTCCTCGTCCTCGTTGGCATGCAGATCGAAGGTGGCCGCAATCGGAACGTCAGGGCCGACGATCTGGCGGACCCGCTTGGCGATCTCGGCTTCCGGTCTGGGGACATCGCGTACCGCCATCGCGCCGTGAACCGCGAGATAGACGCCGTCCACGGGCATGGCCGCTTCGAGGTCGGCAATCTGCCCGGCCATGATCTCCTCGAAGGTTTCCTTGGTCGACCAACTGCGCGATGAGCCGCCGTAGACTCCCGGCGGTGAGGTCAGGCCAATGAGCTCGACGCCCTGATATTCCTCTATCGCGCTGGTGAACCCGCGAGTGTAGCCGCCAGCGGTCAATACCTCGTCACCCACGTCCATATCGCGGATCCTGGTCCAATCCTCGATGGTCACGTCGCCGCCGGGGCAGAATGTGCAGGTTTCGTGCGGGAAACGCAGCACGGCGATACGGATCGGCTTTGCCGGAGCAACGGCCGGAACGGGCGCAGCGCTCTGCGTGGGCGTCTCGCTCGTGTCGCAGCCGGACAGCACGATGCCTATAGTCGCGAGCAGCAGCCAGTGCATGGATCGAATCATGGGTCTACTTCCTCGGTGAGGGGGGTTCACTGATTTGCTTCGAGTTCGACGTAACCGACCCCGCCTCGCGCGACGATGCGCGTACCGAAGGGCGCCGAGCGCTCTTTGAGGTCGTTGATAATCTTGGCCCCCAGCTCGCCCTGGGCAAACATGGGTCGACCGCGAACCTGTCTCGGCAATCCAAAGCCCAGCGTGATGGGGTGCAGGGCGAGCTCGACCAGTTCCTTGTTCTCGAATACGGGTACTGCGACGACGGATTCCCAGATCTCCGGGTTCGCCGGGAAACCCGTCGAGTCATTCTTATAACGCTTGTCGTTGAAATCCGCGAGATGAGCATTCTCCCCCAGATCGTAGCGAGCATAGTTGTCGTAGGGCAGGCGCAGGAGCGTTTCGTTCTGGAATATGAAGTCGCCAAGGCTGTACATGATCGGTTTGCCGGCGTAAATCTCGATGCCGCGCAGCGCATGCGGACCGTGGCCCACAAATACATCAGCGCCCGCATCCACCATTGCGCGAGCAAAAAGTGGCAGGAACTCAGCGGGTTCGGATCGTTTCTGCCCCTCGTGGGCATGGATGGTGACAATTACGAAGTCGGCGACGCGCTTGGCGTTGTCTACCACAGCGGCGATCGCTTCCACGTCTTTTTCGTTAGCCGTGGTACGCACCCGATTGCTGGCCGCGAGTTTAAAGTCGCGACCGAAGAGTTCCATTTCGTCGGGTTTTTCTTTGTCGAGACCTCGCGCTTTCCCATCCTGGTTTGTGAACTGTCCCAACGATATACCGAGCGACTTGAGACGCTCGAACTCTTCGGCTTCGACTTCATAGGTGGTGTCGTAGCGTAGCGGGTTCAGCCCCGGTCGAGCGGGGATGTCGTCCCGGGAAGGTCCGGCACCCATGTGCTTTGCAAAAGAGGACGCCACGGAAATGAGCGCGACGCGCGCCTTGCTGGTTTCCAGGAACTTTGCCTCACGCGCTTCGGCGAGGCTTTCGCCTACGCCGGCGTCGAGCAGTCCGGCCTCTTTCACGTGCCGGGTCGTGATCCGCATGCCCTCCACGCCATAGTCACCGGTGTGGTTGTTGGCGCGGGCGAGCAGATCGAAGCCTGCCCAGGACAGTTCTGCGGCGAGGGCCGGATCGGCGCGCATCCAGGTGCCGCCGCTCACCGCCATCGGGTAGGGCTCATAGTCGTGAAACAAGACTTCGAGATTTGTGAAGGCGACATCGGCCGAGCGAATCAAGTCGATCATCTGCAGATACTCTGGCTCGTCATAGACGGAGAGTTTTCGGGTAATGATCGAGTCTCCTGTGAGGGCCATGGAGAACCGCTCGTTTGCCGAGCGAAACTCGGCCCAGGCCGGCACCGGTATCAGCAGGGACTGAAAGCAGAATAGCAGTGTCCCGCATACAAATAGGCGTGTGGGGCATTCCCGTTTTGCTGCCGGCATGGCGTGCACCTGGGTGGAGGGCTCAAGGACGTTCAGGACGACCGTGTGCCGTTGTAAAGGCGCGGTCCTGCGATTGTCAAATGCCTACCCGTTTCTCGCGTTGGCATCACAGCGGATGCTCGCCGCCAGCGCTGCACGGCCGCCGGCCGGCAGTGCAAGGGAACAGGCAGCTATGGACCCGTCGCTTTGATGTTCCACTGACGGCGACGCGTAATGTTAGCGATGGACGCAGGCTTGATCGATCAGGCATTTTTCTGTGCCGAGACAATGTGCGCACAAGAACTGAATTCCATTGTTCCGTCCGCCGTCACATAGACGCGCAAAGCCTGCTCCGCCTCGCGTAGAACCATCTCAATCTGATCCTCGGTCAGCGTTACACCCATGACGGGAAGCCATCCCCTAAGGTCGGCTTCAACCAGCGTTCTGATGCTGGGGAATCGCGCTGTTCCTCGTATCGTATCTATCTCGGCCGATTGATATCCGGCTTTCTCGAAAAGCGAGAGCAGTCGCGCTTTGTCGCCCAACACAAAGGGAGCGCGCAGAGCATCCGCTGCCTCAGGGCCAACCAGGTTTTGAAGCAGCTCCACCTCGATCGGGAACGCTTCCGAGTTTTCCAGGGAATCCCAAACGGCGACCGCGACGCGTCCACCCAGTTTCAGGACGCGATTCATCTCGGACAAAGCGGCAACACGATCCAGGAAAAACATCAGGCCGAACTGGCTGACTACGGCATCGAAGGACCCCGTTTCGAAGGGTAGCGATTCGGCTATGCCTTCCGTCCAGTCGATGGTGGGCGCTAGCTCTTCGGCAACGGCCAGCATTCCGGGATTCGCATCAAGGCCTGAAACAAGAGCACTGTCACCAGTAAGCCGAGCTGCCTCCCGGGCCAGCACACCGGTTCCGCATGCAACGTCCAGAACGCGACTACCGGCGCGAATACGAGCAGCTTCCAACACCAGGGGAGCCCATTGCTTGAAGAGGGCCGGGACGTGAAGATCTTCATACGCCGCTGCCGCGGCACGCTGCTGTTCCGAGGCTTGCATGCTCATGGGGCTCCTCGATGCAGAACTATGGGCTCTGCGCAGCGCCGCTTTGCGTCACGGCGAAAAGCGCCAGTACTGCTTAGTCGGACTAGGTGGCGGTAACCGCATTGAATAGCGTAAACGCACCGATGGCAACAAAGCCCACACCGGCGATCAGCTGCAGATACCGGGGGTTGATGAGCTCACCCAGCAGCGCGCCGGCCAATACCGCAATCGCGGCGGCCGCCAACAGTGCCAGCGACGCTGCGACGAACACGCCGTACTTGCTCACCGCCCGATCACTTGCGAAAAGCATGGTTGCCAGCTGGGTTTTGTCACCGAGCTCGGCAAGAAACACCGTTGCAAAGATTGTCAGAAATACCTTCCAGTCCATGAGTGTTTGCCGGTTCCTTATCTTCGTCGATCGCAGCACACGTGACGACAATCGGAATTATGAATGTCCAGACCTATGGCGACCGCTAGAGCGACGCTACCTGGCCCCCGGTTACGTATCGTCCGATCGGTCCTCTGCCACGGATTTTAGGCGCTCCAGGAAGCGGTCCCGCCACATGGCTCGAGTTCGCGCCTGAAACTCAGGAGATTCCCGCGTTGCGCGTAGTTCCCCGAATCCTTCTCCGACAGGGCTGTAGCGCCGAGACATAGTCAGCGACACCTCGGTCCTGTCGTTGCTCTCATGGAGCGTAATCACGCCAACACCCGTGCCAAACTCGCCGTTAAGGCTTAGCGGAAGGTTCACGATCGTCAGCATGTGCTGCGGCTCAATGGCCGTCAGCTGGGTAAGGTAGTCCTGTCCTTCATAGAGCCTGAGTATATGTCCGGGAGTTCCCGGAACCCCCGTCACCGTGGATTGCTTGAACTCGTACATCCAGGCATTAAAGTCGAGTAGGACGGGCCATACGACGCTCGCGGGGGCGTTGATCAGAACTCGGTAATGGGTGACGAAGTTGTAAGCATCACCCGAGGGTTCGGCTGTGAGGGTTTCCGAGGCGCCTCGAGAGACCGTGCTTTGAAACAGAAGCATCATCGCCACGATGGTGGATGAGATCCTAAACATAGTGCTCAAGATCCTGGATAGGGACAATGCAGGCTTCGTGTCGCGAAGACGCGAAGCATCGGACAGAGCGCGCTTCGTGGATCCGCATCTATCCGTACACTGAGGCTCTGTTGCATCAATTCAGGGAGTGCCAGTGGCAAGTAGGGTGAGTACGTTTCCATCGGGATCCTTGAAGTGAGCGAGGGTGCCTCCCCAGGACTGCTGCGCGGGCGGAGCGGTGAACTCGACCCCCCTGGATGAAAGGGTTTCGAAGACGTGATGAATGTCCTCGACTTCGATCGACGTTCCTACGAACCGCCCCACGAGCTCAGTCGATTCGTCGTCTGGGCCGCATCTCTCCAGGCCAAGGTACGCCGAACCCAGGGAAAACTGCGCCCAGCCCAGGGATTCGTCGCAATACGATAACGGGAAGCCAACCACGTCCCGGTAAAAGGCCAGCGACTCGTCCCACCTGGTGCTGAAGACACGCACCGCATAGAGTTTGTAATTCATCGTAGAGGCTCGACTGTTCCGAAGAGTTTGGGGCCGTTCGCGGGTAGCAGGTGTTTTGCCCCTGAGCTACGCACACGACTTTACCGATCGTTGTTCGCACGTGGGAGGCCGCGGTGGCGCCTATCCGATGAGCCAGCTGCCCGAAAGGTGACGTAAGCGCGACCTCGAGGAAAAGTACACCCGTCGTTTTGAGAAGTACACTCACTGTGGCTGCTCACAGACTTATGTCCTTCCGCGCACCATTCAGCCTACGAATGTTCGGCTAGCTGTTCGCTCAGCACCCGGGCGTGTCTCGAAATTCCGCGAACGCTATCGAGCATGGCAAATCCGATCCTTCTCCGCCTCTCGCTTTTCGGATCGCAGGTCTTTCTGGGTTAGCTGTTGAAGAGGTGTTTGAGGAGGGCAGCTAGCTAGCGAGTAGCACGGCTGTCCAACGCCTCCGGCATGAGGAGCGAGCGCGGGGGTGCGGAATTGAAATGGCTTGGTAGGCCCGATCACTCAGCCGATACGCGAAGTACATCTTCTGTTGCCTTGGGCTCCTCGAACCAGGACCAAAACAGTTCGAGCATCTCTGGCGTTATTTCGTAGGAGTTGTCTTCTCGATGCGCATTCCTTGCCGCCGCCCTCTGCTTACAAGTCTCAAAGGGAGTGTCCAGATAATGAACTTCGTATTCCAAACCGTGCTTTGAAGCCCATGTCACCGCAGCCGCTCGATCCCTGGCTCTCCAGTAACCGAAATCGAATATTACGGGAACGCCAAGCGCTACCAACTGTAGGGCCGAGCCCCGGAATAGACTCTCCAAGGTGGCCAATCGAGCATCGAAGACTTCGCGTTCCATGTGTTCCCCAAACAGTGGGATCATCCATTCATCTATGGAAAAGCGAAACGCGCTTTTGTCCGCAGCCAACACCCTGGAATAGGCTGTTTTGCCGGAGCAAACAAAGCCACAAATGAAATAGGCGTGAATCACGCGTGTTACCCGCGCTCCTTGTGTTCCGAACGGAGGCGGCCGCCATGGCTCGCTTTTACTTGCATCAAGACGCTATCGGTTGGAAGCTGAATGCACACCAGCTCTCCACGATAAGTCACTGACGAGACATCTGGTCACAGGACTTGCTGTTCCAGTCGTCGGATAAACGCTGCTTGTGACGAATTGATGCGGCGGCATCCCTCCCCGGTGGCAAACCAAGCCCCCCTGTCTACTTCGGGAAAGGACTGAAGATTCCCTGACTTTGGCGGCCATTCCATCTCAAAACTTGAGCTGCTCAACTCGCTTGCGTCGAAATCAGTGCGTACCGCCCACGCATGGACTGTTTTCCCGCCCTTCTGTCTTACTGTTCCCAGACACTGGGCGTCGCGGGGGATTGCAACGCCAACCTCTTCTTCGAATTCTCTGAAGGCGGCATCGAGCAGCGACTCGCCGTCCTCAACCAGGCCTTTGGGAATCGACCAGGCTCCAAGATCGCGGTTGGTCCAGTAAGGGCCTCCCGGATAGACAAGGAATACTTCGACTATCGGCTTCTGGCGGTACGCAAGTATGCCAGCGCTTTGTGTACTCATCCGCTCTTTAACTCATAAAGGAATGGAGCAACGTCCTGGCGCAACACGACCCTCTGTAGCCTATGCTGGTTATATGTCGATTCGGAGCCGAAACGCATTCCTCTCAAACCACTCGATCTGGGCAGGGGTGTCCGGAGCCGTACGACCCCTTGCCCGCGACACCATCGATAGCGCGGCTTCAACATCATGACCCCGATTGATGAGAACGCCCAACGCCACCAGGCCAGATCTCCCGATACCTCCGATGCAGTGCACCGCGATGGATTTGCCGCGATTTAGATAATCAAGCACGTCTCGAGTCGCCGCCCTCCTGTACCTGCACTGGTTTGCGAGTATCGACGACGCACGTTCAACCATCAACGAATGGCGGCATCACTACAACCATGTCAGGCCGCATCGCTCTCCCGGCAAAAAGCCGCCTGTGATGTTTACCAGAGAGGCCGCCTGATATGCTCGAATTCCCACATCAGCCCTGGCTCACTTCAAGGGGTACGGTCAGATTCATAACGCTTCAAGCTGGGGCGGCCGCGTAGCGGACGTCCCGGCGTGAAACGCCCTTGCAGCCTTGATTGGTTATATGGCGACCTCACTGCTGGCACCACTTCCTTAGTCCCGACGAGCGCTCTATGAAATACCGGCATGGGAGCATCCTGGACACTGAGTTCGAAGGGAAGCGACTCCTAACCCATCAGAACCGGAAACACTTGCGCTAGCACGGCAAAAGAGTAGAGCCCAGCAAAGAGCGAAGGTACTATCTTCAGTATAGTTTTTGAATGATGCCTAAGCAGCGCGAAGCTGGAAACTAGACCACATGCGATGCCGACGAACAACGGTAGATCACCGGCAAGACTTGGAGGCCAAACGCTAGGTGTGAGGATGGAGTAAGGTATAAGAGCAACCACTGCTGTGTAATAGATGGTGAATCGGACACCACCGGGTTTCATTCGCGCAGACAAGCCATATAACGCTAGCGGTTGGGGCGGCAAGCCGCGCAGCGAACTGACGTCCCAACCAAGCCGCTTTTGTTAGGTTTTCTTATTGTAGTGCGCATCAAATTCCCTGACGATATTCGGGTTGTAGAATCGTTTTACACCGCTTCGAGGATTTCCGGGATCAAGATACCTTTCCCGGCAGTACCGCTCGTCGGATTCCAATGGTCGACGTATCTGATGATACTTACCGTTCTGAAGAAAATCGTCGTATCTTCTACTCAGTCTTGTGGAAAGGATTCCATAATCCCAAGGATACTTTTCCCTTATATCTTCTTCCGACAGACTAACGGGCATTGCGTCTGGATCATTCGACAGTCTGACCTTTGGCGCTGTGTCGTCTTTAGATTTCCAGAATTTGATATCGAGTCGCAGAGCCACATTAAAGTCACTCTCTTCTCCGTCTGCATCCATCGTAGCGTGGGCTTTTAAGTAATCAAGGACCTTTCTTTCGTCTGCGTTAAGCGACACAGCATCAACGTCAGCCGTGTCCCGAACAAAAGCCAGCGGCATTAGGAAAAAGTTGTAAGACGACATATCAATACCGAACCACTGGCGTACTAACACCAGGTAGTTTCGTAGACAGGCTGTCCCCAACTCCTGTACTAACTTGGAGATATCAAAGCCCTTGTTAAAGAAATGGACTGCGTTATCTCTCACCTCGCATAAAAGCACGAGGTTTTCTCGGACAGAAGCATGGACTTTGTCACCGTACTCATCACGAAGTCTGTCTATTGCGCCGAAAAGCCCAACCGAAAGAAAAGTGCCAGAACGGTTCTTTATTCGATAGAGCTTCTCAGACATAGACCCATCGGCCTTCTGTCGCCGCTCATAGCGAAGAATCGAGCTCATTCGATTGTTCCCAAGCTGAAGCACGCGGGCCTTAAGAAGCAGCTCCCATGCGTTTATTGCCAGGATCGCAAAACTCTCCTCTCGATATGCAAAGTTAGGCTTGTTGTAGATTTCAACAGCGCCGAGCATCGCGTCTACTGATTTGTCTGCCAATGACCGAGCACGAGACTTCATGGTGAGCTAGACCTACCGCTTCAACCGGGGGCGGCGAAACCGCGAATCGGTTTTGACGTCACCGCGCGAAGCGCCCTTACAGCCTTGAATCGTTAGGTGGCAAGCACTCATAGGCTTGGCCATACCGCGTCGATAATCTTAGCGTTCTCTTCTAACGCGGCAATCGTTCTTTTCCTACGCGTTTTGAAGACGAATGTCTTATTGGTTGCTAGGTCGACATACTGAAATTGTTTCAATGGCAAAGGTTCGCCATTGCACTCCAACACCCATTGTGCGATCTCTAGCGTATACCGAGCAATGTTCTCGTCTAAAGGCTGAGCGCGACAGTTGACGTAAACAGTCAAAGCTTCATCGGCGTCTTCAAGTCGTAGATCCTGGGAAAGCCTGAAGTCTACGTTTCTAAGCGATGCCATTCGCTTCGGAGCCTGAATGAGTACTAGGTCTCTAGAGCTGAAGTCAGATGCTTCAAATGCATCGAGGACCCTAAGATTGTTTAGTCGCCTAGCAGGTTGGCCTATCGACTCGATTTTGCTCCTCGCATTCGTTAACGAGGATGGCGACTTTCCACTTCGGAACAATGCGCGGATCCCTGTTAATACCGCGCTGTAGTATGGAGTTCTGAACACTTGCGATCCCGACATGGGGTACTTTTGCTCGGTAAGAACTCGTACTTGGGAATAGGCGGGCATACTCAGTAGTTCAGCCGCCGCCTTTGCCGTAAGACTTGGCACTTTCTTCCTCCTTTACACCTAACGCCTGTGGCTGCGGGCGACCGAACCGCGTAGCGGTTTGGACCTCCGATGACCAAAGGGAGCGCACTGCATGCACTGGTTGGGTGGCGGCTTTAGTTCGGTAGATATAACTGAGGCTCGCTGCGGAGCAAACGCCGAGAATACTTGCAGAAAAATCGGCCATAGAAAATGTTCGAGTTTCAACGAACAGCTGCGCTGATTCCTCCAGCACCACCAGAAGTATTGCGATGAGCACTCCCAGGGCCGGGCTCCTATCTACATTAGACCAAACCAAAACCAAGGTGAGCAGACCGAACAAACCAAAGTGCCCTACTTTGTCTCCGAAGGGAATGTTTGTCAGAAACCCAAAAAAACCGCGGCTCGAAAGAGGCTAGTGCGCTGATGGCGCCTATGCAGAGTATCGCTAATGCAGCAATCAGTGGCCTAGACACGACCACCACACACAGGCGCTACGTTCCAGTCGCTGCGAACCTCGTCCAGTCCTCTGGGGAGTTCACCTTCAATCTTGTGCCAGGCGATTCGCGAAGAACGAGCGCCTCGCGCACGATCTATACTAAAGATCCGATAATGGTCGTACAAAAGACACACGCCAAGGCAGTAGAGAACTCTGCCAGCGAACGTAGTGGAACCATTACCCAACGTAAATGCTTGCAGCCTTAGTTCTTCCAGGGCGCTTGTGCCGTAGCCGAGCAATACGTGGAGCGCGTCATGTTGTTCGTACTTTGGCAAAAGTCGCAATCCACGCTCTCGCAAGAAGCCGCCTAGCGCATAGCCCCACGACGCACTAGGCATTTCGGACAGCGAGTCGAAGTCCGTGGCCCAAGGGATCCCTTTCCGAAGAATGTTTAGCGCTGGCACTGCATTCACAATTAGCCAACTCAAAGCCCTGTACCTGGCATGACGCATCATCAAGCCACCTAACGCTTCAAGCTGGGGCGGCCGCGTAGCGGACGTCCCGGCGCGAAGCGCCCTTGCAGCCTCAACTTGTTAAGTGTCATTGGCAACCACGAGCCTGGAAGCTAACACTACGAATGCCACAGCGATCAAGACTAAGCCAACCGAAGATAAGATGCTGAACACGTAGGTGACCAGCGATGGTCCTTCGGTATTAAGAACGTTGCCCGAGCCATCCATGACCACTTTGAGAGGAGGAAAAAAATACTGGGATATCTGATTAAGGAAAACCAGTAGCGCGCCAATAAACAGTAGCGCTCCACCCTTGAGACCAGTTCGCACGAACAACCATAGTGCGGTCATTGCTAGCACCGCAAACGACCCAGGCACGGCGTAAGCCATCAGGAATGTTGAAATGGCATCGACGTTCACAGCGACACATAACGCTTCAAGCTGGGGCGGCCGCGTAGCGGATGTCCCGGCGCGAAGCGCCCTTGCAGCCTTGACTTGTTAGGAGGCACTGCGTCGACTCAGATCGACCGTGTACGAGCACTCCTGCACCTGACCTGGTTGAAATTGCGCCGCTCTGAACATCTCCGAAATTGATTGAAGAACACCAAGGCAGGCACTTTCGGACTCAGTACGAATTTCCAGTGCTTTTCCATGCGCGCCGAGTGTGAAGGAAACTGCGACCCTGCATTCATGATCGCTTGCAGACTCAACAAAAGCCGGCGGCGCATCAAGCGTTTGCAGCCTTTCGTGGCAGATGTTCCCGTCAACTGGTGCGACAACGATGCCCGGAAGTAAAACGTAAGCTAGTAGCACTCGGCCTCCTAACGCCGCCAGCATGGGCGGCAAATCGCAGGTTTGACGTCCAGCGAAGCGGCATGCCTGGTCTTGTTATGTGCTATTACCCGCACGCTTGTTTGAGTAGAAAATTGTTGCACCAGTGTAGGCCTTGAATGCCTCGTGAATCGGAGAGAGATCAACCTGTTGAGAAATCTCAGGATCAAGAAAGCCAATCCAATAGCGGCTGTTATCACCAAATGCTTCGTTTACGACGGCTTTGTGCCCCATGTACAGAAATGACACTCGATCTTCATCGAACCACTGCCGCTTCACTTCAGTGACTCCTCTGACGGAACGCAAAACCTTAAACAAGGGCCAGAAAAATATCCAGGCGCTTGTGATTTCAAAGGCATAAAGTCTTCCATCCTCGGAATAGAAGGGATTCGTTTTCACGGCTCATAACGCTTTAGGCAGCGGGCGGCCAAAACGCGCAGCGGTTTGGACGTCCGGCGACCGGAGGGAGCGAACTGCCCTAACTTGTTATGTGGCATAGTGCCATACCGCTGGATTTGGCAACGACGAGGGCCCGTACAAGAAATGGAGCACTCGCCTGCAACCTCTGGTAAGTTTGGAAGACGCGTGTAGCACTAAGGGCCGCATTACTAGCACACCCCCAGATGAAACTTCGCATACCTTACGTTTGGATTCAGTTGAACCACCTCGGTGCGAGCCCGGCACTAACTGAAGCGCGCCATTTTCTGAGGTGTTAGCTTCAAGATGCAGGCGCACCGCTACGAGATTACGAAGCACCGATTCGGGCGGCCGCACAAACCAGCACCCTTCTTTGCGACTCCAACCGCTCCACCCCGCGTGCTCGAACTTCTCGGCTACAGGAATTCTCGTATCTCTGTGCAAAGGCACGAGCCAATTTGTGGCCTCAGACTTCGCGAAGTAGGTACATTGGACCGGAACAAAGCCTGAGGGTAAGACGGCATCTAAGGCACGATGAGATGCTAGCTTAACTGATAGTGCCTGCACCCAATCCAAGGTCAGCAAGTTTCTAGACCCTGCGCCAGGCAAAGAAAGCTCACCGCATTTCAGCGCTAGCCCTAAAACATCGCCTTCATTGATTACTTGGTCGATGACAAAGAAACCAGATTCCTCGAATTCTCGCTGGACGCCGTTCATGACACATAACGCTTCAAGCTGCGGCGGCCGCGCAGCGGACGTCCCGGCGCGAAGCGCCCTTGCAGCCTTGACTTGTTAGGTGTCATGCAAGGCCAACCTCATGAAAAGAAATGCTAGGATAGCTGTAAGCATACCTGTCAGCGCTATATACAACTCGACAGGAAATGGCTTTAGCGTGCCCTCATGAAGCAGGGTGCTCAGTTCGGCCACCACGAAAAACAGCCGTGATGATGCAACGCCAAACATAATAGATGCCTTGAGCCGGTTCGCGACACGGGCTCGAACTTCGCAGTACACGACGCCACTCAGCACCGCAACAACGCACAGAATGAGGGTTGCCTCGAAATGAGCCGCGTAAAAACCCTCTCCGAGCAGGTAATTGACCCCATTCAAGAAAACGGAAACCAACAGCCCCACCACGCAAAAAAACACGGTAACGACAAGCGGACGGTACTTCGGACTGGACGGCATCAGACGCCTAACGCTTCAAGCTGGGGCGCCGAAATCGCGAAGCGGTTTTGGTGTCCCGGCGCGAAGCGCCCTTGCAGCCTTGACTGGTTAGGTGTCGTCACGTTTGGTCATCGGCGCCTTTCGTTGGCGAGTGCCAATGTAACGAGTCGCGGCGACTGCGAGGACAAACATGGGAATCCAGAGGTTCAACGGATCTTCGACCTCACTGTAGAAAAACCAACCGCCTGAGAAAGTTGTAGCAACAGCATGAAATAGCGCAGAGAGCAATCGGGCTATAGGATTCGCGCCGCAGCCTGAACAGAGGAACCAGCCGCCAATGAAACCACAGACAGGTGCTGCCGTAATAAAACAGATTATGAACGTAGCGGTTCCTCGATACGGACTACTTCCACTCATCTAGAATCAGACACCTAACGCTTCAAGCTGGGGCGGCCGCGCAGCGGACGTCCCGGCGCGAAGCGCCCTTGCAGCCTTGACTGGTTAG
>JBCBTK010000010.1:0-206201 GCA_039818725.1 Pseudomonadota bacterium
ACCTTGAGAACGAAGCCTGGGGCATTGAAACGGGCTATCGCTATGACGCGTCCCCCGCGATTTGCCACGAAGAGGGAGAACCGCCGCCCTATGAATGGGAGCGCTGTGAGCCAACGACCTGGCCGGGTAGCCGGGTGCCGAATGTCTTCCTGAGCGACGGAGCACCGCTTTTCGACAAGCTCGGGGCCGGATTCACCCTGCTGGCTATCCAAGGCGCGGACGGTTCGAGGCTGGTTGATGCTGCCGCGGCAATCGGCCTTCCGCTGGATGTACTGAATATAGATGACCCTTCCCTGGCTGAAATCTACGAACGGAAGCTTGTGCTGGTAAGACCGGATCAGCACGTTGCCTGGCGTGGGGATGAGCAACCCGGGTCGGCAGACGAGGCTCGCGCGATACTGGATACGGTCCGTGGAGCCTGAGGAAGAGCACGATGAATAAAAACGAGTTTGACGCGATTATCGACGCCGCCAACGCCCAGATGACCAACAGTTTCAAGAACCGGGTCATCGGATCCCAGGGCAGCGCACCGCCCCGCTTCGAGGTCTATCACTCAGCTCCGTCGCTGTGTTCGCACAAGGTGCGCACGGTGCTTGCGGAAAAGCAGATTCCGCATGTTTCCCACGATATGCAGATCATGCCCCTGGGTAAGGCCGTGCCACAAAACTACCGGCCCTCGTACGTACGAATGCGCCTACTCGGCGGCGAGGGAAAGCGCTTTGCCAGCGGTTACACCGGCGCGTCCTCGGTGGAAACGCAGGGTTTCGATCCTTGCGTGGTCCCCACACTCGTCGATCGTGAAAAGCAGCGAGTCATCATCGATTCCTCAGAGATCTGCAAATACCTGGAAAGCGAGTGCGACAGCGGCACGCGGCTTGTCCCCGAGGGCATGGAAGACGCCATCCAGGAGCAGATCGACATCATCGACCGGGCACCTCATGTGGCCATGCTCTATGGCGCCAATCCCGATGGCGATGTGCGCCCCGAAGGGCTGCGCAAGGGCATCACCGGCGTTCAGGCCAGGAAGATCGTGAAGCTGCGGCAAATGATGTCTGAGGTCAGGGACGAGCCCGACGTGCTGGCCGCCTACGAAAGCAAGATTGCCAAGGAGGAGGGCAGCGCGGACTTCGTGGCGACCCCCGAAAAAATGCGTCAGGCCTATGGCGCCATGGCGGCCCATGCCGATGATCTGGAGCGGCAGCTCGGTACCCACGACGGAACATGGTCGATGGGGGATGAGTTCACCATGGCCGACGTTATGTGGTCGGTGAGTCTGTTCCGCCTCAAGTGGATCGGCCTGGGGTACTGCTGGGAGCAGGGGAACGCCCGGCCCCGGGTGGCGAGCTATGTGGACCGCGCCTTTAAGCGCTCAAGCTTCCGCTCCGCGGTTTTTGACTGGCCCCGGGCCTACGGTCCTTCGCAACACGTACCGGAAAAGTTCACCCCGCAGGCAAAACGACGCTTTTTCATCGACATGGTTCGGGGCATGAACCTCCGGGAAGTATTTCTCGGCTGAGAGCGCATGTCTCGAGCGGCATCCGAAATCCAGCACCACGACTATAGGAACGACCCATGAAGCTGCTTACGTTTACTCATGATGGCTACTCGCGCATCGGCGCCCTTCGCGACGGCGGTGTCGTCGACCTGCACGCTACGGACAGCGAGCTGCCACCGGACATGCTCTCGCTGCTCCAGGGTGGCGATGCGATGATGGCGCGTGCTGGGGCGGCCGCCGAAGCGGGAGATCCTGGCTTTGCCCTCTCCGATGTGAAGCTGGAAAGCCCGATCCCGAATCCTCCCCGCATCCTCGCGGTGGGCCTGAATTTCATGGACCACTGGAACGAGATACCCGACGAGGTCAAGGAAGCACGCAAAATGAAGCTGCCGGAGACGCCCTTCATCTTCAACAAGCAGAGTACGTCCGCAACGGGGCCCTACGATCCGATTCACCTGCCCGTCGAGTCTCCTGAGCTTGACTACGAGGCGGAACTGGGGGTGGTCATCGGCAAGACATGCCGCCGCGTGAAGAAGGAGGATTATCTGGATGTGATTGCGGGTTATACGGTCCTCAATGACGTTACGGTACGCGAGTGGCAGCGCCACAGTCCCACCTTCACCATGGGCAAGTCCTGGGACACCCACTGCCCCATGGGGCCGGTCATGGTGACGAAGGATGACATCGCGGATCCCCACCAGCTGAATGTCCGGTTGAGTGTGGACGGGCAGGAGCACCAGAACTTCCTAACCGGCGACATGATCTTCGACATCTCGGAACAGATCGAATACCTGTCGACCGCCTTCACACTCCTTCCTGGGGACGTTATTGCTTCCGGCACCTCCGCTGGCGTGATCCTGTTTCGTCCGGGAAGACCCTGGCTCACCGAAGGGCAGAAGGTACGCATAGACATCGATGAAATCGGTTACATCGAGAATACGGTTGTCAGGGACGATGCAAGCTATATCCGCTAGGAAGGCAACTTCGAGACTCTCGGGCGAGGCGCTGAAGCAGTGACAGACAGTTATCGCATCATCGGAGCAGAACTGTCTCCGTTCTCGGTGAAGGTTCGCTCCTTCTTTCGCTTCAAGGGCATTCCCCACCAGTGGATTTCCCGAAGTCTCAAGGTGCAGGAGGAGTACGCCTCACTGTTCAAGGTGCCCATTATCCCGCTCGTGGTCGCTCCCGACGGCAGCGCCATGCAGGATTCCACCCCGGTGATCGAGGCGCTTGAGCAATCGTTCCCCGAGCCATCCATTCATCCGTCCGATCCCGCGCTGTTCTTCCTCTCCTGTCTGCTCGAAGAGTTCGCCGACGAGTGGGCCAATAAATGGATGTTCCACTATCGCTGGGCCCGGGAGGTCGATCAGAAGAACGCAGCCGGGAGAATCGTTCTCATGATGCGACCGGACCGGGAGGAGCCGGCCGAAGAACTTGAGGCCATGATGGATCAGATCGCCGGGCGCATGACCAACCGCGTCTGGTTTGTCGGATCCAACGAGGTGACTGCCGGGCAGATTGAATCCGGTTTCCAGGACGCCATGGAACTCCTGGATCGACATCTGGCTGACCGGTCCTACATTCTCGGCGAACGACCCTGTTTCGGCGATTTCGGACTGTTCGGTCAGATTTACAACACGACCATCGATCCAACACCGGCCTCTCTCATCGGAGCGCGTCATCAGCACGTCCTGGCCTGGACGCAACGAATGCTCTGGCCCAAGCAGACGGGACCCTTTGAAAGCTGGGATTCGCTCGCGGCGACCCTTGCTCCGTTCCTCAAGGATCAGGTGGGCGAGCGTTTTCTGCCCTGGTCCGTTGCCAATAAGTTCGCAATCGAGGATGGGCAGGAAGAATTCAGCGTGGAGCTGGCCGGTCAGACCTGGACGCAGAAACCTCAAAAGTATCATGCCAAATCGCTGCAGAAACTGCGCGATAAATATGCCGCATTGGAGGACCGCGAGTCCCTGGATCAGATACTCAGGCAGGTTAACTGCCTTGAGGGAGTGCAGTCGTCCTGATCGATCTCTACACCGCGGCGACGCCGAACGGGCACAAGGCGTCGGTGACGCTGGAAGAACTGGGCCTGGACTACTCGGTTCGCGCGCTCGATTTTACGGCCAGGGAACAGAAGGAGTCCTGGTACCTCAAGATCAACCCGAACGGTCGGATACCCGCCATAGTTGACCGGTGTCAAGGTCAGGATCCCCTCGTCGTGTTTGAATCCGGTGCCATCATGATCTATCTCGCGGAAAAAACCGGGCGACTGATTCCCAGCGATCGCTATGGCCGTGCCACCGTAATGCAATGGCTGATGTTCCAGATGAGTGGGGTGGGACCCATGATGGGGCAGGCCAATGTATTCTTCCGTTACTTTCCGGCGAAGATTCCCGCCGCAATTGATCGTTACCAGAATGAAAGCCGCAGACTGTTCGAAGTTTTGAATCACAGACTCGGCGAAAGTGAATGGCTGGGGCCCGAGTTTTCCATCGCTGACATTGCCAACTGGTGTTGGGTGCGAACCTATCGCTGGTCTGGCGTCGCGGTGGAAGGCCTGCCGAACCTGCGACGTTGGTTGGACGCCATGAAAGAGCGACCCGCCTGCCGACGGGGAATTGAAGTGCCTGCCAAACCTGAGAAAATGCTCGGCAACGACAAGGCGATCAAGGAATTCGCCGAGCAGGCCCGGAAAAACCTCAGCTGAGAGACCGAGGAGAACGATTGTCGCTGGAATCTGGGCAGCGACCAGCATCAGACAGGCATTAAGGAGACGATAATGACAGCGGCCGCACCAAAGCCCACGCAGCGCAGACGCCGGGTCCAGGAGCGCGCCGAGATTACCCGGGAAAAACTCCTGTCTGCGGCCAAGCAACTGTTTTCCGAGCGTGGTTTTGACGCCGTCTCAGTCCGCGAGCTGGAGATAGAGGCGGGCGTCCAGCGCAATCTGCTCAAGTACCACTTCGGCAGCAAGGAAGGTATGTGGCAGGCCGCCGTAGCGGACCTGCTTGTGACGATTGAGGCCTTCCGGCAAATGACCGACGAAGTCATCAGGGATCTCTCCCCTCACGAGGCCCTTGCGTATCAGATCCGAAGCTACGTTCGCTTCAGCGCGGCCAACCCGGAGCTGAGCCGCATTATGATGCAGGAGGGGAAACACAATAGCTGGAGAATCCGTTGGCTTGTCGAAACGATGCTCAAGCCAGCGACTTTGCAGCTAAAGGAAACGGTTCTCCAGGATATCGACATCGAGGAGGAAGAATTCGTTAGCTGGTACTACATGTTCATCAGTGCGGGCTCGTTTATTTTCTCCATGGCGCCGGAGGCAAAGCTCCTCTTTGGGGTGGATACGCGTACCGATGATGTGATCGACCGACATGCGCGCATGATGGTGGAGTTTCTCCTCAGCCGCGCGCCGGAGTAGCTGAGTCGACGTTGCCGCCGGACCGGTAGATCGACGGTGCCAGCCCCGTTTCTCGCTTGAAGGCCCGGGAAAAGCTCGCGACATTTCCATAGCCCAGCAGCTCGCTGATCTCCGCTGTCGACAAACGGCTCTCGTCCAGCAACTTCTTTGCCTGAACCACCCGCTGCTGTTTGACCAGTCCGCGATACGACAGATTCTCCCGCGCAAGCCGATTCCGCAGCGTACGTGACGTCACGTGCAGTCGGTCTGCGATTTGCTCCAGGGAGGGATAGCGGTGCTGGCAGCTCGCGAGCATCAGACGAATCGAGCCTCCAAGAGTATGTGAGGACCTGAGCCGCCCGGCCAGATTCTCGCAGGCTTCTAGGAATAGCTTGCGCGCTGCTGGATCCGAACTCAGGAGAGGGCTTTTTAGATAGCTGAGCGGATAGGTGATGGACAGCACCGGCTGATCATAGCGGACGTCGCAGTGCAGCTTTGCCGCATAGTCTCGTATGCGGGGAAAGGGTAGCGCCACGGATAGGGAAGGGGGTAGATAGCCGACGGATTCCTCCAACAGGCGACAACTTGTTGCCACGATGAGCTGCGCATGAAACTCCGGCTCGCTGGCAAAGATCGGCGGGAGGGCGTACTCGATGGTCACCCGATCACCCTGGCTGTGCATCGTTGAAGATACAGGCAGTAGCGAGTCGGAGAAGCTGTCCAGGAGTTCCAGCATATCTATGGCTCGCTGACAGCTACTGGCCGCGGCGCCCAGGACGCCAAAGCGGGCAAGCGAAAAGCTCTGACCCACCTTCAGACCCAGCCAGGGATCGTCGCAGCTCTTAAGCGCCGCCTGGCAGACCTGGGACAGGTTCTCCAGGGAAACATGGTCCTCGGGCGCTTCAACCTGGGGTTCGCAGAGGGCCTGGGCCCGCTCGAGCAGTTCCTGATCGACGTTCTCCTGCCGCGCAGCCAACGCCAAAATTTCTCTCGGGAATCGCGCGGGTACGAAGGGGGAGAATCGTTTCATGGCTTTCCCGGCCTTACGAAAACGGTGGGCACCGCCGTCCGCGGACTGCTGTTCGGCTGCGTGCTCACCATCCAGAGCCCTCAGTGAACATCCCGCCATACACAGGATTCGATCGCAAATACGGCGTGCTGGACGTGCGGATTCTCACTTTTTCCGCCTGTCTTATACTTGAAATATATCAAATTTTAGCCGCCGCTCATTGGCCACGGAAACCGTACCGAGTGCCACGGGTGTGCACGTGCGAGACGTGCGCGCCATCTTCCCAAGCTATACGTGCACGCCGGCGAACGCTTTCCGAAAGTGTTAAGCATCTTTACCGCATCGGTTATGTTTCGCCGGTCGTGCGCCTACTAGGCTGAACCCAAAATAAACATAAGGTGTTCACCGTGGTCAGCTCGTCTTCCAGCGCAGACAGCGCCGTGTCTACCGTCGCCGTTTCCTTTGTCGATCCGCAGGGGAACACGGTAAACGTCGCCGCGCCCCTGGACGGCACGCTCATGGAGGCGGCCTTCAATGCGGGCGTGGACGGCATTCTCGCCGAGTGTGGGGGCGGATGCAGCTGCGGCACCTGCCATGTAATCCTGAGTAAAGACGACTTCGAGCGCCTCGGCGAGCCGGACTTTATGGAGACCGGCATACTCGATTTTGCCGAGAACGCGGAGGACTGCAGTCGCCTGAGTTGTCAGATCGATGTCACTGAAGATCTCGAAGGTATGTGCTTCCGGGTGGCTGGATGAGATCAGGCGAACTCGGACGCGCCGCTAGCGCGAGGAGCAGTCAGTGACGCAGCGCCTTGCAGGGCTCACGCGCCACGACATCCGCGAACTCGAACCGGTGCTCAAGGTCATCGAGCAGACCATGGGCGGCTTCGTCCCCAATTCCATGTTCATCATGGCGCGGAACATGGAGCTCATGGAAGGGTTCGGCATGCTCTCCGCGGCGGTGTTTCGTGGCGAGGCGTCGGCGCGACCACATCCCCTGAAGGCCATGTTCGCGAGTCTGCGGTACCGGCTGCGCACTATCGGGAAGCCGCGGCCCGAGCCGATTTCCCAGGCATTGCGTGTGCTGGTCTTCACCGCGGTGAGCCTCGCTGCCGGATGCCGCTACTGCCAGGCGCACAGCGCCATGCTGTCGGCAAACCGGCACGTGAGTGCCGAGAAGATCGACGACATCCTCAATTTCGACACCAGCCCCCATTTCAGTGACGCTGAACGCGCAGCGCTGGCACTCGCCTTTGCGGCCGGACGCGCTCCCAACGAGACGACCGATCAGCACTTCGTGGAATTGCAGAAACACTTCAGCGACGAGCAGATCATCGACATCGTTGCGGCGATCGCCTACATGGGTTTTCTCAATCGTTGGAACGACACCTTCGCCACGCTGCTCGAAGACGCACCACTGCAGTTTGCCGGTACCCATCTCAAGCAAGTGTCCTGGGATGCGGGCAAGCACGCCGCGGTCAGACCGGCGTCGTCGTGACGGGGCCGGGTGCGGCAAGACGACAAACCCCAAGGGAGATGGGTGACCATGAATGAAGCGGTGAACATGATCAAAAGTGTCAAGGAATACGTCCGCATGCCCCTGCTTTACAACCACTGGTACGTGGCGGGGCTAGCCGAGGAGTTTGGCCGCGAGCTCAAGGAACGTACTCTCCTGGAGCGTTCCCTGGTGTTCTACCGTACCGAGGCGGGAGAACTTACAGCGCTGCAGAATCGCTGCCTGCATCGATCCTTTCCCCTTTCTCAGAGCAGGTTGGAGGGTGACAACATCGTGTGTGGGTACCACGGGATCCGCTACAACCCGGCGGGAGAGATTGTAAAGGTTCCGTGTCAGAGCACCTGCCCCAAGAAGAAACTGCACAAATACCCGCTGCGGGAGATGGGTCCTTTCGTCTTCATTTGGATGGGCGACCCGGACGCTGCCGATGAAAGCAAGCTGCCCGATCTGCCGTTCCTTTCCGATCCGAACTACCGGACGTTTCACGGTGCGGTGGAGCTGAAGGGCAACTATCTGTTTATGCACGAAAACCTGAATGACCTGACGCACTTCGCGTACCTTCACCAGGAGTCCTTCAAGTTCGATGACGGCTTCTTTGACCTTCCCACCACTGTCGAGAAAACCGATGAGGGAATCTTCTGCAACCGTATCGACACGAGCTGGGAGGGAGCGACCGGTGCTTTACCGCCGTCCTGGAAGGAAGCGCTGGCTGGAAAGAAAGTGGTCCGTCAGGACGGCGGCGTCTCCGTCTCCCCCGGGGTTTTCAAAGGCTACATACCGATCACCGTTGGTGACGAGGGCGACGAGGATCACGAGGTGCTCATGAGTTATGTCATGCACTACCTGACCCCCGAAACCAGCAGCACAAGCCACTACTGGTTTTCGATGTCGAACGACTACTCCCAGGACGACGATGCGTACTACGAGTTCTACCAGGCACATGTCGCCAAAGGCTTTGATGAAGACTTGTGGGCGGTGGAGCACATGCAGAACCTTATCGATAACGACAAGATCGATTTTGACGAGATGATCATCGCTGGTGACCAGGCCGGCCTGTTGTTCAGGCGTGTACTGCTTGAGTGGGCCATTGAGGAATACGGTGAAAACCTTTCAGCTGCGCGTGCGGCGTAGCTCACGCACTCTGCGGGAGCCCGGCCTGATGCCCAACTGCACGTGCTCAGGAGTCAGCCCTACCAGACAGGTATCCGAGCGATGAATACCCCAGTCAGCGATATCGACCTATACAGCGATGACACCCTCGAGAACACGCGGGCCGTGTACAGCGAACTGCGTGACCTCGGTGCGGTGGTCTATCTCAAAAGCAACGATCTCTACGCGATCACGCGGTTCGATGCCGTGCGTACAGCGCTGCGGGCCGACAAAGTATTGATTAATGGCGAGGGCGTGGCGGCTAACGAGGTCATCAATGGGGCGCCCAAAGACACCACTATCACGAGCGACGGCGAGACGCACAATCACCGCCGTACAATCTTGCGCCGTCCGCTTCTGCCCAAGTCGCTGGAGTCCTTGCACGAGAGGGTCGGTGACAGCGCGGATGCGCTTGTGCGCGACCTGCTCGGCCGGGACAGCTTCTGCGGGGTTGCCGACTTCGCTTCCCACCTGCCGGTTTCCATCGTCGCCGATCTGGTTGGACTGTCTGACCAGGGTAAAGACAACATGCTGGAGTGGGCCGCCGCCACCTTCAACGCCCTGGGGCCCCTGAATCCGCGCTGCGAGGAGGCGCTGCCGGTTGCGTTGCAGGCGGTGGACTATGTCCTGGGTCTGACACCGGATGCGGTGAGGGAAGCTGGCTGGGCGCATCGCGTGCTCATGGGCAGGGAGGAAGGGGAACTCAGCCCGGCCGAGGCCTCGATGATGGTGCTGGATTATGTGGCCCCGAGCCTCGACACCACGATACTCGCAACGGCCCACATGCTGTGGCGCCTGGGTTCCACGTCGGGTGCGTTCGCCGCGTTGAAGGCCGATTCGGCGCTCGTAGAGAGCGTCGTCACTGAATCCGTGCGACTCGCTTCGCCGATTCGCTGTTTTACCCGCCTGGCCCAATCGGATTTTGGGATCGAAGGATCGGTTCTCCCCGCGGGTTCCAGAGCGGCCGTCCTCTATGCCAGCGCCAACTGGGATGAGCGCCATTTCCCCAACGCCGAGGAGTTCAGAGTTGATCGCAATCCCCGCGACCAGCTGGGCTGGGGACATGGCGTGCACACCTGTGCGGGCATGCACCTGGCGCGCCTGGAGATGGAGAGTCTTCTGCGCTCAATGATCCGCCACGTCGACGTCATTGAAGTCGGGGAACCCGAGCCGCTGATGAACAACATCCTTCAGGGATTTGCCGCACTGCCAGCGAGCCTGCACTAGCCGCGTCATCCAGGGAATCGAATCACTCGGCGCCCGTGCCGGGAAGCGTCGCTCTACCGAGATAGTTCGAATCGGTACCGAACTGTACGGACTCGGACTCCGGGTGATTTTGCTTATGCCGGACCGCGCCCCGCCAGAAGGTATGGGCGTCGCGGCGCTGAACGTCTCAGTTCGCGTATCAATGTCCACGAATTCGTCGGGGTAGACGCCGATCGCAACCAGTCAGATACGGTCGTCGGCATCCGAGGCCATGCCGTAAGGCGCGGCGGCCTCGCGCTGGGGCAGCAGCCCTGAAGCGGTGGTGGTCGTCGCTCCCTCGCGTACACGCCGGGCGACCTGCAACGCGCACAGCAGGGCAGCACTGCCAATAAGCACGGCGCCAAGGGCGAGGCTCTGATAGCCGAACTGTTGGACGATGACGCCGCCCAGCATGGGGCCGATAGCCGATCCCAGCATGTTCATCGCCGGCGTGGCCGCGACCGCCCGACCGGAGGGCTCGCGCTGTGCGAAGAAGCCAAAGGCAAATACGTGTGTGAAGACGATCAGGCAGGGGTAGATCGCGACGGCGAGAAAGTACGCCGGGAACGTACCCACGGACACCATCAACAGCGCAAAGCCGATTTGCAGCGACGGGCCCAGGAGCATCACCGTCGGAGGCGCGATCCGGTTTTGCAGCGCCATGGCGACGAGTCCGGGGGCAAGGTTGAGGATCGCCGTTACCAGTAAAACGGACGCCACCTGAGCGGCCG
Organism: Pseudomonadota bacterium; assembly: GCA_039818725.1. Lineage (GTDB taxonomy): Bacteria > Pseudomonadota > Gammaproteobacteria > Pseudomonadales > Halieaceae > Congregibacter. The sequence goes on from JBCBTK010000010.1 coordinate 10,548, forward strand.
TGAAGCCGTGATACTCGACGCCCATGCGCTCCACAAAGCTGAACAGCATCGCCTGAAGCAAAGACATGAGCGCGATGCACCCGATGCCGAACCACACTTCCGCGGGGAAGCGCATGGATGCTTTCGCCTGGTGATGCTCTAAGCGCACTTCCCCGCGTCCGGGAAATGCGGCACTGGTGACCGCACCCGCCAGCAACATGATCGCGCCGATGACCAGGAACACGCTCTGTGCACCGAGCGTTTCTATCAATGGCGGTACAACACCTACGAAAACGACCGCGGAAAGGCCGAGGCTGATCTGTGCCATACCGAACAAGCGGTGCGGCGACCGGGAGCGACCGATGGTGCCGTGCGTAAAGGAAAGGCCCATCCCCGTGGCAAGACCGCCAACGGCATGCAGTGCCGCCAGGAGTCGAAAGTCGTCACTGTAGGCAATGGCAAAGAAGCACGCGGCCGACACAAAATACCCGGCGGGGACCGGCAGATTAGAGGACACCCGGTGGAAGCGCGCCGACCAGAACAGGCTTGACGCCACCACGCCGACAAGAAACAGCGTGGCCAGTCCGCCGGCCTGCTGCGGGGAGAACGCATAGTGGGAAACGAGCCCGCCTACCCAGAAAGGTAGCGCGGCCAGATCAATCATGCCGGCGACGTGACCGGTGCAGAGCGCGATGCGACCCCGTACGCTATCGATACTTACCATTTTTCCATTCCCATAAGCTCAGTCCTTCCGCACGGTGCGAACCCCACTCGAGGGATCTGAGATTGAGAAATCCGCGCGGCCTGCATGGGTGCGGTGCGAGCGCCCGATAACACCGCGAGACGCGGTCGATGCTCGTCGCCCATGGAGAATAGGGCTGGCGTTCACATCGCGACTGGAACGTCGCACGGTCTCGTGGCTTAGCCGGTATCACTCAGGTCCGGGCTCGGATCTTCGGCGCGAAGCTTCTGTAGCTTGTCGATGACCCAGAATTTCGCCTCACATACCCAATCACAGTCTCTCGGATACAGGTCCATGAGAGTGGCCTTCAACGACGGTGGGTTGGGGTGTACAACGCCGTTGACAGCTTTGAAATCAGCGTAGCTCGCCATAAGTTCCGCGAGGACTTCCGGTTCCTGCTCGGACAGGTCACTCGTTTCACCGGGATCAGAACGCAGGTTGTAGAGCGCCCATTGGCCGTTGCTGATGGGTGGCACGATGAGGGAGGCCTTCCAGTCACCGCGGCGAAAGGCGCGGTTGCCAAAGAGTTCGATTCCGAAGCTCTCCCGGGGAGTATTCGCCGCTCCTGCCCAGGCCGCACTCAGCGACAAACCGATGGGCAGTTCCTTCCCCTCGAACAAAGCGTGTTGATTCGGATCCACGCCCATCAGCTCAAAAATCGTGGCTGGGATATCGGTCACGTGGGCGATGCCGTCAATGCGGCTGCCGGGCTGGACAGCGGGTCCGGCTGCAATAAACGGAGAGCGGATGCCGCCTTCGGCGACGGAGTTTTTGTACAGCTTCCAGGGTGTTACGGAGACATGCGCCCATTCGGCTCCCTGAACGCTGAAGTTCCCCGCCCGGCCCCGTTGCTCGAGCGTGTTGTCCCAGGTCTGCGCAAACCACTCACGCGTGACGCCGCCGTAGACGAAGGGCGCTGCGGCGCTCGCACCGTTGTCGGAGAAAAATATGATCAGCGTGTTTTCAAGCTCTCCCCGGTCGTCCAGTGCCTGGAGCACGCGACCGATCTGCTGGTCCATCAGTTCGACCATGGAGGCATATATCTCCATGGGTCTCACATCTTCGGCCCGTCGCTCGGCTTCGCGCTCCGACCAGGGTTGGAGATGGTTGGGAAACCAGGCCGGGAATCGCGGGTAGGTCCAGGTCTCCATACCCGCCGGAATCAGCCCTTTCTCAACCTGCCTCGCCATACGGGCTTCCCGCGTTGCTCCGGGACCCTGCTCGTATGCGCCCGCATAGCGGTCCAACCAGGTATCGGGAACCTGAAGTGGATCGTGAGGAGCGGTATAGCTGAGGTAGGCAAATACCGGTGTGCCGACCGGGGTGTCCTTCAAGTAGGCAAGCATCCGGTCGGTGAAGCCGATTGATGAATAGAAGTCCGGAGGCAGCGTGGTAACTCGCTCACCGTTCTCTACATATCGCACCGGTTCTTCGGGACTGATCGGAAGCATGTCCGCGAAATGACTGGCACCGCCGGTGAGCAACGAAAAGCTCTCGTCGAATCCTCGGGCATCCGGGTACTGCGCCGGATCCTCAGCATCCAGATGCCATTTACCCGACATCAGGGTGCGGTACCCCGCCTGTTTTGCAACTTCGGCCAGGGTCACCACATCCTCGTGCAGCTTGCCTTCGAAGTTGCGGCCCGTCTGATTTGGGGCGCGGATGCCGCCCATCACACCGACACCCGCGAGATGGTTATCGACCCCGGTCATTAACATAGACCGCGTTGGCGCACAGGTCGGAGCCACGTAGAACTGGGTCATCATGACGCCGTCCTGTGCCAGCGAGTCAAGCGTGGGCGTGCGTATCTCACCGCCGAAGGCACCGATGTCGGACCAACCCAGATCGTCCGCCACGATAATCAGCACATTGGGGCGCACGGTGAGTTCCGGCGTGGGAGACGGAGGCTGCGCATGGGCAAACTCCAGGGTCAGCGCCAGAATAAAGCCTGCGGTCGCGAGCGATAGCGAAGTTTTCATATTGTCGCCAGTAGCTTGTATTTCTTCTTGGAATTAGGCTTAGCTGTAAAGAGCGACTTACGCTGGACGCGAAAATACTTCTTTACGTTCTTTGTTCACGCTTCCGGTAAGGATGGCCGATTATGGCAATTAGAGATTGATAATCTGGGCCGTTAGCGACACAATACTTACGTACAGACAAAATATATGCGCGCTTATTTTGGGTGTCAACATATTTTATAAGTGTGGGATGTAGCCCGGTCACAGAACCTTCTTCCCCCAAAGAGAGCAGAGCCATGGCCACAAAAGCCGCCGAACAGCAGGTCAAACGAAAAACGCAGGAGCGTTCCGAAATCACGCGCAAGCGTCTGCTCGACGTGGCGGTGAGACTGTTTTCGGAGAAAGCCTATGATGCCGTCACCCTGCGGGAGATCGAGACCACGGCCGGCGTACAACGCAACCTGGCGAGCTATCATTTTGGCGATAAGAAGGCACTGTGGCGCGCCGCGGCTACCAATATCTTCGACGAGCTGCAGCTGTTTTCCGAGCCCAGACTCGAGCTGCTCAAAGATCTCGCGCCGCGCGACCGTATCGCGTTGATGCTTCGTACGCTGGTCCGCTTCTCGTCAAAACGCCCCGAGTTGCATCGGCTCATGCTGCAGGAAGGCAAGGCGGACAGCTGGCGCCTGCGCTGGCTGACGCAAAACTATGTCAAACCCGCGAAGGCGCTGCTGAAGTCGATGGTGCAGAGCGATCTGGATCTCAACGATCGGGAGTTTGTGTTTTGGTACTACCTGTATATCGGGGCGGGAGCGACCATGTACACCATGGCACCCGAGGTCTATGACGTTCACGGCATCGACGTTACGGATCCGGACGTGGTCGAGGAACACGCAAACATGCTGGTCGACTTTTTGGTGCCCGCATCGCGCCGAGTCAAAGAGACTGATCCCGCCTGATTGGCCCGGCCTCGGCGCAGCTTCGCCTTCCAGCACCCGTCCGACGCGAATATCCTATGCCGCCGTAGCTGGGCACCTGCAAGTGCGGCACTGATGACGAACTGCCGGTCGATTCACAGCGGGCTACGTTAGAAAGAGGCATCGAAGAAAGGTCCAGGGTGCCACCATGGCGTCTCCCAAGAGGTGCGAACTGAAATTCCTGAAGTAGCGGCAGGCCCTACCCAAACACGATTTTCAGTGGGCTGAAGCGTTTCAGAAGTTCCCTTTTAAGGCGCTTCTGGTTGGCCGGCCCCGCATACTCGGGGATGTAGTCACAGGGGCCATAGGCCGACGGCCAATCGACCACCGCCTGCCGAAACGCGGGCCGGGCGAAGGAGCGCTGCGCGTACTCGTCGACCCTTGGGGTCTCGGGGTTCCCTTCGAAGGTATCGCCCAGTCCCAACCACTTCAGTCGGAACAGGCTGCAGGCCCACACGACGTCGGCGAGCGTAAACTCCGCGCCCAGGGCCCATTCACCGTCATGGGTGGCGAGCTGCGACTCCAGGTCCTTCGCATGCGCGCGCATGGCGGCGTAGGTATCGCGCATAGCCTCCGGGGTGTTGACGAAGGTTTTGCTCCCCGACTCTTTTGCAATCTTGCTTTCATAGGCGGCAAGCAGCGGATCCTTTGGGTCGAGCCCGCGCATGACGCGACGCAGCGTTTTGATCTTCTTGTCCTGCACGCCTCGTAGCACCCGGGGCATGTCGCCGGGACGACGATCGCCGTCGGGGTTGGCGCCATAAAGCGCTGCGACATGCGGGGCGCGGTCGATGATGTCGAGCTGGGCCTGCACCGCGTCCTCCATCCCATCCCGGATCAGACGGCCGTCGGCTTCCCAGCACCGATCAACGTACTTGCAGATCTCACTGGAGTCGACGACAACGCGCTGTTGCTCGTGATCAACGAGCGTCGGCACCACGCAGGCATCCAGGCCCTCGGTAGCCACGGAACTCTGGCCGCTATAGGCGCTGACGAAAGCACGATCGTCCTTCCCCAGCAGGCGCATGCGAACGTAGCTAGGGTGATAGTTTTCGGGCAGCGCGCGTCCGGCGAGCATGATGTTCAAGTCGTGCGATCGATAGGGCACACCCCGCTCTGCGAGCGTTGTCCGCACCTTGTGCGAACACAGTGAGGGAGCCGAGTGATACAACTCAAATCGGGGCCGCCCGGTGACGCTGCCGACGGTTCGGTGTCGCGGGTTGTCGCCCAGCTGTCGGTTTGCAGCCAGAACGGTTTCTTCAAAATTCGTGGGTGTCATGGTGGGCCTCCAACCTGGGACTCAGGATTAGCGGAAAGAACCGTACGCGGCGCTCGCTGACAACGCCTTTGCGACCGAAGGTTTCCGGCAGGCGTTGAGAGCGGAGTGAGACTACACGCCTCGCACGCGGTCAATAATTGCTCGTGCATCGTCACTGGCCGGCTGCTGCCTGCCGCGCCAGGCGATGTGCTGATCGGGTCGAACGAGTACCAGAGGGTAATCGTAAAGCTCCCGGAGCTTGTCGTTGTTCAGCGACAATACCCTCAGGGGCATGCCCACATCGGCGGCGGCGTCCTGTAGTGCCTCGCCCGATACCGCGTCGAGATTGAGGAGGGTAAAACCTGCACCAAACAAATCGTAGAGCGACTGATCTTCGCGCAGGAACAGATTGGGAGCGCGGGACCCTGGCCAGCTGCTCGGCTCATAGTGTTCCCATTCGTAGGCGGGCGGGTCCCCTTCGCCCTGGCATATCACCGGTGAATCGTCGTAGCGATATCCCCATTCAATTCCCCAGGCGTGGTTCTCCAGATTACCCAACTCCTGGATGAGGTCCGCGATCTCGGCGCGGGCTTTATCGGCGGCGTCCCCGTCGGCGTGGAGATCTTCCGGGCAGGCCATCACGATTTTTGCTCGGATTGACGAATGTCTGGCCGATGCCCAGCGGTTCCGGGCACCCACGTGGCGGCGCTCGATTTCGTAGGCCGCAAGCAATCCAGGACCTCCCCAGCCGTTGACGTTTGCGGCGAGCGCCCAGCCCAGCGCCAGGGCGTCGCCCATGCCCGTATTCATCCCATAGCCCCCGGTGGGGATCACCTGGTGAGTCGAGTCACCGGCCAGCCAGACGCGCCCCGAGCCGTAGCTATCGGCGATGCCAAGGCGAGGATTCCAGGCGTTGCTGATGTTGATGTCGCAGTCGAAGGTACAGCCGAGAACGCTGAACAGAATCTCTTTGGGATCGGCTTCCCTGATGTTGGGGTAGCACTTTGGCGGGATGTGGATGGTCCAGGTATCCACATCATTCTGGGAGATGATGGACCAGCCTTCCGGTGACTGGATATGCCAGGCCGTCCCGAAGCGCTCGAAGAGGTCCAGATCCTTGGAGGTCCAATGAATCATGTAGCGGAACTCCGGGCGCGGTGTGTCGGGGCGTTCCTCGCCCCAGGGCTCGTCGTGGAAATCGCTGCGGTCCGGTGAGTCCAGGAAGTGCTGCACGGTGATGTTGTTAATGTGAATGTCCAGAGCGCGGCGCGTCACGCTGCCGGCGCCGTCACAGCCGGCAAGATAAGCACAGCGGATCTTCCGCGTATCATTTGTTTCGCTATGGCGGACGGTAGCGGTCACCCCCTGGTCGTCTTCTTCGAAGGATTCCAGCGCCCAGCCGAACATCGTGGTGACGTGCGGCGAATGCTGGTCGAGCCAGTCTTTCAACACGGGCTCCAGCAGTATCTGCGAGACCCGCATGCCCGGCTCGAGGGCCATCGTACCGTCATTGGCTTCAAGCAGTGCGCGGCGGGTCTCGGCCACGCTGGGGTAGTCGAAGCGGGCCAACTCCTCGCCCGCAAGATTCGTGCACCAGATCACCGATACGGGATGATCCTCGGGCACGGCAACATCGCGCAAATTCTGCGCAAGACCCAGACGGCGAAACAGCTCCATGCTTCGCCCATTGGTGATGTCCATTTTGGGATGACGCGTGGTTTGCGGGTTTCGCTCGAGCAGGATTGCTTCGACGCCCTGGTGATTCAGCTCAAGGGCCAGCATTAAACCGACGGGGCCGCCGCCGGAGATCAGTACCTGAGTAGTTTCCATGTCCGCCAATCCGTTTTTTTATGGTTTTGCGCTGGAGCCATCTATATCGCTCCGTCTTACCGGGTTTCCTGAGTGCACCGGGTCTGTAGTCGCGCCGCTAACACCGCCCAGCGCAGCTATCCACCCGGTCCCCACTGGACCGCCCGTAGGGCATCAACGCCGTGGGTCTCCATCGGATGTCCCTCGTCAAACAGATCCCCATCCGTGAAGTGCTCAAGGTTGTTCCCGAAGGGGTCGTGCCAGTAATCGAACACCTGGCTGCCCAGAATGTGCTTTCCAATGCCCCAACGATGCTCATAGCCTTTCCCGGCGAGGTGGTCATGCCCCAACATCAGGTCGTCCCAGTCGCTGACCTCGAAGGCGGCATGCTGCAGACCGCGCTGCTCGCTCTCAACGGGAAACAAGGTGTGGTGATCGACGGGATGCTCCCCGCGATTGCAGCGCATAAAAGCGCCTATGGTCCGCTCCCGGGTGTTGTTCTGGATCTCGTCGGAACTGATAAGGCCAAAGCGCTCCTTGTACCAGGCCTCACTCTCGCGAAAGTCCGCCACGTAAATCACACAGTGACCCAGGCGCTTCACATGCGATGGGTCGCGTTTCAGGCGCACCGGTTCGCGAAGGCGCACCCGAGCGACTCCGCTGTTGAGCGGTACTCGTGTGTGTGAGCGCAGTTCCTGAACGGACTCACGACCGAAGACCGCGTCGATTTCGTAGCCCTGAGGATCCACAAAGCGCACCCGTTCCCCGCCGCCGGGACCAGACACGGGGTCGATAGACGACGCACCTGGCATAGCCGCGACGGCCTCCAGGTTCTCGCGGGACTGCATCAGAAAACCCAGACCTATGAATGCGGGATCACCCAAAACCGTTTCATGCAGATAGGGAATGGGGTCGGTGCCCCGCCCATACAAAACGGGCTCCCCCTGCGCATCTTTCTCCAGCACGGTGTGCATACCGAAATCACGGAGAAACGTTGCCATCAGCGTCAGATCGGGGGCGCTGAAACGTATGTACGCCAGGTCTAGTGCGCGTGGAGTATTCGTCGCCATAGCGTTGAAACAGCTCCGTATTCAGGTCGCCTACGGGGTCGGTGCTAAGTATCTAGTCAATGCGGGATAGCATAGCATGCTAAATGTGTATTATGACAAATTAAAATGCACATAGCTTGCTTATGTGCATATTTAGATTGGGCTCATGCCGGCGTCCACCCATAAGTTCGCGCAACGCCGGAGCTCTCACATCGAGCTCTGGCCTCCTTCGCCACGCGCTGGAGTTCCCTATACTCGGCGCTTTGCGACAGCGGAGTGATGAATGCGTCCGCAAACCCAGGCTGCTGCCGGAGCCTGCGCCAATAAGCACACAGCGCGGGTCGCCCCTCGAGAAAAAACGCCAAAACTCCCAACATATCCAGCCGCGCGAGATTGGCCGCCCAGGTCACGTCAGCGAGCGTAAATTCGTCGCCGCTTAACCAGTCGCCACCGGACGACAGACTGGCCTCCATCGTCGAAAAACAGTCCGTCAATGTGGTAAAGGCCTCGTTGATCATTCTGGGAGGTGGCTTGATCGCCCCCAGAAACCAATTGGCGAGCTTGAGTGCAACAATTTGCGGCTGGGGATGTTTCACCAGCGCGCCGAGCAGGGTCGGCAGGCGCATGTACTGGAGGTCGATCGCGAACAAGGGGGCGGACAGTGCTGCGACCGCCGCTCCCGCTTTATCGATCATGGCGCCCCGCATGTCCACGAAACCGCCGCGCTCGGTCCAGTACTGCATCGCCTCCGCAGCATGCTGATCTTCCTCCGGGGGCTTCAGAGCTCCGGGAACGAGCTTATGGGACAGGTAGGCCAGTATTTCATCCGACTCCAGAACAGGTCTGCCATCGTGAACCAGCACGGGCACGCAGGCATTGGGGTTAAGCCGCAGAAAGGACGCTTCCAACTGCTCGAAGCGGCCGAAATGGCCAATGTCGACTTCCTTCAGATGGACATCACACCCTGCGGATTTCAACGCAAACAGCACCTTGCTGGAACACAGGGACAGGGGCATGAAATACAGTTCAAGGGGGTGTTCGCTGGGTACCCGATACGGCTGGATACCCGATCTCCGCTCGTAGCGGCGGCCGCGACAGACGAACAGCGCTACCAGGGCGGGCAGCGATACCACCAGCAGCGGAGTCAGCAGGAGGAGAAGCAGCTTGCGCATGACGGCATCAGCGGATGAACGATTCTCCCGGATCCGCCACCACGGTGTTTTCTATGGCGCCGAGTTGCTCAATCTCGATGCGCACGACCTCTCCGTCTTTGAGCAAACCACCGCCCGGCCAGAAAAAGCCCACTCCGGCGGACGTGCCCGTAAGCAACACGTCTCCCGGCTCGAGGGTGAAGGCGGTGGACATGTAGGAGATCTGCGTCGCGATATCGAACAACATGTCCGCGGTCTGAAACTCCTGCCGGACTTCGCCGTCGACCGTCAGCTTCACCCGCAGGTCAAGCGGGCTGCCCAGCTCATCCGGCGTCACCAGCGCCGGCCCCAGAGGGCAATGCGTATCCCAGGACTTCCCCATGACCATGGTGGGCGCTGCGCGCTGCCAATCGCGGATAGAGACATCGTTCGCAATCGTGTAGCCGGCAATGACTTTACTGACATCGTCCGGCGCCACCCGGCGACAGGTCTTGCCAATCACGACAGCCAGCTCCGCCTCGTAATCCAGCTCACTGGATTCCGGCGGCAGATGAATGGGGTCGAAGGGGCCCGTAAGCGACGTGACCTGCTTGTTGAAGAGGATCGGCGTTTCGGGAATCTTGAATCCGGCGCGCTTTTTGACCTCCTCGGGCACTTCATTGAAATGGTCCATGTAGTTCAGACCAATGGCCATCAGTTTCCTTGGATTCAGCACGGGGCTATGCAGGGTCAGCGCATCAAGCTGCAGGGAAGGCTCCGCCGACTCAGCGACCCCCCGGGCGCGATCCATGGTTTCGTCGCCGCCGCGCAGCAAGGCAATCATGTCGCCCGGCAGGCCCGGATCCGCCAGGGAAAAGTCCACGACGCGGTCTCCGCGGAGCGCACCGATGCGGGTTGATGCCCCGTCGCTGAATGTCACAAGTCTCATTGTTATGTCCTTCTAGGCCGGGTTCCGGGGGGCAGGTGCGAGTTTGCTCAGCAGCCAGTGAAGCGTTCCCTGGATTGGCCTTGGTATCGTTGAGGGGTGTCTGGGTCCACTGGAGACCCGGCGGGAAACCTTGTCTTCCGGCTCACCAGCCTTCAGCCGGCGTATCCATTCCTCCGGATCAAAGTCGACACCGATGGGGTTGGTCTGAAAGTCGTCGGAATCGATGTATTCGTTGGTGGCCTCGATACTCTCAAAGACATCCACCTGCGTTTCGACGAGATTCCTGTCCAGATCCTGGTAGTAAATAGATACGGTGCCGCCGTGGTGTACACACCACACCGGGTCGACACCGCCGGATTTCATCCGCTCGTAGGTTGCCAGCAGATCGTTCAGGGAAGAAAAAGTGAAGGCGACGTGATCCACGCCCCTGAAGAGTGAGAGCTTGGGCAACATAAAGGGGAACTTCGCTATCGCAAGGCGATGGTGCTCATCGTCATAGGTGAGGAAAGCAATGATGGGCGCTTCCATGACCAGCTTTGCACCAAGCAACAGCTTGTAGAATTCCTTCATCTTCTCCCAGCGCCGCGGGCTGGTCTTCAGCACAATGTGCGCAAGCTTGATCGGCTTGGCTTTGGGGTCGAACACCATGTTCATTACGCTGCATCCTCCGCCGCTGTGATACCCAGAATCTGCTCGCCGACAACGCGCAGCGCGGCTTCGGCATCGGCCACCGCGGTGCGGCTCCTCCACGCAACGTGACCATCGGGGCGGACCAGCACGGCGCCCCCTTCCAGTCCGTACATCGTCGCCAGGGAGCCCTCGGCTGCGATGATGTCCGTCCCGATAGCCAACACCAAAAGCGGAAACGGGAAGGCCGCCGTGGCGTTGTTCCAGAGTCTGCTATCGCCGTCCACAAGGAGCGTCATGTTCCCTTCGAATACGGCAAGCGTGGACTTCAGCTCGCCATTGACGGTGACCCAGGCATGCGGTGCGCGCCCGCCGGGCCGACCCGTGGGAACGTACTCAAGCTCCGGATTGTCGTAGCTCGGCGCCTCTGTCCCGTCGGGTATAAGCGCGCCGCGCTCGTAGTGGAAACCGATGTCCAGGCCCAGCGCACCGAAGTGGGCCCGTTCCCGCTCGGCGATGGCTTGAATCTCAGCCGCGACATCGGCGGCCTCGCGTTCGCCCGAGGCAATGGCGCGGGCTTTCTCTTTGGCTCCCGGACCATTCACGTCACCGATGCCCATGGCATTGCGGGCACTGAAATCGCAGTTGATCAGCGCGACGGGTTTGCGCTCGTCTTCGTAGCTGTCCAGGAGCCCGGTTCCGGCCTTGCCCTGCACAACGGCCGCCAGCTTCCAGGCGAGATTGTGCGCATCCTGTACTCCGGAGTTGAGCCCGAAACCGCCGGTCGGCGGAAAGCGGTGGGCGGCGTCGCCGGCGAGAAAAACGCGCCCATTTCGATAATGAGACGCCACCTGGGCGGACATGGTCCAGGGTTTGATCGAGCGGATATCCACATCGACATCGGCGCCGATGGCGCGCCTGACGATCCCCTGGCAGCGCTCAACGCTGAAATCGTCCAAAGACTGGCGCGCTTCGTCCCAGCTCGCATGCATCACCCATCGCTTGCCGCCGTCCATGGTGATGACGATGCCGGACTCTTCCTGGTCAACCAGAAAGTAGAGAATTGCCGGCTTGTCCTGCAGCAGGTGCCCGATATCCGCATGGAAATAAATGCCAACAATATGAGCCAGGGCACCCAGTCCTTCCATGTCGATGCCTTCGGCGCGGCGGATACCGCTGCCGGCCCCATCGCTGGCAATCAGCCAGTCGGCGCGCACCGTCAGCCGCTCTCCGGCCTTCTCGATAACGGCTTCAACACCTTTGTTCAGCCTTGTGTGCTGAATTAGTTTTGCGCCGTACCAGATGTCGCCGAGTCCCTGTTTTGCCTTGGCCAGGAGCACGGGCTCGACGCGATCCTGAGGGCAGGACGCCGGGATCGCGGGTGTTATCTGGGCAGCGCTGATCATCTGCTCTTCCGTCGGGCCTGTGGAGATTTGTGCGTACTCGGTACCGGTCATGCTGGACACCCAGCGCACAGCGCTAGCCCATTCCGGGCTCAGCGACTCCGCGTAGATGTCGTCCGCTATGCCCATCTGCTGAAACAGCTCCATCGTCCGAAGATTCACGACGTGAGCCTGGGGGTGATCAGTGGTGCCTTCGTTCTGCTCTACCAGCAATGACGGGACCCCGTGGCGAGAAAGCTGGCAGCTCATCATGAGGCCTACGGGACCGCCACCAACAATGAGGACGGGAAAGTGCGGATCTTCTGTAGCCACGTTGCGGACTCCACTGATTATTGTTCTCTGATTCGAAAGCGTACCTTAAATTTGTAGCAAAGCAAGTAAAACGTCAAATAATATGTTTGTAACTAAAATAATTTAGACAACGAAAACTCGGCTCGTGTCGTGCTGGCGGCAGCCCCGTGGCGATCTGGCCAGGCTCAGACTCGGTGTATCGCTCGGGGTGCTCAACCGGCAGATTTGATGGCCATGGCAGTTGTTGCCCTTGCGCTTCGGCAAAATTCCTGCTTTTATTTGTTTGTAACCAAAATAAAAAGACTAATATATGTTTGTCAGCAATGATTTTGCGAACGCATCGGACCGTCATGGACCACTGCTTCGAGGCCCTACCCAGGGTCGGCTGTTGCGCGACCTCGCCATGGCGGTCGCCGCGCAGCGGCCCGGGCACAGTTCACCGCAGCGCACAAGATCACACCCAGTTGTCCGCTAAGTCCAGACGTCGGAAAACTCATCACTCACCCGTGCTGTATGCACGGCGGTGAGGGCTTGGAGTAGCCATGAAAAACAAAGCAATGGAATTGTGGACCTGGGGAACGCCCAACGGCTGGAAGGTCAGCATCATGCTGGAGGAACTCAAGGAGGCGGGCGTCGCCTTGCCACCAGTCGACGTGCACCACGTCAGCCTCGTCGACAAAGAGCAGTTCCGGCCGGACTTCACGGCCATCAGCCCCAATCAGAAAATACCCGGTTTCGTCGACGGTGACCTGAGACTGATGGAAAGCTGCGCGATTCTTCTCTACCTCGCTGAAAAGTACCCGACGCCGCTGCTTCCCCAGGACGAGAGCCGCTGGCAGGTCATCCAGTGGGTGTTCTGGCAGGCCGCGGGTATCGGGCCGATTTTCGGCAACAAGCTTTCCTACACGCGCTATATGGACGATGTACCCCCGGAGCAAAAAGCGCACCCGTTGCAACGTTTTAGCAACGAGGCCCAGCGGCTGCTGCGAGTGCTGGAGAAGCAACTCGAAGGCCAGCCGTTCATCTGCGGTGAGAACTTCACCATTGCCGATATCGCCTGCTATCCGTGGGTCCGTGGTTGGAAGTGGAGCAAGATCGATATCACGGGGCACCGCAACGTCGTCGCCTGGGTCGACCGCGTGAGAGCGAGACCCGGGGTGGAGCGCGGCCTGACCTACGGAATACCCAAAGATGAGGTCGATGGCTGGAGTGCCGATACGAAAAAGCGCTACGCCACGCTCGGCGCGACGATCGCGTCCAACGACAGCATCAATACGGAAACCTAGAATTCACGAACGGGAGTCACACATGTTTGCCTACATCATGCTCGGCACGAACGATCGGGATCGGGCCAATGCGTTTTTCGACGGCGTCCTCGGCGAACTGGGTATGAAACGCTTCATGGACTTCGCGCACATCTCGTTTTACGGCACGGATCTTCATTCTCCGTTTCTCGGCGTGTGCTCGCCCCTGGATAAGAACGACGCAACGGTGGGCAACGGCAGCATGATCGCGCTGGCGGCAGGCACGCGGGAGAACGTCGATCGTGTGTATGCGAAGGCCATCGAGCTCGGCGCCTCCTGCGAAGGCGAGCCGGGCGTGCGCCCCGCCGGATTTTACTGTGCCTACTTCAGGGATATGGACGGCAACAAATTCAATGCCTGCTGCCCCGCGCAAGGAGAAAAGTGATGTGGAATGTTGATGATCAGGATTTCGTGCGCACGCTGACGCTCAGTCGGCCTGATGCCATGAACGCGCTGAGCCCCCAGGCGATTGATGAACTCATCGAACTGCTCGAAGCCGCTGGGGGCGACAACGGAGTGCGCGTGCTGGTGCTCACCGCCGAGGGCAAACTTTTCAGCTCGGGGATGGATGTGGGCGCCCTGAAAACACCGAACGCACAGGAGCACGTGCGGATGTTCAACTACGCCGTGCCCAAAATGTTCAATACCTTTATCGATTTCCCGAAGCCGATCGTAATGGGAGTGAATGGAACCGGCGTTGGCTGGGGTGCGACGGTGCTCTCCCACGCGGATGTCGCCATCATGGCGGAGAGTGCGAGACTGCGTTGCCCCTTTACGGCGCTGGGAAACGTGCCTGAGGCCTGCAGCACCGCCGCCTTGCCTCGATTGATCGGGCATCAGCAGGCCTTTTGGCTGCTGACCTCCGGAGACTGGTACACGGCCGAGCAGTGCAGGGAAATCGGCCTGGTATTGGACGTTGTTCCCGATGCAAAGCTCGCGGAAGAAACTCAGCGCAGAGCAAAGATATTGGCGGCTTACCCGCGGGATGCGCTCATTGAGTCAAAGCGGCTCATCAATGGCCCATACCGGGAGGCCATGCGAAAGGCCAATCGCGAAGAAATGGACACCTTCGTCGATATGCTCGACAACCCAGCGTGCAAGGAAGGACTCTCGGCGTTTCTGGAGAAACGCCCGGCGGATTTCTCAGCCTACTAGCGACAGCGGTAGATAAACGCACGGCCCACGCGGCCCGACACCGGGCCGCAGTCCCATAGCAATAATATAGAGGTCGCTATGTACTCCCTGACTCACTTTCTCCAGAACAACGCTCGCAGCACTCCCAAGGCACCGGCGACCCGCTTCCTGGATCGAGAGCAAGACTGGGCAACCATGCTGGATCGCGTGACCCGGCTCGCCGGCGTCCTGCGGGAGATGGGGGTTGAACCCGGCGACCGGGTCGCCATTCTTGCTATCAATCGAGATCGCTACCTCGAGTACTTTTTTGCCGTCTGGTGGGCTGGCGCGGCCGTGGTGCCGATGAACACCCGCTGGTCGCCGCCCGAGAGCGCCTACGCGCTGAAAGACGCGGGTGCGAAGATTCTCTTCGTCGATGAAGCGTTCAGCCCGAGCCTTGAGGATATCCTCAAAGACACAGAAGTCGGCACGACCATTTTCCTCGGCGAGGGTGCCATCCCGGCGAATTGCCTGGATTACGAAGAGCTGATCGCCAGCGGCTCCCCCTGCGAAGACGCGGGCCGGGCGGGTGAAGACCTCGCGGGCCTTTATTACACCGGCGGCACCACCGGCTTTCCCAAGGGAGTGATGCTGTCCCAGCGGGCGCTATGGTTCAACAACATCAGCATGGGGCAGGCCTTCCGGACTGTGAAAGGCGACGTGTTCCTTCACGCGGCCCCCATGTTCCACCTTGCCGACGGTGCGTTCTCGGGCGCAGCGACGGTCGCGGGAATCTGTCACGCGTTTCTGCCGAGCTTCGATCCGAACGCACTGATGAACGTGATTGAAGAGACGGGTGTTACGCAGTCCGTACTCGTACCCACCATGCTCGGCATGCTGGTGAATCATCCCGACTTCGATGCCGGGCGCCTGAGCAGTCTGCGCAGTGTGGCCTATGGGGCATCGCCCATGCCCGGAGGTCTGATGCAACAACTCCTCGACCAGCTTCCCTGGGTGAACTGGGTGCAGGGTTACGGGCAGACGGAAATGGCCCCGATCATCAGCCTGCTGCCGTCGGAAAACCACGTGCTCGAGGGGCCGCATGCCGGAAAGCTGCGCTCCGCCGGGAAAGTCGCCATGGGCGTTGAAGTGCGCATCTGCGATGAAGTCGGGGCGGACCTGCCCAACGGTGAAGTCGGCGAAATCGTCACCCGCTCACCGGGGGCGATGACCGGCTACTGGAACCGCCCGGAGCGGACCGCCGAGACCCTGCGTGACGGCTGGGTTCGCACGGGTGATGGCGCCTATCGCGACGACGATGGATTCATTTTTATTGTCGACCGGCTCAAAGACATGATCGTCAGCGGCGGAGAGAACGTTTTCTCCGCCGAGGTCGAAAGCGCGCTGTCGACCCATGCCTCCGTTGAAGCGGTCGCTGTGATCGGTATCCCCGATGACACCTGGGGCGAGGTCGTGCACGCTATCGTAATTCTAAAGAAAGGCAGCGAGGCATCAGACGAGGAGCTGACGGAGCATTGCAAGTCATTGATCGCCGGCTACAAGTGTCCAAGAGGCTACACCTACCGACAGGAGCCTCTGCCGCTTTCCGGGGCCGGTAAAGTCCTGAAAACAGAGTTACGCAAACCCTTTTGGGAAGGTCGTGAGCGTGGTGTCGGATGACTGTGAGTCTATGGTCCATGGGCTCTGAGATGGCGGGCCAACGCTGATTGCGAGAGCGGTAAGACCGACACAACGACATGCGCAGCGTCGAAGCATCTTGCAAAGCGAACCCCCCGTTTCACTCTGGTCGCGAACGAATGCCGTCAACCAGCATATTGGCCACCAGATCAGCATGTCGGTCAATGGCAACATCTGTCTGCAATGGTTCGCCGTCAAAATGCGCCGCAAGTACCGGCGCGCAAAAGGGTATGGAGCCACCAAACGTAATCAGGAAGAACAGGGTCCTACCATCGGGGGCCTGTATTCCTGCACTTTTATCGAGTTGTTCTATAGCCTGCATCCAGGCCTTTCCCACGGGTTCAAGATATTCGGATAGCAGGTGGTCGAGACGCTCGCCTCCTCTTGCGCCCTCGTCGAGGAGTATGCGCACACAGCCGGGAAATCGTGCTGAGAGTCGTACTGAAACCCGGATAAACTCGCGTACGGCTTCCTCTGGGCGCGTGGACTTCTCCGGCACCGGCGCCAGGCTGATCAGTTTTTCGCGGAGTGCTCGAAAGTACACATCGACACATGCCTCCCACAGTTCGTGCTTGGAGCCGAAGTAATGGTGAATCAGGCCGTGGCTTACCTTTAGCTCACGAGTAAGTGCGCGAATGGACATGGCTTCGAAACCCGAGGCGGCGAACGCTTCGATGGCAGCATGGAGGATTTGGTCGCGTGATACGGCCTCCTCATTGCTTTGAGGACGACCGCGTCGACGACGTGCTAGCTGACTATTCACTGGGGTACGACTACTTTCAGGCTACGCGGGACATCACCGTTCCCGCATTGATGCGCTCGATGAGCCAGGTGGGTGTAGCCTACGCAAAGAATCCCTTCTCGCGGGTCCACATCAGTGGGAATTCTTCACACTCGATGGGGTCACCGTCATTCAGGTGTGCACTTTTTGGTGAGTCCGGCGGTGTTCCCTGGCGTTCGAGGTAGCGGACATCATCGCCCAGATAGCGCAGCGTGAGAGCGCGACGATGACGGCTAGCACTCGTATTTCCGGTTGACCCGTGCCAGGTCTTTACGTGGTGGACGATGATATCGCCGGGTTCAGCCGGGTAGTACACGACATCAAATTGCTCTTCGTTGCCCTCAACGTCGGGAAGTGGTTTCCCCTCGGATCCGGGAAAGGACGCTTGGCTCACGAAAAGGTTCGGCTTGTAGAGTTCGCCCCGATGGGAGCCCCTGGCGTATCCCATCATGCCGTTTTCCCTGTCCACTTTTTCCATGGGCATCCAGAAGGTGCAGCATTGATCGCCTTCATGATGGAAATAGGTGGCGTCCTGGTGAAAGGCCGTGCGTTGCCGCGAGTTGGGCTGCTTCCAAAAAAGCTGGTCGCCATAAAAGCAGATGCGGCTGGCGCCCATGAGCTCCGCCGCAATTTGCCCAAAGGGCGCCTGCTGTCCGAGCTTGTTCAGGGATGGGTAGTTGTAGCAGTTGAAGCTGCCAGCTTTGAACTTACCCTGAACTTTGCCGGATACACTTTGTTGATCTTCTTTCTCGGTCAGAATCTCTAGACCCTGAGCTTCAAGGCCCTTCGCCAGTTCTTCAAAATCAGAACTGGCCAGCCCCTGGGATTCCGTAACCATCACTTCCATGAAGACGTGCTCCATCCGGGTGACCAGGTCCGCATCCAGTATCCCCGGTAAATGGACGACGCCGTAGGTTTTGTAGTGTTGGATTTCTTCGTCGGTGACCGGCCGGATCTGGCCGGTCGCTAGCTGCTCAACTGACATGGTGACTACCCTCTCTTATTTTTGCGTTTAATTAGACATATAGCTAATAAAGGTAATATTAGCCAAGTGTCTAATAAAGCGCAAGATGATTTTCCCTTAGTTCTGGACGACCGAGTGGTGAGCTACTCTGCTTCAGGGTGAGCGGGGTAGGGAGGGCCGTGAAGGCGGGATCGAACTGGCTCGCGGCGCGCAGTCCAAGTGGGCCCGGGTGATGCATTGGCTGGACCGGGGCCGCCTCGCAGCGTCAAGCGCTAACGCCGCGACCGGCGTCGCGAAGGGTTGTGGCGAATTCTGTGCGTTGAGCGGTGCTTACGACCCCAGGAGGATCTCAGAGCCGCGGGAAGTCAGGCGCTTGTTCAGTACGGACAAGGTCGTTCCGATCAAGTCTCAGCCCGTACCACTCAGGCGCACAATTTGCTTCCCTCGGCTTTCTCCGTCGAGCATGCGAAAGAATGCCTCGGGCGCCTTCTCGATACCCTCGAGGACATCCTCCTGCACGCGCAGTCGTCCCGCCTTGATCTTCTCTGCCAACGCGCCGACCGCCTCGGGCATGCGAGACAGGTGGTCCGTCAGCACAAAGCCCTGTTTGCGAATGCGCCGGGATAGAATGACGTTGTTGTCTCGTCTGCCTACATCCAATCGAGTGTCCGCAAGGTGCGAAAGCGCCATCCTCCCGACCACGGCGATCCTCGCCCCCACGTTGTAGTGGTCCAGAACCGCCTCGGATATATCACCAGAGGTGTTGTCGTAGTAGACATCAACCCCGTCTGGACAGGCCGCAGCGAGCTCCTCGGACAGCTCCCCGATGCTCTTGTCACGGTAGCTGAGCACCTTCTGGTAGCCCCACTCTGCCTGCACACGAGTGGCCTTCTCCGGCGTGCTCACAATACCGACCACCTTGCATCCCGCCTCCAGCGCCAGTTGCGCAACTACCGTGCCGACCGAACTTCCCGCCGAGGAAATCAGTACCGTTTCGCCCGGGCTGGGATCGCAGATGTCCCGGAAGCTCAACCAGGCGGTTACTCCAGTGGTTCCGAGCACGCCCAAAAACCAGCTATCCGGGGCTGATACCGTATCTACGGGAAACCCGCCGAGGGAGAGATCGGCAATGGCATACTCCTGCATGCCAAAGCGCGCACAGCGAAGCTGGCCCGCGGGAACCTCCGCGCAATTCGATTCGACGACCTCACCGACGCTGTAGGCGTGCATCACGTCCCCGGGCGCCACCGACTCCGCGTAGTTCGCCTCATCACGCATCCTCGAAACCAGTGCCGGGTCCATGGCGATCACCCGGTTCCGTACGAGATACTCGCCGGGTTGCAGCGATCGAACCGTTGACGTCGCAAGTTCAAAGACATCGGGCGTCGGTCGTCCGACCGGACGCTTCACAAAAATCACCTGCCGATTTGTTCTTGTCATTGCGAACGCTCTACTTGCAACGAATGCGGCTAAAACGGGTTGTCTTGCAGCCAGTCCACGTATTCCTCAAGAGCCGCACCCACCTCGGTGTGCTTCGGCTGCCAACCCAGGTCCTCGCGCAGTCGATCCGCGTTAAAGCCGTCATCCGGTTTGCCCTTGTCGTCGAGTTCCTCGGGGGCAATCCCCACGCGCTCCCGCGCGTCAGGAACAATGTCATACAGGGCTTCCAACTGGTGCCTCGCAACATTGTTCAGGCCACTGCTCACGTTGTAGATGTGATGCGGAAGGGTGGGTGCGAGCATCGTCGTCACGACAGCGCTGGCACTGTCCTTGACAAAGCATGACGCGCCGCCGGAAATCAGATTCCAGAAATCCTGTACCGAGAGGCCAAGGTAGCCGGTGCGCCCCTCGAGGGAGGCGATGCGCCCGGCAGCCGCGTGGGCCACGAGGCTGAACGGATTCCCCATGGCCGTATAGCCGGGGCCCCACTGAATCGGGTAACGCAGCGCCACGACCTCCATTGTTTCGTTTTGCGTGGTCGTCTCAAGACCGGAGGTAGGCGCTGGCATGGCGATGGAGTAGTCAAAGGCCATCATCTCAACGACGCGCTTTACGGTCGTTTCGAACTCCGGTATGTGCGGCAAACCCAACTTTTCCTCGATAGTCCCCGCGTAGGACACCTTCACGGGGAAAGTCGCGTCCTCATGAAAGGGCGGTTCAAGACCGCCGTAGATTGCCCTTGAGCTACCCAGAACAAGGCGTTTCACGCCCGTTACCGCGGCGGCCTGCAGGCAATTAAGAATCATGGGGTAGATGGCATTGCTCGCTGCACGTGTGCGCGCGTACTGGTGCGCATGGGCGAGCATGACAAGCCCGTCGAACCGCTGCTGGGCAAAGAGAGAGAACACCTCTGAACCGCTCATCAGGTTGACGTATGCAACGTCGATCAGCTCATTTTCCGCAGCCACGGCCTCACCGGCCGCGTCGTATCTCTTGCGGCTGGTGACAGTGACCCGAATCCCGAGTCCGGCGAAGGCCTTTGCGCTGTTCAGGCCGACGAAACCCGTGCCCCCAGCGATAACGATGTGCATGGCTTTACCTATTCTTTTTGTGCCTGCCGACATGTTGTAGGCCGCTGCGGGCGCAGACGCCGCCGACCCGCATCCATACCCAGCACGCCCTGCTGGTGCCTACAGAAAATAGCGACCGGACAAATCATAATCTTTATTTTATGTTTGTGCACATATATTATTGACATATTATTTGTCAGCAACCATATTAAAGGCGTTTCCGCATCCACATAACAAACCTAATACTGGCCGGAGAGTCATCTATGTGCGCACCCAGCCCTCTGTCAGGACGCCTGTCCGGACCCCTGTTCAAGCTAGGCACCCTTGCTGCTGCCGTCGCCGTCAGCCTTATGTCACAACAAGCAGCCCACGCCCAGGACGACCGCGCCATCCTCGAAGAGGTATTGGTGACCGCGAGCCGCCGGGAAGAAAGCCTGCAGGACACGTCACTCATCATCTCGGCGCTTTCCAGCGACGATCTGCAGGAACGCGGTATCACCAACATGGTGGACCTGGCGTTCGATGTGCCGTCCCTCCAGGTGGGTGCGGCCGGCCCGGCGCTTCAGCTTTACATCCGCGGCGTCGGTACGGACGCCGCGACCGGCTTCAGCTCCCCCGGAATCGCCGTGAGCAAAGACAGTGTCTACATCCCCCGGGTTACCGCTATGGGCGCGAACTTCTTCGACCTTGCAAGGGTGGAAGTGCTGCAAGGGCCGCAAGGCACACTCTATGGACGGAACGCAACCGGCGGCGCCGTCAACCTGATTACCAACGGCGCGAGCCTGGGTGAAACCAGCGGTTACGTTATGGGTGACGTTGGGAACTACAGTAAGGGTCAGTTTGAGGGCGCCATCAACCTGCCGATCAGCGACACGTTTGCTGCCCGCATCGCCGGTTTCGCCATAGATCGCGATGGCTATATGTCCGACGATACCGGCGACGACAGCCATTGGGCGGGCCGCATCAGCACCTTGTGGGCACCGAGCGATTCCATAAGCTGGCGTGTGCAGGGTCAGTTCGCGGAATACAGCGGCCGCGGCCCGGGCGCCACCTGGGTGGGTTCCGGCGACGCCTGGGAGAGCATCCTGTCCGATGGAGGCAATGCGGTGCTCGCCCAGGGTGCCATGGAAAACAACCTGATCGCTCCGGACATCGCGTTCCCCTGGATACAGAATGCTCCGGTCGTCGGCCCCGCACCGACACCGCCGTTTCCGCCGGGTACGAACCTCATATCGCTGGTCGATCCGCTGGTCTCCGAGTTGGATCAGGACCTGCAGCTTTGGGATGTGAGTACAACCTTCGAATGGGACCTCGATTTCGCCGACCTTACGATTGTCGGCGCCTACCAGGACGTGGAGCAAACCTACCTCACGCGCACCGCGGTACGCTTTCAGATCGGTCAGCTGTTCGGTCAGGACGAACCGGAGACGTCCGAGACTTTTTCTCTCGAGGCGCGCCTGAGCGGTGACACGGAGTCGCTTCAGTGGGTGGCCGGAGTTAACGTTTTTGAAGAAGATCAATCGGTATACAACGCGGTCAACCAGGGAATCGCGCAGAATCTCCAGCTTTTCGCTGACATCAATACCGAGGCTCTTGGGCTCTTTGGTCAAGTTACCTACAGCGTCAGCGACAGGCTGCGGCTGATCGCCGGACTTCGCTACAGCGACGAAACGCAGGAAAAGGATAACTTCAATCGGTTCTCCGTCGATGAGGCGATAGCTTGCCCACCGCAATTGACGACCGGCATCGAGAATGGGCTGCGTTTCTGCCGCATATCTGGGCCGGAAAGCGGTCAGAGCATCAGTGACGATAGCTGGGACTGGAAAGCCGGCGTCGAATACGACGTGACGGAAGACACTCTGGTGTTTTTCACCGCAAGCACGGGCTTCAAAGCGGGTGGCCTGCCCGCCGTTTCCAGCGCTGGCTACGGTCCCGAAGAACTCCTGGCGCTTTCCCTTGGGATGAAAAACCTATTGTTGGATGGGCGTCTACAGCTGAACGGCGACCTGTTCTACTGGGAGTATGACGACAAGCAGGAAAACCTCGTGGGGCCCGATGCGCAGGGGATTATCGGCCTGGACACGGTGAACGCCGGTGAATCGACGATCCAGGGCGTAGCCATGGACATCAAATTTGCCGCCACGGGCAGTGACTTCCTGACGTTGTCCTTCGAGTACCTGGACGCTACCTATGACGACTTCAGCTACTTCCAAGGTGCTGCGCTCACTCCCCCGACAACCTGTCCCGTAACGCCCACCGGCAACAACGTGCCGGGACCGGCCGGGCCGACCCCGGAGCTGTTTATCGATTGCTCCGGTTTCGATATGACCAAGTCGCCGGAACTGGTCGCGCGGGCGTCTTACACGCATACCTTCGACCTGGGAAGTACCGGTGAGCTGGATTTCCATATCAACATGAACTTCACCGATGAGCGCTGGCTATCCGCAAACTTTCTCGAAGGTCAGCTGGTAGACAGTTTTACGTTCTGGAATGCGCACCTTGCCTATCGCTCACCCAATTCAAACTTCTCCGCCCTGGCGTATATCCGCAACATTGGTGAGGAGGAATCCTTCCAGGTGTCGCTGAATCACACGCAGGTGCCACAGTTGATCGGTCTTGTTCCGGGACCACCGGAGACCTACGGCCTGCAGTTGCGTTATGCGTTCTGATAGCGCTTCCGTTTCCCGCGCTGCTATCACGGATTGCGGGCTGTCAGCGCATTATTCATCGCGCGAGTAGCAGCGCCGTACGTACGTTTTTTTTGGAGGCAAATATGACCCAGTTACTCTGTATCAAGGCTTCGCCGCGTGGCGATCAGTCTGCGGCAAATCAGGCCGCCAGCGTGTTTCTTGGCGAGCTGCCGGACGGCGTTGTCGTGACACAGATCGACCTGTCCGAGCGAAAGCTGCCGGACGTCACGCTCGAAGTGTCTCAGGCCAAGATGAAGTCATTCATGGGGATGGAGCTGACCGACGAAGAGGCCCGGCAATGGAGCGCCATAACTGCTCTCGCCGATGAATTCCTGGGCGCGGATCACTATTTGTTCGCCATACCGATGTGGAACTTCAGTATTCCGTACACCTTCAAGCATTACATCGACGCCATCAACCATCCGGGAATAACGTTTACCCGCGATGACAAGGGGCCCCGCGGACTGGCCTCAGGCGCGGCGACGATCATCTACTCGCGCGGTGGTGACTATGCCCCGAAAGACGGGAAGCCAGACCCCCTGGATTTCCAATCCACCTATGTAAAGGCTTGGCTGCAAACTATCGGTATAAGCGACGTGAAAGAAATCCTGGTGCAAAACACGATGATGGGACCGGATGCCGTCGCGGCGGCAATCAGCAAGGCAACCGATGACCTTACCTCGGCCGCCCAAAGCGTAGGGGGTTAAGCGCTGCTGTTCAGTTAAACCGTGCAACAGCTGCAGCAGCGACTGACGCCGGTTTATTGGACCCGAATGCGCTCAAGGTCATGCGTGACGGGACCGGCCGTCGCAGCACCCACGGCGATACCCCTCGAGACGCAGGATCCTCCCGACGGCGTCTTGCGTGTCGGCAGCGCGCCGATGCGCGAATCCATCGGTCCTTCGCCATCTGCTTGCTCGTTCTTATCGAAGAATTCGCGAACTGCGACAGACGGCCCATCGAAGAACAGGCCCGAAACTCAGCCAGGAGATGTGATCATCCGGCCTTGACTAAATATGCATTACTACATAATATGAAATTCGATATTTACACATAAACAAATTTAACAAAGTGTAAGCGCTCCTCCAGGTAAGCGCTTTTCCAGTCTCGGAATACACCATGAAGAACCTGATCTTCCGCACGATCCTCTTCGCGCTCACGCCCATGTTGCAGCGCACGGGAAAGAAAAGCGCGGCGTTCCGGTCTGAAATGGCCCGCCACAACTGTGTGGTGCAGATCAAAGTAAAAAACAACAGCGTCGGCCGCTACTTCCGGTTCCAGGACGGAAAAGTGACCTCGAAGTCCGGGATTCATCCCGCACCCGACGTGGCGCTGGTCTTCAAGACCGTGGACGTGGCACTGAAGATCATGCGTCCCGATGCGGATATCCACTACAAAATTCACGCGGCCAAGAACTTCCTTCTGGAGGTGCAGGGCGAGGACTACCTGGGCAACTGGATCCTGCAGCTGATGCAGCGTGCTGCCTACGAAGGCTTTGAGTTCGGCGAGGCCATGGCCGATGGGAGCATGCGCTACAGCACGATCACCAATGGCGGGCCGCTGCATGTATACGTGCGCGACGGTCGGATTCTGCGCATGACCCCAATCGAGTTCACGGAAGACGATGCGGCGAGCTGGACCATCAAGGCCAGGGGACGGGAGTTCACGCCCAAGCGCCAGACCACGGTGGCACCGCACGGCAGTTCCATGAAGAGCACCGTGTACTCGGAGAACCGCTTGCTGTACCCCATGAAACGCGTCGACTTCGACCCGGACGGAGAGCGCAATCCGCAGAATCGGGGGAAATCCGGCTACGAGCGCATCAGCTGGGACGAAGCCCTGGACATCGTCGCCAAAGAGATTACGCGACAGAAACGCGAACACGGCCCCGGTTCAATCTTCCTGCAGCACAGTTCGCACCATCAGTGGGGAAACGTCGGTTACTACCTCAGCGCCATGATGCGCTTTGGCAATCTCATCGGTTACACCCGCATGGCCATGAACCCGGACAGCTGGGAAGGCTGGTTCTGGGGAGCCCAGCACCACGTGGGCTTTTCCCAGCGCGTGGGTACGCCTCCCAGCTACGGAACCCTGGAGGACTGCCTGAAGGAAGCGGAACAGATCGTGTTCTGGTCCAGCGACCCCGAGAGCACGAACGCTTCCTATGCCGCCTTTGAGTCCACGCAGCGCCGCCTCTTTGCCAAAGAGCTGGGCTTCGATTTCATACACATCGATCCCCACTACAACCCAACGGCGCAGCTTCTGGGCGGCAAGTGGATTCCCGTCAAACCCACGACCGATCCGGCCCTGGCCCACGCCATCATGTACGTGTGGTTGGTCGAGGATCTCTACGACAAGGAGTACGTCGCGGAGAAGACCACCGGGTTTGAGGAGTGGCAGGCCTATCTCCTTGGTCAGACCGATGGCGTGCCCAAGACGCCGGAATGGCAGGAACCGGAAACCGGTGTACCGGCGCGCGATGTCCGTGCGCTGGCACGCCGCTGGGCGAGCAAGAAGACCTATCTCTCGCTGGGCATGAGTGGCACTGGCTTCGGCGGCGCCTGCCGCGGCGCCACGGGCACGCAGTGGGCGCGCAGCATGATCATGATGATGGCCATGCAGGGCTGGGGTAAACCCGGGATTAATCTCGGTGGTCTTATCGGCGGCGCGCCGCTGGACATGCAGTTCTATTTTCCCGGCTATGCGGACGGCGGCATTTCCGGGGACCTGAATTTCACCGCGGATGCCGTGAACAACTATCAGCGCATGCCCCACGTGCTGACGGTCAATCCGGTACATCAACAGATTCCGAAACAGAAAATTCCCGAGGCCATCATCAACGGCGAGGCGGAGGGTTATCCCTGGGATGGGTTTTCCCAGGAGGGCCAGTTCGTACCGATGAGTTATCCCACGCCGGGCTTTTCGCCGATTCACATGATCTATCGCTACGGCGCGTCAGCGTTCAGCACTACAACGAAATCCGGGCGTTTCGCGGAGTCCTACCGGCACGACAGCATCGAGTTCGTGGTGAACCAATCCATTTTCATGGAAGGGGAGACGCAGTTCGCCGACATCATTCTCCCGGCCTGCACAAATCTGGAACGTTGGGATATCGGCGAGTGGTGCAGTGCCGGGGGCTACGGCCTGCACAACTTCGAGGTCCTCAACCACCGCGTGATCGGTATTCAGCACAAGTGCATCGAGCCTCTTGGCGAGTCGAAATCCGACTATCAGATCTTTAACGATATCCTCGAGCGCTTGGGCATGGGTGCCGTGTTCTCCGAGGGCTGCAGCGAACTGGACTGGTGCCGGCGGATCTTTGATTCCTCGGATCTGCCGCAGCACATTTCGTGGAAAGACTTCATGAAGCGCGGCTACTTCGTGGTGCCGGCGGAGCAGGATGAATCCCTGCGCGCCCCGGTCGCCATGCGCTGGTACGCGGAGGGACGGCGCAAGGACCTGCCGGAACCGCACCCGCTCCCGTCCCAGTACCCGGAGAAATTCGGCTACGGACTTCAAACCCCGAGCGGTAAGATCGAGTTTGTGCCGACCATCCTCAAACGAAACGAGGCCCGGCACCCCGATCGCCCTGCGCTGAACCGCTACATCCCGGCCTGGGAGGGCCCGCGCTCGGAAGACCTCGCAAGCCGCTATCCGCTGCAGATGCTGGCCACGCACAGTCGCTTCAGCTTCCACACCTTTTCCGATGGCGCCCTGGCGACGGACCAGATCCGGGATCACCGCATCGAGGTGGATGGTCATCACTACTGGATTGCCAGGCTGAACCCCGAGGACGCGGCTGAACGTGGGATTGCCCAGCACGATCTGGTCAAGGTTTTCAACGATCGAGGCGCGGTGATCTGCGCCGCCGATATCTCGCCACTCGTCAACGCGGGCGTGATGAAAAGTGCGGAGGCCAGTGCGCGCTATCAGGTGCTCGAAGTCAATGGCGAGTCCCTCGAAGTAGGGGGGAGTCTCAACATACTGACACCGGAGCGCACGCAAACGCAGGGAACGCATTCCATGAGTCCCAACTCCACGCTGGTGCAGATCGAGAAGTACGCACACGCCGATACGCTGAAAGCGTTGCGGGCAGCCTGAGCGCCTGGGGGAGAGACTCAATGGAGAAGTGGAACCTGATCGTCGACGTCGAGCGCTGCGAAAACTGCAACAACTGCGTGCTTTCCGCCAAGGACGAGTACGTCGGGAATGAGCACCCGGGCTATAGCGCGCCGGTCGCCGCGGAGAGCGCCGAACTCATCACCATAACGCGCAAGGTCCGCGGCACTACCCCGGTGGTCGACGCCGCTTACCTGGTCAGCATGTGCGCGCATTGTGACAACGCACCCTGTCTGAAGTCCGGGGGCGACGCTATCCGCAAACGGGACGACGGCATCATGATCATCGATCCCGTCAAGGCGAAGGGGCGTCGGGATATCGCGGAGTCCTGTCCCTACAACGCCATCGTCTGGAACGAAGAACTGCAGCTCCCGCAGATCTGGATCTTCGATGCGCATCTCCTAGATCAAGGCTGGACCAAGCCGCGCTGCGTGCAGTCCTGCCCCACGGATGTCTTTGAAGCGGTCAAGATCAGCGATGCCGACATGCAGCGAAGGGTCGAGGCGGAGCAGCTTGAAGTCCTGAAACCGGAGCTCGATACCCGGCCTCGCGTCTATTACAGGAATCTTTACCGCTTCAACCGGTGTTTCATCGGCGGCACGGTGGTGGCCGAGGTCGACGGCGTTGAGGATTGCCTGGCCGACGCCAGGGTGACCCTTACCCGTAATGGCGAAGTGCTGCAGTCCACCCACACGGATGCTTTCGGAGAGTTCAAGCTGGATCGCCTTGAAGCCGACAGTGGTGCCTACTCGGTGTGTATTGAACACGATGGCTTCGCGGCGCTGGAACTCGAAACGGAGGTCGCGGACAGCGTGTATCTGGGCGTTCACACACTGCGTGCCGTGGCGCATTAGCGAAAGACGGAGTCCCAGCTATGGATCTCGTTCTCTACCATTTTCCCGGAGCATGTTCCCGGGTTGTCATGACGGCGCTGGAAACGATCGGGGTCAGCTACGACGACGTGGTCATCAACATATTCAAGGGAGAGCAGAAGAGCCCGGACTACCTGAGGGTGCACCCGGACGGCAAGGTGCCTGCCCTGGCCTACAACGGGCAGGTCATTACAGAAAACGTCTCGATTCAGCTGTTTCTTCACGGCCGCTTCCCGGAAGCCGGTCTGCTTCCCGCGTTTGATAATCCCGTGGACCATGCTCGGACCGTATCGGACCTGGTGTGGTGCGGGGGTACGCTGCATCCGATCATCAGGCAGGTTCGCATGCCGATCCGCTTTACCGACGGTGATCCGAGTGGTGTGCAGGCGAAGGGCGTCGAGGGCCTCCATACGGTGCTGACACGGCTCGGTCCGCGGTTCAGCGACAACGAATGGTGGTACGGAGATGCATGGTCCCTCGTGGACGTGTACTTCGCCTGGTGTTGCTTCATCGCCGGGAATGGTGGCTTCCCCATCCAGGACTACCCGTCAATCGTCGCGCACCAGGATCGGGTCAACAGCATTGCAGGGTACGCCCGCTCTCTGGAACTCGAAGAGGCGGCGCGGCAGCGCCACGGGATCACGCTTCCGCCACCTCCGTCCTGAACCCGCCAGAGACGCACGGAAACAGAACAATAACCAGAGCCTGTCGCCATTCCCCGGAGGGTGCGCACGATGAACGACCATAGACTTGCTTACCACGTCGACAGCTGGATCGCGCTGTTGCTGATTGTCCTCGCGGCAGTCCTCGCAATCGGCCTGAATCACCGGCAGGCGAAACTTCGAACCATGGCTACGGCGCTGGCGGCCCTGAGCTGTGTAGCGTATCTCGGCTGGTACCTATCGGTCCTGGGAACCAGCGCGTTCAGCGATCCTCGAACTCTCTTCCCCACGGATGCGTTGAAGCCGAACATTCTGGCGGTACAGGCTGCCCTGGTATTGATCACCGGCGTGTTCCTGATTCGCGTAACGGCCTGGCAGAACCAGCGCAGCGACGAATTGACTTTGGCGGCGCGCAATACGCCGGAGGGCTTCGGCAGATTCTCGAGACTACTGCACTGGACCACGGCAATTCTGATTCTCATGCTCATACCGATGGGGGTGTTCACGTCCATGATCCCCGAAGATCAGGAGTGGCGGCAGGGTTACTACGTGGTGCACAAGACTCTGGGTCTGACAGCACTGTTTCTCGTGGTACTGCGCATCGGTTGGAACTTTGCCAGTAAGCGCCCCCCGCTGGATGGCGGCCTTAAGAAATCCGAGCGCTGGCTGGCGAAGTTCGTTCACGGCGTACTCTATTTCATGATGCTCGCCTTCCCCATTACCGGATTTGTGATGTCGACCTATGGCGGCAAGCTGTCACATTTCTTTATATGGGACCTTCCCTTGTGGTGGTCGCAGGACCTTGAGGCCATCAAACCCTGGGGCCTGTTCCATAAGCTGATCCTGCCCTTCTTGTTTTACGCCATCTTCGCCGCTCACGTTCTGGGGGCACTGAAGCATCACTTCATCGACAAGCACAGAGACAGCATTCACCGCATGGTGTCCTGAGTGATTCACCGGGTGGCAGTCGGATCATCGTCCGCGCCACCCGGTGCTTTTTATGGCAAACCCGCATTTGAGGAACCGTTCAGTGAATACCGGTGATCCGATGATCCATGCGCTGCTGAGCCAGCGCAGCAGCCCCTACGCGTTTGACCCGGAGAGGCAGGTCAGTGAAGAGGATCTCACTGCATTGTTCGAGGCCGCGCGCTGGACCATGTCTTCCTACAACGCGCAGCCCTGGCGCTACCTCGTGGGCGTGCGCGGGCGAAGCCAGGAGGTCTGGGAGAAAATTCTAGGCGTGCTGGTCGAGCCCAATCAGGTCTGGGCAAGGAACGCGCCCGTGCTCGTGCTGACCGCCATCGAACATTCCTTTGAACACAACGGAGAAGAGAACAAGGCCGCGCAGCACGATCTCGGCGCCGCGTCGGCCAGCCTTACGTTTGAGGCGACCTCGCGCGGCATTTCTGTACACCAGATGATCGGAATCGTGCCCCAGGCGGCGCTAGACACCTTTGCGGAACTCGGCTCGCTGGAGCCGTTCACCGCGATCGCTATCGGCTACGCGGGGCATGATTCGGTGATTCCCGCCCCCTACGCCGAGAGACAAAAGAAGCCGCGAGTCAGAAAGACAGTGGAAGAGTTGATCATCGGCGGTAAGCTCTAGCGCCAGGGCCAGCCAGGGCCAGCCAGGGCCAGCCAGGGCCAGCCAGGGCCAGCCAGGGCCCTCGTTCTAGTTTCGCTTTGCTTTCAGCTTGAACACGACCAGTGAACTTCCCCGACCGTTTGACGCCGCGTCGCCGGTGATCATCGCCAGCGCCCGGGTCATTCCCGCACCCCCGCCGGTTGCGACCGCGATGTACTGCTCGCCGTCCACGGCATAGGAGATCGGAAATCCGGAAACCGGCGCTGCCAGAATGGTTTCCCAAAGAACCTCGCCGCTTTCTGCGTCGAAGGCCTTCAAGCGTCGCCCGTAATCACCGGCAAAGATGACACCGCCACCGGTTGAGAGCACGGAGTAGATCGGCGCCGGCTGCTGGTGCTTCCACAGCGTCTCCCCCGTCTCGGTGTGTATCGCTTCGAGGCGGCCGAAGCCCTCGGGTCCTTCAGGCAGGGGAAAGCCCTTGATCGTCAGAAGATAGCGCGGATCCTGATCGCCCGCGGCGACGTCCATGCAGGTGTTGAAGCTGGACATGAACAGGGTTTTCATTCCCGGGTTGTAGGCGCCCGCGGGCCAGTCCTTGCCACCGAAGACTGCCGGGCAGACGTCCCTGAATCCATCTGGCCCTTCTTCCGGGATGACATCCTCGTTGATCGCGACTTCGCCGGTAGCCGGATCAATAGACTTGATGATGTTCTGTTTAACCGTTTCCTTGGCCCAGTAGAACTCACCCGTTTCCCGGTTCAGCGTCCACACAAGGCCGCTCTTTCCCGGGATGCCGGTCAGCAGTTTCTGCGTACCCCGGGGGAGGTCCGGATTCCGTACCCACACCTCATCGTCGTCGGGGCGAACCTTCGCATCCACCAGGATGCGCTCATAGGTGTGGTCCATATCCCAGTTGTCCCGGGGCAGATGCTGGAAATACCACGCCATTTCACCGCTATCGGGTTCGAGTGCCAGCGTTGAGTTGGTGAACAGCATGGCCCCGTCGCCGCTGCCCCGGAGCGATTCGGGGGAGGGCGCGGGACCGGAGGTACCCCAGTACAGCAGTTCGAGCGAAGGGTCGTAGGAGCCCACCATCCAGACGCTCGCGTGCTTGCGCTTCTCCCATGCCAGTCCGCCCCAGGTCTCGTCGCCCGGCTCCCCCGGTTTCGGGATGACGTAGCGTCGCCAGAGTTCCTCGCCCGTATCCGCGTCGTGGGCGGCGATGAAACATCCGCCGGGGGCCTTGAAACCGCAGGTCCTGCCCGAGAACACGCGTCCTCCGGCGACAATCGGGCCAGCGGAGTGAGTGATGTTCGCGGGATTGCCAACGCTGGTTTCCCAGATCAGCTCACCGCTATCTTTGTTCAGCGCGATCACATGCGCATCGAAGGAGGCGTGATAGATCGTGTCTCCGTAGATCGCGATGTTGCGGGTGCGGTTGCCGGATTCCAGGTGGGGCTCCGGTATCTCGCGTCGATACTCCCAGAGCAGATTGCCGTTTCGAGCGTCGTGGGCGGTAATCACATCGTTGGGATGGGGCAGGTAGAGCACGCCGTCATGAACGAGAGGAGTGGCCTGATTGGTGCCTGGTTCCATGGACCAGATCCAGGCGAGACGCAGGTCGTCCACATTAGTGCTGTTGATGGAGTCCAGGGCGCTGTGGCCCCAGCTCTGGTAGTTGGCGCGGAACATCAACCAGTCCTCGGCGTCCGGATTGGTCAGCATCTTGTCGGTGACTTTCTCGGCGATGGAAGGACACGCGACGGCCAGGCTTGCGAGGAACACGGCCACATGGGTACTAGGGGAGAAGATCGAGCGCATAGGATTTTCCTGGGTTGAAGCCGAGCAGAGAGGGGCGGAATTCAGTCGATGGCGCGCCATCGGGACATGGCGGGGTCCTCCGTTCCACAGCTGCGCATCTCTAAGAAGCGCATGAGATGGGTGAACTGTGCGTTCACGGAATGACCGCGGCCGTAGGGATCCTGACCCTCGGCGGCGGTTTCGCCGAGACCGGCCCCGGTTTTCTCGACGTGGATGCACAGCGATGTGTCGACAAGGCGGAATTCGCCGCGGTCTGTATAGACGAAGGATTGACCGGCCTCGCCGGCACAGGCTTTCAGATCCAGCTTCGAGCTGGGGTCAGGCGACAGGGCCTCGAAACACAGATCTTCGCTTTCGCCGGTCCACCGAATCCGACCCTCGCCGAGAGTATTGAACTCAAATCGCTGATCTCCTAACGGATCCGCATGGCAGGTGTGGGCGAGAAGCGGAATGTCCTCCCTGCGTGCTCCCACCGGCCCGGGAACATCCATGCAATAGCCATCGGGCTCGTCCAGAAATCGCGTCAGTCGTATCCGTCCTTCGTAGCCGCCGTCCGCCGCCAGACGATCGTCCATCGGTCCCGCCGCCCGGCTTACGCTATGCCCGAGACACAGTAGAAAAATGGCAACAACGGTCTTTGGGCCGGTGAGCCCGTGGTTTCTTATTGTCACGAAGCTTTCTCATTATTAAGATTGTTTAAATGCAAATATAGCAACATTAAATATGAAATCAAGCATATATAATGATGCTGCATCATCAATCCGATAGAGGGACTGTTAAATGACGAAAACCCAATCGATGGCGTTGAAGATTGCTGCGATTCTGTGGATTGTCTGGGGACTCGTGCACGTCGCGGCCGGATCGATCGTTCTTACAGCAGACGCCGCGTCGGGCCTGAAGGCCATCGCCGACGCCGTTGCTCCCGACCGGCTCAACCACGACTATCATGCCGCCGTTGGGGGGATCCTGAATCAGCATGGATGGAATCTGGCCTGGTTCGGGGCCGTGACGATTGTCGGCGCTGTGTACATTTGGCGATCCAGCGTGACCGCGATTTGGGTTGTCGGCCTGGTCGGCGGGATGGCCGATCTCGGCTACTTCTTCTTCGTGGACATTCCCGGCTACGTGAACTTTCTTCCGGGAACGTTGATGACGTTGATTTCAGGAAGCGCCATATTGCTGAGCTTTTGGGTGTGGTGGGGCAGCCCCAGCGGACGCCAGACGTAAGCGTATGAACCCAGGCGGTCTGAAATCGAACGCGGCCCTAAGACAACAGAACCGCACTGGTACTGCTATGCACTTCGATCAGCGGTAGCGCGCGAGTTCGTGTCGCTGACCGGCGAACCAAAGTGCATCGACATCATTGCTTCCAAAGATCGGACGCGCTTCGCTGCGGTCTGCGACAGGGCCGCAGTCCATGAGCACTAAAGCTCGGGACTAAGGTGGCCGGTTCCCCATGCGGTGCGGCCCAATCGAAAAAACGTGTGGCGCGAGCCCCTCCTTGAGCAGTGTCACCATACATGGACAATTTTATAAATTTGCATAAATACAAATATATACCTACATAATATGTGCAATTGCATATATCATCATGCCCCACTTAGGGCTACTCGGAAGAGGGAACCCCGTGGAACAACTCGGCACGGTCGACGCGCTGTTTGCGTACAGCGAAACCCCCAACACGCCGATGCACATCGGGCAGTTACTGATCTACGACCCATCGACCGCGGCCGGTGGCAACGTCAGGTTCAAGGAGATCCTCTCCTATCTCGATTCCCGCCTCGACGGCTCCCGACTGTTTCGTCGGAAACTGGTGCGGGTACCCCTGGATCTGGACCACCCGTACTGGGTGGAGGACAGCAGCTTCGACCTGGAGTACCACGTTCGCCATATCGCGCTGCCGAAACCCGGAAACTGGCGCCAGCTCTGTATTCAGGTGGCCAGGATTTACGCGCGCCCTCTGGACATGTCGCGGCCTCTCTGGGAGTTCACGGTCATCGAAGGGTTGGACCGGGTAGCGGGCGTTCCCGAGGGGAGCTTTGCCATCCTGCAGAAGTATCACCACGCCGCGGTCGACGGTAAGGCAGGCGTGGAAATGTCTCACGCCCTGCACGACGCCGATGCGCGCCAGAAACCGCGCAGCTTCGATATGCAGTGGACACCGGAGTCAGAACCCGGCTCTCTTGACCTGTTGGCCAGGGCCCACTTCAACAACATTGTGAATCCGATCAGAGGCCTGAGGAACCTGCGCAAGCTGGTCCCCGTTCCGAAACAGCTATTGGGTGTGCGGCGGCAGTATCAACGCCAGGAACAGGCCCAGGGCGGGGTGCCGCGTTCCCACTTCAACACAAAGCTCGGTCCGCATCGTGTGTTCGAAGGCGCGGAGTTCGCGCTCTCCAACATCAAGAAAGTTCGCGCTGCCTTTCCCGGGGCGACGGTCAATGATGTGATGATCGCGATCGTCAGCGGGGCGATGCGCGAATACCTCATGACCCGGGACCTGCTTCCCGCGGAAACGCTGAAGTTCGGTGTTCCGGTCTCGATCCGTACGGAGACCGGGGAAGAAAACACGGGCAATGAAGTCGCGATCATGACCGTTGGCGCCGGAACCCACCTGTCCCGTGCCGATGACCGCCTTCAGTTTGTTGTGTCCGAGACCCGGCGCTCCAAGGCCATAACAAAGGCGATGGATCCGAAGGCCCTGATGGATCTGTCCGGCGCGATGCCGGCGGGGCTCACGGCCTCGGCCACCAAGATGATGCTGCGCTCGGGTATGGTCAATCGCGTCAGCCCGGCGTTCAATACGGCGGTCACCAACGTCCCCGGGCCCATGGAGGCCATGTACTTCGCGGGGGCCAAACTGGTGAAATCCTGGGGAACGGGTGTGCTGGCCGAGGGGCAGGGCATCTTCCACGTGGTGACCAGCTACCACGGCAGCGTGTTCCTCACCTTTCTGGCAGACCGGGACCTTATGCCGGATCCCGAAGCCTACTCCGAGATGTTGAGCAGCAGCTTCGCGCTACTAATGCAGTGTGTGGCACATGATAAACCCAGGCCACGAAGAGCAAAGAGCCGGAAGTGACAGGAACCGAAGCTTTCCTCGGCACACGGTCAGCGGGGCTATCGCGTCATGTTGGTTCCCACCAGTGCGACGCCGCCGCGCCTGCGGCCGATCAATGGCGCCATGTATTCGAAGGAGTGGGCTGATGCGGGTTAGCAGCTCCAAACGATTTCCTTCGCCGCTACGAGCACTGCCATGCGCCT
This sequence comes from Pseudomonadota bacterium, assembly GCA_039818725.1. Lineage (GTDB taxonomy): Bacteria > Pseudomonadota > Gammaproteobacteria > Pseudomonadales > Halieaceae > Congregibacter. The sequence goes on from JBCBTK010000010.1 coordinate 46,103, forward strand.
AAGCTCTGATTCGAGCTTGCGTTCGCGAGCAACAGTCCACTGTACGCCAGGCTCCGGCCAACAATTGACTACGTCTAGCGTGCCGGACTTTCGATCTGCCTTGACTTCAATTCGGCCAACAAATCGATCGCCTTCCAGCAGAGGGTAGACGTAATAGCCCCATCGTCGTTTGGCAGCCGGCACAAACATCTCAACCGTGTATTCAAAGCCAAAGAGGCGTTTCAGGCGCTCTCGATTGCGGATAGTCGGGTCAAAGGGGTTCAGGATACGCAGCCGACTGGTTGCTGAGGGAGCTTTTCCTATTCTTTCTTCGATGTCGCCGGTTGCCCATGCCGGTCGCCAGCTTCGGTCAGCACCCTCGAATTCCACCGGGACTAGCGTCCTGGCATTGCGAGCGACCCAGTCCTTTGCCTCCGCAATGTCCACGGCGTCCCAGAACTTCTGTATGTCGCCCTCCGTTCCGAACGCCAGTCGATCCAGAGCGGCCTGACACAACCAATCAACCTGCCGGGCATCGGAGTGTGTTTCATCGAGATAGCGCTTCGGAATGACGCGCTTTGTCAGGTCGTAGTACTTGGTGAAGTTCTTTCGATAAGCCGTTGAGAGTTCACCCGCATACCACAGGTAGTCCAGTGCAAGCTTGTGCGGAGGGCGAGACCACATCTGTTTTGTGCCGGGGACTTTGCTGTCGAACGCTTTTGTGGATAGCGGGCCTTCGGCCTCGATGCGAGCTTTGATCGCCTGTCTTTCGGCTTTCGGGGACATACCCCGATGCCATTCCCAAGCACGCACTCGTCTTTCCAGCCGGCGAAACTGCCGTGCCCACATGGGGTAGAAGTCCATCGGTATGACCGAGGCATCATGAGTGAAGTGCTCAAACACACGCCGATCCCGACTCATATGCGTGTGCAGCATGTCCTCCCGATAATTCTGGTTTCGGCTCCACAGGATGTGGTGGTGTGCTCGTGTCACTACCTGTATGGAATCGAGTTGGACAAAGCCCAGGTGCTTGATCAGTCCGTCAAGATCAAGCTTGCCGGTTGGCGTGTTCGAGAGGCCCTGCGCGGCCAGCCAGAGCCGACGCGCGGTCCGATTGCAGATGCGTAAACGCGATTTCACGCGCAGCTAGCCGTCTTCCAGCCCCGGCCATGGGTCCAGTTTTTCTGGCAACTGAGACCGCGGCAAGTCATCCAGATGTACCGACAGTTGGCCGTTAACCGCAATCATGAGCTCCAAGTGAAACCACATTCCAATATCGGGGGCAGCGCACTGGACCGCCGTCGCCCATCCCCGGCTACACCAGGCTCGATGCACAGTGGAAAGCCGGGAACCTTCGACTCTGGACCGGAGCTGGCATCGACCGTTACGTTGCGCGCGGCCGCGTCGACGTACCTGAAGGGCATAGCAAGCTTCGCATCCTCAGCAACATGAACGGTTCAACGCCGCAGCAGACGCGATGATATACCGACCAACTCGTTCAAAGGTGTTCCAGGGTGGTCGCTGATCGCAACATAAGCGCGGCTGGATAACTTGGAGGTTCGCGGCAGCAAGACCGATCAGGTCCGCCGATTCGTAGGTACCGAAAGGTGAAATCTGAATCCGCGATGCCGTCGCGTAGAATCCTCAGGACCGTTTCGGGCTTTCGCTACCTATGAATCTCAGCAACTCCAGCCTGCACTTCGTAATCATCGACACGTTCCTACAAAGGGGTTTCGCACCCACGCTGGACGAGTTGTCCGAGCGCTTTGGCGTTGCGGGACCGCGCATGCGCGCCGCCCTGCGCGAGCTTCAGGACTATCATGGCGTCGTCCTTCATCCTCACAACGACGAAATATGGGTAGCGCACCCCTTTTCGACCGTTCCGACGGGCTTCCTGGTGTCGAGTGCGGGCCGGGAATGGTGGGGCAACTGCGCCTGGTGCTCCCTTGGCCTGGCGGCGCTGGCAGACGCGCCCGCAACCATCCGGACCGCTCCCGGCTATGATCGTCCGACGGTCGAATTGAAGATAGCTGAGGGGAAACTTGATCGATCGGACTTCGTTGTCCATTTCCCGACCCCTATGTCCAGGGCCTGGGACAACGTCATCGCCACGTGTACCACCATGCTTGTTTTCGACGACGAGGCTCACGTGGATGAATGGTGCGCCAAGCACCGGATCGCAAGGGGCGACGTACAACCCCTAGAGACGGTGTGGAACTTCGCTCGCGAGTGGTATGGAAGGCACGCCGATCCCGACTGGAAAAAGCTGTCCGCTGCTGAAGCGACGGAAATCTTCGCGCGTCACGGACTTACCGGGCCGATCTGGAGCTTGCCAGCAAACGACGGCCGCTTCTGACAATCAGTTACGCATTCACGGCCGTATCGTAGCGAGCGGTGTGTGAGCAGGGTTTGGCTATGGAATATGGTCTGTTTAAAGGGCTTCAGGCACTTCTGTTTTTTGGGGCAGCGTTCGGCTTTGGCATCTGGCAGCTGATCGCCGTCAATCGAGAGATCCGCAAGGCAGCTGAGAAGGAGAAGTCGGAGGCTGAGCTCTGAACGGCAGCACGGGCTGCTTCATTCAGGCCCCGTCGCGGCTTGGCCGCGTGATCGCATGGCTTGATTGCGTGCTTTGGTCGCCCGGCTTAGCCGGTGGCTGTGTTCGGTGGCGTGAATCCGTCGCCTGAATCTGTCGCGTTAGTCGGTGGCTAAGGCTCCGAGCTCGCCCTCGGCGGCGCGCGGCGCGCGGCGGGCGAGGGCAGGTCGTGGCACGTCGGAAGTGTCTTTCAGGCCGCTCGCCACGGCAAATCCGAGAACCGCGACGCAGGCTCCCGCAGCGCCCACCCAGACGATCGAGCTCGCCGCGAAAACCGCGCCGCCGAGACTCGCGCCCAGGCCCTGGCCGAAATAGAGCATGGAGCCATTCACGGCAAACGCGAGCGTTGCCGATGCCCCGGCCGTGTTCGCAAGCTGCGTCTGGATGACCGGCGACATAGCAAACAGCGCGGCCGATCCCATGGCCATTACGAGTAGCAGCAGCGGCACGGCCGCCACTCCAAATCCCTGAAGCATGCCCACGGTGAACGCGAGCTGAGTCACGGCCGTGGTGGCGAGCAATATGGAAAGTGCACGTCGGGCCGGAAGCCTGGCCAGCCATGCTCCGGCGGGCAGCCCGAGCAGACTACCAACCCCCGTCGCCAGCTGTATGCCGCCGATCGCAGCACCCTCCAGCCCGGCGAAAGCCGTGATAACGGGCGCGATAAAGCTCACGGTGGTGAATGTTGCGCAAAACCCGATCATTGTGATGAGCACGAGTCGCCGGTTGTTTCCCTGCAGCGCTGCCCTGAAGTTTGCTCCCGCCGCCGCGGCAACCGCCTGTCGGGCCGGGGTCCCCAGCGCGATCACGACGAAGGAGAGCGCTGATATGGCCCCGGCAAACCAGAAGGCGGCGCGCCAGCCATAGGTTTCACCGAGAACAGTCGCCGTAGGCATACCGAGGAGAAAGGCCAGGGTGTAGCCGGAAAGCACGGTAGCCAGGGCAGCAGGACGTTTGGACTCGGGTACCAGCATGACGGCGATGCTCGATGCCAGCGGCAGGGTCAGTGCGGCAAACAGCCCGCCGGTAATGCGGGTCACCATCAGCGCTGAATATCCTGGCGCAAGCGCCGATGCGACATTCATAGCGATCAGCAAGAACATCACTGTCATGAGAAGACGTTTGCGATCGAAGCGTGCCAGGGCGCGGGCCAGGATCGGTCCCCCAATCCCGCAGGCGATTGCGAATACGGTTTGCAGCTGCCCGGCGAGGGGGACGCTGGTGTTCAGGCCTTCCGCCATGGGGACGATCAGGCCGATAAAGGCGAAGGCGCTGGTGCCGAACGCGAAGGGCGCAAACGCCAGGCTGAGTAATCGTAGGTTCATGGGATTTAGAGATGATTTCCAGACGCTCGCTAGCGCCGATCTGCTGGCGTTCATTATTCGATCCAACGGTTACGCGGTGAGCAGCCGGCCAGATTGCTCGCAGGTGATGAGAGCGATCTAGTCGCCGATGATCGGGATCAGCAGGTGCGAGTCGAATTCCGCACCGAACTTGACGACATGGCGTCCACGATTGATGCGTGTGTCTTTTTTGAAGATCGGCGCGTGCACGATATCGGAGCCGGAAATGATCAGGCGTAGAGTCGAGTCCTTCTCAAAGAAGGTGCTGCTAGGACAGAAGGCCACTTCCAGCGGCACGGTATCTCCAGGCTTCAGTTCCTGGTCTTGCGATCCCGCCGGTACCGGATTGAAGGGGCGTGATTCCTGCTCATTCAGCTCTCGCCGGGAGGCCCTGCCGTAGCCACGAGTCACCATGTCCTGGTCCTGCCCGACGGACCCGTAGAACCTGACGCTGCGTCCCCGGGAGTCGAGCTTATCGATGAAGCAGCACAGCACCATGTCTTTCGGTGCGATCGACTGACCGGCTCCGGGTCGGGCTTCGACCCACACTTTTAACGCTATGTAGCCGGTGACCTCCGTGTCCCTGGAGAAGCGGTAGTCGAACCAAACTTCGCCGCTGTCTCCGTCATAGATTGCTTCCTGCGCATCCTGCGGCGGCGTTGGGGAAAGGGTCTGGTTCTGTCCCAGATGCAGCCTTTGATAGTATGTGTCTTCCGGTGGCCAGCTGCTTGACCAGCGTACCTCTTTGACGTCGTCACGACTCTTGCGAACCTCGATCCGCGCCGTGGGCAGGCCATCAAAGCGGTTTGACGTTCCCTTGAGAAACCGGTCCATGAAGTCTTTCTGTAGCGCCAGGCTCTCGGGCTTGTAGTACTCGGTCCACTTACCGCTGCGGTGCGTGTAGACCCACTTGTGATCAGAACGCGCCTTTTCGTACGCACGAAAGGAACCCAGCGTATGCAGCTCGTGGTCGGAAAAGGACGCGCAGAGCAACATCGGCACCTGTATGTTCTCGAGGGGCGGCGCCTTTTCCCGCCAGTAGTCGTCGTAGAACGGGTGCTTCTCCAGCGCCTCCACCGGTATGGCGTCTTCGGTTTCGAGATAGGCTTCGAGGGTGTTGTTCATCGAATCCTTGACCTCGGTGTGCCACCAGAAATTCAGGAATCCGAAGTCGGGAACTCCGCCGCGACAGGCAAGATCCTGATACAGGTCAGAAACGCCTTCCCAGGGAATGATGCACTTGAGAGCGTCCGGAGCCTTCTCTCCGTCAGGCACAGCGGCAGCGAGGTACTGACTGATGCACAGGAAGCTGACGCCACACAGCCCAACGGACCCGTCGCACCAATCCTGCGAGCCGACCCACGCTATCGCCTCCCGGAAGCACTTTCCCTGATGACTGGACATGATGGACGCCGGCCCTTCGCTGTTGGCAAACCCGGGTAGATTCAGGTTTACAAGCGTGTACCCGGCGGGAACCCAAAAGTTGGGGTCGGGGCTTTCCCAGCTTGTCAGCCTCGAGAAGCGCGGTTTGCCACCAGACTGAGGCAACAGTCGGTACTGCTGCGGTGGGCCCCCAAACGGCGTTCCGCCCAGGGCAGGGATATGGTGATTGTCGTAAGGATGGGCGCACATCACGACCGGATCGGCTTGTCCTTCGGCGCGTCGCGACCTGGAGTGAAAAACGTTCGCCGTGAGGGCAAACCCCTCGGACATCGGCACTTCCAGGTCGAAACTGGCGACGACATCAGGTTCCGCGTCGATCAGCTCGCACTGTGGATTGAACAACTGGCCACGGCGTAGGGCGCCTCGCAGTACGGGCCAGGCGGCGCGGAGAGTCTCCAGCTTGCTTGACATGTGAAGCCCTGAAATTCATGTTGCTGTTGACAACATAGAGCATTATGTAGGCAGTAGCAACATGTCCAGAGCTGCGCAGGATTCGGCCCCTTACCATCACGGTGATCTTCGCCGGACTCTTATCGATCGGGCGCTGGCCGTCATCGTTGCCGACGGCGTGGAAGCGGTAAGCCTGCGCGCTTTGGCGAGGGATATTGGAGTCAGCCACGCTGCACCGATGCGGCATTTCCCAACGCGGTCGGCGCTCCTGGCGGCGATCGCAAAAAGCGGGATCACGGCCCTTCTGGAATCCGCGGGGAAGCGCCTCGCCGATCCGGATCTGAGTAGCTTTCAGAAACTGCGCTCCATGACTGAAGGCTACGTCGACTGGGCGGCGGCGTATCCGGCCCAGCACATGCTCATCCGCAATCAGGACGTGATGCGCCACGCCGATAGGGAGCTTCTCGAGGAAGCCAGCGCCTACGCGCGACTGCATGAAGAACTCATCCGGCAGGCGCAAGCCGACGGGTGGCGGTCGGAACAGGAGACGCACGAAGTGTTTGTCGAGATCACGGCCCTTACGGCCGGCTTGGCGTTGCTTGCTTCTGATCCAATCTACCGAACCGTGCTTCCCGGGGAGCTTTCGACGGAGGAAATCAGCACGGTGCTGGACCGCTTCTTTTTGCGCGGCTAGTTGATCGGCGAGCCAAAAGTTAGGGAAAGCTTGCGTGCGTACCAAAGAAGGCCTTGCCTGCTGAACCCTTCACCGCCCGCGCCTGGACTCAATAGAGCCATACGTCCGGGGCCCAGGAATCACCACATCCCGGGATCAGTTCGAGATGTCGCATGCCGCGTTGAACTCGCGGCCAAGGTATGAACTGCAGTTCAATTTCGCACGCCACTGCGCAGTTTTTCAGAGTGTCGCCGGGCGAGCGTTATCGCTAGTGTCCACAGCGAACCCGCTTGAGTAATCTGCCATGGGCGCTGAACTCGAAACCTGGACTGTAATCACTGGATCGACCGGAGGTATCGGCGCTGAGCTTGCGCGACAGCTCGCCGCCCGGGGAGATGCCCTGATCCTGCTGAACCGCTCGGCCAGCAAAGCTCGCGCTCAACGCGAAGAGCTGCTCGCCGAACATCCGGGGCTGACCCTGGAACTCGTGGCCGCGGACCTCATGAACCTTACGGAGATCCGGGCGGCGATCGAGAAGATCGACGAGCTTCCCGGTCGCATTGATGCGTTATACAACGTGTCGGGGCTGTTGACCGCGAACAAGGTCCTCAGCGTTCAGGGGTACGAGTCGCACTTCGCGGTAAATACGCTCGCGCCTTACCTGCTCATTCACGGACTGCGCCATAAGATGGCGAGACCCGAAAGCGACGAGCCCGCGATGATCGTCAACTTTTCCTCCGGTGCGATAAACGGGGTAAAGGCCTTGGATTTGGACAACCTGGCTGATCCGGATGAAGTCGGCGGTCTTTTCACCACCTATGCTCAAACAAAGCTCGCGCTGACAGCACTGGCACCCGCGCTCGCGGCGGATCTTGAGAATCAGAACATTCTTATCCGCGCCATCGACCCCGGAGCTACCAAGTCGCCGATGACAACGGAAGGTAACTCCGGGATGCCGAAGCTCTTGGCGTGGATAGCCCCGATTCTGTTTGCCCCCGCCGACAAGCAGGTTGCCAAAGTCGTTGCGAGTGCCCAGCCCGCCGCCCATGAGGGGCGCACCGGCGTATACATCGCAAATCGAAAAGTAAAGCCGCTCCCGGCTCCCGCCGCGGATGCCCAGCAACAGCAGAGACTGCTTGAATTTCTGGATGGCCTCCTAGCCGCTCGCTCACGATCCACGACCGCGGGAGCTACTTAAACTGCTTTCGAAACTCCAGCGCAAAATGCCGCCCCCGCGGCACCAATTCGTCCTCCGAAAACCCCGCGGGCGTGAGTCCACTGCTGTCCACTACCTGAGTCTTGCTGTCCAACGCGTTGATCACCGAGAACCGTACCCGGCTGCCGGCCAGGGCCGGGAACCGCTGCTGCAGGCCCGACCCCGGTTGGACCGCGTAGGCTAGGTTGATATCCGCTCGTAGGAGATCATCAAAGTGGAGTTCCCCGAAGCTGTTGGGCCGGGTCGCGGTGGCCGCCCGCCAACTGGCGTTGAGACGTGCGCTGAAGCCCCGGTACGCGTAGGTACTGCGCAGGTTGATCGTGTGCTCCGCGCCGTCCCGACGTCTTCCCGCGCGCGCTATGCCCACAAAGTCGATCGGCGGGGCGCCCGGCGAAAGGGTCAGTTCATCCTGGAGCGTGATGGCGTGGTTGAGGGACAGGCGCAGCCTCGGTGAGTTGGCGTTGCCTCCCGAGCGGCGTCCAAAGCCCGGAACCGCGTTTTGACCTCGGCCCTGGGATGATCGAGGTTTGCGACCCTGCGTCCCAGGCTCCGCGCGCTTGAAGTCATGGGTGAAGCGCAAAGCCCAGCGAAACTCCCGGCGCCGCTCCTCCTCAAGATTGATGGCCCGCGTATCGATGAGAATCAGATTTCCGCGTTCATCACGGTCGTAGCGCTCAGGAAAGGCCGCTTCCAGCGCTTCGTTCTGCTGTGGAAAGCGTGCGATGGGGTTGTCGGTTATCTCCTGGAGATAATCGAAGGTCAGTGTAAGGCGCGGGAGTTGGGGAAGTTGAACGCGAGCGTTGATGTTCCAGAGGTTTCGGACTTCGGCCTTCAGATCCGGATTTCCGCCGCTGATTTGGTCGACGTCTACGGCTGTTCCGGTAGCGAAGTCAAAGGTGCGCCGATTGGGTAGCTGGGTTAGCGGGTCACCGAGTTGCTCCATCGAGGGGGCGTTTTCTTCCTGCGTCAGAGAGCTGGTGAGCCTCAGCACCGGTGCGGGATTCCAGGTGACGCCGGCTCCTACGGTCGATAGCCCTCCGAAGTCGCTGTAATCCGCATAATCACCGTTGATGTTCAGACTCAAGCGACCGCCGCTGTCGAATTCGTGCAGCGGTACGTCGAGATTCATCCGCAGACCGGCGATGCTGCGTTGGATGCGGTTGCGCTGCGGCTGCGCGTCGCGCCGGATGCTCGTCTTCTGCGAGTTGTACTCCCAGAGGGCGCGGACACTGCCCTGGATGGGCCCCGCGGGGAGATCACGGAACGTGCCGCGCGCCAGAAGCTCGGAAGACCAGGAGTCGATCCTGGTGTTGTCCATCTGTGTAATTGCTATAAGAGCGACATCCGGTGTGAACGGATCGAACCCGACCTCCAGGTCCGCAATTCGATCGGTGAGCGGCGCGGAATCTACGCCGAGCACGGTACTGGCGTCGCGGTCTTCGCCGGTGTAGGCCGACAGCCAGGACAGGCCTAAACCTCGCCAGGTGCCGGTGAGGCCGGTATTTACTTCGTAGCGATCGCCGCTCTGGTCACGATCGAGGAGGACGGGCAGTAGGCGATCGACCCGCACCCCGGACGAAAAAGGAGATCCGGGGTGCTGCGCTGGCACGTCGTAGGTCAGCGTCGCCAGGCCCTGTTCCGTGTGGCGTTCCTGCTTCCGGTACGCGGCGAACAGCGTGGCCGTAACACGATCGCCAAGCAGGTTCGCATAGCCTCCGGACAGGGACTGCTCCGTCAGTTCGGGCAGCAGGGTGCGATAGGGGCGCACGTCAGTCACGGTGGGGGAGTTGGCGGTGGGGAGCAGGTCCTCGCTACGCAGCCCGCGCGTGTCCGCCGGTAAGGTGGCTGCCGATACGGTATAGCCGGCCGCTGCCGAAAGACCAGCATCAAGCTCTGTGTCGAGCGCGGTCAGATTGCCCTCAAGGCTGGCGGGCCTTGAGACAACCGGTAGCGGCACATCCCGGTCTGCCTCATGCAGGGCCGACTGACTCTCCATGGCAAAGTCCAGGTTTGTGCGAGCCGACCCCTGTACTTTGAGATAGCCTGCATCCGCTTCTGCGACTTCGCCGCCCTGTCCGCTCTCGTTCTCGCCGTAGCCCGTGCTCGTGATGCGCGTGGTCAGGGACCTGAACTGGGACTTGAGAACGATATTCACAACTTTCTGGTCAGCGCGGAATCCGTATTGCAGCGCGACATCCTCTGGATAGATGTCGACCCGCGCGACGGCCTCCGACGGATAGCGCCTGATCTCGCGAAAGTTGGCGATGCGCTGTCCGTTGAGCAGGATCACTCGCGAGCTTGTGGCTCGAGCACGCCCGCCGTCGAGTTCCGGCTCCAACTGCTCCAGCAGTTCGCCCAGGTCGTTGACCGCCATCGCGCTGATGGCATCCGCACCAATCGCAATATCCGGGTCGATGTAGGGGCTGATCTGCAGATCAAGGCGAGGCGCGACAACCTCGACTTCCTCCAGAACTCCCTTTGCCGATGATCCGCGAGTCGATTCCGAGTTTTCCTGGGCGCTTGGGTTTACCATCCAGACGCATAGGAAGAGACTCAGCGAAAAGCGGAAGACGGGTTTTGGACTCGGTGACATGACGATGAAGGGTGCCGATGTCCGGGTATGATAACCAGACCCCTTAACCGCTGCGGGCTTATGTGTCCCGTCCTGCGAGCGCGTGATGCGACTGAGGACACACAATTGGCGTCCCCGGGCTTCCGCCCGGGCCCTAGTCCACCGAAGCAACCTCCCAGCGACGGCCGTACTTGCGGTAGAGGACGCCGCGACAGCGATACATCATGCGGTGCGAGCCTTCCACCTCTACCGCGCCGCCGGGGATGGAAGGCAGGATCATTCCGAGCGGCGGCAGCGTCGCCACAAACGCTCCGCCTGAGGCCAGGTAGAAGGTCCCATCCGCGAGGAAGTAGTTGCTGTTCTCGTGGCGGACCGTTATGTGACCGGGCGGCAGTTCTCGAAGCACGCCCCCCGCACCGATCACGCCGCGAGCGGGCAGGCCGAGCGGCGGCGGAACTGCGGGAGGTGGTGGCGGCTGGGTCCAGGCCGAGGCTGCAGTCAACATCAACGCCGCTGAAACAGGCAGTGCTTTTCTAAACATACTGGCTCCTTGCGGGCGCGGGGCTCGCTTGTCAAACAATCCCTCTCGATTCGTGCTCCTAAGTTGGTAGCCGGAGGCCAAACTGGCATTTCATTGCAAAATGAGGGCGAGTTGCTCCGAGATCTGCTCGGCAATGCGCGCAACGCCCGTTGAGGCTGCGGCGGCAAGCTGCGACGCGTCGTCTATGGATGTCGCCGCAAACGCGGTGAGGGAAGTGCTCACACTGACACGGCCTCCCGAGGAAATGAGCAGGTCGCAGGGCAGGGCAAGTCCCGCGCTGTCGTCCCAAAGAAAACTATGGAAGGTGACGGACACGGTGTAGTCGGCGCGGAGTCCGGCTGGGACAGGCAGAGTCCAGGCGTTGACACCGCGGGAGCGGAGCTGACGCGCCAGTGCTTCGGTGACCAGGATCGACAGATCATCAGACCACTGTGCCTGCTCAAGCGTGCTGATTGTCGATCCCGCCCCAGCTCGGACCATGGCTCGGCCGGCGGCGTAGCCCGGGAGCTTTACATCGGCAACGGCGATGAGCGGTGAGCTTGCGTCCATCTCACGGCTTGGGGGCGCGTCGCTCAGCGTGTACACGGTTCTTGGTGGAGCCGCGGCGCAGGATGTCAGCAACGCAAGTGCAATCAGCACGCACGAACGCTGAATCGATGGACTAGCGGCGGCCGGTGATGAGCGCATTGGGGCTTTTCTCAAGGAGTTCTGTAAGGGAGCGCAGGGCTCGAGCCGTACTGTTGAGTTCGCGGATGGTCCTCTGGAGTTCGATGTAGATGGCTGACTCCGGGGTGATTCCCTGTAGCGCGGCTTCCCCCTGGCGCGCCGCCGAATCGAGACTACCGGCGAGCGTGTCCATATTCCCCAGGGTGTCGAGTACGGCTCCGGGAACCGCCTGCATGTTCTCGCTTCCCACGAGATGCGAAGCATCGTCCAGCAGTCGTGTTGCGGAGGCGACCAGCTCGTCCAGGGGAAGATCGGCGAGCATCGCGGTGATCTCTCCCACGTCGTCGGTTACGCCATTGATCTGAGAAGTCCTGGACGGGATTCTGGGAAAGGGCATGGAGTTCAGGTCCAGCGACGCCGGTGGTGCGTCGGGATGCTCGACGAGCCCCAGTCGTTTCCTGCCGGTGAGAAGATTCGCAACCTGAAGCTCCGCGCGCAGGCCCTCTTCTACCCAGGCTCCAATTTCTGCGACGGCCTGGACCTCATCCACGGCCTCAAGACCAATCCGCGTTGGCTGCATGTCGAGAATGACAACCTGTTGCGCGTCATCCGGGGACGCACCCAGTTCCAGCTGCACGTCGACCACGGTGCCCAGGCGCATGCCTCTCCAGACCACGGGAGCGCCGGGCTCCAGACCTTCGACGCCATCGGCAAAGGCAACGCTGAAGTAATAGTGCGGGGCATCGTAGTCTTCAAAGAGACTCTCCTCGGCTGCTCTGCGGTTTTCGTACAGGAGGAACTTCTCGCCGGCCGGCATGGCGGTCTGCGAGTCCAGGCCGAAGTTTCGGAAGGTGATGCCGCCGGAGGTGAGGGTCTGCAGCGACGCGATATCTATCGCCAGGCCTTCCGAGGAAAGTGCGAGATCGATTCCAGACACATCGTAGAACCGGGTTGCTCGCGATACGAGCGTATCGTAAGGGGATTCCAGGAAAATCCGGTACTCCACGGACGAGTAGTCTTCATCAAGCTGGCGCTGCTCGACACGACCGACGGGAATGCCGCGATACACCACCGGCGACCCCACCCGTATGGATTCCGCACTCAGGCTGCTCAGCACGTAGTGTCTGCCGTCGGCGCTCGGTGGTGTCAGGGGAGCGTGCAGTCGACCTTCAAAGCTTCGCTTCTTCTCGCTGTCGATAGCTGACCAGTCCATTTCGATATACGAGCCGGACAGGAGGGTACTCAGGCCTCGAAAGGATGTACCCGATATCTCCGCCGATACAATCCAGAAATCCGTGCTCGCGCCGAGGTAGGGTTCAATCTCGCGGTTGAGGACCGCTGTGGCGACCACGCCGGACAAGTCGTCGGACAGTTTGAGCGACTCCACGGTGCCGATCACCACGTCCTTGTAGCGGATTTCAGTTTTCCCGGCTTCGATGCCCCTGGCTTTTGGAAACGCGATCTCTATCTGGACGCCGCGCTCGGCATAGGACTCATACACGGTCCAGGACGCAATAGAGACAACGAGCAGGGGGACCACCCAGATCCAGGAAACGCGGGCTCTCGGGATCGCTTCGACCGTTGCCTGGCTTTGCGCGTCAGCCATGCTTCGCAGCGTCCCAGATCAGGCGGGTGTCGAGACTGCGCGCGGACAGCATGGTCAGGGCCACGGAGAGCGCGAAGTACTCGGCCCCGGGGCCCGGCCGCACGTTCATCACCCCCCCGAGCTGGATGAGTGCGGCGAGCGCCGCAACCACAAAGACGTCGACCATGGACCAAGCCCCGAGCAGTTCGACGAGCTCATGTGATCGATGGCGGGAATGCTCGTCGCTCTTCCAATCAAACCGTATTGACGCGCTTACCCAGGCTATGACGATGAATTTACTGACGGGTACGGCGACGCTGGCTATGAGAATGACCGCGGCGATGGCGTAGCTGCCATGATGGAAAAGCGTCACGACGCCGCCGACGATGGTGGACGGACTCTCTCCCCGGGGGGTCGCGGTGATCATGATCGGCAGCATGTTGCCCGGCACGTAGGCGGCCACGCCGGCGATGAGAAAAGCCCAGGTTCGCTGCAGGCTTGCGGGAATGCGCGCGTGAACCCGGGCGCCGCACATTTCACAGGCAGCACCGTCATCAGCGGTGATCGTGTGGCATACGCGGCACACGGCGTAGCCGAGGTCGCGAGCGGAGTTCACGTGGATAGCCGGGCGCGCTGCCAAAGTGTATCAGCGCACATGGCGCCGGCACCCAGCGCGGTGAAAACGGTGAACGCCAGAAGCGCCCAGAACGCGATGCCGAGCTGGATGTCAGCCAACTGCCCGATCTTTACCAGGGAGACGACCACGCCGAGCATGAAAACATCCGTCATGGCCCAGGGCGCGGCCCGCAGCGCCGTGGAGTACACCCGGCGCAGGCGCAGGGTAATGTGCTGACGGTGCAGAAGATGGGCGGCGACCACCACAGTCAGCATTAAACGAAGAATGGGAACGACCAGGATCAGGAGGAGGCAGAAGACAGCGAGCACCGGGTAGCCGGTGCGCCACAACACGCCGATAGAGTCCGCAACCGAAATCTTGTTAACCAGACCCGAGGAGCTCACTTCAAGGAAGGGGTAGAAGGCCATCAACAGGTAGGCGGTGGCGCTCGCCGACAGCAGAGCCACGGTTCGCTCGGCGCTTTCCGGCTTGTTTGTGAGCACCACCGCACCGCACCGCGGGCATCGGGCCAGTTCGCCGAGCCTGAGCTCGGGCCTGGGAAGGAGCAGATCGCAGGACAGACATGCGGTGTATCTGGAGTTGATCGCTATACCCGCGTCCGTGAGTGTTTCAATACGCATTCAAGGCCACCGAATCCGCGTGGCCCGAAACGGTGCTGCGCGCCGTGACGATTCCCCCGTCGATGAACACTTCGCTGCACTCTCCCCCTGGTGGCTGCGCGGCTTACTTCCCCGGTAGTGCAGGGTCGACGTTAGCAATCAATGTGCTTATTCCTAGTCCTATTTCCGCACATCCCTGTCAGATTTCGCGCAGTGGGTGTAACCAGCGTGCTTGCCGCGGCCACATTTTCTCGGATTAAAAACGGTGACGTTCCTCCCGGAGCTTGGTGATGGCCTCATACAGCGCCGCCGTGTAGAGGCCGAAAATCAAAAAGCCGTCTGCCGCCGCAAATCCCGCGAGAATCCGCGATCCCGGAGCCAGCGTGATGTCTCCGTAACCCACGGTTGTCACGGAAACGACGGAAAAGTACAGCGACGTGTCCCAATCCGAGAAATCTCCGCGCGTTAGAAAAAGAAGCGCCCAAAGGGCGACGATTACGAATACGCCCAGAAGCAACCAGAGCACGCAGATGAACAGGACGAGCGCGTCGCGCAGCGGAGGTCTCCATGTGCGGGTCGGCGGGAGTATGCGCGGAATGGTTTCGCTCATCACAACAATGAAGATGACCGCAAACCCCATGGTCAGAAGCGTCCACGCGACGCCAAGCATTGGCTGAACACCCGTCATGTATTGCACCCGTTAGCCAGATCTACCCATTCGTGGCGCACCGTCCTGGCGCACGGAGGCTGGACAGAATCGATACAGCCCGGTGTTCAGGAACGGCGGCTCGCCGTCGTTCCTGCCGGAAACTGTTCAAGGGCAGGCTTACCGTCGCGGCGATCGGAACGACTTGCGACGCCAGTTTGACCTGAATCCCGACGCAGCAGGGATGCGCGATTCTCAACACCAGTGCGCGCAAATCGGCCTTTGAATTGCGGCTGGTGTTGGTACCGTCGAACGGGACTTAGGCCCATGGGGGAATAGGGCGTGTCATCCGAGTGCTTCGCGGTGCCCGAGCGAAACAAGTGCAGCCCGCGCATAAGCACCGGGTTGATACTGGTACTGACGCTGGTTCTGTCGGCGTGTAGCAGCGTTGGACCCGACTACGAGCCGCCGACAGCGCCTGTTGCCGAGAGCTGGCAGGTGACGCGTGCGGACGCCGACGAGGCGCTCACGGCCGAAACAGACACCTCCGACTACAGCGATTGGTGGACGAGCTTCGAAGATTCGATCCTGAATGAGCTGGTCGCCATGTCCCGGTCGCAGAACCTGAGCCTTCAGGTCGCGGGCCTTCGCGTCCTGGAGGCACGCGCTGAACTCGGTGTTGCCGTGGGCAATCTCTACCCTCAGTCGCAGTCCGCTCGGGGCAGCGTCAGCGGAGTCGGCTTGAGCGACAACCAGGCCAACTTCGCGCCAGGGATCTTTGATACCTCCTACCAGGAAGCCGAACTGGGTTTTGACGTGGGCTGGGAGCTCGATGTCTGGGGCCGTTTCCGTCGCGCGATCGAAGCGGCGGACGCCACGCTGCTCTCGGAGATCGCGGGCTACGACGACGTGCTGGTCACCCTCGCTGCCGATGTCGCCACGGCCTACGTGCTCATTCGTACCTTCGAAGAGCGCCTGTCCCTGGCCCGGGACAACGTGGCCATCCAGGCGCGAAGCCTCGAGATTGCGGAAGTCCGCTACGACAACGGACTGACCACGGAGCTGGATGTGCAGCAGGCCCGAGCTCTGTTGGCGAATACGCAGGCGTCCATACCCTCCCTCGATCTTGGTCTACGCCAGACTCAGCATGCGCTGTCCGTACTCCTGGGCCTGCCACCCTCTGATATGCGGGGAATACTCGAGCGCGGGCCGAAGCTGATCCCGGATGCCCCGCCGGTCATTGCGCTGGGCATGCCGGCGGAACTGCTGCGTCGCCGACCCGACATCCGCCAGGCCGAGCGCACGGCGGCGGCCCAGAGCGCCGTCATCGGTCTCGCCAAGGCCGATCTTTATCCTTCGTTTTCCCTGGCTGGCAGCGTCGGTCTGCGCGCTGGCGATACCGGTTCAAGCAGTCTTGGCGACGTGTTCGACTCCGACAGTCTCGAGTACTCCGTCGGCCCGTCCTTCTCCTGGAACATCCTCAACTACGGTCGCATCAAAAACGCGGTCCGCGCCGAGGACGCGCTCTTTCAGCAGACCGTGCTGAGCTATCAGGATACGGTCCTGCGAGCGGCGCAGGAAGTCGAGGACGCCGTCGTTTCGTTCACGCGCAATCGCGCCCGCGTGGAGTTCCTCGCCGCCGGCGTTGTTGCGGCGGAGCGCTCCGTAACCCTGGCCCTGGTTCAGTACCGCGATGGTACGGCGGCCTACACCCGGGTTCTGGATACACAGGAGTCGCTGGTGGATCAGCAGGACAGCTACACGGCGGCACGAGGTGACGTTCTCGAAAGTCTTATTGAGGCCTACCGGGCGCTGGGCGGTGGCTGGCAGTCCCGGCCTGAATCCGGGTTTGTCCCCGCGGGCATTAAGAGTGAGATGTCAGAGCGAACCGACTGGGGACAGCTCCTTGCACCGGAGGCCACGGAGCCGCCGCCGGAGTCCCCGCTGCGCGCGCCCGATTGGTGAAATCATGCCGGAGAACCACTCATGAGCACAAAGACTCGCAATGTTTCCGCCTGCCTGGCCCTGCTCCTGGTGGTCGGCTGTGAAGAGAGCGCGGTGCCCGTGGAGGACGTGGTCCGGCCGGTAAAGGCCATGGCCGTGTCGGCAGCGGATGCCATCTACCGCCGCAGCTTTCCCGGCCGTTCCCGCGCGGTACAGGAGGTGGAGTTGTCCTTTCGCGTGAGCGGCCCGTTAACGGAGCTGCCGGTGAACATCGGAGACGAGGTGTCGACCGGAGACCTGGTTGCGCGGATCGACGGTCGGGATTACGAAGTTCAGGTTCGGGAGGCGCGGGGCCGGCTCAGCGAGGCCGAGGCCAGCCTGAAGCGCTCGAGTGCCGATCTGGACCGCCTGCTCGCGGTCTTCGCGCAAGACCCGGGGGCGACGAGTCAGGCCGCCATCGACGAGGCCCGCGAGTCCCGAGACCGGGCGCGCGCTAACGTGGCGACGGCGACCGCGTCGCTGAACTCCGCCGAGGACGATCTCGAAGATACCTTTCTGCGTGCCCCCTTCGATGGCGCTGTGGTGTCGAAGTACATCGAAAATTTCGAGGATGTGCAGGCCAAGCAGCCGGTGCTGCGCATCGTTGACGACAGCCAGCTTGAGATGGTGATCAACATTCCCGAATCGCTGATCTCAGTCGCGGGGGATGCACGCAACCTGCGTGTGACCTTCGACGCCTTCCCGGAGAATCCGCTCCCGGCGCGCATTTCAGAGATTGGCACCGAGGCCTCGGAAACCACCCGGACGTACCCGGTAACGGTAGTGATTGGCCAGCCTGAAGACTTCCGCATCCTGCCCGGAATGGCGGGCCAGGTCACCGGGGATCCGCCGGAGGGGCTCCCGGATCTGGGTCTTGTATTGCCCGTTGCCGCGCTGGTTTCCGAAGGCAGCAACAGCTTTGTCTGGGTCGTCGACGAGTCCAGCGGCGTCATTAGCAAACGTGGTGTGGAGCTTGGCGATTTCCAGGAGCGCGGGCAGACGGTCACCAGCGGCATCAGCGAAGGGGAATGGGTGGTTACCGCGGGAGCCAGCTTCCTGACCGAAGGACAGCGGGTTCGTATCCTGGATTCCCAGGGAGGATAGGCCGGATGTCCCTTGCCGAGTCAGCGGTACGCAATCGTTCCGTCACCTACTTTGCTTCCTTCTTACTGATGGCAACGGGTTTTGCGAGCTTCTTCCAACTGGGGCAGCTTGAAGATCCGGACTTCACCATCAAAACGGCGAAGATCACGACCCTCTACCCGGGCGCCAGTGCCGAAGAAGTTGAGCTGGAAGTTACCGATCGCGTTGAGCTTGAGCTGCAGCAGCTCAAGCAGCTCGACAATATCGAGTCCGACTCCATGGCCGGCGTCTCCGTCGTCACGGTAAATATCAAACCCACCTACGGTGGCGATCAGATCGCCCAGGTTTTCGACGAACTGCGGCGGAAAGTGAACGACGTGCAGTCCGAGCTACCGCCAGGGGTTGTGCCGTCGAGTGTCAACGACGAGTTTGGTGATGTTTTTGGGCATGTCATTACCCTGGTCGGCGACGGTTTCAGCTACGCCGAGCTCGAGGACTATGCGAAGCTGCTCAAGCGCGAACTCTCCGTGGTGGAGGGTGTGGCGAAGGTCGATTTCTGGGGAGAGCAGGACGAGGTTGTCTATCTTGAGGTCTCGGAAAGCACGCTGAGTCAGCTCGGGATTGGCGCGTCTACATTCGAGGAGACGCTGTCGACGCAGAACGCCGTGGTCGATGCCGGAAACATCGATGTCCAGGATCGGCGGCTGCGCATCGCGCCTTCCGGTGACTTCGATTCCGTCGAAGCCATTGCCGGCCTGACCATCAGCCCTGGGAGCATTGATTCGAGTCGCGGCACTCGCGATACGGAGCTTATTCGCATTCGGGATGTGGCCAATGTCCGGCGCGGCTACGCCGATCCGCCGTCGACGCTGCTGCGCTACAACGGTCGTCCCGCCATCGGTCTGTCCATCAGCAATATTCCCAGTGTGAACGTGGTGAAAATGGGCGAGCGTATTGATGCCCGACTGGCGGAACTCAAGGCTTCGCTGCCGGTAGGGATCGAGGTGGGTCGCGTGCACTGGCAGTCCGACGTGATCTCCGATTCCGTGAACGGATTTCTGGAGAGTTTTGCGCAGGCTGTCGCCATCGTCCTGGTCGTTATCACGATCGGTATGGGCTGGCGTCTTGCCATTGTCATCGGCTTTGCCCTTGTCGGTACGATTCTTGGTACGTTTCTTCTGATGTTGCTCTTCAGCATCGACCTGCAGCGTATGTCCCTGGGCGCTTTGATCATTGCGCTGGGGATGATGGTCGACAACGCGATTGTCGTGGCCGACGGGTTCTCCGTGCGGCTAAAGAATGGCATGGAGCGCACCAAGGCCGCGGTCGAATCGGCGTCCATTCCCTCTATGCCTCTTCTTGGCTCGACGCTCGTGGCGGTAATGGCGTTCTATCCGATCGCCGCGTCCGACGAGAATGCCGGCGAATACTGCGCATCGCTGTTCAGCGTTGTCGCAATCTCACTGCTGATGAGCTGGTTGATTTCCGTGACGCTCACGCCGCTCCAGTGCATGGATCTGCTCCCCGATCCAGACCCCGAAGACATCGCCGAGGACTCTTTCAGTGGTGGTTTCTACGGTCGCTTCCAGGCGATAGTCGAGACCACGATCCGTTTCCGATGGCTGACCATCGCGGCAATGATCGCCTTAGTTGTAGCGGCCGCATTCGCCTTCGGCGGGGTGAAGCAGCTCTTCTTTCCCGAGTCGTCGATGAATAAATTCATGATCGATGTCTGGGAAGTGGAGGGCACGCGCATCGAGCGGACGTCGAGAGACGTCGCGCTTATCGAGGAGCGGCTACGGGGCGACGATCGCGTATCCGCGGTGAGCTCCTTTATCGGCGCCGGGCCGCCTCGCTTCTATCTGCCTGTGGAGCCGGAGGGCCTGTCCGCAGCCTATGGCGAGGTCATCATCAATGTGCATGACGCCGCCGACATCGACGCAATGGTCCGTGAATTGACGCCCTGGTTGGAAGATACCTTCCCCGACGCGCTGACACCGGTGCGTAAGTATGGCGTCGGTCCTTCCGATACCTGGAAGTTCGAACTCCGAATCAGCGGCCCCGCGGTTGCCGACGCCACGGTGCTGCGGAATCTGGCGGATTCCGTGCTGGCGGTTCTCCGCGAATCCCCGCTGACCGGCGCCATGCAGGTGGACTGGCGCCAGCGCACACCGGCCGTGGTGCCGCTCTACAGCGAGTTGCAGGGGCGCACTACCGGGATAACGCGCAGCAATCTGGCGGATGCGACAAAGCGGGTGTTCGACGGACTTACGGTGGGTACCTACCGCGAGGAGGACAGCCTTATTGATATCAAGCTGCGTAGCGTGGAAACGGAACGGCAACAGATTGGTAACCTGGGTTCGGTACAACTTCAGCCCGACTACTCGACGGATTCCGTCCCCCTGGCGCAGGTCACGGACGGCATCAGCTCCCTGTGGGAGGACCCAATTATCGGCCGCCGAGATCGACGGCGCACGATTACCATTCAGGCCAATCCCGTCGCGGGAGTCACGCTGCCCACCATGCGTGCGGCGGTGGCCGCGGAAGTTATGGCCCTGCCATTGCCTCCGGGGTATCGCATGGAATGGGGTGGCGAGACCGAGAGCACCGCCGATTCCCAGGCATCACTGGTACCCGGCGTTGTCCCGGCCGTGATCGTCATGGCGCTGATTGTCGTGGCGCTGTTCAATGCTTATCGGCCGCCGCTGATCATCCTCTGTGCCATTCCCTTTATCGTGGTCGGCGTCAGCTTCGGCCTGCTGGTGAGTGGTGCTCCCTTCGGATTCGTGGCGCTGCTCGGTGCCATGAGTCTGGTCGGCATGATGATCAAGAATTCCATCGTTCTGCTCGATCAGGTTAATCTGTACCTCGACGAGGGCATGGATCGTTATCCGGCCCTGATCAAGGCGGCACTCTCGCGCCTCAGTCCCGTGGTATTGACCGCGGCGACCACCGTCCTCGGCGTTATTCCCCTGTTGGCGGATTCCTTCTGGACCGGGCTTGCGGTCACGGTCATGGCGGGTTTGTCCTTCGCAACGGTAGTAACCATGGTCTTCGTTCCCGTTCTCTATGCCACGTTTTTCGGCCTCCGGCGCGTCTCTGCTGTCTCCGCCGAGCCCGGGGCTCCTCCCGACGTCGGTGCGCTGGCCAGCTAGGTAAATCCACCGGCACTCACTAGCGGCTTGAACGCCCGGGTGTCGCCAGCGACTGGCGGCACCTAATGCTCTACCTGCTGTCACACTGCGTATGCAAATCAGTACACGGCAGAACGCGTCTCATCGCTGGACGCTTTCGGCACAAGCTTGTTCAGATCTTCATTATCCGGCACTCACTGGAGCCATTCAGAGCGTCGGTCTCTTTGAGCTGAGCGTTTCCGACGAAGCGCGCACAGGGAATCTCTATGGACAGATGGGATGAACTTCGAACCGCGCTGTACGTGCACGAGCTGGGAACGGTCAGCGCCGCCGCCGAAGCCCTGGGTGTGCATCGTGCGACGGTGATTCGGCATATAGACACCCTGGAAGAGCAGTTCGGGACGCCCATGTTCCGGCGCCACGCGCAGGGCTATACGGCGACGGAGGTGTGCTCCGAAGCGCTGGTCGCCGTTAAACAGGCCGAGAGGTTGCTCTCCCTCGCTAACGGCAAGGTGCGGGGCGCGAAGCCGGTTCTCGATAAGAGGACGGTCGCCATCTCTGTCGTGCCCTCGGCGATGAGTCTCGTCGCGCCGGGGATCAGTGAGTTTCTGGCGGCGCACCCCGAGGTTCGTGTGAAGCTGGAGAATTCGGAACGCATACTGCGCCTGGATTCCGGAGAGGCCGATCTCGTCGTGCGAGCCGGCGCACGGCCCCAGGAACCGGGTGTCGTTATCGAACACCTTTTGAGCTGTTCCATCGGGCTTTATGCAACGGAGGAATACCTCAGTAAACAGGGTGCATCAGAACCCCTATCCAACCTCAACGATCACACGTTCATCGGCCCGGACGCCAGTAAACTCATGCCATTTGCCGCCTGGGCGAGGCGTAACCTGCCAAGCGAAGGCCTTCGTGTATTGGTAGGCAGCGGAGACGTCGCCCAGGAGGCGACCCTCGCGGGCATGGGCATCGGCTTGCTGCCCGATTTCATCGGTCGCCGCTTTCCCCAATTGCGACTCCTTAAGACCTTGCCGGAGGCCTTGGACGAGTCTCTGTGGCTGGCGACCCATGTGGACAGCAACCATCCTGAGCTTGTGGCAAAGCTGATTCGGTATATGCAGCAGTGCGCTGTCAGGTACACCGCGAGTCTGGAGGGCGGCGCTGCCTGACCGCGACCTTGGCCGTGAGAAATCCCGTGACATCCGACACCACCTTGAATTCGAGGCTTGCAGCGTTGTCGGCGCTGTTTTTGTTCGCGACGCTGTGGATCCCTTTCGGTCATTTGGACTTTATGGTCGAGCATTGGATGCAAGTGGGCACCTTTGCCGCACTGTTCATGTTGATCGTTTTTTTCGCGTGCCATGCACAAGCGCCGGGGATGTCGAATGCCTCATTCATGTCGGTCGTGTTCCTCCTTGCCTACATAGCGCATCAGTTTGAGGAACACTGGATAGATCTGCTTGGCAATCGATACGCGTTCTTTGGCTACGTTAACGCGCTCATCCGACGTGCCCTTGGCACCGGCGACCCTTCGGTCCTGCCGCTGACGAAAGCGTCAATCTACGTGATCAACACGTCGCTCGTGTGGCTCGTGGGCGTGATTGCCATCGTGCGCGCCAGATCGAGCCTTTTCCCACTGCTCGCCATCGCTGCGATCACATTGGTCAACGGGGTCACCCACGTAGTCGCGGCCGTCGTCACACTAAGCTACAACCCGGGTCTGGTGACGTCCTTGCTACTGTTTCTGCCGCTCTCTGCGCTGTTTTACACGCGGATTCTTCGCAACCGCGCTGGCGCAAGAAATCTGGTGCTCTGGAGCGTCGCCTGGGCCATTGTTGCCCACGTACTGATGGTCGCTGGAATGCTGGCCGCCAATGTTTTCCGGCTTGTTCCGGAGCTTGCCTACTTTAGCTTGCTGGTCGCCTGGTCCTTGCTTCCCCTGCTCATGTTCCCGTCGCACAGCCCCGAATAGCTTCGCTCGCGAGATGGCGTACGGTCGGCTGGTACTTTCCCGATGGCCTCGCGGGTCGTGCCGATCCCTGGTCCCACTCTCGGCGGGATGCGCGCTTTTCCGCAGAGGCGCGCGGAAATCAATCTAGGAATATGAACATAATTCGCTAACTTAGGCGCTGACAGCTTTGGCATCTATCGGGGGAAAGAGGTCATGTCATCGTCGCGGTTCCTGTTGGCTGTGGTCGGTCAATCTGCATGGTTTCTGGGGGCTCCGGTTGCGTTCGCAGACGATGCCTGCCTGCTGCGTGAGGCTCGCAGCGCTTCTCCCGATACAACGCTTAAAGAGCTACGCTTACGCTGCGAAAACAGTGACCCCGGTCCGCCGCCGAGCGAGCTATCGGAAACCCGGGTGGTGGCGTCAACGGACTTCGAAGCCGGTGCCATCAGGCAGCGGATTGGCGCCGAAGACCAGATTGAAGCGTCGCCGTTCAAACTCACGCCGCACGCGCCGAACTACATTGCGTACTCATTTGTGGATGAGGCAAACCAGGCCCCGTTCGCACCGCTTGTAGGGACGCCCGAGCCGATCGAAGATCACGAAGCGGTCTTCCAGATCAGTTTCAAGGCGCCCATCGCTCAGAACATCTTTGCCACGGATCTTGATGTGTACTTCGCCTACACCTCAAAGGCCTGGTGGCAGGTCGCGAACGACGATCTGTCCAGCCCGTTTCGTGAGACCAATTATCAGCCCGAACTGTTTATTCGAAGTGACCAGCGACGGAGTATCTTCGGTATCCCCCTTGAGGGCTGGTCTCTTGGGTACGCCCATGAATCCAACGGGCGGGAGCAGGCGCTCTCACGGAGCTGGGATCGCATTGAAGCGCGGGCGGCGTTTCAGCTGGCGAACGATATCTCCCTGTTCGCAAGAACATGGTACCGGCTGCCTGAAGACGACGAAGACAACGACAATCCCGGAATGTACAAATACAGGGGTTATGGGGATCTACGCGCGATCTGGACGCCGAATCGAAGCACGTTTACGGCGATGCTGAATCCCGCAACCGAGGGCACGAACTTCGAGCTGACCTGGAGTCACCCGATTCACCGGGTTTTTCGTGTGTATGCCGCTTACTACGACGGCACCGGTGAAAGCCTCATCGACTATGACGTCGACCTGCGGCGATTCAGTCTGGGCGTATCGCTGAACGACTTCCTCACGCGCTACTGATTCGCAAGGCGACGGGACACTGCGCTGATGACTACCGAACTGAACGCACAGCTCACGACGCTAGTGGCCATCATGGTGCTGTTTCTTGGCAAGTGGCTCAACGCGCGGGTTGCCTTCTTGCGCAGCTTCAACATTTCGGAGCCGGTTACGGGTGGGTTACTGGCGTCCTGCCTGGTCGCGATTGCGTTTGTGGGCTTCGATGTCCGCTTTCGCTTTGATTTGGATTTTCGCGATGAGCTCCTGCTTATCTTTTTTTCCACCGTCGGACTTTCCGCCCGTCTGGATACGTTGGTGAAAGGCGGCAAACAGCTGGCCGTACTACTGGTGCTCGCCGTGATGTACCTTGTCATCCAGTGTGGGGTCGGGGTCGGCATAGCGCTTGTATCCGGTATAGATCCGCTTATCGGGGTAATCGGCGGTTCCGTGTCGCTCTCGGGCGGGCACGGAACGGCGATCGCCTGGACGCCCATATTTCGCGACAGCTATGGCGTTACCCAGGCCGCGGAATTCGGGATCGCGAGCGCGACCTTTGGACTTGTGCTGGGCGGTTTGCTTGGCGGGCCCGTCGCACGATTTCTGATTCAGCGCGGATCCTTGAAAACCGAGGATACGTCCACGCTGACGGTAGGTGTCGAACAGGATCATGATGTCGCCATCCCCGTCGACTACGACCAGTTCCTTCTGACCCTCTTCATCATTGGGGTGACGGTGGGCGTTGGGCTGTTGCTCGATCAGATCCTCGACAGCCTGGGCGTGCAGCTGCCGGCCTTTGTGTCCTGTCTGTTTGTCGGGATCTTTGTTGCGAACACGGCGCCACTGCTGTCGCGTAACCCCAATCTTCCCAGGCCTGAGCAGTCCCGAAGCCTCGCTTTGTTTGCCGATGTGAGTCTCGGCCTGTTCCTGGCGATCTCTCTCATGTCACTTGAGCTGTGGACTCTGGCAGATCTGGGTCTCCCGCTCGTGTTCATTCTGCTGGCACAGGTTCTGGTACTGGTCGCCTGG
The DNA here is from genome assembly GCA_039818725.1 of Pseudomonadota bacterium. Taxonomy (GTDB): domain Bacteria; phylum Pseudomonadota; class Gammaproteobacteria; order Pseudomonadales; family Halieaceae; genus Congregibacter. The sequence continues at coordinate 71,366 of JBCBTK010000010.1, forward strand.
GTTGTGTTCGTCATATTCCGTGCGATGGGTGCCGCCTACGACGCCGCGGTCATCTCCGCGGGCTACCTCGGTCTGGCGTTGGGCGCCACGCCCACTGCCATCGCGAACATGACTGCCGTGACAACTCTGTCCGGTCCCTCGCCCCGGGCATTCATCATCATTCCCCTGGTGGGTGCGTTCTTCATTGATATCGCCAATACAATCGTTATCCAGGGCTTTATCGGCCTGCTCAGTGGCTAGGGCCCGCTTGATTCTCGAAGCTGTGCTCAGGCGGCGCGACGCGCTTGTTGCAGGCCTTCTGTGTCTTGCGTTGCAGGCTTGCACACTCCGAGGGCCCGAGACCATGGGTGTGCAGCGCCTGGGTTACAACGAGTCCCTGCAGGTCAGCGAGGCTGAGGAACTGTTGTTGAACCTGGTGCGCCTGCGTTACCAGGACACTCCGGAGTTTCTAGCGGTCAGCGCTATTTCATCCCAGCTCAGTTTTCGCGCAGGCGCCAGCGTGGGCGGAGACTTCGGGAACGTTGAGGAATCTACCAGCGCCTTCGTCGCCCCCAACATAACGGGTGAGCTTTCAGAGTCGCCCACGGTGACCTTGGTGCCGCGCCGGGACGAGAAATTTTCCCGGCAGCTCATATCGCCGATTCCCATCGACAGCATCACGCTGCTGGCCTTTAACAGTTGGGGCATCGATCGCCTCATGCTGATGTTTGCCGAAACCATCAATGGACTTGATGGGCGAAACTCGTTCACGACAGGATCAGCCGGGGCAGACGCCTCCGTTTTTCTGGCTCTGCTGGATTCGCTCAAGGCCGGCGAGGAGCGCGGCGCCATCAGCTTCTCCCTGGAGCGGCGGCGAAGCCCGATCGTAGAGCTTGAGCTGGAGGCGACCCGCGCTCTGGAGACGCTCGCCGCTGCGAAAAGCTCGGGCTTTGCCTTCGAGGCAAGCGACGACGCGGTGTCTCTCTTTGACGAAAGCGCTGTGATTATCCTGCAGATGTCCGATGAGTTTCTTCGAACTAGAGCCTATGACGATCTCGTGTCCATACTTCGACTGAAGCCCGGTGCACGCAAGGTCGACATCACGAGAGGGCCGATGCCGGGCGAGCAGGGGGATGGGCGCATCCATATCGTTCCGCGCTCTCCCGCGGGCGTGCTTGCTGTCCTGGCAACCGCAGTGGAAGCTCCCGATGAACACCTGCCTACCTTCGGCCTGTCGCCCAACGCCACTGCCAGCAGCCCCGTGCGACGATTGCTGCACGTTCGCGCCGCGGCCGAACGGCCCGGAGATGCCTGGCTGACGGTCCCCTATCGCGGCTACTACTTCTACCTGGCTAACGACGATGTCTCCTCACGGCAGACGCTGTCGGTAGCGGGTGCGTTCATGAACCTTACCCTGTCCCGGGGTGACGCCAGTGCGGTACCGGTGGTTACCCTTCCCGTGGGCCGCTAGGGCAGGGGGCATAGGCTTTGCGCCGGATCCCCGCTTCCACCTTAAGTCTTATGACGTGTTTGCTCGTGTCGAACGTTATACGCGTATCGGCGTCGCAGCTCGAAGACAGTCGGCGGGCGGTAGCTGACCCAACCTGGGCGGAGCGCCGTCATCAAGCGGCCAAAGGGACCCTGGGATCGGTCGTAACGGCCCTCCCGGCGGGTTCAGTCACCTTACCCTGGGGTCGAGAGGTTTTCTTCATGGTGAATGGAACCTACTACACGCCCTTGCCCACTGGTTTTCAGATCACTTCTCCTCCCGTGGGCCTGAAGCTTCTCGAGCTGCCGCGAGGCGCCACGAGCATCGAGATCGGCGGAGAGTCGCGGCGCTATCTCGATGGCGTTACGTATGCGAAGCGTGAAAATTACTGGATCGTTGTCGGCGTGCAGCGGACGCCCTGATCGGGCTCGCGCCATAGCTTCGCTTAAGTAGCGACCAGGCGCGAAGATCGACGGGTACATCGCGACCTGGCGACCGACCGGTGATGGTACCGGACCCGGACGTCAGGTATCGCGTCCGCAGGCAAGGGAGAGTGCAGAAGTGGTCCGCTAAACGCTGTCTGGGGACTGATTCCTGGACCCTGTAAAATCCCGGGCATGGTTTGGATTCAACTCACCTTGGGTCCACTTCCCGCGCCAAGACTTCACGTACCAAAACGATCGTCAAATGCCCAAGCGCTACCAGGAGATCTATCCCACTGATCCGATCGTGAACAGCGCCAGTCTGGCGCGTCCGTCGGCGGCTGACCTTCTCACCCTTGAGTACTTCGAGGCCGAGCCGGCGACCATGCCGACGGAGCGCTTTGCCCAGCACCACGTCCTCCTGAATTTGCGCGAGGGATCGCAGCGTGTCGAGAATTGGCGCGATGGGGTGCACCGCGATTTCACCTACGACAAGGACGAGATCATCGTTACGCCCGCGGGGATGGAGTCGGGCTGGCGGTGGTACGCGCGCTCGAAGGTCATCGTGATCACACTCGATCCGGAGCGCCTGGAGCGCTTTGCGCAGACGGAACTGGGTATTCTCCTGACCGCCAAGCAACTCGCGGACGAGCCTCAGTTCACTGATCCGGACATCTGCGCGGCGGGGCTGCAGTTGAAAGAGGCGCTTGAGACGCGCGACGTAGGCTCGGCGTTGATGTTCGAATCACTGGCCCGAGTGTTTCTGATCAAGCTCATCCAGCGCTATGGCGAACGATTGGATGAGCAGTTCGAGTTCAACCGGCGCTTTACCTCGCAGCACTACAAACGGGTGCTCGATTACGTCGCCGCGAACTTCGGTCGCAGCATAGCCCTCGACGATCTGGCGGCGGAAGTGGTGCTGAGCCCCTCGCATTTCTCCCGGCTGTTCAAGGAGACTATCGGCTCGAGCCCCATGCAGTTCGTGATGGCCTATCGCATCGAGCGCGCCAAGGAATTCCTTGCGGACCGGTCGCGAACCCTCGTGGACGTGGCCCATCTCTGCGGTTTTGCCGATCAGGCTCACCTATCGCGGGCGTTTAAACAGGCGGTAGGGCGTTCCCCTAACGTCTACCGTCGGGAGCTTGAACACTGAACGGCGCCCCGGCGGCCCCAGTCAATCTGGCGCGATTGTTCAAAACACGCGCAAGACGATTCAATCCTCCGTAACGCCCTTACGGGATCCTTTGCATCAACGAAAACCAAATGCAAAGGAGCTACGCCATGGACTACTACACACTTGGAAACAGCGGACTTCGCGTGAGCCGTCTGGCGCTCGGCACCATGACCTTCGGCGATGACTGGGGTTGGGGCGCCGATGAAAGCGCATCCCGGGAGCTCTTCGATAGCTACGTGGAAGCCGGGGGCAGTTTTTTCGATACGGCGGATCTGTATACCAACGGCAACTCGGAGCGCATGCTCGGCAAGTTCATTGCGGAGCGGGGTCTCCGGGACCGCGCCGTGATCGCAACGAAGTTCAGCTATAACGCCGAGCCCGGTAACCCAAACGCCGGAGGCAACGGACGCAAGAACATACTCCGCGCTGTCGAGGGCTCGCTGGAACGCCTGGGTACGGACTACATCGATCTCTACATCCTCCACACCTGGGATCGGCTGACTCCGGCCGAAGAGGTCATGCGAACGATGGACGACCTGGTGCGCTCGGGGAAGGTCCGGCATGTCGGACTCTCCGACGTGCCCGCCTGGTACGCCGCCGAAGCTCAAACCGTCGCTCGTTTTCGCGGCTATGAGCCCGTCTCCGCACTGCAGCTTGAGTACAGTCTGACGGAGCGCAACATCGAGAACGAGTTTGTCGACTTTGGAACGCGGCACGGAGCCGGCATCATGGTGTGGAGCCCCCTAGGAAGTGGTCTCTTGTCCGGGAAGTACAAGCCCAGCCAGGGTGGTGCGGGCGTGGGCGAGGGAAGGCTGACGACGACGGCCGATTCCGGAAATCCCGCCTTTGAGAAATTCACGGAGCGCAACTTCGCGATCGTCGCCGAGTTGGAAAGTATCGCCGCCGAGGTCGGCCGCTCGATGGCGCAGGTCGCGGTCAACTGGATCGCCAACCGACCCGGTATCGCCAGCGTGCTGGTCGGTGCCACTAAACTGCATCAGCTCCAGGACAACCTGGGAGCTCTCGATTTTGAGCTGCCCGACGAGCTCCGCGATCGCCTCGACGCGGTGAGCGCCCCCGCGAAGCCGTTTCCCTACAGCTTTTTCGGATCCGAACTGCAGGGCATGCTGAACGGCGGAGCCACCGTGGGAGATAAACCGGCCGGCTACCAGCCGCAACGTACGCTTGTCGGCGCGGGTGTGGGGGTTGGTGCAACCGAGGAGGCCTCGTGAGTGCTTATGAACGTACGGCGTTGGTTACCGGTGCAAACCGCGGCATCGGCCTGGCGATCGCGCGCCTGCTCAGCCAGCAGCCCGGAGTCAGGGTGCTAGTCGGTGCACGGCGCGCCGCCGACGCTGATACGGTCGCCAAGGGTATGGGCGGTGTGGCCATCGGTGTGGAACTGGATTTATCCGATCCTATAGCCGTGGTGGACGCCGCGGCTGAGATAGCCACGGAGTTTGGTCCGATCGATATCCTGGTCAACAACGCAGGCACTCTGCTGCCGGGAGACGCCGCTGAGCTCGAGGTAGCCGGGCTCATCGATTCCCTGCACGTCAACGCGACCTCGCCCTTTGCGCTGATGCACAACTTTGGAACCGAAATGCTCGAAAGAGGCTGGGGGCGGATCGTAAACGTTTCGTCGGGCTGGGGGTCCTTCGATGAGGGCCTGTCAGGCCCAGCGGCCTATTCCATCAGCAAAGCGACCCTGAATGCCGCAACTCTCTCGATGGCCCAGGCGTTGGGGCCGAAGGTCAAGGTCAACGCGGTGTGCCCTGGCTGGGTGCGTACGCGCATGGGCGGCATGGCCGCGGCGCGCTCGCCGGAAGACGCCGCGGACACGCCTGTCTGGTTGGCCACGCTCCCCGATGACGGACCGACCGGTGGTTTCTGGCGCGATCGGCGCCTGATTGAGTGGTAAGCCGCCGGGTCGATAGCAAAAGCGTTGGGTATTGCGGATTGAGCGCTGTTTAATTTGATCTAATATATGTATATACAAGTATAAGCACGAAGAAAAACCAACCTTCGTCCGAGGTGATGCCTTATGCGTGTAGTGGGAACTGTATCGATCTGTCTGGGACTGATTGGCTGCGGGGGAGTGTCGAACTACGTCGCCGACACCCAGCCCCGGCTGGTTGATCCGGCGGCGGCGGGGTCACCGGCCGAGGCGCTCGAGAATCTCATCACTGTGGAAGGACAGGAACTGGCGATCGAGTTCTGCGAAGCCGCTACCGCGACCGGAGACTGCCTCGTTACCGGTGAGAGGCCATCGGCCAGCGGCGTGGGAGGCCTGTTCCTGCCGCTGAAGATGGAGCTGCGTGAACTACGGCTTACACGATACAGCGCGGAAGACGACTCCTTCGCGGCGAGGCTCGACGCGCCGGTCAACGCCATTCCCCCGGCCTGTGGAGAAGTGGATGGACGCATCGAGCGGGGGAAGAACGGCGACGCCCTACGGGTGCGAATTCCGAACTTCTATTGCAACTGGGCCGGTATCGGTAACGTGTTGACGACGATGACCTTCGCCATTCGTGATATCAGCGCGGATCGCTCCTATTTCACGGGTTACTACAAGATCGAATTCTACGGGACCGGAAATGCCACGGGCTCCGGTTTCTTTCGCGCCTCGCTGAGATCGAATGAGCAATAGCCCAAGATTCGATCGACCATCCTGCCTCACGCAAACGCTTCGAGTCGCTTGCTAACGATACTGGCGGCCCACCTCCGGGTTCGCGGCCGCCGATCAATCCTTTATCGTAGCCCCCTGGATTGGACGCCCCTTTGTCTTCCAGCAGCTTATTGAGGGTCAGCGCTCGGAGTGCTTTACCAGTTTCTAGAGTTCACCGTCGACACGGAACGTCGCGAACTGCGTCGTGACGGCGAGCTTGTGCCCATCGCGCACAAAGCTCAATCGGTGCTCTACTACCTCATTGAGCACCGCGACCGCATGGTGGAGAAAACCGAGCTTCTCGATCGTTTCTGGTCGCGAGAGGTTTCGGAAGCGGCGCTGCAGACAACGATCAGCGTTATCCGTAAGGCGTTGGGCGCGGACGGCAAAGCCGTCATCAAGACCTACCACGGAAGAGGGTTTCGCTTCGTTCCGGAAGTCGCGGTTGTGTCGGACGCGGCGAGTACGACGGACGGACCGGAGCTATCCGCTCGGGAGCAGAGGACGGTCTCCGTGCTGTCCGCCCGGGTAACGCTGACGCAGCAGGATGACGCGTCGGTGCGAGCCTTTCTATCGACGGCCCGGGCCCTCGTGGACGATGAGCACGGTCAGCCGCTGCGCATGCTCCTCGACGGTTTCACCGCTGTGTTTGGTCTCGATCACCACTCCGACGACGCCGTGCGCAGCGCCGCTACCTGTGCCTGGAAGCTGATCGAAGCGAGCTCGGCTTCGCTCTCGGAATGGCATGCCGCGCAGATCGGACTCGGCCTCAGTTCGGGGCAGATCGAGTGGGCTCGCGACGACGGCTCCGATGATTGGTCGCCCCCCGAGGGGGTTGAGCGGGATGCCGCGCGACTTGCGGGACTGGCCGAGAACAAACAAATACTGATTGACTCTGGGATTCGTTTCCAACTTGGCGACGACGCGCGCGTCCGGGAAGCACCGGGACAACCGCACTTTGAACTCCAGTCCATGCCGCTCCCCCGCGCGGGCATACCCCTGCGCTGGGGGGAGAGCGAGCGCCCGTTCGTGGGACGCAACGCAGAACTGGCCCTCCTGAATGCAAGCCTCACCGATGTAGAGGCCGGTGCGGCGCAGACGGTGGTCCTGTCCGGTCCCGCGGGCATCGGGAAAACCCGGGTTGTCCGGGAGTTTCTCGCCGAGCTGGCGCCCCAGCGGTGCAACCGGGTAATGGTGCACTGCCTGCCACGCCTGTCGGATACGCCGTCCGCGATCATTCGCCAACTCTGCGCATCGTTGCAGACCTTGGGCGTGGAACCCGACCTAAAGGACCACGTCGCCAGCGCGCTTTTTGCTCAGCTGATGGACGAGAACGCGAAACCCGATCCGATTCTCGAGGTCGTGTCTGACCATATTAAGCGCAAACGAACTCGCGACATCGTGACGGGTCTGGTGGAACGCGCCTCCGCTCTCGGACCGCTGATTATCGTGTTCGAGGACGTGCACTGGATCGACAGCACGTCACGCTCTCATCTCGATGCCCTGCTGCAAAGCACGGACCAGCAGCGCGTTATGTTCGTGGTCACCACGCGACCGGCAGACACGCCGCCGATTGTGGAGGGCGAACTGAAACTATCGCCGCTGAGTGGTTCGGACTCGCGGAAGCTGCTCGAACAGTTCTCTGCCGGCGCTTCCCTCGATGCGGGCGACATGGAAACGCTGATCGAACGCGCGGGAGGCAATCCGTTTTTCCTGGAAGAGCTGGCCCTGCTGGTGATCGACGGTGACGATCCGGCAACTGCCATGCCCGATACCGTGCAGGCTGTGATCGAGGTGCGTATCTCAACGCTCAGCGCCGGCCTGCGTTCCCTGGTGTACGCCGTTGCGGTGATCGGTCCGCCGGCGGCGGCTGCGCTGGTTGCACAACTGCTTGGACGATCGGAAGAATCGCTGCACGCTGATTTGACGCAGCTGGTGAGCCTGGGTTTTCTGCGGGCGGATAGTGACAGTTTTGCGTTCCGTCACATGCTTCTCCAGAACGCTGCGTACGAAATGATCGTACCGACCGACCGCGAGCAAATGCACCGGAGGACGGCCGAACTTCTCGAGGCCTCCACCGACGCGGTTGCCGCGGAGGTGCTCGCCTGGCACCTGGAAGCCGCTGGCGAATCGCGCCGCGCGCAGGAGTACTGGAAGCGGGCCAGCAACGCCGCGCTTTCGCGATCGGCGGGACGGGAAGCCATTTCCTTTGCCCGGCGCGGACTGGGCCTCGTAGCCCCCGATGATCCCGAGTCCGCACCGGCCGAACTGGGACTGCAACTCGCCCTGGCGACCGCCATGATGTCTCAGCGTGGCTATGCGGCGGAAACGGTAGGGCAGGCGTATCGCCGCGCCCACCAGCTGTGCGCAGGCGCGGGTTCGCCCCGGGCCCGGTGGCGATCCCTCGTTGGGTTGTGGGTCCACACCTGGGTGGCGGGTCGGTTGCAGGAATCGTTGTCCTACGGCCGCGAGCTGTTGGCGTTTGCGGAACAGGCCGATGATCCCATGCTCCTGACCCAGGCGCACGGCAGCCTCGGTGCGGTGCTCATGCATGCCGGTGCCTTCGACTCCGCAAAGTCCCATCTCGAGGCCGGCGCCGCCACGATTCCCAGCGACAGGCCGGAAACAATCGCGGCGCAAAATGCCGCCGTCAATTGCCTGGCCTACGCGGGCTGGGTGCAGGGATTGCATGGGCAAAGCGAAGGACTGCATGGGTTCCTTCGCGCATCCGAGACCCAGTGCGACGCCATCGATAACCCTTTCGCTACCGCGATTCATCTCGCCCTGTTCAGTGATGCCTTCATGTGCGCCGGCGACGTTGACCGCACCCGGGACTACGCCGTCCGTGCCGCCGCGCTTAGTCGAGAGCACAATTTTCCCTTCTGGTTGGGTACGGGCTATGTCATGGAAGGGTGGGCTCTGGGCCGCAGCGGAGACTGCGCTGCGGCTTTGGAAGCCATCGAAGCGGGTCTGCAGATCTTTCAGGCTACCGGTGCGCGTGTGCAGATGGCCAACTGGTACGGCGTGCAGGCGGAGACCTATCTCGCCGCAGGCAGACCCGAGGAGGGACTGGTTTCCCTGGGTGCCGCGCTGGAGTGCGCAGAGCGAACGGGAGATATCTGGTATCTCCCGCGCATACATTCCATCGCGAGCGAGCTGTACAGCCTTGTAGCCAACGAGGAGTTATCGAAGCGGCATCAAACATTGGCGCAGGATCTGGGGCGCGATCATCGCCTCGCACCCGTCTTTGTATTTCTACCAGGCGCCTCGCCGCGGGCATAGCTCAGAACTGCCTTAGAACCCCCTAAGGATTACACCTTGGGGCTGATCTAGCGTCTATCCGTGGTCGACTGCCATCGGTCCGACCTCCTCAGCAAAGTGTTGCTGAGGCTCTGCGCATTCAACGCCAGGAAAACGGAGGCCGCCATGCCAACCCTTACGCTCGCCGATTTTCAGACCTTTCAGGATCGAACCCGCAGCGAAGCACTGCGCTTCAACTTCAATCTGCCAGACAACTTCGTGGAGGGGACGGCCCGCGCTATTCCCGTCCTCACCTTTCGCGTCGACGCAAACGAAGACTGCGAGTGCTGGGTGCACGTGAACGACTCGGCCCAGGATCCGAGGTCGTCCAACGCATCCATCAGCCTCTATGTCCGCGGAGGCCACGGACATAAAACCGTGCATGAGCTGTTGCGCGGTACGGGATTCAGGCCCGGTGCCGAGAACACCATCCTGATTCACAAGGCGCCGGGGAACGTCGGCGCAGACCTGTTCATATCTGACGTGGTGCTCATGTATCAGGTCAGAGTGGACGTCTAGCGCCGTCGTTCTCAAGGCGATCCCGGGTACCCGTTGCTCCCCGTATCGCTGGTGCCTGGACTCCGAACAGCGGCCAGAGGAACGGAATCCTCAGGATCACGCCATGCACCAGCAGCACGCAGCCAAGGACGGTCCCCAGCAATACCCCGCCGGCTTCCACGGACCCAGGCAGGTTCAAGCTTATGAGGAGCGAGGCCAGCGGGATGATCAGGCTCTGATGGAGGATGTACCAGGGATAGACGGCCTGATTGGCAACGGGCAGCCAGCGCCAGGGCCGGTTCAGCCATGCCAGCCCAAAGGCCAGAATGGAAAGCAGAGCCGACCAGGCATAGATCGCCTGGCCGGCGTCGGAAATCGCTCGCCAGTTCCAGTCGGGCAGGGCCGCGGCAGTCTCCGGGGTAAGCACGCGACCGAGAATGCGCAGCCCGAAGTACAGGACCGCACCGAATAGAAGCAGCGGCAGTAGACGAAAGCGCGCCTCCAGCAGGTTTGTCCAAAACGCATCGTGCCTTGCGATGAGGAAACCAAACAGGAAGACCGCGCAAAAGCGGGCATGATTCGCCCAGTCGCCGATGAACGCTTTGCTGTCGCCGAACATCGGCTCCAGCCAATAGCTGATCGCGAACCAGGCGGTAATGGGCACTACGATTACAAGTGCGGGCCACAAGCGGGTGCCCGAAGCAGGGCGGGTGCCGCGAATGCCAAGGCGCTTGCACAGCTTTCCCGCCAGCAATACGGGGACAAGCAGCAGGCTATAGGCCCACAGATAGACGAGATACCACAGGTGGTTCCAGGTGACGCCGAACTCGGCACCGGCGAAACCACCGTCTGGCCAGGGTTTGAGTTGCCAGTAACGCGCTAGAAACGCAGCGAAGCTCGCATCAAAGGCGCCGTTTTCGCGTGCCTCAATCCAAGCCTGTATCGGCACGATGGCCAGCATGCCGAAGATGAGCGGGATCAACAGCATCCGCGACCGCCTCAGGGCCATACGCCCGGGTGCATATCGCGCGCGGCTCAGGCCGAGAGCGATGCCTGAGATCAGAAAGATCAATGCCATGCGCCAGCGGTTGACGGCGATCATGGGCCACTGCAGCCACTCCCACTGGTGGGGGCTCTTGATGTGAAAGCCCCAGTCGTACACGTAGACCATGCCGACGTGGTACAAGATCAGGAGCGCAAAAGCACCGGCGCGGAGGGCATCGATATCGTGGCGGCGTCCTTTCAAAGCGGGATTTCACTCTTGAGTTCAGTGTTCATGACGCCTGCGCCAGCACCGGGGCTTCGACTTCTAAGATACAAACGACACATTTCAGCTCATTCCTGATTAGAATGCTCGCGGAGCGGTATGTCGAGCAGAACCCGTTGCGGCGCTGCTGCAAGTCGAACTCGCGCCTTGGCAGGAGATAGGCAGTGCCAGCGGACACCACCTCAGCAGTAAGCGTTACGCAGCGGCTAGGCCGCATACTGGGTGCGCCCTTTCGATGGCTTTGGTCCCTTCTGCGTTCCTTACTCCACCGCCTGCGTACCATCTTTTCAGCCTTGATTGCGCTCTGGCGCTCCCTTGGACCGCGCTGGTTCCGGGCTGTGCTGCTCCTGGTCCTGCTGGGTGCCTGGGGCTGGCACCTTCTGGCCACCTTTCTTTCTCCCAAGCTCACCGTTGAGACGGTGAACCGTCTGCACTATCTCAATGAGGGATGGAGCGATGACGATCGCGAGCGCTACTACCGTACGCCTCAGGGTACGGAGCTGCTGGGCCTGCCCTACGACTGGCTGGTCAACCTCGAATTGCCGCTCAACGAACAACGCCTTGCAAGTGCCGAAACGATGCGGGGCTGGGGCTTCATTGTCGACCCCGGGCAGACGGCGACCTCCATGAATACGGGTAATCTTCCGGTGGGGCTGACGCGTCACGTCGACCGCGACGGCGGGGCAGACAAGCTGGACCTCACCTGTGCGATGTGTCACACCGGTGAGCTCCACTATCAGGGCGTCGCGCTTCGCGTTGACGGCGGTCAGGCGGTGCAGAGTATCTCTACCGTCGCCCGGGGGGAGTTCATCACCACGCTTGGCGCTTCCGTGCTGGCCACCTACATCAATCCCGCGAAGTGGGATCGATTCGCTGATCGTACGGCAGGCGCCGATCCCTTTGCGCGCGCTCAGCTGAAGCGCGACCTGCGAGCGTTCCTGGAGACGCTCAAACGTTTCGCAACGGGCGTGGGCGCGCCGAAGTGGTACCCCGTTACTGAGGGTCGGGGCCGCACAGACGCCGTGGGACGCATCGCCAATGTGGTCTTTGGCTGGGATCTTGAGCAACCGCAGAACTATCAGCCGGCAAACGCGCCGGTGAGTTACCCCTTTGTCTGGGATATCTGGCGTTTCGACTGGGTGCAGTACACCGGCTTTACGAATCAGGCCATGGCGCGGAACGTGGGTGAATCGTTGGGCGTGCTGGCGCCCATCGACTTCGTGGGCACGGATGGCGCCGTACTCCCTGAGAGTCAGTTCGCCCAGACCACGATCAATATCCACGGCATGCGCTGTATCGAAACCGTATTGCGCAAGCTCGAACCGCCGCGCTGGCCCGAGCCAATCCTCGGAGAGATCGATATCGCGAGGGCGCAGCGAGGCAAGGACATGTTTGCGGGGGAATGTGCTTTCTGCCACGGCCCGCACCGCTCCCAGCCCTACGAATGGCCCCTTTCATCGGGCCCCGATGTCACCCTTCCGGGCCAGATTGATACCAACTGGGCCTGGGATAGCGCGGGGGACGTCACGCTGCAGGATGGAAAGGCATTTCGCGTTGACTGGCGCTCCGCGCTCTGGGCACTGCCATGGATTGATACGGAGGTTATCGGCACGGACTCAACGGCAGCAGACAACTACGTCGACCGCCGCTATGACGCGACGATTCTTGTCCCGGGGTCGGACCCGGTCAACGCCGGAGATGGGTTGCAGCTGCTCCTCAACAAGGTCGTACCCATTCTCTATCAGCGAAGCGGCGTGAGCGACGCCGAGGTGGCGGACTACGACGGTCTCAACGTGCCATTCCGAATCACGAATCGTCGAGCCTACAAATCCAGGCCACTGCATGGGGTCTGGGCTACACCGCCGTTTCTGCACAATGGTTCCGTGCCGACCCTGCACGATCTGCTTTCACCCCGCCGGGCGCGGCCGACTACTTTCTATATAGGTAACCGGGAGTACGATCCCGGCAAGCTCGGCTATGTCACCGACAAGCGCCCGGGAAGCTTCCTTCACGACACGCGTATATCTGGCAATGGCAACGACGGACACCTGTTTACGGACAGCGACGTGCCCGGCCGCATCGGCCGGCGCTTTAGTGAGGACGAGCGGATGGACTTGCTGGAATACCTGAAGGTGATGGGGAACCCGGATTTTTCGGAACGCCTCGGCGGTGATCCCCAGGACTGGTCGCGGTACGCGCCGGCACCCGAGCATTCTGCGGATGAAACAGCCTGCGAACATCCGGAAAGTCGGAGCGGCCATGCGCTCTAGAGTGCTGGCGTTCTCCCTGCTGTTGCCGGCGCTGTCGGCGGGTGCGGACGTGGCCGTGAGCGACGATGACCTCACCACGCTTCTGTCCTTTGGTCTAACGCTCCCGGAAGCATCGGCGGTGGCCTCATCCATGTCTTCCGCGCGGCAAGTCTCGCAGCGTGCCGAAGCAATCAATGGATCGCCCTTTCGACGCGACGCTCATGCCAAGGCCACGGGCTGTGTGCGCGCTTTATTCGAAGTGAACGGAGACATCCCGGAAGCTTATCGCCACGGGGTCTTCGCGACGCCGGCGCGCTCCTTCCATGCCTGGGCTCGTTTCTCCAACGGTGACATGCTCGTTCAGCCCGATGGTAAGCCCGATGCCCGGGGCATGGCGATAAAGCTCATGGGAGTGGAAGGGGAACGTATCGCGCCGGAGCTGCCAGGCAGGGGTACGCAGGATTTCATCGCCACCAACACCAAGGCATTTTTCAATCGCAATATCTTCGACTACGCCGAGGACATCTCCTATCTGGCCAAGCTTGAGAGAACCCGCTGGTTTGTAAGCCTCTTTCCGCCGCGCCTGCACCCCAAGCAGCTGTACCGTGCAGTGCAAACGGTCTCCTCAAAGATCGACAATCCCCTCGAGCCTCAGTATTACTCGATGTTGCCCTATCGCCTTGGCAGCACGATCCTGAAATTCTCCATGCGCGCCTGTCCGGGGATGAGCTTTCGCGCTGCGCCGGACAAGGCCGCGAGTGACTACCTGAGCGTAGAGTTGGAGCACAGCCTGAGCACGCAGGGAGCCTGCTTTGATTTTCTCGTGCAGCCGCAGGTGTTTGGAAGCTACATGCCCCTGGACGACGCGACCGTCGTCTGGTCTGAAGAGGCGTCACCGTTTGAGCCCATAGCCCGCATCACCATCCCGCCGCAAAGTATCGGTGGATCAGTGCAGCGTGAGTTTTGCGAAGACCTGTCAATGAATCCCTGGAACGGCGTGGGGGAGTGGGAACCTCTGGGCAGCCTTGGCATAGCGCGCCGAGCGGTATACCACGCTGTGTCCGCCTATCGTCACGAGAAAAACAGCGTTCCCTTCATGGAGCCCACGAGCTGGTGTCTTCCTGGCGAGCCCGGTCCATGCGACGAAGAGGAACTTTTGTTGACGAGCCACCCACGCTGGCCGCTGCCGCGAACCTTTGATCCGCTTTACCGTCCTCTTGCGACCGACACCGGGGCCGGGGAATAGTCCCGTTCCTGGATCATGGGCACGCACCAGAACAGGCACATGCTCAGAAACGCTCTGACCTTACGCTTTATCGCGCTCCCGCTGCTGTTTTTTATCAGCGCCTGCTCCCAGGAGTTCAGCGAAATCGACGCCAGGATCGATTTCAAGCACGTCCTGAGCTACGCCCAGCGATCGCAGGTAGCCTACGAGACCCCCGAAGATATCCGTCGCGCTTATCCGAAAACGGTGTACGTTGGCGAGCCCGAGTCCACCGATGTGCTCTTTTTCGTAGAGACGCACCGCTGGCGTCGGCGTCAATTTGTAACCGTTCGGGGTACAGCGAACCTGGAAAATGCGCTCCAGGATCTTACCTATCTCCGCGCCGAAGACAGCGCCTTGGGTATCAGCGTGCACCGTGGCTTTGACCGCGACGCCCGGCTTGTCTTCGCCGATCTCAAACCACATTTGAAAGACGGCTACGTCATTCATGTCACCGGCCACTCCCTTGGTGCGGCAATCAGCACACTGCTGATGATGTATCTCGACAAGGAGGGGTATCGCGTGGGGTCGTCCATCAACTTCGGGCAACCGAAGCTGACCAATGGCGAAGGGGCTGATGCCTTCGCTCATCTGAAGCTATTGAGGGTGGTCGATGGCAATGATTTGGTGCCGACGCTGCCAACGTCGACGCCGCTAGACTCGATCGGTGGTCTTTACACGCATCTGGGCTCTGAACTGACGCTTCTCGACGGCGGCTACTTCGCCTATCTCGACCAGCAGGAAGCCCGGTCAAGCTCGCGAGGTAATTTCTGGAAAGATCTGGGCGAGGAAAGCATCACCGCGCATGAGGTCAGTCACTACCTGGAGCGCATCATGCCGAAGCGTACACAGAGTGAGCAGGTGCCTTATGGCGAGCGCGAAGACTATCTGAAAAGAAACGATTCATAGGCGTCACACCAGCTTCGAGGCTTCGCAAAGCCCGTGGGCCGCCCGGACCGAAGCTAGGGGATTAGCGTATCGACACACTTTGTTGCCCAGACTTCTGGCGCGGCAAAGGGCTTCTTCGTTTTTCCCATATGCACTCGCACCATGGGGATAAACTCCCACATTCCGACTAGCTGCACGGCCAGATCTTCGGCGCTTTGCGATGTGTTGAGCGCGTCGATCTCCTGACCCTGCCGTATGAGTGCGGCAAGCTGCTCCAGCGTTGCGCCGTAAGCCGCGTCGTAAAACTGGCCAGCCGCCTCGTGATTCTCCCGCGCCTGCTCAAACATGAGCTGGGTGAAGCGAATGATTTCACTGCGATTCAAAAACCGCAGGAGGGCCGTCCCAAAGCGGATCAGCTCTGATCGCAGTGTCTCCCGGGAATCAATCACCACGGGCTCCGCTGCGAAGAAGTGCACTGCCTCGGCGCTCGTAACCGCGACCAGAATGCCGGCCATATCGGGGAAGTACTTGTAGATAGAGGCCTTCGATACCTTGGCTTCGCGGGCCAGCATATCCGTTGATACGTTCTGAAAGCCTTTTTCAAAGAAGAGTCTTCGCCCGGCCTCGACGATTCGCTCGGACGGACTCCGCGCATCGGCTATCGGCGTTGGCGCCATCGCTAACTGCTCCTTCCCTACGTCACGCCCACTCAGTGTACGCCAGCGGCGCCTCATCCAAAACCTGTACCGTACCGTACTATAAGTAGTACAGTACCGTTCAGTACCCTATTTTTGAGCAGGAAGCGTTGCTCTATTGCTTCCTGAATTTCTTTGGAGGACTAACAGTGACCAGCTTTCGTGGAGAGCAGCTCGGCAGGGCGATCGCCAGCTTTTCAATCAGGGCGCGATGGATCGTCGTGCCCGTCTTGATCATCGCGTGTGTCGCCATCGGCTATGGCGCGTCCACACTGAAATTCGCCGGCGACTACCGTGTGTTCTTCGGCGACGACAATCCGGACTTCATAGCCAGCGAGAATGCCCAGGCCATGTTTGGGAAACCCGACAGCATTGCCTTTGTCCTCATTCCCCGCGACGGCACGATCTACACCAGGGAGACTCTGGCCGCCGTGCATAGACTCACCGAGCTTGCGTGGACGCTGCCCTACGTTTCACGAGTCGACAGCCTGACGAATTTTCAGAATACCCAAGGGGTCGGGGATGAGCTGATCGTCGAAGACCTTGTGCTGAGCCCCGAGCTTCTCAGCGACGACGATATCGCGCGTATCAGAAACGCAGCCAGGTCCGAACCGCTCATTCACGGCTTCGTAACATCTCGGGATGATGCGGCGACGATCGTCAACGCTACCGTTCAGTTGCCTGGAGATATACCCAACGTTGCCACTACGGCGCAGAACGAGGCACGCGCTCTTCGCGCTCAGATTCAGGCTGTGCATCCGGGAATCGACATTCACATAACGGGAGTGGCAAGCCTGTCCGCGGCCTTTGAGGAAGCCGGTACTCGCGACTCGCAGACACTCATTCCGGCCGTTTATCTCTTTATCCTCATTGTGATGCTGGTTGCACTGCGCAGCTTTAGCGCCATGGCATCGTCCCTTCTACTCATCCTCCTGGCAACGCTGGTCGGCGTTGGCGTCGGTGGGCTCAGCGGGGTGGAACTCACGCCCATATCCTTGGCCGCACCGACGATTATTCTGACCATCGCCGTGGCCGACGCGATCCATGTCCTTGCAGCGATCCGCAACAGAATGCGTTCGGGCGCAACGAAGTTGGAAGCGATTGCAGACGGCTGTGCGCTGAATTTCATGCCCATAGGAATCACCTCGCTTACCACCGTCGTAGGCTTCCTGACACTCAACTTCTCCGACAGTCCGCCGTTCCATCATCTCGGCAACATGTCTGCCGCGGGCATCACGGCGGCCTGGTTTCTCTCGGTCACCTTCCTGCCGGCGATGCTTGCCCTGCTGCCCCTCCGCTTCAAGCCGGCGAAAGATGGGGGTCGCGATCGTCTCTCACTGATGACGCGCCTCAGCGAGGTCGTGATCAGGCGGCCGCGCACGGTGGCGGTAGGCAGTCTTGCGCTGTGTGCAGCCTCGATTGCCTTCCTCCCGAGCATGGCCGTGAACGATCAGTGGTCGCAGTACTTCGACCGGGACCTTGAGTTCCGCCAGGCTATCGATGCAGCGGACCCTTACTTCGGCTCGGATACGGTCGAGTTCGTGCTCGACCCGGGGGCTTCCGGCGATGTCGCGAAGCCGGAATTCCTGCGCACGGTAGACGCGTTCGCCACATGGCTTCGCCAGCAGACGCCGGAAGTCACCCATGTGTTCGCGATCTCCGACATCATGAAGCGTGTCAATCGCAATCTGAACGGCGATGACACAGCCTTTTATCGTATTCCGGGCGATCAGGCCGTCGCCAGCCAGTATCTGCTTGTGTACGAACTGTCTCTGCCCTATGGCCTCGATCTCAACAACCGCGTGGATATCGATCGACAGTCCACGCGGGTCTCGGCGACGCTGAGTGATATCTCTACGGAGGAAACCAAAGCGTTTCTCGCGAAGGCCAAGCACTGGTTCCGGGAGCATGGCAACGGCTATGCGCTAAGCGTCACGGGCTCCAAGGTGCTCTTTGCCTTTGTGGCCGAACGCAATATCGAAGCGGTTTTCGAAGGCGCGCTCTACCTGATCGTCGCCATCTTCCTCATCCTCGCCGCAACTTTTCGATCTTTCGCGGTTGGTGCGATCAGCATGGTCGCGAACGCGTTGCCGCTACTGACCGCCTTCGGCGTATGGGCCGTCTTCGTTGGCGTGGTTGGATTCTCCGTAGCCGCGGTCGGAGCGGTGGCCGTGGGTCTGATCGTGGACTATTCGGTGCACTTTCTTTCCAAGTACTACCGCGCCGTAAGGTCGAACGGAAAGAGCGCCGAAGAGGGCGTGAGGTACGCCTTTGAAACCGCTGGCGTGGCGATGTTTCTCACCACCGTGATCCTCGTCGCCGGATTTTCCATCCTTGTGACGTCAAGCTTCAAACTCAACGCCGATCTGGGCCTCCTCACAGCGATCTCGGTCGTCCTGGCCATGATCATCAATTTCACCTTGCTGCCTGCACTGTTTGTACTTACTTCCCGCGCCGGACGCGCGCCCGTTCCGGCGGGCGGTCTGTCCGGGGCCTCGAACGCGGCGAGCGCCGTCACACCCAAACTCTAGGAGAACGCATGATTACTTCATGGAACCGCAAGCTGACGCTTGCGCTTGGCTTCCTGCTGCCCGCGCTGGCCACCGCCCAATCGAGTGAAGAACTGTTATCGCCTGACCCCGCAGTGCGTGGCTTCGCCATCGCTCAGCGTTCCGATGCCAGTGACGCCGGCTTTGGTTCGTCGACCGTCACGCTCACCATGACGCTAGGCGACTCCCGGGGCCGCGAAACCACGCGCGAGTTGCAAATCGATACGCTCGAGAAGGAAGGCGAGGGCAACGGCGACTGGTCCGTAACTCGTTTCTTCTCGCCGCCCGACGTGGAAGCTACCGCGCTTCTTTCGCAGGCTCGCATCCTCGACAGTGACAACCAGTGGTTGTACCTGCCCGCGCTTCGACGGGTGAAACGCATTTCGTCGGCAAACAAATCCGGACCCTTCGTGGGTTCTGAGTTTGCCTTCGAAGATCTGACCGCCAGTGAATTGGGGAAGTATGCGTATACCTACCTGGGTACAGAGGCGCTGGAAGACGGGACCGAAGTCGACAAGCTGCGCTGCGATCCGCGCTACGAACGTTCCGGCTATACGAAGCTGTTCTGCTATTTCGACACGAGTACTTACCAGGCGCGGCGCTTGGAGTTCTTCGATCGTGGCGGAAGACTGCTCAAGACCCTCGATCTTCTCGACTATCGGCGCTACCCGGACGGCTACTACCGTTCCCATCTCCAGCGCATGCAGAATCATCTCACCGGGAAATCCACGGTGCTGCGCTTCGGATCCTTCGACTTCGGCATCGATCTCCAGCGGCGGGATTTCGAGCCGGCAGCGCTACAGGAGTTCTGACCTTGATCGCAGAGAGGAAGACAGTGCTGCCGATCGTCGTGGCGGTGCTGTCTCTGATCTCGATCAGTGTCGAGGCCCAGCGGCTGCGCTGGACCCCCGAGCTGGGCCTGGAAAGTCGCGTCTTCTTCAGTGCTCCCCAGTTCGAGGATCAGTTCGCCGGCGTGCAGAACTCCTTAATCATGACCGGAGATCTGCAGTGGGTAAGTGCAGACCGCCGCACTCGCGTGGCCGTCGAACCATTCCTGAGGGTCGACTCTCGTGACAGTGAGCGCACTTACGCCGATATCCGTGAAGCCAGCGTGTTCCGGCGCTTCGGTGAGTGGGACCTGCTGGCGGGTGTTACCCAGGTGTTCTGGGGTGTTGCTGAGTCACGCAACGTTGTCGATGTGATCAACCAGTTCGATACGGTTGAGGATTTTGATCAGGGAGAGAAGCTCGGCCAGCCCGCGCTTCGTCTCGGGAGGCGTACGAGAGTTGGCCGTGTAGAAGCGTTTTATCTGCCGTTCTTTCGTAAACAGAGGCTTCCGGGACGCGACGGTCGACTGCGTTTTGATCCACCCGTGGATTCAGATGCCGCAAGCTTCGAGCGCGGTGGCGAAGAGTGGGCCGGTGATGTCGCTGTTCGATACAGCAACAGCTTCGATCGTATCGATCTGGGGGTGCACGCGTTCCAGGGCACGTCCCGCAATCCGTCATTTGTACCAGGGGACAACGGCGAGTCCCTAGAACCGCGTTATCAGAAACTCAGGCAGGCCGGCATAGACCTTCAGTTCACCGACGGCCCATGGCTCATCAAGTTTGAGGGGGCTGGCCTCGATCTGGGAGGTGACCGCTTCTTTGCCAGTGTTGCGGGCTTCGAGTACACCTTCTTTGACATGCAGCGATCGGGCATCGACCTGGGCGTAATCGGCGAGTATCTCTACGATGGGCGCGACGGGCCGGAAGTGCCACCCCAACTATTCGACAACGACCTTTTCCTGGGTCTCCGTCTCACTGCGAACGATGCCCAGGACACGGAACTATTGGCTGGAGTCATCCGAGACATGGAAACGGATGCGGTCATTGGATCTGTGGAATTCCAGAGACGACTGGGCTCAAGAATGCTGCTGGAACTCGAGGGCCGCTACTTCGACGGGGGATCGGATCCCTTTGTTGCGGCATTTGACCGGGACAGCCATATCACGCTGCGCCTGACTCGGTACTTTTGAGTTGACGGCAGCTAGGCTTCGATAGCTTGTGGGTGCCAAGTGCGCTTGGTGATGACCTTGGTCACTCCCAATTGTCGGCATCGGGCGTAACGATTTCCAGGTCGTAGTCCGCTGCCTGGAGTTCCTTCGCGATCTCGAGCCCCTCGCTGGCCGCGCGATCAATGTAGCGGCGCCCCAGGGTCTCATCCTGCGCAACGCCATGCCCGCGAATCAGATCGAGACCGAAGTTGTACATTCCGACGGGGTCACCTGCATCGGCCGCACGGCGATCCCACTCGGCGGCGGCTTCGGGATTTGCCTCGGCACCCAGCCCATTGCTTTCAAGGTAGCTCATCCAGGTCATGGCTTTGGTGATTCCGGCCTCCGCGCAGCGCGTCGCCAGTTTCCGTGCGAGGGGCAGGTTGTCGTACTTGGTGTTGTTGAAAGCCAGCGAGCAGCTCACCGAGTCGATACCTCCCATTTCGATCTTGCGAACCAGCATCTCGCGTCCCGTGTCGGGTGGGTTGAGAATGCCGAACTCGTTCTCGATGGTATCTGGCGCCTGAGCGAGAACGCTGGCGGACAGCGTGACGGCCAGAATCAGCGGCGGGCGGTAGCGCACTGGATGTCCGCCAGTATCGGCCGTCAGCGAAGTCCGCGCCGGGTGAGTTCGGCCTCGGCGTCGCTATCGCCCTGGGCCGCCGCGCGACTGAGCCACTTTCTCCCGGCCTCGTCGTCCCGGTCTACACCGCGGCCATCGAGAAGCGCCAGTCCGTAGTGGTACTGACCCACCGCGTAACCGCGTTCGGCCGCTTCGCGCACCCAGCGGGTCGCCTCTTCGGGATTGGGCGCTGTCCCCAATCCCATCTCATAGAGATGAGAGAGGTAGACCATTGCACCAGGCGAACCGCGCTCCGCGCAGGCCTTGAAGAACTCCAGGGTGTCGTTGTAGCTGTCAGTCTTGTCGAGGATATAGGCTCCGTAGCAGGTTGTGCCGGCGCGCTCTGGGAAGCGTTGCAGCAGGTCCATGTAGTGTCGTTCCGAGTAGTCGACGGGATTCAACACGCCGTGATCGTCCGCGTCCTCCACCGCGTATTGGGCCTGCGCGGAAGCTGCACTGAGGCATAGCGCCGCGCCGATGGGACGGAGTAGGGTGAGTCTCTGGGTCATAAGGCTTCCTCGCTGCTTACAGTACCCGCGCCACGCCGTGGTCACCGGCTACACTGATATTCCGGTAGCGACACGTGCCGCGCCGGCGTTGGAAAGGGGACACGCCAAGCAGCCAGATTCGAACGATGTTTTGGGCACCGCCGCCGATGATTGCTTCGTAATCGGCCTTGATGTCGCGTTCTTCCGACATCCAGCGACCAAAGTCCTCGCGGCCGCTGCGCTGCACCACATGGGTCTCGATCGCGTTCCATCCTGGCAGAGGGCAGCGGAACACCAGCCCGGGCTCGAGGCCGACGCTCCACAGGTAAGTGATGTCCTGGCCGTCGTCAAACTCGACTCCGATCGAAAGATAGTCGTGCGTCGCCGCACTGTTTTCCGGATGCAGCGAAGGTAGTTCGTCGACCAGCCAGTCCCAGCGGAGTGTCAGCGGCTCCTCCAGTGACAGCTCAAGCGGCTTGCGAAGAATAGAGACGTCCTTGTGCGTAGAGCACGCAATCTCAGGTCCCCCTTCTCCGTCGTATAGGGTGAAGATGCCGGCCTCACCAAAGGAAAAGTGGTTTTCCCAGCCTTCCGGGGTCACAGGCGGGGCCTTCAGTCGGGCGATTTCCTCGCGGATGAGCCCGGCGATGTCACCCTCCGCGGCCATGCGCTCGAGGCCTTCAATCGGGTCAACGTTCCACGCAATAGCGACACCGTCGATGAATCCGTCACCGGCGATGTAGTCTTCCTCGGCCGTCCACAGCTCGCCTTCCGCATTCGCCCAGTCCGCCGCCGCGCGGGCCACACGCAGCTCGCCGTCGCGGTCTGCCGTGAACGTTCCCGTATTGTGCATCGGGTTGAACATCGGCCCATCGGCTACGCGCGCGTGCAGCACGAACCCGGGCTCGAACCAGATGTCGGCCTCGCGAGACACGTACCAGCGTCCACCGAGCAGTACGGTTACGGGTTGATCTTTCTTCACCTCGAGAAGCTTCAGGCGCCAGGGGAGATCGGCAGGGGTTATGCGGAAGGTCTCGATGCGGCCGAGCTTGCTACCGCCAGCCTGGCGGAAGACGTCCTTCATGCGTTCAGCTGGCTCGCCCGAAGGGAACAGCCCCGCGTTCGCCACACCGGGAATCGTGGCTAGCCCGGTAGAGGCGGCCGCGGACAGAAAATGACGCCGGGAAAGCTTCCGATGGTGAAGACAGCACGGCATAACGTCGCTCCAGTCGCCCAAGTGTGAGCAAGACATTAGCCGTGGGCCCGGGCCGATGGGTCAGCCCGGTGTGTGCGTTTTGTAAGATGTTTGTAAGGGCGGATACGCCCGGGCCATGACCCGCCTCAGCGGTCCCTCTGCCCCTCGTAGCGATAGCCCTCGCCGTGGACCGTGCGGATCAGCCTGGGACTGCCGGGGTCCGCTTCAATCTTGCGGCGCAGTACGGATATCTGCTGGTCCAGCGCCCGACTGCTCGGTAGGTAGTCTCGGCCCCAGCAAAAATCAAAGAGCGCGTCCCGGGTGACGACCTTCCCCTCGCGCTGTTTCAACAGCCAGAGGATGAGCACCTCCCGGCGGGACAGCTCTACACTGAAGTCGTTTGCGCTGGCCCGCAGCGCCGCTGCGTCGACGCTTAGTATTCCGAAATCAAAGCGATCCGGCGGTTCCTGCGTTTCGTCCTGGTCCACGCGGGCGGCCGCGGTTCTGCGACGCGCGATGGCGCGAATCCGCGCAATCAGTTCCCGGGGTTTGAAGGGCTTTACTACGAAGTCGTCGGCGCCCAGTTCCAGCCCGAGGACGTGATCGAACTCCTCCCCCTTTGCGCTCAGGAACAGGATTGGAACCGCTTCATTCAGTTGCCGCATTCTGCGGCACAGTTCGAAGCCATCCAGTTTGGGCATCATGACGTCGAGAAGACAAAAATCCGGCGACGCCAGTTTGAACAGAGCCAGCCCCTGTTCTCCGTCTGCTGCTGTGATCGTTTCGTAGCCTTCACTTCGGAGCAAAACAGAGATGCCCTCGCGAAGGTTTTTGTCGTCCTCAACAATGAGAATCTTCACGCCTCAGCCCTTTCCGCGGAAGATGGCCGTAACTCTGAGCCCGGGCTCGGCATCGTCGAGCCGCAGGCTGCCGCCGTTTTCATCGAGCATGGCGCGTACGGACTTTAGACCCAGCCCCGAGCCCCGGGCTTCCTCAGGGGCCGCGGCGAGTCCGGGGCCGTGGTCGCGGACAACCAGCTCCAACCCCTCGCTGCGGGTCCGCGCGGTTATCTGAAGCAGGGAATTGGGGGCAAACTTGCAGGCGTTCTCTATGAGATTGAACACCACGCGCTCGAAGGCCGATCGCTCTGTTCGGAAGCGAGAAGCGTCGGCTGAGACTTCGACGCTGATGCCCGCGGCGGCGAGCTTGGGTTCGAGCGAGGTCAGCAGCGCGGCGATTGCGGCGTCCGGGGCGAACTCGGTGTCCGATTTTTCAGTCTGGGCGCCGCGCGCAAGTTCCACCGTGTCGCCGGCGATGTCATCGAGGCGCGCGAGTTCCTGCTCAATGACGTCCGCATAGGACTGAATCTTTGCGTTCTCATCGGCCTCGCGTCGAATCAGGTCGGCGTAGAGGCGGACGTTGGCCAGGGGTGTGCGCAGATCGTGGGAAAGAAAGGCCGCCAGTGCCACGCGTTCCTGACTGCGTGAAAGCTCGGCAGCCTGGCGTTGGTAAAAGTGCCACACCAGCAGTAGCCAGAATGCGCAGAGCGGCACACCGGCCAGGATGTAGGGAGAAGTCCAGAGAATGGATGCTCCGCGGATCGTGCCGCTGCCCACGAGACTCAAGCGCCAGCCTGCCATCGCGTCTTCCAGGGCCGTGTCGCTTTTCATCCGCTCCGGAGCATAGGGACGAGTCGCCAGACCCGGATCCTCAAGCTCGAGGCGCTCACCGGTGGCATCGATCAGCGCGACCTGCCACCCCGCATAGCGCTCCTGGAAATCAGCGAGGACGGATCGCATCAGTTCGTCGGTGTCTTCCTTGGCGACCAGCACGCAGGCCAGCCGTCCTCCGGTCAGCAGCCTGCGGCACAGAAAGAAACCGCGAAGGCCGTCGAAGTACAGCCAGCGCAGGGACTCGCCATCAGCGTAGGCCCGCGAGACGAGTCCGCCGATCTGGCTGGAGAGCCGGTTGAACAGCAGCACCTCCCCCGGTGTGGACGCCACGGAGTCCCGCGGTGGATAGACTCGATCCCGCCCCTCATACACCAGGGCCAGCTCAGGACTTCTCCGCGTGACGAGGCCGCGAAGCGCGTTGCTGTAGTCCTCTAGGGAGTCGAGAACCCGCTCCACGGCTCGCCATTGCCCGGTGGCAAGCGTCTTGAGCTGCGCTTCAAGGTCGCCCGCGAGTTCCTGCTGCAGGCTCGTCGCTGTGGCCCGCAGCTGCGCATCCTTCCGCAGCGCTTCGCCCTGGACGCTGCGCAGACTAAGCATGAGTACCAGAGCGACGGGGAGCAGCGCCAGAGCCGCGACAATTGCCTTATGGCGCCCACTCAGGGCGCCGTTGGAAGTGTCGATTGTCTGCGCGACCTGGCTCACGACACGCAGCCTAAGGGTGACAGCGACCCACTGGCAATACGCTGGGACGATCCGGCGCAGCCTACGGGTTCACACGCCGTAGCGCCCGGAGCGTTTCAAGCTCACCCTCGATCCCGGGTTTCGAATTGCCGTGCTCGATCCCTACCGTCCCCGCATAGCCCTTGTCCTTCAGGTGACGAAGGATGCGCTCGTAGTTCATTTCTCCCGTTCCGGGTTCGTTGCGCCCGGGCGCATCGGCAATCTGTATGTAGTCGATGGAGTCCCAGGCGGCGTCCATGTGCTCAATTATTCCGCCGGTTTCGATTTGCGCGTGGTAGGTGTCATAGATCATGCGCACATTGGGATGATTGACAGCCTGCACGATCAAGTGCGCGTGCGGGACGGTGGTGACGAAAGTGCCGCTCCATTCCCGGGAGTTTATGGGCTCAAGACCGAGGATGAGGCCGTAGCGTTCGGCGACGTCACCCGCGTACTTCAGGTTCTCGATCACATTGGCCGTTTGATACTCCCAGGGCAGGGATTCAAGGGTGCGACCCGACAGCAGGGTGCTGCGCCGCGCATTGACGCGGCGGCCTACTTCTCCGGCAGCTTCTATCATTCGCATCAACGCCCGGCGATCGTCAGGGTCCTGGGACGCAAAGCTCAGACCATCCACAGGAAGAGTGGATCCCCGGGGCCCGGTGGTCTCGAAACTCGCAACAAACGTTGCCAGATGCATGTCCAGTCGCTCCATCTCGCGTGCGATCGCTCGCTGCTCTTCAAGAGGACGCAGCTTCATGAAATTGTCCTCAAAGGAGCGGAAGCCCATGTCATGCATGAAGCGCAGCTGATCGACCACCGCAGTCCCGGCGTGGTGCACAAACATGCCGTCTTCCATGGAACTGAGACCGACGTGCGGGGCGAAGCTCAAGCCTGCGGATGAAGCGGGGTCATGCGCGAGGTCGGCCAGTTCGCCGGTCAGCTGTGTGCGTGCTCGCGCGCTTTCTATTGAGCGGCTCTCGATGGGCTCGATAGCCGGTGCGGCTGTAGAGTTTTTCTGATGAGTGTTCATAGCGTTCTCCAGTATTGGCGGTTTTCGTTACGTTGCGGTCGGCTGGTCGACGCCGTGGCGCTAGGAGCGCATCTCCGGGGCGACCTGATTGGTGGGGTTTAGGAATCCAGCGAACCATCGGCTTGCCGTAGGCACAGCCCAGAACACCATCAGCGGCACCATGACCGCACTGAGAAGCAGTGTCCGGGCGGGCACGGGCCAGTCTCGGAGCGGGGATTCGAGGATAAGGGCCAAGAGGGTGATAATCGGGTAAACGGCGACCCAGGTGATCAGCGCCTGTCGGGCTTTCTGGTTCATTTTCGATCTCCTTCCCCGTAGGCCGAGAGCGGGGTCAGAAACTCGATGTAGGACAGCTTGACGTCCGTGAACTCGGGCACGGTCCATTCGTGCTGAACCCGGAATCCAAGCTTCTCGCGGTACCAGCGAATCGTTTCGTCATAGGAGTCCGTGGAGATCATCACGTGCTCCGCTTGTATCTGGGCGAGAGGATCGGGCCGCGGTCTCTCGTCGGCGTGAGCCGTGGTGAGACTTGCGGCTGTCGCCAGGGCGGCAATGAACTTGTTCACTCTTCGTCTCCTTTTGTGTGTAGTGCTCGTTAAACGAGTTCCCAGGTCCGGACGTTTTCCTCCAGATGCGCAATGGAGGTTGTGCCGGGAATGACAATCACGTTTGGAGACCGCCGCAGTAACCAGGCCAGCGCCTCTTGGGGCGGCAGCGCCGCGCCGCGCTTCATGGGATGGGCGCCCAGGGGGCCGTAGGGGATGAACGCGATGCCGCGGGTGGCCGTGTAGTCCACAAGATCTGCGTCGCCGGTGTCGCGTTGATTGAATCGGTTTTGCACCGACGCGATGGGGGCCGTGGCGATGGCGCGATCGAGTTGCTCGCGATCGACGTTGGAAAGACCGATGAGGCGCAGTTTGCCGGCGCGCCGCGCATCGTCGAGGGCCCCTACGGACTCCTCGATGGGGACGTTTGGATCCACCCGGTGCAATTGGAAAAGATCGATTCGCTCAACTTTCAGGTTGGCCAGCGCCTGATCTATCTGCTGCGTGAGCTTCGCCGGAGAGCCGTCTGTGATGATGCGGTCGGGGGCCGGCTTCTCCACGCCCCCCTTTGTGGCGACAACAACATCCTCAGCGTAGGGATGCAGCGCTTCCCCGAGGATCCGGTCAGCCCACTCTGGGCCGTAGGCATGCGCCGAGTCGAAAAAGTTCACGCCGAGTTCCGTGGCGCGGCGGAGCAGTCTTTTTCCCTCATCCCACGCGGGAAAGGGGCCGAAGTTGCCGGGCTGGCTCGTGAGGCGCATGGCGCCGTAGCCGAGGCGGTTTACGCTGAGCTGTCCGCCCAGGGCGAAGGTTTTGTCGATTGACGTCGTCATGGTGTGTTCTCCAGTGGTGTTTGCTTGTGCCGGGGAACACTATTGCGTTGATCGCTCTAATACGGTAGACAGATAGTCAGCATATCAGTCATTTGTAAAACAAATGAGCAAGGCGCTGGACCGGATTACGCTGCTGGAAACCTTCGTGCGTATCGCCGAGGCGGGAAGCATCAGTGCGGCGGCGCGCGACCTCGGCTTGTCGCAGCCCTCCGCGAGCAGGCAGCTCAATGACCTCGAAACCCGGCTCAACACGCAGCTGGTTCGCCGCACTACTCACTCCCTCGCACTAACCGAAGCGGGTGGGGATTTACTTCGCGACGCGCGGCAGCTTGTGGACGGCTGGGAAGCGCTGGCGGAGCGCCACCGCTCAGCGCACACGCGCATCGAGGGAAAGCTCAAAGTGTTTGCGCCGGTGGCTCTCGGCCAGCAGCAGGTGGCGCGAATCGCCTGCGATTTTCAGGCCCGGCATCCCGGGGTCACACTGAGTCTCGAGCTGGATGACCGGGCGATCCGCTTCGCGGAGGAGGGCTGTGACTGCTGGATCAAGGTGGGCCCGGTGCCCGACGATACGTTGATCGTCCGCCCGGTCGGACGGGTCGAGCGCTTGCTCGTCGCGGCGCCGCAGCTCCTGCCCGGGTCGGGCCGCGGACTTACTCCGGGAAGGGTAGAGGGTCTGCCCATGGTGTCGCTCGATCCCTTTGAAGGCGCCCGTGTTCCCTTGTCGGATGGGAAGCGCGAGCGTCTCCTAACCCCTGATGTGAGGATGAGGACAAACAACATCTTTGCCCTCAAAGAGGCCGCGCTGGCCGGCATCGGCATGGCGATTCTCCCCAAGTGGTTTATCGCCCAGGAGTTGCGCGAAGGCCATCTCGTGGATCTCTTGCCGAGATGGCGCGCTCCGTGGCTGGATATTCAGGTCGCCTACCTTCCGGCGCGGCAGCAGCCCCTCAGGCTGCGGGAGTTCCTGAACTCCGTGCTTCGGCACGCGCCGGAGATCGACGGAATAGGGGCTCCCTTAGCCTAGTTCGTGGTGTTCTCGGCCGGTATGAAAGGCAACATCTATCGTGTCGAAGATTTGACCAGCTTCGGAGTGAGAGGATATTGGCCAGGCAACACGGGGCCCCGTATAACCACACAGCTTGCGTGGTAACGCTGGCGCATCCCCGGTTCGGTAGCGCCTGGCAGGGCTCGTACACCGGAACAAGTTTGGAGGGAGGCAACACACCTGGCCTGCCGCGCACTGAGTCGCAATCCATGTCCCACGGACATGGGGTTGTCGACCACAAATCGATCCTATAACTCCATAACATCAGGGAAGATTGTGATGACCGTCATCCTGGGCGCGATAAGTTTTTCGAAGGGCCTTTTCATCCGGCCCGGGGCCTTACTCCGCTGTGCTGTGCACCAGACTCTTGAGTCCGATTCGCGGACGTTCAGTGAAATGTCGCGGGCATGCTTGAAGCGGGGGATCGCGCGTGGCTGAGGGAATGGGAGCCGTTATGCGGCGGCCCGATTCAAACCGGGTGAGGCGTTTTCGATCCGAACCTCGTTTCGATGCGTTAGCGGCGGACCGGACGGTGGAGGCTGCTCCAGACAGAACATCGGAGTTCGGAGCTCTGGAACGGGCTGTCGACGATATCTCCAACCAGATCTGCCACATCGTCGACGGTCACTTCGATTTCACCGTGAGTTCCAGCAGCGATCACGATGCGGCGCAGAAACTTGCGATGCTCCTTAACCTCCTCCTGGAGCAGGCCCGGCGAAGCACCGATGAACTCAAGCGGACGAACGCGCGCCTGGAACTGAACCTGAAGGAGCGCACGGACGAACTCGACCTCGTTCTCGAGGGCTCCAGCGATGGCGTGTGGATCTGGGATATTGTCGATGATCGCATGCGATTGTCGGAGCGAGGTCTGGAGGTCTATGCCGACAAGGAACTCCCGCGTACCTGCGATTCCATGTTCTGGTATGACCGAATGCACCCGAAAGACCGCGTCTCGGTCACGAACGATCTCGTACAACACTTCAAGCGGCGTACACCCAGCTTAAGTACGGAGTGTCGAATGCGTCGCGCTGATGGTCAGTACCGCTGGGTGAGAATCAGCGGCGCGGCGAGGTTCTCAGAGTCCGGACAGGCGCTGGTCATGGCTGGCACGCAAACAGACATCTATCGCCAGCGAAGCTTCGATGCTGTTTTGAATCTGCCCAATGAGAGTTGGTTCATTGAAACCCTGGACGACGAGCTGATCTTGCTTCAGCCGCTGGGGATGCTGGTTATTGAGATCGACCAGATACAGCAGCTTCGTGATGGTCTCGAGGACATCGAGCTTTCGGAACTGCGCCGGGAGGTTGTAAATCGCATCTCCCGATCCCTGCCCTTCAAGGCAACGGTGGCAAGTCTCTCCAACATGCAGATCGGGGTCAGCTTCGATGCGGAAAGTTCCCTCTATGACCCGCGAAAAGTAGCCGATCTCCTTCTCGATGCCTTTGACAGCAGCTTCGAGTATCGCTCGCGGAGCCTTCGACTGACCCTCTCGATCGGCGCCTTCAAGCTCATTCCCGATACCGTGACCGATGCGTCGCAGGCGCTCAGAAGCGCTCGCCATGCACTTCGTCAGGCAAGGGTCAGCGGTGGTTCCCGGGTTTGCGTCGTGGGTGACGCGCGCGATGACGACGCCGCGCTAGCGCTTCAAATCGAGTCGAGCGTCCGCCAGGCCCTGGCCCAGAACCGGGTCATACCTTTCATGCAACCTATCGTGGATCTTCGCAGTGGCGCCGTCCGGGGCTTTGAGGCGCTGGCGAGAGTTGTCTCGGTCAATGGCGACGTGATCGGTCCCGGGAGGTTTCTGCCGGTCGCCGAGCAGAGCGATCTGATCTGCGAACTGGGTGATCGGGTCCTTGAGCATGCCCTTGCTTGGCTGGCGTCCCGCATGGAGGCGGGAATTGTCAGCGAGCAGGTCACCGTTGCGATCAACGTATCAGAAAGGCAGCTGCTGGCCGACGGTTTTGTGGGACGTGTGCACGATCTGCTGGCCGCTAACGGTCTTGCCCCCGGCAGTCTCAAGCTCGAAGTTACTGAAACCGCCCTGGTGCAGGATTTCGAACTTGCGACCTCGGTCTTGAAGGCCCTGCAGGCTGAAGGTGTGAAGATCGCCCTGGACGACTTCGGTACCGGATACTCGTCCCTGAGCTACATCCGCGATCTGCCTGTAGATGTGCTCAAGATCGACCGAGGCTTTGTATCCGATGTGCATCTCAGCGAACGGAAACGGGCAATCCTTGAAACAGTTATCAGTCTTGGCTATGGCCTTGGTCTGGAAGTCATCGCGGAAGGTATTGAGCTTGTAGAGGAAGAGCGCGTTCTGCAGCGGCTCGGTGTCCACATGGGCCAGGGGAATCTGTACGGCAGGCCCAGCGAAAGTGGGCGTCTGCTGCGAGAGTCACCGCTCTCAACATTTGTAAAGGCATAAACCGCGATGAACGCAACCCAACTGTCCGTCACCGACGAGGACCGGATTGAGACTCTGCAAAGCTACCATGTGCTCGACACCAGGGCCGAGGCGAGCTTTGATCGGATTACGCAGCTCGCGTCGCGGCTCTTTGACGTGCCGATCGCGGTTATTTCCCTGGTCGATAATCATCGCCAGTGGTTTAAATCCAAGACGGGGATCGAGGCCTGCTCCACGGACCGGGACATCGCGTTCTGTGACCATGCCATTCGTCAGGATGATATCTACGAGGTCCTCAACCCGACGACGGCGCCAGAATTCCGCGACAACCCGCTTGTCACTGGATCGATGATGAACATCCGCTTCTATGCGGGCATGCCGCTCCGCGCCTACAACGGCGATAAATTGGGCACGCTCTGTCTCATCAGCGAAACACCGCGGGAGGCGCTTACGGAGAAAGAGCGTTTGATGCTGAAGGATCTCGCCGCGATAACCATGCATCAGTTGGAGCTGCGTCGTGCCAGTCTCAACTCGATGTCACTAGTACACGAGGCGGTTCGGGAAAACCGCCTCGTGTCTGTTTAGCACCACCGGGCACGACGCTCGCCCAACCCAGGTCGCGTGGGTTTCCAAGGTTGGGCTCGCCACGTCGGGCCGCAGCTAAGCTGCAATGCTCTGCCCACCCCCGATTTGCTCGTCGATGAACGTGTCCCAGCTTACCGGCTTTGTTCCCGTGATTGCTGCGAACTCAGCTGCGTCGAACACGGCGTCCGAATCCTGGATGGCCCCCGCCGCATTCAGGTGAAACTGCGTGCGGACGCAGTCCATATAGGCGGGGTCGGCGCCCGCATTGACGGCCTCACGATAGAACGCATCGGGGTCTTTCGGCCGCGTGACGAGGGGGCGTGACTTGCGCTCGCCAAGCCTGGCCGCAAGGCCGGGTATGCTCTCCGCTTCGTATCCGAGCCGGTAGGTCTTGCCCATGTGGTCTTCCGGCCGTGCAAGGCAGGCCGCGGCCAGCTTGCCCACGTCTCGCGCATCCACCCAACTCCAGGTCGCATCGCCAATGAGGTTTACGAGGTGGTCCTCCTGCAGCCAGCCAAAGGAGGTGACGTTCTGCATGTAGGCCTCGGGCTGCAGATGGGTGAAACCCAGTCCCTGCTGCTCAATATAGGCTTCGATCATGCGATGCCATCCCCAGTGAGCGACTTCGGCGGTCGGGTTTCCCGATGCGCCAACGTGCACGATGTGATCGACCCGCTGTCGCTTTGCTTCGTCCACAACGCGCTTTGACTGTTTGAGCATGTCGACGCTATAGCCGGTCAGGAGCAAGACTCCGTGAACATCCGCTAGTGCTGCTGCAATACTCGCGGGATTATCGAGGTCCAGATAGCGAGCCTCGATTCCGCGATCACGCATGGCGGCGCGCTGTTCTTCGCTGCGCACCGCGGCGATGGGATTCAGGCTGATTTTCGTCGCGAGCTCTTGGAGCCGGGAAAGGGCCGCGCCACCAACGGTTCCGGTGGCTCCGATAACAAGTACGTTTCTCATGGTAAGTCTCCGTGTATTCAGCGGGCGAGAAAGCCGCCATTGATGAACAGTGTTTGCGCCGTAACCCAGGCGCTTTCCTCGGAAACGAGGAACTCGATGAGGGGCGTGATATCAGACACCCGGCCAAGGCGCCCCAGGGGCGACTGCTGAGAGAGATAGGCAACGGATTGCTCGTTCTCTTCTCCGTGGAAGAAGGCGGTATCAACCGGACCGGGAGCAACGGTATTCACAGTGATGCCGCGGGCCCCGATTTCCTTTGCCAGAGCCCGGCTGAAGTCCTCGAGCGGGGCCTTTGAGCCCGCATAGACACCGTACATCCCGGTGGTAGCACCGAGCAGGGTGGTGCCCATATTGATGATCCGTCCCCCGTCCTCAATGGCCCGGGCGGCCTCGCGCATCACGAAGAAGGCCGCTTTCGTGTTGATGCCAAACACACGATCGAAGTCGGCTTCCGTGACGTCAGCGAAAGACTTCTTCAGCACTACTCCGGCGTTGTTGATGACAATGTCGAGGCGGCCAAAGTGGGCGATGCCGTCCCTGAACAGGGCCTCGACGCGCTCAACCTTTGAGAGATCGCCCTGGAACACCATGGCCTCGACGCCTAGCGCCCGCGCACGGCGGGCCAGCTCACTCGCCTCTTCGGCGGACGACTCGCTGTGATGGTGGATGATGAGATTGGCGCCCCGCTGGGCCAGCGCCTCGGTGAAGGCGCGGCCCATGTTGCGTGCGGCGCCGGTTACGAGCGCAACCTTGCCCTGCAGATCTTTCTTCGATTCGGTCATTTCAGTCTCCTTGCTTATCCATGGTGGCGGTGGAATTTCGCCGTCGAGAGAGACTGTATTTAATTGATCTAATTTCTAGAATACTGATTCTGATCAAATTAAAATTGCAGAAAACGCAATTTAAGAATTATGAAGAATTTGAATGACGCCCGGCTGTTCCTGCGCATTGTTGAGGCTGGAAGTCTCAAGGCTGCCGCCGAGGGTATGGAGACTGATCCGGCGACCGTAACGCGGCGCCTGGCGGCGCTTGAAACGCGGCTGGGGGTACAGCTACTGCAGCGGGCGCGCAGTGGTTCCACGACCACGGAAGCGGGCGAACTGTATTACGAAGGCATGCGCCAGCTGTTGGACTCGGTGGATGGGCTCGAGGAAGACATTGCGGGGTTTGCGCAAACCCCGCGGGGTTTCCTGCGCGTGTCGTGCCCCGTCGACCTAGGGGCGCGCTTCGTTACGCACTGGCTGATTGAATTGCAGCGTCGCCACGAGGGCCTGGAAATTGAACTATTGCTCAGTGATGAGTACGTCGATCTAGCGGGGCAGAACATTGATGTCGCGCTGCGTATTGGGCAGCTCTCGGATTCTGCGCTGATTGCCCGACGGCTCGGCGTTATGCCCCTCATGATTGTTGGGGCACCTCGCTACCTCGAGCAGCAGGGGCACCCGACGTCGCTGCGGGAACTCGCCGAGTGCACCTTTGTGCTTTACAGCTGGATGCAGTTTGGGCGCAGCGTTGCCCTGGTGGACGGCGCTGGGGCCAAGTCGAAGCTGCAGCTCAAGTCTCGCCTCTCGATCAACAATGTCGGCGCCATCCGGGAAGCCGTTCTTGGCGGCGCCGGTCTGCATATCGGTCCCGAGTGGATTTTCGCGGAGGACCTGCGTTCAGGAGCGCTCGAGATCGCCGCTCCGGAATTGCGCGTCCCGGCCACGTCGATCTCTGCCGTGTATCGGCAGGGCCCCTTCGTCCCGGCCAAGACGCGCGCCGTGCTCGACTGCTTCCTCGAGAAAATGCCGACGGTGGACGGCGTGCGTAGCTGAACGGCTTTTTGACTAGGCGTGCTTTACCGAGTTGACGTATTCCCACACCTTAGAGATGGCCACCGACCCTTCTCCGACCGATGACGCGACGCGTTTGACCGAGCCGCTGCGCACGTCCCCAACGGCAAATACACCGGGCGTCGAGGTCGCAAACGGCGATTCGGCACCGATGTCGGCGCCGGTTCTAACAAAGCCATTCTTGTCGAGTTCCACGAGGCCCTGGAGCCAACTGGTCTTCGGGGCGGCCCCCGCCATAACGAAGAGTCCGCAGGCGTCGAGCTCCCTTTCCTGTTCGGTTTCGCGATGTCGTATGGTCACGCTCGCGAGGTCCTTGTCGCCGTGGAGGGCCGAGACCTGTTCGTGGAAACACACGGTGATCTTGGGGTCGGCGTCGAGGCGACTGGCCAGATAGTCGGACATGGAGGCTGCAAGACTGGCGCCGCGGACGATCACGTGCACGTGCTCCGCGTGTCGGCTGAGGAACATCGCCGCCTGCCCGGCGGAATTTCCGCCGCCAATGATGACGACCTGTTTATTCCGACAGTGCCGTGCCTCGGATTCGGTGGCGGCGTAGTACACGCCGTAACCCTCGAAGTCCTCGAGCCGCTCGAGGGGTAGCTTGCGGTACTGAACGCCTGTCGCGATCACGATGGACCGGGCTCGCACCTGCTCTTTCTCGTCGATGGTCGCGAGGAAGGAGCCGTCGTCTTCCCGCCGGACACAGCTGACCCTCCGTGGCATGGCGAACTGTGCGCCGAACTTCATGGCCTGGACCTGGCCACGCCAGAGAAGATCGGCACCGGAGATCCCGGTGGGAAAGCCGAGGTAGTTTTCAATCCGGGAGGACGTGCCCGCCTGGCCGCCAATCGCGATCTCGTCGACGAGGAGCGCCGTCAGTCCTTCCGCGCCGGAATAGACAGCGGCCGCGACTCCTGCCGGGCCACCGCCGACGATGAGTACGTCATAGGTTCGGCTTGTATCCACGCCGAGGTCGATGCCGACGAGTTTCGCGACTTCCCGGGTCGTCGCCGGCTCCACCAGTCGATCCGGAGCAAAGATCACCGCCGGCTTGTTCGGTTCGGCGCCGCAGGCGCTTGCCGCACAGGCGGCCTCGTCCGAGTCGGTCTCGAGAATTCGTACGGGAATACGATTGCGTGCAGCGAAGGCCGCGATAGAGCGCATGTTCCGGTCCGCCTCGGTCCCGATGAGCGTGAGGCTGCTGTCGCTGTCTTCGAGAAGGCGCCGCCGGCGCGCGTTGTAAACCTCGATCACGATGTCGCTCATCTCGGGTATGCGCGACATAAGGTCGAGCATGTCCTGTCGTGCGACGGCGATGGCCCGGGTGTGCTCGGAAGCGCGCATGCCCCGAGTCCAGCTCCCTCCATATAAAAACGCCATTTCGCCGGCGAACTGCCCCGGGCCCAGGCCGTGCTCCAGATAAGGCTTTTCCGTGTAGGGGTCCACCAGGTCGATACGCCCCTCTTCCAGAAAGAAGAACACGTCCATGCGGTCACCCTCCCGGGCCAAATAGTCGCCGGGAGTCAGCTCGACCTCTTCGCCGATGGCTCGCAGGGCTTCAATATGACTGGGTTCCAGCGGCGTGCGCGGGCTGTGTCTCAGATCCTGTGCAAAGGACTCCATGCGAGCTCCTGAAGCTTTCGTGTAGAGGTGTGTTGGGACTCCCGGGCGTATACCGCCGGCCAGAGCGCGAAGGGTCGCAGAGTTTGGCCCAGGCACAGCGGGCGGGGGAGGCCGGGTGCGTTTTCGCCGATCAACTTACTTCCTACTGGAGAGCAAAATCAATCCAGATTCCCTGATTGCGGGTAGCACAAGGCTCCCCGGCTGCCAAACAGGGTCATGAGGAACGCCCGGCATGCGCGGAGCAAGAAACAGACCCCTTGAGAGCTGTTGAACTGCAAAATCATGGAGTTTGATGATGCCGCTGAAGGGGCCATGCTCAAGCCCATAGCCCGGGGCTACGCAGCGGTGTTCCGGGAGCCCCTGCCAAAGGGCGTCGACAAACCGCTTCTGCGGAGGCGGAGACCTACTCCGACTCCGCGGAGTCAGGCGATAAGCCCGGCAGCCAGGTTTCGTGCAGATGGACCCAGGCGACGCCGTTGGGTTTGCCGGGATCGTCTCTCAGCAACACGGAGCTTAGCCTCGCGGTAGTTCTGGTCTCCTCGAACTGCCATTCTTCGTAGGTGAGGAGCGCCAGAGGCGGGCGCAGCAATCGGGTCTTGATGTTCCTCACGGCGATCGAAAACGACGCCTGCCGAGACCCGTGCGCGCCTCGCAACGACGAAACTATGGCATCGCGATTCGAGAGGACACCTGTTGGTGAAACGATCTCGAAGTCCTGTGCCATTGCCTCGCTGAATCTCGCGTAGGCCTCATCGGTGTTGGAAATCTTGCCCGCCAGCCACCCTTCAATCACCTCGTGCAGCGCAATCACTTCCTTGTGGCTTCGTTGTTCAAAGTCCATGGTTTCGGATGCTGCTCCCGTGCCAATGCACAGCAGAAATGTACCGATTGCGGTGAGTCTGGAGAAAATGAACATATCGCTCCCCTATCGGCCAGGCGAGGCTCACGCTTGTTGCGGGGCTCGTCGATTTTTACCTGTAAGCACACTACCCGGCCGGCGGCTTCGACGAAAGTGGGCTGATTGGAACTGCCGATTGGTCCTATCGTTCTAGGTCGGTGCTGGCTTAATGTGTATGAATTGGCGTGCTTTACGGTATCGGTGGTTTTTCACCGTGCTCTTGGCCAGTCTGGTTCGTATCTGGTTGATTCTTTTGATGCAGTGACTTGGCTCGATTGGTTTAACGTGCAGGCGTCAGCGCGTTATGTGCGGAAATCTTGCTTGAGATCTTTTGCTTAGGTATCTGAATTGAAAGCTCTTTAGGTTCAGTTTCGCGCAGGGGCTTGGATGCAAGCGCGAAATAACATAGGTGACCTGTTCACCTTGGTTTGCTTCGATGGCCCCGCTCCATTTGCCATCCAAATCTATAGTGGTTCGTAGGACTCGACTGCGGTCTTATATTCGACCTCTATTTAAGTCGACAACGTCGTCGCTCGCCTGATGGAATCTGCTCTCTCACGCCTTAGCTGTTAGTTGTCGTGGCCATTGCCCGACAAGCAAATTGTCAGGTTCCGTGAGAGCCGGTCCGACCTGTCTGACCATCATCCGATTTTGGGTGTAGCAATCGTCGTCTCATTGCTAAAGCAGGGCGTCCGCCTTTATGGCCGTCCGCGCACACCAGCCGGCGCGTCGGTTCGAAAACGACTGCGCGGCCAGGTCGTGGCGTACCGCAGCTCCTCTCCAAGAGTCCGAAATCGTCTCAGACCGTCTCGGCGCGGAAAGTACATCTGCGCGTCATCTGTCTGAAATCTCACGGCACTAGCTTCGAGAGGTGGTCTCTGATTACGTGAAGACCGGCCACGTGACTGCGCGATTCGCGCGCCTTCGCCCCAAATCAATGCAGCACATGAGGAATTGGAAAGGATGACCTATTCAGCTTCAGCTATGTGGAAGCTCGGTTTCGGTAGCCGGGCGTCCGTGAGAGGTACGAGTAAGAGTAAGATCCTCCATCAATGGATTGTGCGGACTCTGCGCGTGGCTCGGAACGCGTCCGTTATGGTTCCGTGCACGGCAGTCATCGCAGGCCTGCCTTTCACTGCGCAGGCCCAGGATTACAGCGAATTCCGCAATACCAATCTCTCCGCGCAGCTCGGCTCGCGCCCGGCTTTCCTGGTCGACCAGCTCGTCGACGGTCAACTGAAGGAAGAGCTGCAATCCTGCCGCACGCGCGTCTTCCGCAAAAACGACTTTTCGATCGGACACCGCGGCGCGTGCATGCAGTTCCCAGAGCACACCCTCGAATCCTACGTGGCGGCAGCGCGCCAGGGCGCCGGTATCCTCGAGTGTGATGTGACGTTCACCGCGGATCAGGAACTCGTCTGTCGTCACTCGCAGTGCGACCTGCATACGACGACAGACATCGTCACCCGACCGGAGCTGAACGCCAAGTGCACAACGCCCTGGGAGCCCGGCGTGGAACCGACCTGCTGCACCAGTGACATCACGCTAGCGGAATACCGCACGCTGCGGGGCAAGATGGACAGCTCCGGAAACCCGGCCACGGCGACGACGCCAGAAGAGTATGCCTACGGCGGTACCGCCGACTGGCGGACCGATCTTTACCAGAGCCAAAGCACCGGCACGCTGATGACTCACGCGGAGAGTGCGGCTCTGTTCAGAACCCTGCGCGTCGGTATCACACCGGAACTTAAGTCGCCGTCTGTCGAAATGCCCTTCAACGGCTTCAGCCAGGACGACTACCGCCAGAAGCTCATCGACGAGCTGCGGACCGCTGGCATCGACCCATCGCGGGCCTGGGTGCAGTCCTTCAACATCGAGGACGTTCGCTACTGGATCGCGAACACGCCAGATTTCGGCGAGCAGGCGGTATACCTTGAGGGCAACTACAACGATCCTCCGGACGCAGCGGAGCTTGAAAGCTACAAGGCGGAAGGTATCAACTACTATGCGCCGCCGACCTTCATGCTGGTCGAAAGCGGTGGTGCAGACGGCGTTGAGTTCGTATCCACGCAATTGGCGACTGACGCGAAATCCGCCGGTCTGAAACTCATCGCCTGGACCCTCGAGCGCACCGGCCCGCGTGCCGATCTGAATACCAACAGCCCACCCTTCTACTGGCAGAGCCTCGGCCCCGTGATCGCCGACCGTCCGAACGAGGGCCTCGTGCTGGAAATGGTGGATGCGCTCGCGCAGGACGTCGGCGTCGAGGGAATCTTCTCCGACTGGCCGGCAACCACGACCTTCTACGCTAACTGCAAGCGCCTGCCCTAAGGCATGACCTTGATCTATGCCGGCGACCCACGTGGGGGCGATCACGATTTGTGGATCGCCCCCACTAACTACCCTCCATACATTCACGAGCTTGAAAGGTGATTGAAACGATGGATAACATTCTGAAGAAATTGCAGCGCGTCGTCCTCGCCGGCTTGCTTTCTATTGGTATTTTCGCGACATCTGCCGCGAATGCCGGGATGTTCACGACGAGCGGCTTTGCCGAACTCCTGCTGATCGACGTTACATCCTCCACCGGTTCCTTAGACGGCCTGTCCATCGATGGACTCGACTTCAGCGACTTCGGTACCGATCTCTTTGCTCCCCCGGCTGATGCTGACGCAAGTGCTGATGTCTCTGTCTTTGCCGATCCTCTGGGAATCGGTGTCGGATTCAATACCACTCTGGAGTCGCTTACATCGGGGTCTGGCAATGCCTTTGCTTTTGCAGACGCGACGATGCTGGTGGAAATCAGCAACTCCTCTGTCTCCTCTGACTTCGAACTTGTCTATAGTTTGACCTGGGATTTAGAGGCAACGGCCGACCTGATCAGTCCCGCCCTCGACTCAGATGCGTTCAGCGAAGTGTTCTTCGACGCGACCGCAGAAATCTTTGGCGGCGATTCAGATTCCGAAGCCGATTTCGTATCGGCAGACGCTTTGCTCGGGCCACCGTTCGATGCAGCCAGCGGCTCGGCAGACATTTTCCTGACACTGACCCCAGGAGATTTTGCGGTGATCGACATCGTGCTTTCGGGGGTCGGTGAATCCGCCTTCGTGCCCCTGCCGGCCCAGGTTCCCGCCCCGCCCGCACTGATGCTTCTGATCTTCGGACTGGGCTTTCTCGGCCGGCGTCGACGCCAGCCTTGACAGTCAAGGCCGGCGGTGCCCTACGCCGCCGGCCATTTCAGTTGAGATCTTTTGCTTAGGTATCTGAATTGAAAGATTTTTAGGTTCAGTGCAAGCGCCACCTAACAAGTATGGGCTGTGCGCTCCCTTCGGTCACCGAACGTCCAAACCGCTGCGCGGCTTAGCCGCCCGCAGCCACAAGCGTTATGCGGCTCTCGGCTTGACATATCAAATGTCGTATATACCATTTAAGGTATGTGGGTCGTCTACGAACTTCGCAACGTAGAGAAGCAGCTTGCGAAGACGCCTTTGGAGGTTCAGAAGCGTTACGAGAAGTGGAAAGACATCGTTGAGTTGTCTGGCCCGCAGGGAGTAAAGCTTATTCGTGGGTTTCCTGATGAAGCCCTAAGAGGCGAATGGAAGGGTTATCGATCCTCCCGTCTCAATCAGCAGTATCGAGTTATCTATAAACTCGATGGAAGTAAATTCGAAGTATTCGTGGTGGATGTCACGCCCCACGATTATCGAAGGAAATCCTGATGACTGAGTTTCGAAAAGCAAAACGTCGCGTTGCCGTATCTCCCGGTGAATCCGTGAGAATCATCCGTGAGCTTCAAGAACTTAGCCAGAACCAGCTTGCCGAATTGGCTGGAATGCCACAATCGACGATCTCAGCAATCGAGACCGGAAGAGTCAATCTAGGAGTAGATCGCGCCAAGACCCTAGCGCGTGTGCTGAAGTGTCATCCAGCCGTATTGGTGTTTCCTGGCTGGGATGTTGGTACTGAATCCGCCGCATAGCAAGCCAAGGCTGCAAGCGCCCTTCGCACCGGGATGTCCGCTGCGCAGCCGCCCTAGCATGAAGCGTTAGGTGTACTCGACAGAGAAATCGAAATGCCCGAGAAAAAGCGCAGCAGTGAGTCCAGCAGCAAAAGGCACTCCGATGACTCGATTGCGATTGGTATCGGGCTGGGCGTCGCGTTTGGTTTGGTCGGCGGCATACTCATAAAGAACATTGGTTTTGGCATCGCGATAGGTACGAGTGTCGGTACAGCAATCGGCGCTGCGCTCGGTTGGAGTCGTCGCAACTCCTAGGCCAGCAGTACCAATTCGCAGAACCAACCAGTCAAGGCTGCAAGGGCGCTCCGCGCCCGGACAGCAAAACCGATGTGCGGTTATGGCGGTGTAGTCTGAAGCGGTAGGCCAAGTAGAATCCTACGTTCCGACAAACTAGCAGAGGTGGCCGCGGTGTTTGACCACGTAAAGTTCGGAGTTCGCGACTTTGCGCAGAGCAGGGCTTTCTACCTGAAAGCGCTTGAACCCATAGGCGTGACTGTAGTCACGGACTGGCCGCCCAATGGTGCTGAGCTAAGTCAACCCACAGGGAAGAGTTCCCTATGCCTCTTTCAAACGGACGAGAAGCCCGCGCATCTACACATAGCCTTCATAGCGGAGAGCCGACTTCAGGTCGATGCGTTCTATCGTGCCGCTCTCGATGCAGGCGGACAGGACAACGGACCGCCCGGCATACGTCCTCAGTACAGTGAGCGGTACTACGCGGCCTTTGTTCTTGACCCCGATGGACACAACATCGAAGTGGTCTGCCATGAGACCGAGGCCCAGCGCGGTTGAGAATGATGCCCGCGAGAACGAAGTGCCTCGTGGTAGGTCTTTGGGAAGCGAACAGCTTCATCCACCGCCTGTTCGCGCCTCCTACACGTCAGAATGGCGGCAGCGCGTCGTACCGGGTTGCTTTTGGCGTCGCCGGCCGGACTTGGAACCACGTCTTCACTGAGGAGCTTCGGCATGGCATTCAGCAAAGAGGAAAGAGCTGCCCTACTGGACATAAAGGGCGTGGGGCCTACTGTGGTAAAGCGTTTTGAAGAAATTGGCATAGATTCGTTCTCCAAGCTGGCGCGCGCTGAGTCGGAAGACATTGCCGAGGAAGTGGCCTCGATGCTTAGAACGACCTGCTGGAAGAATAGCCCACTGGCCATGTTGGCCGTCCAGTCCGCCATCGAGCGCGCGAGGCAACGCTTGTAGATGGTACATCCACACAGTCAGTCATTGCATCCGCGCTGCTGCTGCGCCACAGCCATAGCGCTATCTCAACGCTCCAGCTTCAAACCTTGGTCGGCCTCGCATGAAGCGTGAAAGCGAGGTAGTCGATTGGTTACTACTTGATCAGATGAGAATGGACTCTTTGCGTTTGGCTGCGTCATTGAATCTGAACGATTGGTGTATTGCGGCCGGGTTCGTTAGGAACCTTGTCTGGGACAAGGTTCACTCACACGACGCCGCGACGCCGCTGAACGATATAGATCTGATCTACTTCGATCCGCTTCAAGTTGCCAGCAATATCGATGAAGCCATCGAATCGGAGCTGAAAGCTGCTTCGGGCCTACCGTGGTCGGTCAAAAATCAGGCTCGCATGCATCTTCGAAACGAAGACGCTCCCTACCTGTCTACGGAGCACGCGATGAAGCACTGGGTAGAACTTGAAACCGCGGTAGGAGCCCGTATCTCCTCATCGGATAGGCTGGAGTTGGTGGCACCCTTTGGAGTGGCGCGGCTTTTTGCGGGAACCATTACCCTCAATCCGCGCCGGCCAAAAACTTCTGATTTCAGACATCGCGTAGAGAGCAAGCGATGGCTTGAGTTGTGGCCTTGCTTAACGGTGGTTGATGCCTAGCACACCAAGGTTGCTACAACGGTTGCGTTGGCGCGGCCGCGGCCGCTGTTTGCCCGCCCACGCATACGATCAGGTCTTTGTGATGCCCTTTACACCTTTCCATCTAGGTCCCGGAATTCTCCTTAAGGCGCTGTGCCAGGGAGGGTTCAGTCTTATGATCTATGGTTGGACTCAGGTGGTGATGGATCTACAG
This sequence comes from Pseudomonadota bacterium, assembly GCA_039818725.1. Taxonomy (GTDB): domain Bacteria; phylum Pseudomonadota; class Gammaproteobacteria; order Pseudomonadales; family Halieaceae; genus Congregibacter. The sequence continues at coordinate 114,374 of JBCBTK010000010.1, forward strand.
CCCCTGATCGTGCTCCTCACTGGAGAGGGCCACCTCCATGGATTTACGCACACCTATGTGGGAGCAACACTGATCGCAGTGCTTTCGGCACTGTCCGGTAAGTATCTCTCTGACGCGTTCTTGCTGCTAATTGTGCGCTTCAACCCTTCCCGTATACAGATTAGTTGGCCGGTGACATTCATCAGTGCCATTGTCGGCAGCTTTTCCCACGTGCTGCTCGATAGCGTTATGCATGGAGATCTGCAACCGTTCTACCCGTTTTGGTCAGGCAATCCGTTCTTGGGAGCCGTTTCTGTGGAGATTCTCCACAAGCTATGTGTTTACAGTGGTTTGCTGGGTGCAGCTATTTATTTCGGTGTCGCATGGAAGTTCAATAAGACCTAGCTAAGAACACGAAACGACGCCGACGAAGATGCAAAGCATTGCTCGAAACTACGAAATGTCACGCGGCTTCCGAGCCCGAAGCAGAAGTGCTAGAGGTACTTGTCATCGAGACTGGCTCGCACCAAATGATGAAGATCCATATCTTAGATGCTGTCGGGTTGTCGAAAGACGCGGTGCACATTTATGTCGGTATGGGTGTATTCCTTCTCACCGCTGGTCTAGTGACGTGAAGCTCAATGCCTTTGGTCGAACACTCATTATTCATAGAGTGAACAACGCGTGGGAAGTTCTGGATCAGGGTAATGAAGGGAAGCGCCGCTTAGCCCGAGATGTCGTCATTCCTGCTTCCCTGTCTGAAGGCGAACTTGTGGGATACGTTTCAGATCTGTTGCATGAGTACGCCAGTGAAAAACACCCGGTAGTCGAGATCATCGAATAGATCGAATGGATCGAATAGACAGTTGCGATCAAGCGTTCGACCACCGGCTTGTCCGGTTCGCCACAGCGCACCAAGTCGGTTTTTCAGTCTCGGAAGCGCTCTGACTTTCCGGTTTGACGTGCCATGAGAACTTCCTGGACGTCGTCGCTACGAGCAAATAGCATGGTCCGGAAAGCACACGCGGTATCCAGGAGGTGCATCATGTCAAAAACTCTCTTATCGAACTCTTCCTTTCGAGCCGACCAGTAAACGTCGACAGGGATTCCCCTCGGAAACCCAAGTCAAGCGCGGAGCTCGCGTGGTACACGGCGATAAAGAACTGCTTGAGAAGCTTGGTCGCAAGGACCCATGCCCGTGCGGCTCGGGCCGCAGGTTTCAAGGCATGTTGCCTACGGACCAGTCGATACGATGGCTCGAACAGAGACGACTTCTTTCAGGACGTAAGCCCAAGTCCGAGCTTGGGTTGGCGCTGCGTTTACTTGACTAACTCTAGGAGGTCTTCGCTATGAACAGGCTTGTTCTCGGGATAGGCATTGGGATCGGGTTCTCCACGCTGATCAGATCTCTGACCTTGACCGCCAGCGACTACCCGGCATGGGAGGTGTTACTCAAGCATCAACCCGATGGGCTGGAGGTGAAATGCGTCAGAAACTGCTCTTTCGAGGCTCTCAGGTATGGTTGCGGAGCAGGCGTCACAGGCTGTGTTTCCAGACTGAATACACACGGCATTTCCGGCACTGATGACAACTTTGAGGTCGAGTGGCCTCCGATTGAAGTCAGTGTTGAGCACGGGTCGAGCAATCAACGCGTTGGAGATGCGAGGACGCTTCGCTTCGAAGCTCCAGAAATCCTGAGCGGATTCGTCGGCCCGGGTCCGAGCAATAGGTAAGTTCGGCATGCGTGAATCCAGGAGTATTGCAGGAATCATGGGGCCGTTACTCGTTGCGATGATCGCGACCGAAAATCCACTGGTAAATCCCGGCCTCTATGATGCTCAGATACCTCCCCTGGTTTATCTGTCGGGGACGTTGATGTTTCTGGGTGGATTCAGCGTCGTCCGCGTACACAATTCCTGGCGGAGGGACTGGTCAACGGTGGTCACGATAGTCGGTTGGGCGGCCTTGCTCGTGGGTTTGGTAAGGATGACTTTCCCCCGTGAATACATTGCTTCGGCCGGGGGAAACTCACTTCCCGTCCTCCTGGTAGAAGCACTTCTCCTGGCCATTGGGGTTTTCCTTACCTACAAAGCGTACTTTGCTCGGCCATCCTGAGATTAGATGGTGAAGCATTCAAACCGCCGCGCCACGGAGGCGCCAACAACAGGTCGCCGGACGCCCAGCCGGGTGCTGGGGGATCGTAAGGGATTTCGAGCGGCCTCTCGTACGTTCGTGGCTGAAAGGGTCGCAGGGGCGACGGGTGACCCTCGGAAACGTGTGCCTTAGGCGTTGAGCAAGGCCATGCAGAACGCCGGGAAGCTGGTCTTCTACGTGGTGGCTGTGTTTTATGGCTACGGCGCGCTCGTCCATATCCTGAATATCGGAGGATTGAGTGGGTTCAACTGGGTAAACGCGCCCCTGAAGTGGCAAGTGCTGGACCTGGTGTATCTCGCCCTCGACCTGACCGTTTGCATAGGATTTCTGGCGCGTTGGGGTGTGAGCCTTGCAGCCTTTGTCATTGCGGCCATCAGCCAGATCGTCCTGTACACCATTCTTCGGGCCTGGATTATTGACGTTCCTGCCGAATTTGCCATGACTCCCGCGCAGGAGAGTTATCTGACCAAGCTTGTCGTTTTCCACATCGCCAGTCTGTTATTGGTTGCGCTTTCTTATCGGGTGGTCGGAAGAACGTATTTTGGTCTCAAGCGATCTGCCGCTTAGAAAGTCTCGGAACGGGCTGAATAAATCGTCGAAAGGACTCCAGCACCCGAGATGAGAATTGTCGCGCTCCTCATCTGCCGGGTGTTCAGTCTCTTACCCGGTTGGAGTGTCGCCGAGGGCGCCAACAAATGACGTGTTACAGCCATAAGAATGCTCTGCGTCAAGACTCGCTCGGCGTAGCAGCCGATACAGCGCGGCAGTCGCGTTCGGAAGTAGCAAGCAGGAGCCTTCAGAGCTACCGCCTCGACCGTGCCGGCAGGCCTCGGTCTGCCGGTGCGAGATTACCCTCGTAGCTCGCACTTGAAAGTTACGCGAGCCGCTGGAAGTCCCTCACCATCCTTCCTGACGGTGCACCTACGAGCCGTCGATGTGTATTGCAGACGGCGCTCGAGACCGTGGGGCCGCGCCCGGCGAGCTTACAAAGAGTTTGCACCTGGGATTGGCTTTTGCGGGTTGGGCTCTTTTGGGGGTGCGAGCAGTCAGCCCACATGGATGAAGCCCGTACGTGGTTCATCCCCATCGACCTGCACGATTGCCAGTTGCGTAGGGGCCCAGAGGTTCTTGTTGAAAGATGGCGTAGCCGTCGTGTGGAAGGCAGGCCGCGATGTCGTTGCTCGTTACCATCGCCAGGCTTCAGTAGATCGAGGAATAGTCGTGCACATTCTCATTGGGTTGATTACCGCTATCGCCACCTTGCTGTTTGCTCTCGACAGACTGGGCGTCGATATCGGATGGCTGAATCCCTGGGCCTGGCAGCGGCGCCGGCGTTGGGTGAAACAGCTCAGCGTCAACCCTGCCTTCAACCTCGAAAGCCCATTGGAAGCCGTGGCCTTGCTACTGGTAGCGACGGCAAAAATAGACGGTGATCTGTCTTCTGAAGAGAAAGCCGAACTTCGCAAGCTGTTAGAAGGGGAACTGAAGCAAACCCCGGAGAACGCCTCGGCTCTTTTGCGATCAAGCACCTATCTTCTTGCTGACGGTGAGGCTGTGATTGAACGGCCGGATCAGGTCCTGGAGAGGAGTCTGCAAAAGTTCACCGCGGATCAGAAGTCGTCAACGCTTGAGATGCTGGGGAGAATCTCCCAGGTTGGAAGTGAGCGCAGCGAAGCCCAGAGAGTCTTTATTTCAAAGATCGCCGCTGTGTTCGAACCGGAGAGGCGCTCCGGGGACTGGTAATCGTAGCGTGATGACCTGCAACGACCCGAAATGAACTGAAAGGGGAGGATCGGGAGCGGTCAGGATTTCTAGGGAGTTGCCGGCCAGCGCCGAGTGTTGTCGAGACTTAGCGCAGGCTCCAGTCAGTCAGTACGAGCCGCATGGTATCGTCGAGCCGACGCTGGCTGTGCGAAGGGGTGCGCTTTGCGCTGTGCGCCAGGTTGGCCGGGAATGTGCGATGAGCGATCTGCCAGAGGGATTTGAGCCGATTTTTAGAAGCAGCCCTTACCTGGAGCTGTTGGGGCCGATCTACAACAAGAAAACCGGGGAAGGCCTGGTCCTGGGCATACGGGCCGAAGAGAAGCACTGCAATGCGCGCGGAACGGTGCACGGAGGTGTGTTCAGCAGTCTCGCTGATGTGGCGCTTGGATACAGTGCCGCGTTTCGAGGGGAAGACCCCGTTCTGATGGTTACAGCCAGCTTGACGATCGACTACGCCGGCGCGGCTAGTCTTGGCGATTGGATCGAGATACATACGGATGTGCAGAAGGTGGGTAGCACGCTGGCGTTCGCCAACTGCTACTTTTTGGTCAAGGAAAGGCGCATCGTGAGAGCAAGCGGTGTTTTTGCGGTCGCGCGGACGTGAGAACACAGCTCGGCGCCGGGCGGTAGAGGTGTCAGCATGCTACGGCCAATGCCGGCGCGGACTGCAAGACCGCCGTGAACGTGTTTAGCGGAAAACGTATATGCTAATGCCGCTGAACGTCTTTTCCTGGACACACCTTAGAGGCAAGCCTTACACACAAGCCTCAGGGACGCGCTTCCTATCGACGCGTCCACAATGAGTTTTGGTTGCCCGTTTTCTTTAATCCCCATCCGGAGTGAGCATGATTTCCAAAGAATCCGCCGATCTGCTTGCCGACGAGCTGGTTGACGCCTATTCCGCGCCAATTCGTGAGCGGCGACGCGCCCGGCTTGAGCGTCGCTACGCCCGAGTCTTTGGCAAGGAGCTCGCACGTCGGTGCGCGGACAACCCCGAAGCAAGCGAAGAAGCGATGCGCAAAGGCCGAACTCAGTGGGAGTTTGCCGTCTGCATGGCCGCTTGCCTGATGCTGACGGTAATCTCCGCCTTCCTTGGCTCGGGTATAGCGACGGTCTGTATCGCAGTGTTCTCTGCTCTAGTGTCCAGAACGCTCTATCGTCGCTACGCGAGACGCCATTTCAACAAAATGGTGGTCTGAGACGGCCGGGCTCCCCACTGAAAATTGGGTCCGAACGGCGGATGGCGACCAGCAACCATTGGCGTATTACCGCTGTTGCGTGGTCGTGCCCACGAGTTCCCGCGAGGAAAGAGTCCTGCCTGAGCAGTTCGCAACAACGGTGCGCGATCGCCTTCAGCGCAATCGGTTCACCCGGCATTTTTGGACCTGGGGGTCCTTTGCTCGTGTAGCGGTGCCGGGAGAGTTAAAGCTGCTCAAGCTGCGGTGCAGCCTGTGCGGATTCTCTCGACTTATTCGGTTGTACAACGGTGACAGCGGAATACGCTGCCCGCGATGCTTTGGCGGTACCACGGCAATGTCGCTGGCCCTGGTCCTTGAGCAGGAGCTTCCCGAGGCGACCGCAGAGCGCGTCTACGAACTCTCTTCCCGAGGTCCGTTTTTTCGGTACCTTCGTCGCAAGTTCCAGTCCGTGACCGGGTCTGAATACTGGCCGGATGTAGCGCCTGGTGATTGGAAAGACGGTTATCAGTGTCAGAACGTCGAGAGCCTGACATACGCTGACCATTCCTTCGATCTTGTCACGTCCTCGGAAGTATTCGAACACGTTGTCGATGATCTTCAGGGTTTTCGAGAGACGCATCGAGTGCTGACTCCGAATGGCCTTATGGTTTTTTCCGTACCGCTAGCGCTTCGAAGACCGACAATCGAACGAGCGAAGATTGAAGACGGGAAAGTTCACCACATCGAGGAGCCCGAATACCACGACGATTCCATTCGGGGCAGAAAAAAGGTTCTGGCTTTCAGAAGCTATGGCGCCGATATCGTTGATCGATTGCTGGAAGCCGGGTTCCGGGATGCCTTCATTAACAAAACGGCGATGGGTCGGTTCGATGGAGAGGGCCGCGCAATCGTCGTCGCCCGCGCGTGACTTCCCGCTCTCGAGAGAGGCGATGAATTACGTTAAACGCCGCCCCACGTGCAACTGAATAAGCCAATGACGTGGAGTCGGTCCGCGACGTCGTCGCGGAACTAACGCATCGGGACAGCTAGTTCCTTGAGCATGGTGATCATGTCTTCTGCAGAGGTACGCGGATTCACGTTGCTGTCGATAGCAACCACGACCCCCTCGGTATCAATGTAGATGGTATGGCGCAGGGCGAAACGGTCCTGGTAGAGAACGCCGTACGCCGTTGCGACCTCCTTACTGGCGTCGCTCAAAAGAGGAAAGTCGGCGCCGTTGCTCTCTGCAAAGCGCGTGTTCTCGTCAAGAGGATCGACGCTGGCCATAAAGTAGGTGGCGTCAAAGCGACGCAGTTCCGGCCCGTTCTTTGTCAGGGATTTGCACTCGATCGTACATCCGCTGGTAAACGCCCGAGGAAACCAGGCCAGTATGACCGCCTGTTTGCCGCGATAGTCGGAGAGGCGATAGGTGTTTCCATCGCTTGCCGGCAGCTCAAAGTCTGGGGCCATATCGCCGACCTCAAGCGCTGAGGCAGTGCTGCACAAAGCAAGTACAAGCGCAGCAAAAGCAGGTCTCAAAACGGAAAGGGAGAGTTTTCCCAGCGCGGTCATAGCTCTATTCCTTGTATGTCTCTCTACCATTACTCGGGCGGGTTGTTTTAGCGCTATAGCGTAGCGCGCGTCGAGGGTTCAGGGGAGGTCTGTGTCGCGTGGCGTCGCTAATATTCTTCGATGTAATAAAAAAGTTACAGCGATTGATGTAGTATGAATTTTACAGTTTTTCCATCGCTCACGGGTATCGCCCGGTGATGTTGCCGCAGCAGGAGGCCTCGCACTCCGTGAAACACTTACACTTTTCGATTCGCCAGCGCCGTTCTTACACGATTCCATCCATGCTGATTGTCCTTGCGACGCTTGGCATGGGGCACGACGCCTTTGCTCAGGGCGGCGAAGCTTCCGTACCGACGCTAAAGCCCACCGTTCGGGATATCGTTGAATACGACGAGTACACAGGGCGCTTCGCCGCTGTGAACCGGGTCGAGGTTCGGGCTCGCGTCTCCGGCTATCTCGCTGAAATCCGTTTTGATGGCGGAGAGATGGTGAGCGCCGGAGAGACTCTCGTTGTCATTGATCAGCGCCCCTACCGCATCGCGGTGCAGGCCGTCGAAGCGGAACTCGCGGAAGTCAAAGCGGCGCGTGACCTGGCGAAGCTCGAGGCCGATCGAGCGAAGGCCCTGCGCGCCGATCGCGCTATCTCGGAGGAAGACCGCGACCGTCGCGTGCAACAGGAACTCGCGGCGATTGCCCGGGTCGCGCGCGTCGAGGCGGCCCTGGCTCGCGCACAGCTCGATCTCGAGTACACCGAAGTCAAGGCACCCATAGATGGCCGCGTGAGCCGTCGCCTCGTCGATACGGGGAACCTCGTCACCGGCGGTGACGTGCAGGGCACGCTGATCACGACGATTGTCCAGGAAGATCCCATTCACTTTTACTTCGACGTCAGCGAAGCAGACTTCCTCCGCTATACCCGTCTCAGTGAGAGTGGCGCTCGCCCTTCCTCGCGGACGACACCAAACGCGGTAAGCGTGAAGCTGCTTGACGAAGACGACTTCCTGCATCACGGCGTCATGGATTTTGTCGACAACGAACTCGATCCGACCTCCGGCACGCTGGAGGGTCGAGCGGTGCTCTCCAATCGCAACGGCCTGCTCCAGCCGGGCGTGTTCGGGCGACTTCGTCTCCTCGGGAGTGGTGAGTATGAAGCCGTACTGGTTCCCGACAACGTCATTCAGTTCGACCAGTCCCGGCAGTTCGTCTTCATCGTTGGAGACGATGGCACGGTGGGGCGGACTTTCGTTGAACTTGGACCGATTATCGATGGAGAGCGTCTCATTCGCGGCGGACTGACGGGTTCCGAGACCGTTATCTCCGGAGCGTTTCATCGCGTGCGCATGGGCGCCAGGGTCGTGACAGAAAGCACCGGATCCTAGGCCGTCGAAGCCCCGGAGAGCACTATGGGATTCACGCATTTCTTCATTGAACGTCCGATCTTCGCCAGCGTCGTTTCGATTTTCATAACGCTGCTCGGCGCGCTTGCGTACAACTCGCTGCCCGTCACCCAATACCCAGAAGTAGCGCCGCCCACCATCCAGGTGCGCGCCAGCTACCCCGGTGCGAGTGCCGAGATCGTGGCGGACTCCGTGGCAACGCCGCTGGAACAGGAAATCAACGGCGTCGAGAACATGCTCTACATGATGTCTCAGGCGACGGGCGACGGAAATCTCACCCTCACGATTACCTTCGAGCTGGGTACTAATCTCGACGATGCACAGGTTCTGGTTCAGAACCGCGTTGCCATAGCGGAGCCCCGACTTCCTGAAGCCGTGCGCCGATTGGGAGTGGTGACGCAGAAAAACTCCCCGGACCTGATGATGGTCGTAAACCTGTACTCGCCGGACGAGACCTACGATCAGTTGTACATCGCCAACTATGCGGTGCTGCAGCTCCGCGATACGCTCTCGCGCATCAACGGTGTCGGGCAGATTCTGCTGTTCGGCGCGAGTGAGTACGCCATGCGCATCTGGCTCGATCCGAGTCTTGTGCAAGCCGTGGGTCTCACCGCCGGCGAGGTGGTCTCGGCGCTGCGAGCACAGAACCTTCAGGTCGCTGCGGGGGTGATGAACCAGCCGCCCTCAGACAGTCCTCAGGCGTTTGAAATCGGTGTTCAAACCCAGGGCCGCCTCATGCGGGCCGAGGAGTTCGCCGACATTGTCGTGACTACGACGGATGAGGGGCGGGTGGTGCGTCTCCGGGATATCGGGCGCACGGAACTCGGAGCGCAAAGCTATGCCACAAAGGGCTACCTCGGCGATCGGCCTGCAATTGCACTACCCATATTCCAGACACCGGGAACGAACGCGATAGCCACGGCGGCTGAGATCCAGGACACCATGGCCCGCCTGTCGGAAGACTTTCCTCCGGGGCTGGAATACGAAATCGCCTATAACCCGACGGAGTTTGTGAAGTCTTCCGTGGCGGCGGTCATCACCACGATTCTCGAGGCCGTGGCGCTCGTTGTGCTGGTCGTAATCCTGTTTCTACAGAGCTGGCGGGCATCCCTGATCCCGATCCTCGCGATCCCAGTTTCCCTGATCGGGACCTTTGCCGTCATGGCGGCGTTCGGCTTCAGCCTGAATAATCTGACGCTCTTCGGGCTCGTGCTGGCGATCGGCATCGTTGTGGACGACGCGATCGTCGTGGTGGAAAACGTGGAGCGGAACATCGGCGATGGGCTTTCGCCCCGAGAGGCCGCGCACCGGACCATGGACGAGGTCGGGGGCGCTCTGATCTCCATCGCCCTCGTGCTTTCCGCGGTTTTCGTACCCGCGGCGTTTGTCAGTGGCATCACAGGGCAGTTTTTCCGCCAGTTTGCCCTGACCATCGCCACGGCAACACTGATTTCCGCGCTGGTGTCCCTGACGCTGAGCCCCGCGCTGTCCGCGCTGCTGCTCAAGGCACATGACGAGCACGCTGATAGAGGTGTTCTCCAGCGCATCCTCGGCGCTTTCTTCAACGGCTTCAATCGCTTGCTGGAGAGCTTCGCGGGAGGCTACGGCGCGGTGCTTGGAAATCTGGTTCGCCGCACCGCGATAGTTATGGTGGTGTATCTGGGCCTTATGGGACTGACGGGCTTCCAGTTCAGTATCGTGCCCGGCGGCTTCATCCCGGCGCAGGATCAAGGCTATGCCATCGTCGCCATTCAGCTGCCGCCCGGTGCAGAGCTTGCGCGCACCGATGCTGTTGTCGCCGAGGCAACGGAGCGGCTCCTCGATATTGAAGGCATCAGCAACTCCGTCGGCTTCGCCGGCTTCTCGGGCGCCACCTTCACCAATGCGCCGAATGCCGCCGCTATTTTTCCGGTCTTCGACTCGTTTGACGAGCGGGCGGCTCGCGGCATTTCCTTCGATGCGCTCCTGGGACAGATGAGGGGTGCCATGGCGGGGATCGAAGAGGCGTTTGTGCTGGTCATCCCGCCGCCACCGGTTCGTGGTATCGGCAACGCGGGCGGATTTCGGATGATGATCCAGGATCGTCGCGGACGCGGTCTGGAAACGCTGGTGGCCTCTACCTACGACATGGTCGGTAGCGCCAATCAGACGCCCGGTCTTGCCAACGTGTTCACGCTGTTCGAGACGAGCACACCGCAGCTCTACCTCGATGTGGATCGGGTGCGGGCACAGAAACTGGGTGTCCCAATCAGCAACGTGTTCGAAGCGCTCGAGGTCTACTTCGGCTCGGCCTTTGTGAACGACTTCAATTTTCTCGGGCGTACTTTCCGAGTGACCGCTCAGGCCGACAGCCCGGAGCGTCAGTCTCCCCGGGATCTCCTGGCGCTGCGCACGCAGAACCGTTTTGGCGAGTCCGTGCCCCTGGGGTCGGTTGCCACGGCCCAGTACCGGACCGCGCCCTATCGTGTGGTGCGCTACAACCTCTATCCCGCGGCGTCAGTGTTTGGTGACACCGTTCCGGGCACGAGTTCGGGCGAAGCGCTCAACGCCATGGAAGCGCTGGCGGCCGAACGACTTCCAGACGGGCTCTCCTACGAGTGGACCGAACTTGCCTTTCAGCAGAAACAGGCGGGTAACACGGGCGTGATTGCCTTCGGCCTCGCGGTGCTGTTCGTATTCCTGCTACTCGCGGCCCAATACGAAAGCTGGGCGCTGCCGCTTTCGATCGTGCTTATCGTACCCATGTGTCTGCTCTCTGCCATGCTGGGTGTGTGGATTGCCGGTTGGGACAACAACATCCTGGTGCAGGTGGGACTGATCGTTCTCGTCGGTCTTGCCGCGAAGAACGCCATCCTCATTGTGGAGTTTGCCCGGCAAAGGGAGAGCGAGGGCGAAGAGCGCTCCCTGGCCGCGGTCACCGCGGCGAAGCTTCGGCTGCGTCCCATCCTGATGACATCCTTCGCCTTTATCCTCGGCGTGGTTCCTCTAGTGATTGCATCGGGGCCCGGTGCGGAAATGCGCCAGGCGCTTGGTGTGACCGTATTCTCCGGGATGCTCGGCGTCACCTTCTTCGGGCTGCTGTTCACACCGGTGTTCTTCGTGCTGTGCCGGCGCCTGGCGAGCGGCACCGGGCGTCAGACCGTAGACCTCGCGGCGAAGAGCGAGGCCGCGATGTAGCCCAGCAGAGCGAGGGTCGATGCGCCAAGCATGATGGCGAAGAGCCCGGACGCCCCAAGGTGTTGAAGCAGGCCTACCGTCTGCGCTGCGATGGCGCTCACTGTGAGCTGAACAAACGAGAACAGGCCTGATCCGGCGCCGGCGTTGTTCCCGGCCGCCGCCAGCATGCCCGCCTGGGCTCCCGGAAGCGCGATCCCGGAGGCAATACCCAGTACCGCGGCGGGGATAAAGAGCGCAAGCGGCTCCAGCGCGAGACCGGACGTCCACAGGAAGCCAAGCAGGCATGCCGCCAGCCCGGCAGCGGCGCCCGTGCTGGTGAGCCGTTCGTTGCTCAGGCGTTCGGCGTAGCGCCCGGCGATAAGGCTGCCCAGGAAGTAGCCGAAGGGTACGAGCACAAAATACAGTCCGTAGACCGTCGCCGGGTAGCCGAGGATCTCAGACATGATGTACGGCGCACCCGCCACAAAACCAAAGAACGCGGCCTGGCTCATGGTCCCGAAGAGCAGAAACTTCAGGTAGTTCGCGTTGCCAAGTACGCGCAGGTAGCCCGAGCCCAGGGGTACGCGCTCCTGATTGAGTCCGGCCGGGCGAGTCTCCGGCAGCCGCATCGCCACCGTAGCGAGCAGTACCGCTGCGACGATCGCGACAACGACGAAAATCGCGCGCCAACCTATGCCATCGATCAGGACCCCGCCCATGATGGGTCCCAGCATCGGTGCCAGGGTCATAGCCGCCGTGATGTAGGCCAGCACGCCGGTCGATTTCTCGTCACCGTACACGTCGCGAACGATGACCCGGGCCAAGACAAAGCCGGTACTCGCGCCAGCGGCCTGGAGTGCGCGACCCACGATCACCAGCTCGATCCGAGGACCGATGGCGCAAAGGACGCTGCCCAGCAAACCAATCAAGATTCCCGCCAGGAGAACAGGCCTGCGTCCGAAGCGATCGGCGAGACTGCCGTAGGCAAGGGAGGCTACCGCCATGGTGAGTATGGATACGGACAGGGTCAGTTGCGCCACGGAAGCGGTGACCGCGAACTCCGCTGCGATCGCCGGTATTGCCGGTACGAATGACGACATAGCCAAGGGTCCCAGCGACGTCACCATCACCAGGGTCAGCAGAAAGAGCCGCGACGTGGCCAGATTGGCGCAGGCCGCGGAGCGCCGATTCGCGCAGGGCAGTTCCGCGGATCCCGAGCAGGGGCAGCAGGGATTAACGCCTGAAGCGCGTCCATCCGCCTGAAGTGTCTTACGCGAGCAGTCCATGGGCGATCAGGTCCGCGCCTCTTGTGCGATTTCTCGAACGACCCGGGCGATGTCTTCCGGTTCCATACGTACGCTTGGGTCGCGGTTCACGAAGGCGGCTCGAACGGTGCTTTGCGCGTCCACCACAAAGGTGGCGGGGTAGGGAACGTTGAGGGCCTCGTGCCCCGCCGGCGGATCCAGCCCTTCCGCCTCGTAGATCGGCGCGAGGAGTGGCGCTATGGACAATCGGAGGCCGAAGCGGTCGGCGAGCTCGTTGTCTGCGTCATGAAGGATCGGGAAGCGCAATCCATTTTGCCGCGCTGTGGTCTGGGCATCCGCTGACGATTCCGGTGAAATTGCCACGATCTGGCCGCCGTGAGTTTCGATGGCGGCGGAGCGGCGCTGCAGCGCGCGCAAGGCCATGGCGCAGTGCGCGCACCAGCCGCCGCGATAGAACGAAATCACCAGGGTGGATTGAACGTCTCGCAGGGCAAAGGAACAACCGCGGTGATCGATCAGGCAGAACTCCGGTGCGCACTCGCCCTCGGCGGGCGGCGCCGGTTCCACCCGGGATTCGTAGCTGGACTGCAGCTCATCGAGCGCCCTTTGCCGCACGGCGGCAGGAAGCGGCGCGAGGTAGATCGATAAATAATCGCGGTTCTGTTCTCCGAGTGTGGGCCTGGACGGAGTTTTCATGGCTGACTCCTATACAGTCGTTCTGGCTGCGGAAACCTGGAGTCGCGCCAATGCATCGACTCCAGTTTGCTGGGCCGGTGATTATGCCGTGCCCTGGGCATCCGCGTACGCGGCGTCTACACGACCTGCCTCTCGCCGGTCTTCGGTCTGTGTGTTGCGGTGCTCATTCCTGGGACCTCCGAAGAGACCCTGAAGCCACTCTGTGGCGACATAGAACACCGGTGTGAACAGCAGACCGAAGCCCGTGACGCCGAGCATGCCAAAGAACACAGCGGTACCCATGGACTGACGCATTTCGTAGCCGGCGCCGGTTCCGAGCATCAGCGGTACCACGCCAAGAATAAAGGCGAAAGACGTCATGACAATGGGCCGCAGACGCAACCGCGCGGCCTCTACGGCAGCGGCCTCGGCGCTCGCGCCGCGTTCCCGTGCCTGCCTGGCGAACTCCACGATGAGAATCGCGTTCTTGGCCGCGAGGCCGATCAGCACCACGAAGCCGATCTGGACGAGGATGTTCATATCCAGGCCTCGAGCCAGGACACCGGTCAGGGAAGCGAGGAGAGACATGGGCACGATAAGAATGACCGCGAAGGGCAGGGTCAGGCTCTCGTACTGGGCGGCAAGAAGAAGGAACACGAACAGTACGGCAAGGCCGAAAGCGACAAGCGCCGTGCCGGATGCACTGCGCTCCTGAAGCGCCAGTTCCGTCCACTCGAAACCAAAGCCCGGGGCCAGGGTTGTGGCCGCCAGGGCTTCCACCGTATCCAGCGCCTCGCTTGTGGAGTAGCCGGGCACAACATCACCCTGGACGGCCGCCGCGGGGTATAGGTTGTAGCGTGCCACGCGGTTTGGTCCGGTGATGTCTTCGAAGGTCGCCACGGTACCGATGGGCACCATCTCGCCGTCGGCATTGCGCGCTCTAAGACGGGCAATGTCTTCCTTGCTCTTTCGGAAGCGGTCCTCGGCCTGAGCGGTGACTGTGAAGGTGCGACCAAAGGCGTTGAAGTCGTTCACGTAGGCGGAGCCGAGGTAGATTTCCAGCGTTGAGAAAACGTCTTCCACGGACACGCCGAGCTGCTCCGCTTTCACCCGATCAATGTCTGTGAATAGCTGCGGAGTCTTGGTATTGAACGTTGTGAAGGCGGACGTCGTCGCATCGGCGCCGTTCGCCGCCATGGCCAGGCTCCAGGCCTGGGCCTCCAGGGCCTCGTAGCCGATGCCGGCACGATCCTGAACATAACCCTTGAAGCCACCGGCATTGCCGATACCGCGCACCGGTGGGGGCGGAATGACCAGGACAAAGGCGTCGCGAACATCAGCGAGGGACGTGCGCAGGTCGCCGAGAATACGATCCCGGTCGAAGCCTGCGCCCACCCGGTCGCCGATGTCGGTCATGGTAAAGAAGACCGCCGCGGCGTTTGACGCCGTGGTGAGCGTCGCACCGTCGAGTCCCGCAAAGGCCGCCGCATGCTCGATGTGCTCGTGGGCCAGGCCCTTCTCGATCACCGTGTCCATTACCGCTTCGGTGCGCGCCAGGGAGGCGCCCGGGGGGAGCTGTACCACGGTGATCAGGTAGTTCTGGTCGACCGGCGGAACGAATCCCTGGGCTGCGTTGTTGAACTGGTAGCCGGTCGCGAACAGCAGACCGCCGTACACCAGCAGTACGCCCATGGCGAGGCGGACGAGCTTGCGCACGATGGTCGCGTAGCCGCTCGCCGCGGCGTCGAAGCCGCGATCAAAGCCGCGGAAGAAAGCGGCCAGGGGCCGCTCCCAAAGTTTCAGCTCGCCGGCGGCCTTGCGCGGCTTGAGCAGAAGAGCGGACAGGGCCGGGGAAAGCGTGAGGGACACACCCGCAGAGATGACCGTTGCGGACGCCACGGTCACCGCGAACTGGCGATAAAACTCACCAGAGATGCCTTCCAGGAACGCCGTCGGGATAAACACCGCGGAGAGCACCAGGGCGATGGAGATCAGTGCGCCACCCACTTCGTCCATGGTGGAGACAGCGGCTTCCCGAGGCGCCATGCCCTCGTGAATCTTCCGCTCCACGTTCTCCACGACCACGATCGCGTCATCCACCACGATGCCAATGGCCAGCACGAGACCGAACAGCGACAGATTGTTCAGCGAAAAACCGAAGGCCTGCATGACCACGAAGGTGCCGATCAGGGAGATGGGAATTGCCAGGATCGGAATGATCGACGCGCGGATGCTCTGCAGGAATACGAAGACCACCAGCGACACCAGGATTACGGCTTCGAGGATTGTCTTCTCCACTTCGCGGATGGACTCCGCGACAAACTCCGTCGGGTTCCAGATGACCGCGTAGTCCAGGCCGTCGGGGAAGCCGCCGGACATTTCCTCGACCGTGTCGAGAATGCGTTCCGCCGTTTCCAGCGCGTTGGAGCCGGGCTGCTGATTGAACAGCATGGCGAGGGCCGGGTACTGGTCAAGTTTCGCATTGGTGTTGTAGTCCCGGGCACCCAGCTCAACGCGGGCCACGTCGCGCAGACGCACCTGACGACCGTTGGACTCCGTTTTGACGATGATGTCTTCAAAGGCCTCGGGCTCCGAGAGCCGGCCCAGCATTTGCACGCTCACCTCGAAGGCGCCCTGGGCACCCGTGGGAGGCGCATCGAGCACACCGCCGGCCACTTCCACGTTCTGGCTGCGCAGGGCTGTCAGGATGTCACCGCCAGTAAGGCCCAGGGCTGCGGCACGATCGGGATCGATCCACACGCGCATCGAGAACTCGCGAAAGCCAAAGGACTGGATCTGCCCCACACCCTCAAGCCGCTGCAGGCGGTCGCGCATCTGCAGGCGAGCGTAGTTGGAAATGTAAAGCTGGTCCCGGCTTTCATCCGGGGAATACAGGTGCACGACCAGGAGGGCGTCCGGGTTTGACTTCACCGTCGAGATGCCGAGGCGGCGCACCGGCTCCGGGAGCCGGGGCTCGGCGAGGGCGACGCGATTCTGGACCAGCACCTGAGCGGTATCGAGGTCTGTGCCGGGCTCGAAGGTCACAGTGACGGTTGAAGTTCCCGCCGACGTCGACTGCGATGCGATGTAGAGCATGCCCTCGACGCCGTTGATTTCCTCTTCCAGCGTGGCGGCAACGGTATCGGCAATCGTCTCGGCGGAAGCACCGGGGTAGGTGGCATTGACCTGGATTGTCGGAGGGGCGATGTCCGGGTATTGGGCAACGGGCAGCGACTTGTAGGCCACGGCCCCCACGATCATTACCAGGGTCCAGATAACGCTGGCGAAGATCGGTCTATCGATGAAGAAGTGAGCGAAGCGCATGGCAGTGACTCCTCTGGGTGAGCGCGCTAGCGCGCAGCGATTTGTTGGCTGTTCGCGGGCACCGGGACGACCGTGCTGCCCGCCTGCACAAATTGAGTGCCGGAAACAATCACCTGATCGGTCGGCTCCAGGCCCTGGCGCACAACGCGCAGTCCGTCGACGATGGGCCCAAGCTCGATGGGCTGGCGGTGGGCCGTATTGGCGCCGGCGGTCGTCCAGACAAACTTCTGACCCTGGTCGGTCTGCACCGCGGCGTCGGGGATCAGCACGGCGCTGTATTCGCCGGAGGCCACAAGCTGCAGACGACCAAACATTCCAGGTGAGAGCACGCCGTCGGGGTTGTCCAGGGTGGCGCGGCCACGCATGGTGCCCGTGGAGCGGTCAAGCTGGTTGTCGACAAAGGATAGAAAGCCACCGTGTTCGAAGCTCTCCTCGTCCATGAGCTTTACTCGCACCGGATGGGCAACGTCGCGGCCGCTCTCCCGCGAGCCATCCCGGGCCAGGCGCAGATACTTGAGGTAGTCCGCCTCGCTGGCGGTGAATTCAAAGTGGATCGGATCGAGGGAAACGACGGTGCTGAGGAGCGTTCCTCCGGCCGCGCCCCCGACAATGAGATTCCCTTCGCTGACGAAGTCGTCAGAGATGCGTCCGGTGACGGGCGCGCGTACTTCCGTGAACTCCAGATTGAGCGCGGCTCGGGTCACGTCCGCTTTGGCAGACTCGCGCTGGGCCTGGGCCTGGCGCATGACGCGTACCCGGCGATCTGCCTCTTCCTGGCTGATTGCCCGGCGCTGCAAAAGACTTTGGCCCCGGACCGATTCGCTTCGTGCGTTATCGAGGGCGGCTTCGGCGCTGGCCAGTGCCGCTTCTGCGGAAGCCAGTTCGGCTTCGAAGGGGCGGGGGTCGATACGAAACAGCAGATCACCCTCCTGGACGATGTCTCCGCCGGTAAAGGTGATATCGGTGAGGTAGCCCGATACGCGGGCGCGGATTTCTACGTTGTGTACCGCTTCGAAGCGGCCCGTGTACTCGTCCCACTCGGTGATGGATCGAACCGTGGGCTGAGCAACGGTGACCATCGGCCCGGCGGGTGCCTGCGCCGCCGGTGCTTCTTCCGCGGTGACGTTGCTTACCTGGCCCGTGCCCAAAGCGACGGCCACAGCCGCGGCGAGGCCGCTCACCGCGTAGAGGGAGGCTTTCTTAACTCTTCGTGTGTTCATGAGGTGACTCCGGATTTGTCGGCCGTAGCCGCTATCGCGGTCCGGCCGGTTATTGACGAGCGCAGAATAGATCGGGTGTATTCGATTGATAATGGCAGTCAATGTTTGATGATCAGGAAGATAATATTTGTGATCTGAGTTGCGACTCGTATCCAAGAAGGGGCTCGCGACTGTCTTCCAGGAACAGCGCCTGCGATTTACCGAGGTCTATAAATCCTTTTTCTTTGGCAACCAGCGCATCCATGGCCGCGATACCGGCTGCAGACCCCGCGCCCGCGACGTAATCGTCGAGACTGTCCCAACGCAAGGTAATGCGACCGTGAAAGCGGTTTTCGTCGAGTTTTCTTTGTCCTGAGAAGCATTTCTCACAGATCGTCTCGAGGGACTGCTGAACGCGGGCCTCCTTGATGCCAAGGGCCTCTGCGCTGGCCATAAGGAACGCTTCGTAGCGCGCGCAGGCGCTTTTGAACTGCTCGTTGCTGAGGTCGGCGCGCTTGCGGATCAGATAGCTCAGTTCGGTCATGGGGCTTCTCCCGTGTCAGTGTGGGACGAAGCTTAGGCCTCACTATTAAGCAATAAAATATGGTTTATAGTTAATTCACTAGAAAGTGGATATTTCTAATGAGTAGATACGCATCGACGACACTCGCCTCATTCATGCGCACCGCCGAATCCGGGAGTTTTGCCGCGGCCGGGCGCGGTCTCGGGATTTCGGCCGCCGCGGTGGGGCAGAATGTGCGCCGCCTGGAAGCGGAATACGGCGTAAAGCTGTTCAACCGGACGACGCGCAAGATGAGTCTTACGCCCGAAGGTTCGCTGCTTTTCCAACGTGCTCGGACGCCCCTGCGCGAACTGGAAGAGATCGACTTTCTATTCCAGGAGAGCCGCGGCCTGGTGGCGGGACCCCTGCGCATCAGCGCCCCAAAGCGATTCGCGGTCAAGACGCTGGTGCCGATGCTCTGCGAGTTTCGCGTCGCCCATCCCCTCATCGAGATTGATCTGGATGCGAGCGACAACGTCCGGGACTTCGTCGACGATCCGGTGGATGTGACCTTTCGCATTGGCGCCCCAACGGACTCGACCATGATCGCCCGCGAGCTGTCGCCGCTGCCGGTCTACACCATGGCTGCGCCCGCCTACCTCGCGGAGTACGGTAGGCCGACGCACCCGCAGGAACTCGATGCCCACCAATGCCTCCAGTTCCGCTTCACCAACGGCATCCTTTGGGAGTGGGCATTCAGCATCGATGGCGAGATCCAGCGCGTTGCGACCTCGGGCGCTTTTTCATTCAATGACCCAGAGGCACTGCTGGAGGCGGGGCTTCGAGGCTTGGGTCTGTTTCAGATCGACGGCTACTACGGTGGTGACGCAGTCAGCATCGGTGAGCTTGAACTGGTGATGCACGACTTCGCTCCCCAGCTGCAGAGTCTCTATCTTTGCTACCCATCCCGCGAGAACATGCCTTTGAGGGTGCGAGCGTTTATCGATTTCGTAGCCACTCGCTTCGGTCGCGAATGCTTCATCCTGCCACCTCCTGTCTCCTAGAGGGCCGCAAATCTGCACGGTGCCTCCGCGACAAACACCGCGCAGTAGAGGTTCGTGGGGCGCAGGTTTCGCCTCCGGGCGGCCACGGTCCCGCCTTGATGGCGCTTCGGTGCCCGCTACACTCCGTCAAACACCTACCATCTTCAGGGTGATTGGAAGCGACGTTCGTGGGAGATGACGCTTGCCGCTCTCTCCGGAGTCTCGCTGCGAAGATTTGCATGGGAAATGCGGGCCATGGATAGCAAAAAGCAGGATGCAGGCGTCGAAGAAGCAGAGAAGACTGAGGAACGCGCTGCGTCGTCTTCCGGAGTCCTCGCAGGGATTCTCTTCTATGTAGTGATCGCGCTGATCTGTTACGCCGCGAGCGCCACCTTTCGAACCTGGATAAATGACCATCTTTATGTTCCGGCGATTATTGCCGTGCTCGTCGTCGGTTCTCTTTTCTTTTCACGCTTTCGCACCGGTGGTCCCACCGCCCGCATCGGTCTGGTTATCTTCGTGGTCATCCCGCTCATTGCGGGGCTGTTCATTGGTGTTTCGGTGCTCAGCGACAGCTACCAGATCGCGGCGTACCGCTGGTTTTTTATTGTTCTGGCAACGACGCTGCCGGCTTCGCTGTTCTACCTGTTTATCGTTGGTCGCAAGCGCAATCTGCTGCAGGAGTACCTGACCAACATCAACCGCATGGGTTTGCTGGGAAGGCGCGGCGACGAAGGAGACCGCAACCGGGATATACGCGTTCACTCCTACGTACAGAAATTCGAGGTCGCCTACGGCCCCTTGCCTGATGGCATGGCACTGGACGTGATCAACGGGACGCGAGCCGACCCGTCATCCGACGTCGTAAAAGCCCTGCTGCGAAGAAATGAAGATATGGGAGCTGTTTTCACCCTCGATACGGCGCTTCCCGTGGTGGGCGCGACGGCGCTGATTTTTCTGGGTTGGTTGCTCACCCTTCCTCCCTGGGAGGAATTCCCTGCGGGCACCGACAAATGGAGCGTCATGTTTGCGCCGCAGCAACTCGCTATCAACTACGCGTTTCTGGGCGCGTACTTCTTTTGCTTTCAGATGCTGTTCCGGCGCTACGTGCGCAAGGATCTGCGTGCCAACGCCTATGTTGGGGTGTGCCTTCGCATAGTGCTCTCATTTATCGGTATCTGGGTGGTCGAGCAGGCCTGGGGAACGCTTTTCGGGGAGCAGGCCGACGATGCGCTCATGGTGGTCGCCTTCGTGGTCGGTGCCTTTCCTCCCGTCGCCTGGCAGGTCGCTCAGTCCGCCTTCCAGAAGATCACGTTGTCGGAGTTCTTCGTTCCGAGCTTGCGCACCGCCATGCCGGTAAACGATCTCGATGGACTCACGGTCTGGCACGAGGCGCGGTTACAGGAGGAGGACGTCGAGAACATTCCCAACATGGCAACGGCGGACCTCGTGGAGCTGATGCTGAATACGCGTTTTCCCCCAAACCGAATCATCGACTGGATGGATCAGGCCATTCTGTACACCCAGCTGGGTTCAGACTCGGTGGAAAGCGTGGACGGTGACCGGGAACAAGTGGTCCACGGACTTCGAAGCAGCCCCACCCGGATCGCTCTGGCGCAACACGGGATCCGCACGGCGACGGCCCTCCTGCATCGGTGCGCGGCCGCATCCAATGATTCGTCCGACGATCTTCAAGCACTTCGCGGCGCTTTGGGAGACGGTGAAGACGGCCGCGTCGCGTCCCTGCTCCGCACCCTGGAAACCAACGACAACCTGGTATTGGTTAGAACCTGGAAGCAACTGAACGACGCATGATTACTTTATGTATATGCGGATCGAGAATCCCCTCGACCTGCCCAGCTCGGGGGTGCCGCCGCTCACCACCTGGGACGGGCGATCAACCGGGCCGCGAGCGGCAGCTGTACCAATGAAGACGCACCGGCAAGCCTTTCGACGCATGGGCCAGTGGTGCCGTGGAGAGCGGTAGCATGAATCGGCACACACTCATTCTTGGCGGTGCGCGCTCAGGGAAGAGCGCGCGGGCTCTGCAGCGCGGAGAGTCCAGCGCGGAGCAACTTGTTTACATCGCCACGGCCGAACCCGTGGACGAAGAGATGACGGAACGGATCGCGAGTCATCGACGTTCGCGAGGGGAGCGCTGGATGACTCTGGAAGTGCCACTCGCCCTCAGTGCCACGTTGCGCGAGCATACGAAACCGGGTCGGCTCTGTGTTGTTGATTGTCTGACGATCTGGCTGTCGAACCTGATGCACTATCAGGAGGATATCGACGCGGCACTCGACGATCTGCTCCTAAGTCTTGATGAGGCGGGCGCTTCCGTCATCCTGGTATCGAATGAAGTCGGGCTCGGTCTTGTCCCTGAGACGTCCCTGGGACGACGCTTTCGTGATGCGCAAGGGCGATTGAATCAACGTGTCGCGAAATGCTGTGCACAGGTGGAGTTCATGGCGGCTGGAATTCCCCTGGTATTGAAGGGTGAGCGGCAGAGCTAAGGCCGCCATCCGATCGGTGAAGCATCGTTAAACAACTGGGCCGTATCCACATGTGCCGCAACGCCCTCGGCGAATTGATCCACGGCCTGCTCGACGTTCGCCGTGTAGTTCCCCATTGACTGCTCCTTTGCGCCGCATCGCGCGAGCCAGGCATGGCGAAAGTCATCGTTGACGAAAAGCCCATGAAGATAGGAGCCCTCGATGCGACCACAGGCACTACGAGCGCCGTCGTGTCGACCATCGATGGCGGTCATGGGCCGGTCGCAGTCTGCGCCGCCGGTCTCACCCACGTGTATCTCATAGGCTTCAAGGCGGGTGCCGGTGAGCGCGCAGTGCGCCACCCGTAGTGCCACGGTTTTTTCAGCATTCATCACCGTATCTATATTGAGCAGGCCCAATCCTCGAGCAGAACCTGGCGCACCGTCGATCCCCGATGGGTCGGACAGGGTATTGCCCAGCATCTGGAACCCGCCGCAGATCCCCAGAACGCGACCACCGCTGCGCGCGTGAGCCAAGATGTCATGATGCCAGCCCTGTTCACGCAGGAATTCCAGATCGCCGAGCGTCGACTTGGAACCAAACAGAATGATTACGTGACTGTCCCGGGGTATCGGCTGGCCGGGCGGCACCCAAGAAAAATCGACGCCATCCTGCTGAATGAGCGGGTCGGCGTCATCGAAGTTGGCCAGGCGCGACAGCATGGGTGCCGCGATTTTCAAAGGCGCCGAAGAGGATTCATGGGTTTGTTGCTCCAGTACCACGGCGTCTTCGGCCGGAAGCCTCGCCGCGTGCCCGAGCCAGGGTATGAGTCCACGGCAGGGCCAGCCCGTTCGATGCTCGATGGCACGAATGCCATCATCGAACAGACGCGGGTCACCGCGAAATTTGTTCACCAGAAAACTACGGATCATGGCCGCGTCCTCATTTTCGAGAACAGCGCGTGTACCAACAAGACTGGCGATCACTCCGCCGCGATCAATATCACCGACGAGGCACACCGGGACCCCGGCAGAACGGGCAAAGCCCATGTTTGCGATATCCCCGTCACGAAGATTTATCTCCGCGGGGCTGCCGGCGCCCTCAACCAGGACAAGATCGTAGTTCGCCGCGAGTCGGTGAAAGCTCTCCAGCACGGCTTCTAAGAGGCTGCCTCGTGTTGCCATGTAGTCCGCAGCTTCGCGCGTGGACAGCGCTCGACCCTGCACCACCACCTGAGCCCGGGCATCGGTCTCCGGCTTGAGGAGTACGGGATTCATATCCGCGCTCGGTACGATTCCGGCGGCTCTCGCCTGCAATGCCTGGGCGCGGCCGATCTCACCGCCGTCAGGGCAGACGGCGGCGTTGTTCGACATATTCTGCGGCTTAAATGGCGCGACGCGCAGACCCTGATTCCTGGCTACTCGACAGAGAGCCGCCACAAGCACCGACTTTCCCACATCGGTGCCCGTGCCCTGCAGCATGAGTGCGCGTGCGCTCACAGCGGTCCTTCAATTGTGAGACGACGACCGTCGATGGTCGCGCGAATGCCGTACACCTCGGCGCACAATTCTTCGGTCAGAGTAGTGTCTATGGGACCGTCGGCGACAATACGACCATCGCACATCCACAGGAGATGGCTGGCATAGCGTGCTGCGAGCGGCAAATCGTGAAGTACCACGAGAGCCGCACCGCCGTCGTCTACGAAAGACTTCAGCACGTCCATCATCAGGAAGGCATGCGGCAAATCGAGGGCCGCGGTCGGCTCATCGGCGATCATGATAGGCGACTCTGTGGACAGCGCCCGGGCGCAGTGAACGCGGGCCAGTTCTCCCCCTGAGAGCGTATCGGTGCGTCGCGAAGCGAGGCTGTGAAGATCCGTGGCTGTCATCGCCCGATCGATGGCCTCTCGGTCGGCACACCTGGGTTGCGTACCGCGAAGCCCATGACAATAGCGTCCAAGAGCAACAACATCGCGCACCGGCAGAGGCCAAGCGAGACTGCGCTGTTGGGGCAGATAGGAGAGCGTACGAGCGCGCTCGGAGCTGCCGAGGGAGGAAGTAGCACGGCCATCAATGCTGGCTTCGCCCCTGTCTGCCGCAATCAAGCCCATGCTCGCTCGAATCAGCGTACTTTTCCCGGCCCCATTGGGGCCAAGGAGCGCCACGAACTGTCCCGGTCGAAGCTCGAAGTTTGCATCGCTCACGAGTACGGTCTCTCCCGCCCTCACCGTAAGCCCGGCAACGCGCAGACTAGCCATGGCTGTTCTCCCGCCGAACCACGAGCGCTATGAACACGGGAGCACCGAGGAGCGCCGCCAGCACCCCGAGATTGAGTTCGTAAGCGGAGGAAAGGAGACGAACACCGATGTCAGCCAGCATCAGGAGCAGCCCTGCGAGCAGTCCTGCGGGGAGCAGACTGCGAGCGGGATCATGGGATACCAGGGGACGAACGACGTGCGGTGCGATGAGACCCACGAATCCGATGGCTCCCGCCAGGGAAACGGATGCGCCAACGGCGAGTCCGGTACCAAGTACCGTGAGAAGGCGGAGTCTGGCAACACCGAGGCCCGCTGCGGCGGCGGCTTCCTCTCCCAGCGCAAGTAGCGTGTATCCGCTGCGCTGGCGAAACAGCAACACACAGCCTGCGAAAAGAAACGGCAGTGCCAGGCCGATGTCTGCAAAGCTGCGATTGGCGACGGAGCCCAGGGTCCAGTTGACCATGTCCGCGAGAGAAAAGGGGGTCGGTGCCAGATTCAGGAGCAGGCTCATGATCGCGCCCGCAAAACTGGAAAGCCCAAAGCCAATGAGAATGAGCGTTACGGCTGAGTGCGTTCGCGCTGCGGCCGCGGCAAGCACGGTTGTACTGAGCAGTGCGCCGACGATGGCCGCCGCGGGAAGTATCCAGGGCGAGAGCGCCACCAGGTTGTAGTAGATGGCAAGCGTCGCGAGGAGCGTTGCCGAGGCGGAGACCCCCAGGACGCCAGGTTCGGCCAGCGGATTCCGCAGCAAACCCTGGAGCGCGGCGCCGCCGACGCCGAGGCAGAAGCCCACAAGAAATGCGGCGAGGGCGCGGGGTAGCCTGATGCTCCACACCACGACCTGGTCCATAGGGTTTCCATTGCCGACGAGCGATGACAGAACCGCACCGGCGCTCAGCGCAGTAGACCCCAGGAGGCACGCGCAGCAGAGCGTTGCAAGGCACAGCACGGCGAGCGTGAGGTTAAGCGCCATAGCTCGATTCACGGCACTCTGACTCCGGCCAGCGCTTCGGCGGCGTCCGCAATAAACCATGCACCACAAGCCGTAGTGGCACCGTCGAGGGTGATTGTGGAGCCGCGCTCACGCAGCTGGTTGGCTATGGGATGGCGGGCCGCGCTCCAGGCGTTCTTATGATTGCTGGCAACCCCGAAGAAGGACGACGCGACCCGCTCCGGTGTGTCATACACAAGGGCCTCCAACGGAAGGGGATGCCACCCGCTGCGGGTCTCGTAGTTTTGAAGCCCCGCGGTTGCCAGGAGATCGCTGATCAAGGTTCCCGATCCCGACGTGAAGCCCGCAGCGCTCATATACATCGCTCGACCGGTCGCTCCCTGTGCGCGAACGTTACGCAGACGCAGTCGGAATTCCGCGATTAGTTCCCTACCTCGTTGATCCTGGCCAAGCCGCGCCGCCACCAGAGAGATCGCAGCCGTCACGCTGCTCTGTGAATCACCGTCGACGCTGACAACCCAGGGAAGCTGCACCACGGGCACACCGGCGCGCTCGAGAAAACTTCCTACAAGGGGGCCGCCTCCATAGCTGCGCACGACAAGGTCCGGACGGAGGCTCAAAACATCTTCCGCCGTAGCACGCACCGAGGGCAGCCCATGCGCTTCGTCACGCAGGTAGGAGAACGACTTTGTGGCGTCGGGAGACAGCGCAAGAATCTGAGATCGATCGGCGAGCTGCAAAAGGTATTGATCAGCGCAGTAGTCGAGGCTCACGATCCGGCCCGGCCTTGCTTCGATACGGCTCTCGCCGCTCGGCGGTCCGCTGCAGCTGATGCACGCAGCACAAAGCGCTGGTACTCCGAGTAGGTAGCGCAACGCGCGGACGGGAGAGTCAGACAGTGCCAAAAGGCTAACCATAAGCTTCTGGCCAGCGCCGCATGCCACCAAAGGGCGTGGTGCCTTCAAAGGCTTCAGAATGCTCTGCTTTGGCAAAGGCCGCCTTTATAACGCCCGCGTGAGTTACCAGCAGACTGTCGCCGGGAAGCTCCCCGTAGCTGCCCATGGCACTCCTAACTCGAGACTGCAGCTGGTAGACGGACTCGCCGCCGTGCGGCCGCGCGTGCATGAAATCCTCGGCCCACAAATCGAGATCGCCGCGATTGATTTGATCCCAGCGCTGGCCTTCCCAGCGCCCAAAGTCCATCTCCCGTAATCGCTCATCGATCGAGACTGTCAACGCGAGCGCTTCTCCCAGCGCTGCGGCAAGGCGGTAGCAGCGAGACAGAGGGCTGCTGATGATGCGTTCGACCCTGGGCAGGTCTCTGAGGACAACAGCGCACTCCGCTTTAAAAGTAGGGCGCAGGGCGAGGTCCGTCATGCCGTAACAGACGCCCTCTGCCACGTCCGGGGTCGTGTGACGGAGAAAGACTAATGCCATGCCAGTAGACCGATCAGAAAACCTAGCTCGCTGATCTGCTGTATCGCACCCAGTGTGTCGCCCGTATACCCGCCGATCTGATTCTCTATCCAGCGACGCAGTACAGCGTGTCCCACGGCGAGGCCGAGCAGTGCCATGCAAAGCTGCGCAGGGTCGAGCACCGCGCTTGCAGCAAGCACCAGAGCGCCACCGGAACTCAGAGCGAAGACAAGCGCCGCCCCGTCCATGGTTTGGGCAACGGGCTTTCCCGTTCCTTCGTCGCGCACATACGTGCTGCTCGCGATGACGATAACGCTGGAAAGACGCGAGATGCTTTGGGCGAGGATGAGTGCCCAGGGAACAACGGAAGGTGGCAAGGCCATCAGCACGGCGGTGCGCATAGCCATGGTGCTGACCACAGCGAGCGTGCCGTAGGTGCCCAGACGCGAATCGCGCATGATGCGCAGCTTCGCGGTCCGATCGAGGCCGCCGCCCAGGCCGTCAAAGCTGTCGGCGAGTCCGTCCTCGTGAAACGCACCGGTAACCATCAGCAATCCGACGACTGCACAAAGGACCGCTATCTCGTGGGGCAGGAGCGCGGCGCTTAACGTATAGAGGACGGCGCCGAGAGCTCCAATGAAAGCGCCCGCCAGCGGATAAAAGCGTACGGAGCGGGCAAAGAGTTCCGGTGAGTAGTGTCGGCCGACGTTGATGGGCAGTCGTGTAAGGAACTGCAGCGCCAGGGCCAGGCTCACCAACTCCCTGTTCATGCGCGACCGCTGACTCCGGCGCCCTCGAAACTCGCCATATCGCTGAGCATCGCGGCGGCGGCACGCAGCAGCGGCCAGGCCAGCACGGCGCCGCTGCCCTCGCCGAGACGCATATCCAGGTCGAGAAGCGGTCGTGCGTCGAGCGCCGCAAGAATACGATCATGTGCGGCTTCCGCGGAGCGATGCGCACAAATCTGGTATGCGCCACAGGCGGGTTCCAGCTGTCTTGCGCACAAGGCAGCGACGCTTGCGATGAAGCCATCCACAAGTACAACACGCCCACTGCGCGCCGCGCCGATCATGGCGCCCGTCATCATGACGATCTCGAAACCGCCGTACTGTTGGAGGCTTTCGCCAGCCTCGAGCATTTCCGACGTGCGGCTAGAGGCCTGTACCAGAACTGTACGTTTATAGTTGAGCCCCGCGTCGTCGAGCCCCGTTCCTCGGCCCGTGAGCGCACTCGCATCTTCACCGAGAATTTTCGCGGCAACGAGGGTGGCGGCCGAGGTGTTTCCAATACCCATCTCACCGAAGCAGCATACGTCGGCGGTCAGCTCCTCGCCCATTTCAAGGCCTCGATTCAGGGCGAGATTGTACTGGCCGGTGGACATGGCCGGGCCGTGAAGAGAGTTCGCCGTGCCCGATGCAATACGAGCATCCACGAGAGCCGGGTGCTCCATGGGAGAGCCCTGGATTCCTGCGTCAACGATGGTTACGGGGATCGCGAATACGTTCGCAAACACGTTGGCAGCGGCCCCACCGGCCAGGAAATTACCGACCATCTGTCGCGTGACTTCTTGTGGATAAGCCGATACCCCATTTTCCGCGATTCCATGATCGGCCGCGAAGATCGTTAAGCTACAGCTTTCGATCCGAGGGTCGAGAGTCCTTTGAATGCGCGCAATTTGCGCCGCGAGGACTTCGATGCTGCCCAGCGATCCGGGGGGTTTGGTCTTGCCCGCGATCTTCTCAGCAAGGGCGCGCTCGAAAGCCGAATCCATGGCTGGTTCTAATAGTCCACGCCCTTGCGTGCTTTGATGCCCGCTTTATAGGCATGCTTCACATCTTTCACTTCAGACACGGTATCCATGATCTCGCGCAGAGCGCTACCTCCGCCGCGGCCCGTTACCACCACGCTCTGCTCCCGCGGACGATGCTGGAGCGCATGGAGTATTTCCTCTTCCGGCAGGTACTCGTAGGAGAGCATGTAGGTCAGTTCGTCCAGGATCACGAGATCGAATCCGGGATCCTTGAGCATGGGGCGGGCTTTTTCCCAGGTCGCCTTGGCCGCGGCGATGTCGCCGCTCCGGTCTTGCGTATCCCAGGTGAACCCCGTCCCCATTTGGTGAAACTCGACCATGGGGCAATGATCACGAAGGTAGATTTCTTCGCCAGAGAGCTGTGCGCCTTTGATGAATTGGACGACCCCGACCTTCTGGCCGTAGCCAAGAGCGCGAATCACCATACCAAAGGCCGAGCTGGTCTTGCCCTTGCCATTCCCCGTGAGAAGCAGAGCGATGCCGCGCTCGTCGTCCGCTGCGGCGATGGCGGCGTCGACCTTCTCCTTTTGCTTCTCCATCGCGGCCTTGTGGCGGGCGTTCTTGCGCTCCTCAGAACTCATAGCGAATACCCGCGTAGGTCGCGGCTCCGGCGGTATTGAATGTAGTCACTTCCTGATAATCCTCGTTGAGCGCATTTTCGATCCGCAGATGAGCCAGCAGCGAAGGCGTGATGCGATAGCTCGCATTCGCATCGACCACAGTGTAGTCCTCAAGCACCGCGTCACGGATGTCGATGGCATCGGACGCCGAACGTAGATTGACGCCCAGCCTTAGTTTTCCGTCCAGGCCCTGGTAATTCAGAGAGAGATTCAGCAGTTGCTCCGGCCGGCGAACCCGCTGCTCGCCGCTTGGCGTCTCCGTATCGTTCCAGGTGTAATTGCCCGATAGGTCGAATCCCGCGGGCAGCGCCACACGGCCCGCGAGCTCGATTCCCTGGGAATTGGACTCCCCAGCATCCTGGAGATAGCCCGAGAACCCGACGACGTCGAAGGTAATGAGGTCATCGATCGTTTGATCGAACCAGGTGATCTCCAGGTAGGTGCCGGTGTCCTTGGCCCATACCACGCCCAGATCGTAGCCTTCGCTGGTTTCTTCAACGAGGACGGTCTCGGAGGCTGGCGGCAGGGCGAAAGGACCGTTGTTGTAGCTGATTTCAAAGAGGCTGGGCGCGCGAAAACCGGTGCCATAGGTCCCCTTGAACTTCAGGTCGCCGCCGGCGAAGGGCACCACGTAGGCTGCGGCGAGGCGGTAGGAGGTGAACTCGCCGAAGTCGTCATTGTCGTCATAGCGCATACCAGCGGTGATTGTCAGCTGGTCGAAGCGTCCCTGGTACTCGCCATACAGGCCCGTCTGATCCCGCTCTCGATCCAGGCTTCCGTCGTCCACAGACTCGGTTTCGTGGTCGAAGCCATAAACCAACGACAACGCATCCGACGATCGCCACTGACCCACGTAGCTCAAGCGCTCGAGCTTGCCCTCGGTGGAGAAGGAGCTGGCGTTGTCGCTAAAGGACTCGCGCTCCGTGTCGGTTTCCGCGTAGGAGAGCTGGTGCTGTAACGCGCCGGTTCCGAATTCCGCTCGCAGGAGCCAGCTGTCCTGCTGGAAATCACTCAGGCAATTATCGGTTGAGCCGCTTGCACCGAAGCAGGCGTCGAACTCGGTTTCGCCATCGATGCTGCGCGCAACGGCCTCAAGTCGAAGATTCTCGTTGACGTCCCAGCCACCGCGGGCATGCAGCGTCGTGTTTTCGTATCCGTCGTCATCGGGCTCGGCGGCGCCGGTCTCCCGGGCGTTGAAGCCATCAGTCTCGAACTGAGTGGCGCTCACGACGAAATCGACGTCGTCGATGTCCGCACCCACGCTGCCACTTAGCTGTGTGGTACCAAACCGACCGGTCTCCGCCGACAGACGCCCGCCAAAGCCTTCATCCGGGGTTTCCGTGCGCATGTTGATGATGCCGCCGGCGTCGGCGCCGTAGCTCAGACCCTGGGGACCGCGGAGGATTTCAACGCGCTCAACTCCCGCGGTAAGCAGCTGGTCGAGCCTGGGGCTGACCTGGACGCCCGAGGGATCGGACATGTCGATGCCATCGAGAAGCACCATGGTGCGAAACCCTTCCTCGCCCCGGATGCGCACGGTTGTGGTCTTGCCTACGCCGCCGCTGTTGGAGACGGCGACGGCGGGTTGCGTACGCAGTATCTCCGGCAAGGAAAGAAATCCGCGCTGCTGGATCTCCGCTTCCGTGAGTACAGAGACGGAGGTCCCGACCTCGCGAAGCGCCATGGGTACACGAGATGACGTCACCACGAGTTCTTCCAGAAGGTTGTCTGCGTGACTCCCGGTCGCGGCCAGAGTAATGCCCGCAACCAAAGCGCAGCGGGATTGGTAGGCGAGTTTGCGCATTGGACGCTGTGTCAGCGCAAGATTTGTTCCTGGGTAAGGGGTCATATTGTTTCCTCAATGCCATGAAACCGATTTAGTGGCGATTGAGGGAGGGTAAGAAAGGAACAGAAGCGGCGGAGCGCGATTGGTTGGGCGATACCGGCGAGTCCTGCAACCTTCAATGAAGCCCTCCGCTCCATCATGGTGGTGTTGCTTGCCAGGGCAGGTATCGGGCTCGTGTCGCGCAAGGCGCGGCACCTACCGTTGCGGGGGCAGCGCAGGAATGGGTTCGTCAGAGACGAAGATCGGACCTGCTTCCCTTTTAACCCACCCAGACATCGCGATGTCGGTGGGCACCCAAGGCGAAGCGAAGGCTAGAGGGGTGTCCAGTTCCTGTCAACTTTTGGCGATTCGGCCATCGCAACTCTTGTACTGAGGAACGGTGGTGGCGCAGTCTGTGCTCGGACCGTCAGCGATAACGCACATCGCGCTGTCAAACTTGCCGCTGCCCAGGTACTGGATGCTTACGCTATGGAAATCGTTCACGAATTCGCACCCGATCTCTGGGTCGTCGATGGCGACCCACTGCGTATGTTCACGATCCCCTTTACGACCCGAATGACCGTCGTGCGCCTTCGCGGTGACGATCTCTGGCTCCATTCTCCCGTTGCACCGACACGGGAGAGGGTAAATGCCCTACGCGGGTTGGGCCGGGTGCGACACCTGGTTGCGCCTAACAAGATCCACAGTCTGGGAATCGCGCCGTGGCTGGAGCACAACCCCGACGCCAGGGTCTGGGTCTCACCACAATTCCTGCAGCGGCATTCCGTCCCCGGTGAGGTGACCACGCTCGGAGACCTGGCCCCAGCTGCTTGGAACGGTGAGATCGCGCAACTCCCCTTTCGCGGGAGTTCGGTGCTCGATGAAATGGTGTTCCTCCACCGTTCCTCGAGGACGCTCATTCTCACCGATCTGATCCAGAAGCACGATCCGGGACTGCAGAGCGGTTTCTGGCGCATCGTCAAGCGTTTGAACGCGGTCCTGGGAGACGAAGGGGGCACGGCTCGGGACCTTCGTGCGACGTTCTTCGACCGGGCCGCGGCGCGCGAGTCCCTGGTAGAGATGATGAACTGGGACTTCGACAACCTAATCATTTCGCATGGAAAGTGCTTACGAGGGAGCGCCAAAGCAGAGGTGAAGCGTGCCTTTGAATGGCTCTAGGGCAACGGGCTTAGTGAGCTTACAGGGCGTCGCTAGACAGCCCACAGCGCCGCGCGCTCGCCGTACCGTCACGGACGATACCCCTGGTGTGGTTCTCTAAATCCTAAAATCGGGAGCTAGATAAGCTGCCAGTGAATCGCGTACAACACGGCCTGGGTACGGTCCCGGCAGTTGAGCTTACCCAGGACATTGGAGACGTGATTCTTGACGGTTCCCTCGGCCAGATGAATCACATCGGCTATCTCACGGTTCGACAGGCCTCCGGCCACCAGGCGCAGAATGTCGCGTTCCTTGCCGGTAAGTACATCCGGGCTTGACGGCGGCGCGTCGGCGATTCCGGTGCTCACCTGGGAAACGAGCCGGGGTTCGGCAATGAAACCACCGCTCGCTACAGTCGTGATCGCGTCTACCAGCTTTTCCAGGGAGACATCCTTGAGCAGGAAACCGTTGGCGCCGGCGGCGAGAGCGTCCAGGAACAGCTGGTGATCGTCAAAGGTGGTGAGTATGAGCACGGGCTGTGCATCGCCCGCGCCCCGCAGTCGTTTGACGGCCGTGATCCCGTCCATGCCGGGCATGCGGATATCGCAGACAAGAACGTCGACAGGTTCTTCGCGCAGCTTAAGGAGGGCGTCCGCGCCGTTGTCGCATTGCCAAAGCGTTAATGCGCTCCCGGAAAGTTCGATGAGTCGCGCGATGCCTTCGCGCACCAGCACCTGGTCATCCGCAAGTCCGACGCGAATCATGATGCGGGCTGAGCCTGAACGTCGAGCGTCAGTTCGCAGCCGCCACCGTCCCGGGGGCGCAACTTCGCGTCACCGCCAAAGGGGGCGAGGCGTTTGACAATATTTTTGAGGCCGAAACCCGCCGCAACCTGCGCGCCACGCAGCCCGCGGCCATTGTCGGTAACGTGGAACGCGCCGCCGCGATAATCGATCACGACCTCGTTGGCGCCGCCGTGGCGAATGGCGTTGTGTATCGCTTCCTGAAAGCAATACACGAGCTGGCGGGCCAGCTCCGGCGCAACGCTCGGCAGCGTGTCCGTGACTTTAATCGACACCGCGGGGGTTAGGGTCTCGAGTTCGCGGATCGCGGCGGTCAGGTCATCGCTGCGCTCCTCGGACATCCGACGCACGATGGCGCGCACTTCCTCAAGGAGATCCCGGGCGAGGGTCTGGCAGGTCTCGACCTGCTGCGTGAGCGCTTCCGGGGCTTCGTGAGAAAGCACCTCCAGCTGCAATTGCAGGGCCGTTAAGCGGTGCCCGATGCTGTCGTGCAGATCGCCGGCAATGCGCAGCCGCTCCTCCGTCTGAGTCTGCTGGGCGATGAGGGCGCGTGCCGCCAGCAGTTCGCTGTTGCTGCGACTCAGTGTCTGCTGTGCCGTGATTTCTCGCTGCTTGGCAAGGCTCGAGGTGATGGCGAAGGCCTGCAGGGCGATAAGTGTTAGCCAGGAAAAGAAGGCGCCCCCCGCACCCATATCCAGCCCGACAAACACCGCGCCATAGGCGAGATTGGCTGTGACCATCATCAGCCAGCTGTTCCGGGCGCTGAAGTGATGGGGAGTGCTCGCCACAAGTACCACCGAGAGCACCAAAGTGATCGTATCGCGATTAATGAGGAGCGCCAGCACGCTCAGAACCAACATCAGCAAAACCGCAGAGCGCGCGTACCGGGGAGCCACGCCCAGGGGTGCGGCGAAAGACTGGAGCATGAACGCGGCGGCGAAGAGACCGTGCAAAAGGAGGTTCGGCAGGGGCTCGAAGTAGGTAACGCAGATCCAGCCTACGAGCGCAACGGCGAGAAGGCCTGAGAGATTCAGCAGGTATTGATCGGCGGTGAGAGATATAGGACGCATGAGGAGAGCTTACTGGGGAACGAGGGGCGAGGCACCGTGCCATTAGTCATGGTTTTCATTGCATGCCTTGATGACTTCTCGCACCTGTGGAGCCGTCCCGGTGGACGCATGATGTGTTCAACGGACAACGCAACGCCAGCAACACAGGGAGAACCTCATGCGAAATTCACTTATCAAGTCACTGATTGCATCCGCAAGCTCCGGCGTTCTCATCGCTGGTCTCAGCCTCGCCTGCGCTTCCTCCGCGAGGGCCGCCGATCTCACCGTCGCTATCCAGGGCATGAGTGAGCGCACCGGAACCTTGTACTGGAGCCTGTTCGACAGCGCGAAGGATTTTGAAGGGGATGGGCCTGCTGTCTTCGCCGCTCAGGCTCGCGTAGCGGATGGGGAGTTGCGCACAACCATTCACGGCCTGCCCGCGGGTCGCTATGCCGTAAAGCTCTTTCACGATGCGAACAACAACGGTGAGCTCGATCGCAACCTCGTGGGGATTCCGACGGAAGGGTACGGCTTCAGCAACAACGCCGGCCGCCGGGGACCACCTCGCTTCGAGGATGCGGCCGTGACCGTTGACGACGATTTGAAGATCGACATTGAGGTGCGCTGAGATGAATCGACGTGAGTTTATGGGCGCCGCCGCTGCTGCCGCGCTCATGCAGGCCATACCTTTGGCTGCCCGCGCTGCCACTTCTCCCCCCTGGAGCATCGGTTTCGAAGGCCTGAGCGACGATTTGCCGCCGCTCGATCTAAAGGTTAGCGGTGCGGTCCCCGACGCCTGTTACGGGACCCTATACCGCAACGGCCCAACGCGCTTCGAGCGCGGAGGGCGACGCTACCAGCACTGGTTTGATCCGGACGGCATGATCCAGGCCTTCACCCTCGACGCATCCGGGGTGTCTCATAAGGGGCGATTCGTGCGCACTAGTAAGTTTCTCGCGGAGGAAGAGCAGGGACGCTTTCTCCGATCCGGTGCAGGCACTTATGTCCCGGATTCCTCGCCTGGCCGAAACAACGAAGATGGGAACGTCGCCAATATCAATGTGCAGGAGCTCAACGGCGAATTGCTCGCGCTCTGGGAGGCGGGCAGTGCATACAGGGTCGATCCGGGCACGCTTGAGACCCTGGGCGTGAAAACCTGGAGCAAGGAGCTCGAGGGTGTGCCATTCTCCGCACATCCGCATTTCGATGAGAACGGTGATCTCTGGAACATCGGTTCCGTGCCGTTCGCCGCTAAGCCCATGCTCGTCCTCTACCATGTCGGTGCAGACGGCGTATTGCGCAGCGCTCGAGCGCACGATCTCGACTTTCCGGGCTATATGCACGATTTCGTTCTGACGCCTCGTTACCTCGTGGCGCTCAATTCCTCAGCGGTTCTTGGTCACGGCGACACCTTTGTCGACAGCATGCACTGGGAAGGCTCGCGCCCAAGTCAGTTGCTGGTGTTTGATCGGAATGACTTCGAACTCGTTGCCCAGATCGACGTACCGCCCACCTTCGTTTTTCATTTTGGCAATGGATCACAAAAGGGCAATTTGCTCGAATTCGCGGCCTGCGCCTATCCGGACATGAGCATCGTCAGCCACGGCATGCGGCGTCTCGCGCGCCAGGAGTATGGCGACTATCACACCGAGGCCGAGCTGGTTCGCTACCGGGTGGATCTCAAGTCGGCAAAGGCGGAGGTACTTCCCCTGGACGTTAATCTGGAATTCCCGAGCTACAACACTCAGCAGCCGTTTGCACCGCAGAGTCTGCTTGGGAGTGCCCGCTTGAACCCTACTGAATCGACCTTCGCGTCGGCGGTTGCCCGCGTTGATGCGCGCAGTGGTGAGCTGAGCAGCTTCGACTACGGGGGCGGAGTGATCGTTGAAGAACCGCTCTTCGTCCCGGGTCCAAACGGAGGCTACGCGGTGCACAGCTATCTTGATTTCGCCCGGAAACGCACTGGTATTGCAGTACTCGCTGTCGACCATCTCGAAGACGGCCCGCTTATGAGAGCCGAAATGGATCGAGTATTGCCGCTGGGCTTTCACGGGTGCTTCATAAAGAGCTGATCCGGCTGCGCGGCACCACCCGGCACTGAGTCGGGGGTGCGGCCGCGATACAAGCGATAAATAGATAGTAATGTAATTCATTATCATTTACATTGTGGCTATCGTCCTAGCTCAGCGCTGTACCATGAGCCGCACAAAAAGCCGCGATCTTCGCTGGTTCGCTATCCATTCGTGGATCGGCCTCAAACTGTCGATCCTTATGACCTTTGTGCTGTTCACCGGCACCATGGCCGTACTCAGCAGCGAGATCGACTGGCTGCTGAATCCCCCCATGCGGGCCGCCACACCCGCTGCTGCACCCGCATGGGGAGACGCACTCACCGCACTTCGAGCCGAATACCCGCAGGCGAAGATACTGAGCGTAAGCCGACGCGCCGATTCCTGGTGGGCGATCGAAGCCCTCGTGGAATCACCGTGGGGTGAGCTGGGGCGCCTGTGGTTTGATCCTGCGACGGGTGAATTTCAAGGCTACACATCCTGGCTGAACGTCCAGAGATTTTTCCGCACAGTACACCGGCACCTGATGCTTCCGACCAAGATCGGAATCCCCATCGTTACTGCGTTGGCGTTCCCACTCCTACTCAGCCTCATCGCTGGCCTGGTGGTCTATAAGGGCTTTTGGCGCGGATTTTTCAGTTGGCCGCGCTTCGGGCGTTCCCTGCGGATCTGGGCGGGCGATTTACACCGACTCCTCGGTTTGTGGAGCAGTTGGTTCCTTGTGCTGATCGTGGTGACCAGCGTCTGGTATCTGGTGGAAGTCATGGGAGGGCGCGCACCGCGATTTCCCGCCCCGGAGCTAGAAGTGGGGGAGTGGTCCGAGCCGTCCGGCCAGGGGCTGCAGGCCATGGTGGCCGAAGCGCAGCGCGTGCACCCGGGACTTCAGGTGCGCAGGATTGTGTTTCCCAATCGCGACGAGAGACCCCTGGTGATCATGGGCGAGCTTGACGCGATGCTGGTGAGACCGCGCGCCAATGCCGTGGCCTTTGATAGCGCCACGGGCGAGATGGTCGGTCACTACCGTGGCGAAGAACTCAATTTACACACGCGTATTTCCGAAGCCGCGGATCCCCTCCACTTCGGGTATTTCGGCGGCCTCTGGACCAAGACGCTCTGGTTCTTCCTGGGCGCCGCCATGACCTCTCTTTCTGTGACCGGCTGCGTCGTTTACGGCAAGCGGCTCGCAATACGCGCCCGGCGCTCACCAGTACCTCCGGCGGTAACGGCTTTCGGGGAAAGTGCCCCGTGACTCCGTTCTCGATCTGGCTGAAAAGCACCGGGTATTGGGGCGTGGTGAGCGGCCTGCTCTGTTGCGCTGCTCTGACCCTGTTCGCTGTTTATCGCCCTGAGTCTCGAGACTGGGTAAACCACGGTTCGCAGTCGGTCGCGGGAATCGAGCTAACTCTGGAAACCCGGCTCAGCGATGACGATGCCCTGGATGTGCGTCTGAGTTCGGCTTCGGCTTTACCCATTTCGGGAAAAGCAGGTTTCTCCGTGGCAACGGACGTGCTGGTCATCGACCGGCAGTTCGTGCGTCGTTTTGTTCCTCCCGCGTCTCCAGAGGCCGGCCAATTCGTTTTCGAGACTGCTTCGGGACGCTTCGCGTGGCGCCTCGGCCGGGTTTTATCCATGAAGGCGTCGCCCCCGCGACCACGGGATCCGCAATACTCATCAAGGAGTGCACCATGAAAGCTGTAGCAACAACGTGGACGGCGTCGGTTTTAGCCCTGGCGACAAGCAGCCTGTGCGTGGCGCAACCGGTACCAGCCGACAACATCGAAGAGGTCCTGGTTACCGGGCGGGCCCAGGAGTTCTACCTGCAGACTCAGCCAAGTCTGGGCAACAAGTTTCCAGATGATCTGCGCGACATCCCGCAGTCGATTCAAATCCTGCCGCAGCAGCTCATCCGTGATCAGGCAGCCGTGGAAATCACCGATCTCTACCGGAACATCTCGTCGGTGTCGGTATTCAGCTACTCGGGCGTTACCTTCCGA
This sequence comes from Pseudomonadota bacterium, assembly GCA_039818725.1. GTDB lineage: Bacteria > Pseudomonadota > Gammaproteobacteria > Pseudomonadales > Halieaceae > Congregibacter. The sequence continues at coordinate 152,027 of JBCBTK010000010.1, forward strand.
GGATTTCGCCAGGACGAGATCCGCTACGACGGATTGCTCGGCGACCCGTTCTCCGGGTTCTCCGTGCCGCTGCTCTACGATATCGAGCAGGTGGAGGTCATCAAGGGTCCCTCCGGAGCGCTTTTTGGCGGGGGCGAACCGGGCGGGCTCATCAACTACGTGACCAAGGCGCCGATGGAGGAACGTGGCGCTAACGGTGCCCTGGCTGTAGGAAACTTTGGTCTCTACGGTCTGCGCGGTGATCTATCCGGCCCCATAAGCGAAGGCAGTGACGTTTTCTTTCGCCTGGCGGGCGCCTACGAGGATACGGACACCTTCCGCTTCAATACGAACAAGCGCGATATTGTTCTGGCCGCGGACTTGGCGTGGAAGCCGGACGAGCTGACTTCCATGGTCGTTAAGTACGATTTCGTGGATCAGGATTTCCAGGGCGCGCGCTTACGCGGAGTGCCCGTGGACGACCGCGGGGATTTTCTTACCACTCGCCGTTTCAACACCAACGAAGCCAGTGACTTCCAGCGTCTCGAGGCTCATATGATCACCGGAACGTTTAACCGCCGTCTGAGCGAATCCCTGTCGTTCACTCTGTCTGCGCGACACATCGCCAGCGAGGAGAATCAGAACTATCACGAGAACCGCGGCCTGTTTGAGGATGATGCCGGCGTTACCTTCGCTCGACGGGAGTTCCGCGATCAGGAGCGCGACATCGATCAGTCCACGGCGCTCGCGGAGCTGGTGTGGAACACTTCTTTCGGCGGGTTTGAGCACACGGTCCTCGCTGGCGGTGAGTATTACCGTCGCAGCAACAGTGACTTCTTTCTCACATCCTCCGATTCGCGGCGGGCGGGCACGCTGCCGCCCGACTTCATCGTGCCTGATCTGAATTTCTTCAACCCGGTGTATGGGCTCTCTGATCCCTCGCAGTTCAATCCCTTTGTCGAAACGGATCGCGACATAGATTTCGATCAATGGGGCTTCTACATTCAGGATCAAGTAAAAATCAGCGACCGTTTGCTGCTGTCGCTGGGGGGGCGTTTTGAGGGCTTTAGCGAAGACATCGATTCGACGCAGACCGTGCTCGTCACCGGCGCCGCGAACCGCAGCGTTGCAGATCAGGACGACGATGCGTTCACAGTGCGTCTGGGTGCGGTGTATGACGTCACGGACAATATCGCGGCTTACGCCAACTATTCCACGGGTTTCAATCCCCAGGGCACGGGATCTCAGGCGGAAGACAACGGCGGACCTTTTGACCCGGAGGAGGGTGAGCTTTTCGAAGTTGGAGCCAAGGTAGACCTGTTAGACGGGGGCCTGTACCTGCAGACCGCGATCTACCAGATCACGAAGACCAATGTACTCATCGCAGACCCCACACCGGGTGCACCCACAGGGGCCCTGGCTTCGGTGGGCGAGGCGCGATCCCGGGGTTTTGAACTCGATATCGTCGGGGATATCAGCGATAACTGGACGTTCACCTTCAACTACGCCTTTAACGAAACCAAAATTATTGAAGGCAGCGACGAAATCCGAAACGCGGTGGGCGATGAGTTTGCCAACGCGCCCGATCACCAGATCGGGTTCTGGACGCGTTACGACATCAACGGCATCAACTCAGCCATTGCCTTCGGCGGATCTTACGTTTCGGAGCAGATCAGTCTCAGCGGCCAGGAGGTGCAGTCCTATGCTGTGTTTGATGCCACCTGGATCAGCACCTGGGAGAACATCCAGCTGCAGCTGAACGCTCGCAACCTTTTCGATGAGAGTTTCGCTGAGAGTGGCTTTCTGGGCCGGACCGGACATTTCCCGGGTGATCCCAGGGTGCTGCGCGCTGAACTGGTGTTTAACTTCTAGTTGATTCTGCTTCAAGGAAGTTCGTTGTTTCGCCGCGGCGCGCGGAGTACGTGTGCCCCTCGAAGCACTTTCTCTGTCTGTGCCCGGATTCCCAGTTCAGCGTTTTCGCGAGTTCCCTGAACACAGCAGCAACGAGACCAGCGCTTCCGGTTTGTCGCCCAGTCCAGGGAGTGAGCATGGGCCAGGTCTTGCGTGTCCTCGGCTTATGAAACGGTCTGCTGCCGCCGCAACGGATCGCTCGGGATGCGTCCAGCGAACATAGGCGGCCTGCGCCGTCGTTATCGACAGGAAGGCCAGGAGAAGAGCCAGGACGTTTATGCGCATCGCTGCTGATCCTCGTCAGATCGTTGGTCGGCTTACACCGATTTCGCAACTACACAGAAGTCTGGAACTTCTGTCATTCCCCAAGTGGGGTAAGCCGAAGAGTGTGTGCGACGTCTGCGGGCGCGGGCGGCTCAGGGCATGTGCTAGTCAGTCGCGCTAGCCCAGGATCGTACGGATCAGACGATCGGCGAAGATTTGCGGCTGTTCATAGGGCAGGAAGTAGCCGGCATCAGGAATGCTTTCGCTGGTGAAGTTGGTACATCTAGATTGTATTTCCCGGGTTTCGCTGACGTTTACCGACCGGTCGTACTCACCATGGAGGTGAAGCATCGGACAGGTCACGCGTTCAATAAGAGCGGGATCCAGCCCGAATTTGGTCAGCATCTCCTGGACATAGGCCCAGCTATCGGCGGTCAGGGTCAGCTCACAGGCGTTGCGGATCAGCGGCAGGATGTCGAGATCGGAAAGCGTATCCTGAACTTCCGGTACGTCACCCCAGCCTTTCTGAAGGTACCAGTCCACGCCGTGGAGCGTGATGAAGCGACTGCATACCCGCGACAGGGTTTCCGAGGTCTGCGGGGCGTGTTGCAGGAGCTTTGCAAGACCTTTCTGTACCGTGGTCAGATTCTGCAGGGACGTGTCGGAATAGGGCTGAAGAAGACCCGTCACCAGGAGGCGGCTGAACAGTTTGGGTCTGGAGGCGGCCAGATGAAAGAGCGGAACAGACCCGTTGCCCAGGCCGATGGCCGGAATGGCATCCAGTTTCAACTCTTCCATCAGCCCGTCGATCGCATCAACCTGTTGGTGCTGAAAGCTCTCATTCGGGTGGCAATCCGAGTCTCCGAAGCCGGGGCGCAGGATGGCGAAGAGTTGAATCCCGGCGTCGTGCAGAGCGCCTTCTACATAGTCGCCCAGAAGGTAGCCCTGGACGCATCCATGAACGATGAGAGCGGGGGTGCCGTTTCTCTTGCCAGTCCAGGTGTACGCCGTGCGCTTCCCGTCAGTGCGGGAGAGGATCCGATAATTCCCCCAGGGGTCGCGCCAGGTGCGCGGTGTGCTGCGCCGGGTATGACCGGCGCGCGCATTGAGCAAGCCGAGGAGTCGGACGAGGTCCACCTGGGACACGGTTTCTGTCTTGCGCAGAATGGTCTTGATCTGCGTCCGGATGGTCTGGGCGCTGGTCTTGCGCGCCTCGGCAACGAGCGTGGTATCGCGCATCTCGTAGAGTGCCCGGGCGACCTTTCGTTCGGCCGTTGTCAGATCAAAAGTGTTCTCGAGAGTCAGGTCCACGGTTTGTGACCATCGTGTCTCAAGCGATCGAACCACCACGAAGTGCTGCTTCTCAGACTCCGACGGTAGCGTGTATACCTCGGCAATCCCCGCCGATCTTTTGTCGCCGACAGTGCGCACAATGGCATGCTGCTGCCGCTTTCCCGAAGCCGCATTGGTTCGAACGGTTTCAAAATCAGACCTTGCCGTTTGTTCAAGCCATTCCAGACTGTTGCTGCGACCCTGGACAGCCTGAAACCGGTCGATAGCTTCCGGGTTGGCGGTGACCACAACGCCTTTGGGTGTGAGGACCATGGCCGCCGCATCGACTTCCATGACGGCTTCTTCCAGGGCGTTTGTCTCGATGGGCTTGTTGAGCTTTTCGAGGATTCCACGCAGTCCCGCGACGTAGCTCTTGGTGAAGCGATCTTCATCCACCGACTGTTTGGGTGCCTGGGCTTCGATATCCGCGATCTTTCTTGACCACGCATTCAGGCAATCCAGAAACGCACTGTCATCGCTAACAAACCGATAGCCGCTTTCAATGACTTCGAGATCAGTCTTCGCGTTTGTTTGCATGGGAGGAGACCACGCCGTACCTGTCGTCGCTCTATTGTAGCTATCTCCCTGGACACATCGAGGCAGCACAGTTCGATCGCGGGCATTGGAGATAAAGGCGCACACGATCGAAGCAAAGGCCGCGCTGCGGGCTCCGAATTGCATCGGTATAACGCAGGTATAATCCGGTCGCTCGCAGGCTGCGACGTTTTCAGGTTCCCCGCATGAGTGCTCAAGTTTTTACGGCCGTCATTGCCGCGGCCGTGATGCACGCCGTTTGGAATGCGCTGGTTAAGGGCAGTTCGGACAAGGCGCTGAGCATGGGCGCGGTGGCCCTGGGCCACCTGCCTCTCGCCCTCGTGCTCATGCCGTTTATTCCCAACCCGGCGGCCGCGAGCCTGCCCTATCTCGCCCTGGGTATTGCTTTGCACTTCGGTTATCAGCTCTTTCTCATCAAGTCCTACGAACTTGGGGACCTGATACAGGTGTATCCAATCGCGCGCGGGTCCGCGCCCCTGCTGGTGGCCGCCGTGTCGTTTCTGGTCCTGGGAGAACCGCTTTCAGCGACGGAGCTCGCCGCCGTCGCGGCGATCGCGCTCGGGATCATCAGTCTCTCGATCGTGCGCCGCAGGGACGACAGGTCCAGCGGGCACGCGGCGGCGCTGGCCCTGGTGACCGGAGTGTTCATCGCCTCCTACTCCATCGTCGATGGCTATGGAGCACGAATTGCTGGAACGTCCCTCGGCTTCTATTGCTGGCTCGCTGTCGGCAATGCCGCGCTCATGGCGGCCTACCTTGGGCTCTTGCGACCGCAGGCGCTTGTGGACATGCCGGGGAAAGGGCTTCGCCTGTTTCTTGTCGGCGGAACCATGTCCTTCCTTGCCTACGCAATGGTGATCTGGTCCTTTACTCAGGCCCCCATCGCCCTCGTTACGGCACTGCGGGAGACGAGCATAATTATCGCGCTCCTCATCGGGGTCCTCTTCCTCAACGAGCGTCTGAGTCTGCTCAAGCTACTCTCCACTCTGCTGACGCTGTGCGGAGCTGTTTTACTGCGCTGGGCCCGCTAGACCGCGGCGGCACGGCGAGTCCGCGATATTCACCGTTGCAAGCCCCGGATAGGGAACCCCAAGCTATGAATGACCTACCTCCCGCGCTCCTGATCATAGACATGCAGAAGGGTATGGCGCTCGAGTCCGCGGGCAGACGAAACAACCCCGATGCAGAGCGAAACATCGAAAGGCTTTTACACGCATGGCGCGAGCGCGACGCGCCGATCGTCCACATAAGGCATATGTCGAGAACCCCGGGGTCGCCGTTCTGGCCGGGGCAGGTGGGTGCGGAGTTTCAGCAGCCTCTCGCACCGCTGAACGGCGAGCACGTGGTTGAAAAGAACGTCCCCGACGCATTGATCAACACGGGCCTGGAGCGTTGGCTTCGAGTTCGGGCGATCGGCAGACTGCTTATTGTCGGAGTCAGCACGAACAATTCCGTGGAAGCTACCGCACGCACAGCGGGGAATCTGGGCTTTGACACCCGCGTGGTGTCCGATGCAACGTTTGCCTTCGACCGGGTCGACTACCAGGGAATCAGCAGAACGGCCGCGGATCTGCACGCCTTCTCACTGGCCAATCTTGCCGGTGAGTACGCGCAGATTGTGGATACGGAAGCGGCGCTCGGTGACCTGTAGTCGGCTTAGAGCTCAAAGGACTTGACCGTGGTCTGGCGCTGCGACGGTTGACGCATGCCTTGACTCAACCGGTACTCACCGGGCGTATGTCGAGAGCGTCATTCTCGGCAGCAACGACCCGATCCCTCCCATCGTGCTTGGCGCGATACAGCGCGTCATCGGCCTTTTTCAGGAATGGCTCCAGGGTGAGTTCCTCGGAAAGATGGGCCACGCCAATGCTGATTGTGAACTGAAGCAAACCCTTGTCTGCTTGAAGTTCCAGGGACTTCACCTGCTCGCGCACGCGGTTTGCGGTTTCGACCGCGGTGTCCTTTTCACTGACGAAAAGCACGGCGAATTCTTCGCCCCCAATGCGCCCGAAAAGGTCCCGTTCGCGCAGGAAGCCCTGGACCACCGATGCGAAGGAGACCAGGGCCTTGTCGCCGGTAGCGTGACCGTTCTGGTCGTTGATGGCCTTGAAATGGTCAATGTCCATCATCAGCACGTTCAAGGGCATGCCTTCACGCCGGCAGCGATCAAGCATCTTCTGACCGCGATCCATGAAACTGCGGCGGTTGTGTATTCCGGTCAGAGGGTCCGTTCTCGCTTCCATCTCGGCCGTGTTTTTCGCGGCGGCGAGCTCCCGGGTTCGTTCCTCGACCTGCGTTTCAAGCTGCAGCTGGCTCTCTTCCAGTTGAGTGATCCTGGCGCTCTCCGCGGCTTCCTTCGCCTTCCGAAGATCGATGATGCGGATGGTCATGGCGGCAAGGATCACGACCATTTCGCCGTAGGAGGCGACGGCGGGCCAGTAATAGTTAATGAGGTTGTGCTCCACAACACCAAGATCGCGCAGTGCCTGGAGAAACAACCCGATGACAAGGAAGGTCCAGGCCATGGTGAACAGCCCCGCCTCCCGGGCTCCCTGGAACCAGCGTATCGCGCCAGCGATCGACACCGCGGGATAGAGCAGCAGGGCCAGGGTTATGGACACAATCGAGAGCGTGCTCTGTTCCGCCAGGGCGCTCAGGAACAGGAAGATGCTGTTCACCATGAGGAAAAGAAGCAGCCAGTCAAAGCGCGGGAGGTACTTCTTGGAGTTTAGAAACTCACGAGCGAACAGTAGCCCGGTGAACAGGCTCGCGGCACCGGTGAGGGACATGTAGCGCCAGTGATAGTTCTCCTGAAGCAGGAACTGGTGCGTGTACCCAAAAACCGTAAACCAGACGGCGATTGATGCCAGCGCATGCAGCGCATACGCGTAATAGAAATTTGCTCCGGTGGCGACTCCGCCAATGATCGCCATAAAGGCCATTACCAGAAGGCCGCCGACGATGAACGCCATGAGCGCAAGTTCTCTGGCCTGGGTGACCGCAAGCGTGGCCGGCGTCCAGATGCGCAGCTCCGGAAACACGAATCCCATCTGGTGCGATCCATACTGGACGTAGAATTCGGCACTCTCGCCGGGTGCTATTTCCGCAGGAACGACAAAGCGGTGGTGCGGGACCGGGCGGGCGGTGAAGGGCTTGTCCAGCCCGAGATCGGCGAGCTGACGGTACGCCGTTCCCGTGGCGTCGCTCTGATAGGCGCGGAGGTACACGAGCTGGTGGTCAATGTACTCGAGCCTCACTTCCAGGGGCTCGTCCGTGGTGTTGCGCAGGGAAAAACGGCTCCAGAACGCTCCTTCCTCAAGTCCCGTGGATCCCGCGCCGGGCTCAAGAGATGTGGCGCTCGCCAGTCCGGCTATGGCGTCTTCCAGCGATGCCTGGGCACTCGGGTCATGCCAGAGTTGCAGCCGTCCATCGAGGGAAACACCGGCCTCATTGCCCGTGAGGGCAATGGTTTCCAGGGCATGCGTCGATTGGGCAACAAGGCAGGTAAACATGGCAAAGACTGCCTGAAGAGCGAGCCTGCGCACATACGACGGCCGTCCTGGTGCTGAATCCCATAGCATCGCAATCGCCCCTCCGTACAGGCGTCTTGCTTGTTGGTTACGCAAGGCTAGCGTTCGCGTATCTATGCGCCGGGGGGAGGAAATCCTAGGGCCAGTACCGCTCCCGGCAGTTCGCGGGCAGGTACTTGAGGTTTTCATCGCTGACATTGCTGTCCTGACCGCAGCGCCAGGTCAGCCTCCCGTTCACAATCTCGGGGCCGAGCTGCAGCTCGAGCTGGGAGTCGACCTGCAGTGCCGCTTCGTTGAATTCGATCTCAATCCGCTGGTCTTCGTGCCAGTCGACCGTGTCAACATAGGTCGAAAAGTAGTCCTGGGTAAAGCCCGCTGCGTTATTGTCGCCACCGGGGGGCAGCATACCGTTTACGGTGTAGTACTCGCTAACAGCGGTTTTTGCGGCTGCCACCGCTGCAATGCCTTCAGTGACCTTTGCGCGGATTGTATAGCTGCGGTAGGCAGGCAAAGCGATGCTGGCCAAGATGCCAACGATCGCGATCACGATCATCAGCTCTATCAGTGTAAAGCCCCGTTGTCTGCCTGCGGTGTTCACTTGCCTTTCCTTGCGCCGCACACTGTGACGCCTTCGGTGCGGATTTAACGGCCGCAGTCGGGTTTGCTATGCCAGCCTGATATACGGCGGCAGGTTTTATCGTGTTACCCCGTGCAAACGGCGCGCCAGGGCGCCGATGCGCCGAGAATCAATGAGTTACAAGCGCCACTCTGTATTTTTGTGACCTATTTCGTCATATACCGTCGATTTGTGTCCGCTTTTTTGACGTGGTCCAAAGGCCGGGTAAATTCCGTTAAGCTGGTGTTGCGGAGGTCGCCCAGCATCTTAGTGGTCGGCTCCCAAGGTTGCCGCGAATGCGCCGCGGCACTGTCAGGGACTCAGCCCGGCTTCTCCGGAGGCTCACGTGTCTAAACCGCAATATCGACGCTGCATAGCGACGTTCGCCGTTGCGGTGCTGCTCGTGCAGGTACTCGTCCCTCGTGGGTACATGCCGGCCAGCCTGGCCTCGGGCTGGTTCGTGGCGCTGTGCCCCGACGGGCTAACGCCCCAGGCAGCGATGGCGCTCTTTGGCGCCGATCCTCACCACGATAAACAGAATCGCGATCAGCAGCACCACGAGCATCAGGGCAGGCACCACGCCGCGCACCTGGATCATGACGCGGACGGCACGGCGGATCCGTCCCGGCCCTGCGAACTGGCGGGTCTGTACGTAGATGCGCTCGAATCAACCGTGCTCCTCGCGGAGCAAGTCGAGCGTCAGACGCTGGACTTGCCGGAGCTGGACCCTGCGACGCCGCGCGTTCCGAGTATTCGGCACTTCCACTCCCGAGCGCCTCCTCTCGCTTAAATCCCCCAGTCCTGATTGAAACCGGCGCGGAGTCTCTCTGCGTCGACGTGCGCCCGTGGGGCGCGCTTCAGAGGAAAGCGAAATGAAACCAGCAAGAAACAGAGCGTCAGCTCTGCCAACGGTGTCCGCCTGCCTGGCGGCCGTGGGGGCAGTGATGTACGGCGAGTCCGCGCGGTCCCAGTCGGACGGCGAAGCAGCGAGTTGGCAGCTGCGTGAGGAAGTGCTCGTAACGGCGACCAGAGAACAAGGCTACGGCGCGGAAACCGCGGCCGTCGTAAAGGGAGGCATAGCGCTCCAGGACTGGCCACAGTCCGTGCAGGTGCTCAACCGCACGCTGCTTGAAGAGCAGAACTCGCGGTCGCTGACCGAAGCACTGCAAAACGTTTCGGGCGTCGTGCCCAACCACGAGCAGGAAGCCGTGCTCGTGAACCCCTTCGTTCGCGGTCTGGAGGCAGAAATCTTTGTCGACGGATTGCTCGGCTATGGCGACACGGCGGTCGTCGATCCGTCTTCCATGGTCGTGTTCGAGCGGGTCGAGGTGGCGAAGGGGCCAACCTCGGTGCAGTACGGCGGCGGGGTAGGCGCGCCCACCGGTGGACTGATAAACCTCGTGACCAAGACTCCCGGGGAGGATGCGAGCTACTACGTTGGACTCCGGGGAGGCAGCTTCGCGACGCGGAGCGTGGAAACGGACCTGAATCAGCCTCTGACAGACGCTGTTTCGGTGCGCTTTGCCGGTGAGTGGTACGAATCCGACGATATGATCGATGCCGTGGACATAGAGCGCGTTACGCTAAATCCATCCCTTGCAGCACGCCTGAGCGAGGCCACGACGCTGACCCTGCGCGGTCTTTACAACCGCATCGAGCAGCTCGAATACACCGGTCTTCCCGCGGAAGTCGCCGGACTTCCGGGCGTGGACGACACTCAGTTTTCCGGGGCGACCGACGCGCCGAACACAGAGATCGAGAATCTGTCGATTCACGCGACCCTGGATCACGCCTTCGGTGAGCGCCTTTCGGGGCAGGTGCAGCTCCGCTACTTCGACAGTCGCTTCGATGAGTTCTCGTCCTTCCCGTTCCTGAGCTTCTTTCCCATCGTCGACACCAGCGTGCCGATCATCCGCGGTCAGCTACCCGTGGACACGCGGGAGTATACTTTCGATGCTTCCCTCAGCTACCGCATCGACAGCGGTTCCGCTGTGAGCCACCGGCTGCTTGCGGGTATGACCTACGATGCGACGGATTACGCCGCGGGGAGCGGCTTCGACTTTACACCCATCGGCGTTCTGGACTACGCGTCCGGTGAAAACACGCTCAGCTTCGGTGACATCCCGGCCATAAACAGCGTTACGGAAAACGAGTACCGGACGCTGGCGTTCTACGTCCAGGACCATATCAGCATCGCCGAGCGCTGGAGCGCGTTGGTCAGCGGCCGGCTCACGGAGTACGCGCTTGAGGAAGTGGTGGGAGGCACCGGCGCTGACGAGAGCTACACAGAGTTCGATTCGCGTGTGGGTGTGACCTACCACCTCAATAACGCCGTCGCTCTGTACGGCGGATACGCAACAGGCTCGCGCATGGTGCCCTTTTTTACCGGGGTAAACAGCGCCGCGCCGGTTCCGGAAGAATCGGACTCGCTGGAGTTCGGCGTAAAGGTATCCGGCAACCAGTGGAGCGGTTCGCTTGCGACGTTCCGTCTCAATCGCGAGAACATCCCGCAGACCGATCTGACGGACCCTAACTTTGGGTCCGTCCAGAACGGGGAGCAGCGCAGTGAGGGTGTGGAGGTCGATGTGGTCTGGGAGCCGTCCGAGGCGATCTCCGTCCTTGCCAATGTCGCCTTCATCGACAGCGAAAACCGGACCGACATCGTGAGCTTCGGGACCATCTTCGCCCGGGGTAACCAGCTGGCGCGGATCCCGGAGGTCAGCGGGCGAGTTGCGCTGCGCTATCGCGTTCTGACCGGCGCCCTTCAGGGCCTTGGACTCGGTGTAGGGTTGACCTACGCCGATGAAGCGCCGCTGACTGACGAAAACGCTTTCTTCAGCGACAGCTACGCGGTGTTCGATCTGCAGGCCGATTACCAGACCGGCCCCTGGATACTGCGCTTCAATGTGGTCAACCTGGGGAACAGAGAATACTTCAAGCCTTATCAGTATCTGATTCAGGATGTAATGCGTCCCGGTCAGGAGCTTTCAGCCTTCTTTAGTGTGGGAGTACAACTGTGATAACGCGTTACACGATCATCGTTCTATGGGTGATGCTTGCTCCAACAGCGACGCTGGGACAAGAACTCACGAAGAGTTGGCCAGAGCAAGGCGCCGTGCTCGAGGGACCATTGAAATCCGTACATCTGTGGTTTGACGACGTCCCGGATGCCGACGCCGCACGGATTGGTATCAGCGGCGCGACAAATGACCTCGCTGTTCGCGGCCTGCACGGCATGGGCAGCAACGACCTGATGGGTATGGTGGAAGGCCGCATGCCGGATGGTAACTACGTTCTGAGCTGGCGCCTTCCGGGTTCCGAAGGCGAAATCGCGTTCCAGGTAAAGCGGCCGGAAGATCACGAGGAGGATGTCTGGGAACCTCCCCTCGATATCGGGATTGTTCTCTACGATGGGGTTGAGCCCCTGGACGTCATGGGCCCACTGGAGATGTGGATGAATGCGGGACCCGACAACATCCGCGTCCACCTGATCGCGGAGAACGCAGGTCCTGTCGTGCTGACGACAACAAGCTATCCGCCGGCCCTCGCCCCCCGGGTTAACGCCCCGTGGTCCTTCGACGATCACCCCGATCTCGATGTGCTCATGGTGCCTGGGGGCATCGGTACTCTGGTAGAGATGGACAACCCGGCGATGATCGACTTTCTGAAGACTGCCACGCAGGAAGTTGCCGTTGCGACCTCGGTTTGTACGGGGTCGGGGCTGCTTGCCAAAGCGGGGGTCCTCAAGGATGTCGGCGCGACGGGCAATAAGGCTTTCTTCGACTACCTTGTGGCGCAGGGCGAGGCGGACTGGCAGCCCGAGGCCCGCTGGGTCGAGTCGGGGCGCTTTTTCACCTCCTCCGGCGTCTCGGCGGGAATGGATATGAGCCTGGCCGTCGTCGCACGGTTTTTTGGTCTCGATATCGCGCGCATGATCGCCAGCTCAACCGAGTACGTGTGGAATGAAGACGCTACCCTGGATCCCTTTATCGGCAATCTGAACACGGCCGTGCCCTGGGTAGACCACCTTAAGGAGAGTTTCGAACCGGCGGGCAGCGCCGAGTAGCGCCGAGGCCCGAGTTTCGGGCCGCGCGTTCCGGCGGCCCGGGTACTCAAAGAAAAAGAGGAAGTCGATTTGCCTTTTCATGGTCATCTGAATGCGTTGAGCAGCACGGCGCGCGTCGGCTTCGATACGCGTGTCAAAGGTCGCGCTGCGGGGCGTTTGATCTGATGCGCCCTCGAGGTGCTGCGCATCAAACGGAGATTGCGCCGGCGTGCCTGCCGGGTGTGGATTTGATCAGTGTGTCCTCCGAACGCCTGTTCCCACGGCACGCGCACGGTCAGTTCGGTATTGGCCTGATGCGATCCGGCGGTCACAAGTCCTGGTCCGCGGTCGGCGCGGTAGAAGCCGTGCCCGGTGATGTTCTCGCTGTAAGTCCAGAGGAGCTTCACGATGGTGCGCCACTCGATAGATTCCGTACCTGGGACATGATCTACGTCGAACCCGCTGCCGTGAAACGGCTGCTGGGGCGCGAAGCCGCCGCGCGGGAGTTTCAGTTTGCGGTGCAGTCCTGCCATATCCTGGCATCGAGCCTGCGCGGCGCGTTCGCTTCGCTTTCTGCAAAAGACCCCCGCGGCGCACAGGAATACCTGACGCTGGTTCTGGCGCAGGCTCTGCGAGAGCAGTCCGAGGGTGGCGATAACATGCCCTCGCCACTGTCGCGAAGAGTCATCGCCCGGATCCATGATCAGCCGGCCAAACCACCTACGCTGGATGAAGTCGCCGCGTTGATGGGCATGGGCCGAACAGGGTCGCTGCGCCGCTTTCAGCGCGAGGTGGGGGCAACGCCAAACGCTTACGCCATGCAGTATCGGCTGCGTCTGGCACGGCAGGCCCTTTCCCAAGGCAAACAGCCCGGTGCGGTCGCTGCCGCGCTGGGATTTGCCGATCAGAGTCATCTCACGCGCTGCTTTTCGCGCCAGTTCGGCCTGCCCCCCGGCCGCTATCGCGCCGCCACGGCCAATATCGTTCAAGACAGCTTCGGGCCCGAGGCGCTATAAACGATGCATGCATTTTTCCTACAGTGCGGACCTCGCATCACGCTACCCCTCGCTCGTATCCGCGTTTGCTTTTGCCGGGAAGATCGCTCAGACACCCGCCGAGGACGTCGTTGAGAGTTGCCTGCAAATCGGCCTGGCGCGTCTGGACGAACAACCGGAGGCGGAGTTCGCCGCCATAAAAGCCTGGCGCGCAACGTTTTCGAGCATGGGGCTGAAGCCCACCCAGTACCGCTGCGCTTCCGAGTCTTTGCTGCGCCGCTTGCGTAAGGAACGGTCGCTCCCCGTGATCAATCCTCTGGTCGATCTTTGCAACGCGGTGTCCGTCGCCTATGCGGTTCCCGTCGCCGTCTTCGATGTGGCGCGCTTCACCGAGTTTCTGGAGGTTCGGCTGGCCGACGGTTCCGAGCGCTACCTCGCTTTCCATGGGGAAATTGAAGCACCCGCGGAGGGTGAGGTCGTGTTCGTGGATGCGGACAACGACGCGCACGCCCGGCGTTGGACGCACCGGCAAAGCCGAAAATCTGCCGTCAGCGAGGGCACACGAACGGCGCTTATCGTTATCGAGGGCCTGCACGACACGGCCGAGGCCGACGTAAGCGCCGCTCGCGACCTTGTAGCCACTACCCTGCGCGAACTCGGCGCGGTGACTCACATCGGTCTGTTGCGCGGTGGGCGTGGCAAATTCTCCTTCGCCGGCGACGAACGTCCGCTGCCCGCCGGATCCGAAAAGCGCTAGGTGGCGATGACCGGGGCGTAAACACTCGAAAACACATGTATTCTCGCGGGAGTCAGTCCCGCTCCGGTTCGATACCCTCCAATTACAATGCTCGAAGGTTTTCCCGCTCTCCTGGCGATACTTGGGCTACTTGCGCTCATGTGTCTCCCGTTCCTATTCCTGTTCTGGGTCCTGCGCCGCCTGTTCGGCGGGGTAAAACAGAAAGTGGATTACATCCAGCTACTGATACCGGACGGCGTTCCCGTAACGGGCGTCATCACAAACGTGCGCATCGATCGCTCCGGCAGCCACATGCGCACTTACTCGAGCTTTGAGTACTTCGATCAGCACGGGACGCGGCATAGGGGCGAAGTAGGGGGTCCGGGCAATTCGGAGGGCGATGCTATTGAGTTGATGTATCTGCCTTCCGATCCAAAGGTCCATGAGGTGGCGGAAGTCATCCTCGGTTTTCGGGAGAAGGCCCAGAAGAAACGGCAGCGGGAGGAAGGCTGATACGGGCGCCTGAATTCCGACAAAGACCGGCCCGGAATAGCTTGCATCAAAGGTCGCGCGTCGAAGCCCCGCTACTTGCTCGACGCCAGATTCACGCCGAGGGCTACAAGAAGACCTCCCCCAACGCGATTAGCCCACTTCGCCGGCCCCGGTGAAGCCCTCAGAGTGCGTGTCAGGCGTGCCGCGAGAAGCACGCAGAGCAGGTCGGCGCTGGAGAACAGGATGTTCACGAAGGTCCCCAGAACGAGGAGTTGAATCCAGAGCGGAAAAGACGCAGCCGGGTCGGTGAACTGAGGCAGGAACGCGATGTAGAACAGCGCTGTCTTGGGGTTCAGAATCTCGACCGTGACACTTTCCCAGAATGCCCGAGCCGGTGATTTTTGCGGAATTTCGGGCAGCGCATGTGTCGCACCAATCCCTCGCTGAAGCATGAAGCGAAGCCCCAGCCAGACAAGATAGGCCGCACCAGCGAGCTTCATGACGGTGTAAAGGACCGGCACCGTTTCGAAGAGTACAGCCAATCCTAGGGCCGCGGCGAATACGTGAATGTAGCCACCCACATGGAGGCCCAACGCCGCCATCAGACCACTCGAGCGACCCCGGGACAGTGCCTGGGCCGCTGCATACAGCGTTGACGGCCCGGGCATATAGGCGAAGACCGCCGCCGCGAGAAAAAAGGCGATAAGAACGTCGGTGCTGGGCATGCTGGTTACCAAGTCCTGAGATTCGAGGCACCGAGCATACTGGATCGGGGGTTCGAGGGAACGCCCCCGGCTCTCCAAGGCTGGGGGTTTAGAGCCTAGGCGGGGATGCCTTGTCTGGCGACGCGCTCCACGATATCGGCGAAGCGATCCAGTTCCGAGATGCTTGTGTAAATGCTTGGGCTGACGCGCAGGCCCGCGCATTCCGGGTGGTTTATCGCGACGCTGATGATGCGGTGTTCGTGCCAGAGATAGTCGCGCAGTTCGTTGGGTGCGATGCCATCAATCACGAGGTTTGCGATACCGCAGGCAAGCCCCGGTTTCTGGCTGGTGTTCAGACTCACCCGGGGATTGTCGAGAACGCGGTTCGCCCAGTAGTCCCTGAGGTACACCAGGCGCGCCGCCTTGCGCGCCGGCCCAATGCCCTGGTGGAAACTCAAAGCCTCGCCGATGGCGAGGTAGGGCGCCTCCGGATGCGTGCCGATTTCTTCGAACTTGCGAATGTCCGAATCCTTCTGTTCCGGGGCTGCCATCAGAGGCCACACGTCGGCAATCTTGTCGCGGCGCACATAGAGCATACCCGTGCCGTGGGGTGCGAACAGCCACTTGTGCAGGCTGGTCGAGTAGTTGTCGACGTCCATCTCTCCGAGGTCGAAATCGAAGTGGGCGAGGGCGTGCGCGCCGTCGATCACCAGGGGTATGCCGCGGCGGCGGGCCATCGCGGTGAGCTCGCTCACGGGCAGGATCTGTCCCGTAAGGTTGATCATGTGACAGGCGAGGATCATTTTCGTGTTCGGGGTGATGGCGTCTTCGAAAAGCCGCACCACTTCGGCCGGGTCTTCTGCGGGCACGGGAATCTTGATCTGCTTAAGGACGATGCCCTCGCGCCGCACGCGCTGCTCGAACGTGGTGATCATGCGCCCATAGTCCTGCGTGGTCGTCAGCACCTCGTCGCCGGGTTCAAGGTCTATTCCGAGTTGCATGATCTGCAGGCTTTCTGACGCATTGCGCGTGAATGCGACTTCTTCGGTGTCTACGCCCCACTGTTGCGCCATGCGCTGGCGCACCGCTTCCCGCTGTGGCTCGAGGATCTGCCACATGGTGTAGGTCGGGGCGAGGTTCGAGTAATCCTGGTGGCGCTTCATCGCCTCTTGCACCAGGCCGGGAGCCGGGCTGACACCGCCGTTGTTCAGATTCAGAAGTGTCCGGTCCACGGTAAAAGCACGCTGCACCTGGAACCAGAAGGATTCGTCGCCCGCCGTATCACTGGCGCTGCTGGTATGCGTTGAGAGTTCCGAGGCGATATCCAGAGCGAGGGCGTTCAGCTCGGTGGATTGGAGCGTCGCTGCCGCAACCGCGGGCAGCGACATGGATTGCAGAAAGCTGCGGCGGCTTTGCATGAGATCACCTTAGGCCCAACGCGTGGGGAGAAGATAAGTCTCATGCCGCCGCCTGTCCAATCAGCGCGGGTCGCGCTTCAGTGGGTCTGGCCGCCCGGTGCCGCCATGTCGAAGAGCAGCACTTCGGCGTCTTCCAGGGCTTGCAGAGCGAGATCCTGCGCACCCTCAAGGGCGACGCCATCTCCCGCGACCAGGTCTGTATCGCCGAGCTTCAGCGCTCCGCGGGTGACCTGTACCCAGGTGCCGCGGCTCTCCCGGGCCGTGAAGGACACCGTCTCGCCGGCATCAATGATCCCGGTGTAGAGATTGACGTCCTGA
The DNA here is from genome assembly GCA_039818725.1 of Pseudomonadota bacterium. Lineage (GTDB taxonomy): Bacteria > Pseudomonadota > Gammaproteobacteria > Pseudomonadales > Halieaceae > Congregibacter. The sequence goes on from JBCBTK010000010.1 coordinate 168,922, forward strand.
TGCACGGTGACCGAGCCGTCCCGACCGTCGCGGCTCCCGATCAGCCGCAGCTGGTTGCTACGCTCCTCTATGGGAAACGACAGCTGCTCGTAACCGGGTTCCAAACCTTGCGTTTCAGGCACGATCCAGATCTGAAGGAAGTGCACATCATCGCTTTGCGATGCGTTGTACTCGCTGTGCAGCACGCCCTTACCCGCGGTCATGCGCTGCAGATCTCCGGGACGGATAATGGAGCCATTGCCCATGTTGTCCTTGTGCTCCAGCGCTCCATCGAGCACGAAACTCAGGATTTCCATGTCCTTGTGGCCGTGGGTCCCAAAGCCCTGGCCGGGCTTTACGCGGTCCTCGTTGATCACGCGCAGTGGGCCGAAGCCCATGTGCGCGGGGTCGAAGTACTGGCCGAAGGAGAAGCTGTGGCGGCTGTCCAACCATCCGAAGTTGGCTTTACCGCGCGCTTCACCGGGTCGAATGAACATCATATCTCCTTCCTCCTTTTAGCTTCAGTTGCGATGGAAAAGCTGATCGATGGAGTAGCGGCCTCCGCCGGTCAGCGTCAGGGCCAGCGTTGCCGCCAGCAGGGTCAGGGCATATTCGTAGCCGTTGTTGCTCACGAACAGGCCGTTGGGCAGGTGTACCGTGAGTGCCACGCCCATGGTGAAGGCCGCCAGGGCCGCTGCGGGGCGGGTCAGAAGACCAAAGATCAGCGCGATACCGCCAAAGAATTCCGCCGAGCCTGCCAGAAGAGCCATCAGGTAACCGGGCTCCAGGCCCACTGAGGCCATCCACTGACCGGTAGCTTCGAGGCCGTAGCCGCCAAACCATCCGAAGAGCTTCTGCGCACCGTGCGCGGCGAGCACCGCGCCTACGGGGACACGAAGAATTAGCGCGCCAAGGCCATCGTCCGTGGCTGTGATACCAGATACAATTGAATTTGCTTGAATAGACATTTCTGTTGCTCCAGGTGTTTTGATCTTTCGATAGAAGGGTTCTGAACACGGGATCTATACTAGGCCCGATGTCGGCGCAGAAAAATCGAAATAAATGCAAATCGAAATTCAAAAAATATGAATAAATATCAAGGGCAGTTGGACAGGACCCTATGAGTGCTCGAAGAATCACGCTGGAAAGTCTGGAAGTCCTCGACGCCATCGATCGGAAGGGCAGCTTCGCCGCGGCGGCGGCCAGCCTGTACCGGGTTCCGTCAAAGGTGACGTACACGGTCAACAAGCTCGAGGAAGACCTCGGTGTAACGCTGTTTCGCAAGGAAGGACGCCGGTCTGTGCTGACTCCGGCGGGCCGGCTGCTGCTGGAACAGGGGCGTGAGATCCTAGAAGCCGCGGATCGCCTTGTGGAGAACACGCGTCAGCTGGACCGGGGCTGGGAGTCGCGCCTGCGCATTGCCCTGGACGCCGTCTTTGACTTCGGCCTGCTCGTCGAAATCATCGACGAGTTCTGCCGCATGCAACCGGAGACTGAGATTGATATCCGCGAAGAGGTGCTCGGCGGCAGTTGGGAAGCGATTGCGATGGGTCGCGTGGATCTTGTCGTCGGAGCTCCCGATGAACCGGTAGACCGGCGCGGGCTGGAAGTGGAGCCGTTTCAGGAAATTCCCTGGGTGTTCGCCGTAGCGCCAACCCACCCGCTTGCACAGTACTCCGAACCCCTGAGCCGCGAACAGCAGCTGGAGTACCGGGCCATCGTTGTGAAGGATTCGTCACGCGAGCTCCCGGCTCTCAGTCGCAATGTCTTCGAGCGGCAGCAGCGCATTCTCGTCACCAACATCGAACACAAAATTGCCGCCCAGTGCGCGGGGCTGGGGGCCGGCTTTCTGCCCCGGGATCGTGTGGAGCATCTTCTTCGAGATGGCGTGCTGATTGAGGTGCCGCTGGTCGAACCTCCGGAGACCATCGAAAGCTATCTGGTCTGGCAGAAAGACAACCGGGGGCGGGCGCTCAATTGGTTTGTGAACCGGCTTTTGCAGCGCTGAACCTGTCCCCTCTACGATCTGTGGTTCCAGGCCCCGGCGCCGAATGGACACCGCCGATCGCTGTGGCCTAGCTTTCCAGCAGCTCGACGCTGTCTCCTTCGCGGATTGTCCCGGCCTCTGTCACGGAGAGGTAGGCGCCGAAGAACCGATCGGTCTGTTCGTAGAGCGTTCGGGCAACCGCGGGATTGGGTTCGAGTTCGGAGGACGCCTGACCTCGCGCGGGCATGGAACAGCGGATCGTCTTCGCCTCGACTTTGAGCGTAGCGTCTCCGACCTTGAGCCGTTTCCCGACCCAGGAAAACTCCACGAGTCCCTCCTGATCCTCGGCCGTCTCGATCAGAAAGTTGGGGCGGAAGCGACGCAGCTCAAAGTCCTCGCCAGATAGCTCACGCATGTGCCGCAGCGATGCCGTGGTGAGCACGTGAAGCGGCGCCATGTCGTTATAGGTCCCAGGAGGGGAATAGTATTCCGTGAGCAGCGCGATCAGGTCTTCGTCGTACACGGAAAGGTCGGGCGGATCTTCACCGGGCGCGACGCCGAGGATCTTCATGATCTCCTCTCCATCCAGGGGATTCTTCCAGCGGTAGTGATCCCGATCCTCGACGGGCTGCAATGGGCTCAGGCGCAGGGGTGAGCCAACGTATTCGCTGATCGGTCCGTCCGGTTCCGCATCGCTGGATACCTCTGTTCCTCCCGGGATGCGGATATGCACCGGCGGTACCGCATCGCCAAACACCCGCTGCGTCGGGCGTTCTTCGACGTAGCTGGCGGCAAGATCCATGACGCGAGGGAATCGCTTACCCCAGGCAACGTCCCCGCTCTCGCCATCCAGCATCGACCAGGCGCGATCGCCGACCACGCCGAGGTGATCGAGGCTCAGCGTGTCGACCCGCTGTCCCGCCATGCTCTTTACCGGGTAGAGCCAGGTTTCTTTCACGAATCCGATGTTCATTATTGTGTGTCCGACGGAATGAAGAGCCCGGCTACCGTAGCACGCCCCGGCCTGTGCACGTGCGCTCCATCGGATGGCGGCGGTGCGTCATAAGGCCGTGTCGGAATGCTGCGTGCAAGCGCTGCAGTTTTTGTTGACCGCGAGCTACAATCCCGCGCCGGCAGGATTCGAGCACGCTTCCCCTGGGGTGGCTTCCTCGACTCTGGTACCGACATTTGCAGATCATGTCCAAATCCTGGGGCCGATGGAGTCTCTCGTCAGCGAGGTCTTGTCGTCCCCCGGGGTACAACGATAGTGATTTTTTTCGGCGCCCCCGCCGATGGAGATAGGGAAAACGCATGAGTACCCTCGTAATGGATTTCGTGCAACGACTCGGGCGTGATCTGGCCAGTCGCGAGTTCGACCTTCCGCCCTTTCCGGACTTCGCCGTGCGTATTCAACAGTGCGTGAACAGCGACGAAGCCGATTTCCAGAAGCTCGGCGAGATCGTCGCCGGGGAGCCTTCGCTCGCGGCGCGCGTGATGCGCATGTCCAATTCGGCCATCATGCGCCGTACACCCATCGAGATCACCGATATCAATACCGCGATCTCGCGCGTCGGAATGGCCATGGTGCAAAACGCCGCGGTTTCCTTCGCCGCGCGGGAGTCCTTCAAGTGCCCGCCTGGTAGCCCGGCGGCAGCCGACCTGGATCGACTGCGAACTCACAGTGTCAAGGTCGCTTCGATTTCTTTTGTATTGGCACGTCATACCCCGTACCAGGGTAAGCCCGAGGAGGCGATGCTGGCAGGACTTCTCCATGCGGTGGGCAAGTTCTACATCTACATGAGAGCGTCAGAGCAGCCCGAACTGTTTGACGACCCCGAGGCTTTGCGCAATCTGGTGGCGCAATGGCACACCGGGGTAGCACGCGCGATCGTGGAGTCGTGGCTTTTTCCCGAATCGATCGCCAAGGGTGTAGACGAGCAGGAGCTCAAGGAGCGCAATCGCATAGAGCAGGCTGACCTGAGTGACGTGATCTATCTGTCGAACATACTTGCGCGGGCCGGTACGAAGGCAGCCTCTGCGCTGGGCGACGTGGACTCCTTGGCAAGGCTGCGAATCAAAGCGGAACAGCTGGCGCAGGTGTTAACCGAAAGCGAGGAAGAACTTCAGTCGATGATCGAATCGCTTACCTAAGCGCGATACTCCCAGGACAGTCATTCTTCAACAGGTGATGACCTCGCCCTCGGCGGCGCGAAGCATGCGGTCCCAGAGCGCCGCCCCCAGGCCCTTACGGCCGGGATCGCGAAGCAGGATCAGGTCGGTGTCATGTCGGTCCAGGGCTCTCAGCCCAGCGAACAGGTGCCGGGCAATACGGTCCAGGTCCTGTACCGGACCCAGGCGCTCGACCGTTTGAAGGCCGGTGAGAGCGGCGGCATCTTCGTCGCTTAGGAGGGCGGCAACTCGCAGGCCGGCCTGAGCTTCGGCGGCGGCGACCTCTTCCATGCGCCGCAGCACCGCTTTCCGATCATCGCCGCGAAACAGCAGGACGCGGGCTCGCGGTGAGTAGTGCTTGAGCATCTGCCCCGGTGAATGACTGCCTTCCTGCTCACTCACATAGGCGGGTTGAAACTCGATAGTTGGATCGACGTCGCGCAGTGCTTCGAGGCTGACTCCGCCGGGGCGCAGTACCCGCGGCGTCGCAGCGGTGAGATCGAGGACCGTGGATTCGAGGCCGATGCTTGTGGGTCCTCCATCGAGAATCATCGCGATACGTCCGGAGAGATCCTCCATCACGTGGGCGGCGGTCGTGGCACTGGGTCGCGTGAAGGTGTTTGCACTCGGTGCCCCCACCGGCACGCGGGCCTTCTCAAGGAGGGCGCGTGCCACGGGATGCGCGGGCATTCGCACGGCGATGGTGCTGCGCCCTTCGGCGATGGCCTCGGGCATGGAGTCCTTGCGCTGCAGAATCAAGGTGAGCGGCCCGGGCCAGAACACGTCGGCGAGACGATAGGCCGACGAAGGAACGCCCCTGGTGATTTCGTCGAGCTGCCCCAGGTCGGCAATATGCGCGATGATTGGATCGGAGCGGGGGCGCTGCTTTGCGGTAAATATCTTTCCCAGGGCGTCGCAATCGAGCGCGTTCGCGCCCAGTCCGTAAACGGTCTCCGTGGGGAATGCCACGAGTTCGCCGGCGCGCAGCAGTTCGGCTGCAGTGGCGATGACCTCGGGTTCTGGTTCCTGGGAATTGACCTTGACGAGCTGTGTTTGCATGGGCTGGAGTCTAGCGGATGACCGCCTGGCGGGCGCGCAAGCTTAGCGATGCATGGCGCCACGTCAATGCTCTGCGGTAGAGTCGCATCCTCGCGACCGCCAATCCTCCTCCTTAAACGAAAACGGAGCCCCCTGATGAATCGATACAGCCCGATCGCTGGCATCGTGGTCCTGCTACTGGCGCTACTTGCGGCCTGTTCGCGCACCGACGCCCCCGTGCCGGAAGCGGCTGAGGAAAGTGCTACCGCGCCCGCCGTCGCTCCGGGCGTTGAGCAGGGCTCTTCTACGCGTGCATCCGCGGCGATCGTCGTCACCGCAAATCCGCACGCCACGAAAGCCGGGGAGGCCGTCCTGCGAGCCGGCGGCAGCGCCGTGGATGCTGCCATTGCCATCGAGGCAACCCTGAGTCTGGTCGAGCCACAGAGCTCGGGCTTCGGCGGCGGCGCCTTCATGACCCATTACGACGCGGAGGCGCAGCGGATTACGGTGTACGACGGACGTGAGGTCGCTCCCGCCGGCGCCACGCCCGATCTTTTCCTTGATGAGAACGGCGAGGTTTATGGCTACATCGAGGCCAAGAACAGTGGAAAGTCCATCGGCGTACCCGGCGTAGTCGCAATGCTCTCCCTCGCCCACGGTGACCACGGGACCCTGCCCTGGGAAGGACTGTTCGACTATGCCATCGATCTTGCAAGTAACGGCTTTGATGTGTCGCCACGCCTCAAGTCTTTCTTCGAAAAATACGGTACGCGGCTGATTCCGGCGACCGAGGAAGAGGGACCGCTCGACGCCTACAATTACTTCTTTGACGAGACGGGCGAAATCCGGGACCGCATCGTGAACACGGCTTACGCGGACACCCTCCAGGCTATCCGCAAGGATCCGACCTACCTGTATCACGGCGACATGGCTCAGGCGATCGTGGACGTCGCGCACATCGAGCCGCGTGCCGGTTCGCTCAGCCTCGAAGACATCGCGGCCTACCAGCCCCGCCGCCTCGAACCCCTGTGCACCGAGTACCGCGGCCTTGAGCTATGCGGACCCCCACCGCCTTCGTCCTGGGTCGCCATCGGCATGATTCTTGGAATCCTGGATCAGCTTCCGTTCCCGAGTGAGAACCGGGAAGCGGATTGGGCCACCTTCATCGAAGCGCAGCGTCTGTCCTATGCCGATCGGGACTATTTCGTCGCCGACGACACGGCCATCGATGTGCCCATTGAAGGCATGTTGAATCCCGCCTATCTCGCCGAGCGTGCGTCAATGATCGATCCCGACGCGGCGCTTCCGGTAGTTGAGCACGGCGATCCCTGGGCCTTCGAGGAGCGCGAGGCCGTGGCGCTTCTCGGCGAAGACACAACCATTGACTACGCCGGTACCACCCACTTCGTGGTGACCGATGCCGCCGGTAACGTTGTGTCCATGACCGCCACCGTCGAGAGCATTTTCGGATCAGCGCGCATGGCCGGCGGCATGTTCCTGAACAATCAGCTCACGGACTTCGCCAAGAATCCCCGCGATGCCGAGGGTCGACTGGTGGCGAACCATCCCGCTCCCGGCAAGCGCCCCCGTTCGTCCATGACACCAACCATCGCCCTCGATGCTGATGGCCAGTTCGTACTCGCGACGGGCTCGCCGGGCGGCAACTCCATCATCGCCTACACGAGCAAGACTCTGGTGGGCATGCTGGACTGGGGGATGTCGCCACAGGAGGCGGTAAATCTGCCGAACGTGGTAGCGCGTGGTGACACCGTTCGTATCGAAAGCGCCCGGGCTACGCCGGAGTTTATCGAGGCGATGCGCGAGCACGGCTTCACGGTTCGTGAGTCGGAAGGCGAGAACTCCGGACTCAGCGTGGTCTACCGGCACGGCGACGGCCGCCTGGAAGGCGGCGTGGATCCGCGCCGGGAGGGCACGATCGTGGTCATCGACGCAGCGGAGATCGCCAACGAATGATCCTGCGCGTCTCCGCACGCGGCGTCGTCGCCGCGTTTTCGGCGACTCTGCTGGCCTGCGGCGAATCCCGGCAGCCTGCTAAATCTACGCCGCTTGGGACAGCTCTTTGATGAATTCGAGTTCTGGTTCCCCATTGTCACGCCCTAGCCCCGGCTCAAGCCAGCACCGCTTCTCCCAGGTCGATGTGTTCTGTGGGATTGCCCACGGGGGCAATCCTGTGGCCGTGGTCCACGATGCCGGGAATCTGAGCGATGGGCAGATGGCGGCCTTCGCCCGCTGGACCAATCTGTCGGAGACCACGTTCCTTTTGCCGGCCGAGACTCCCGGGGCCGACTATCGCCTGCGTATTTTTACGCCGGGCGGCGAGTTGCCCTTCGCCGGGCACCCGACCCTGGGAAGCTGCCATGCCTGGCTCGAAGCCGGGGGCGCCGCGCAGAACTCCGACGCCGTCATCCAGGAGTGCGTTGTGGGTCTCGTGGAGCTCCGCCGTCTCGACGGCCGCCTAGCCTTCGCCGCGCCCCCGCTGCGGCGCAGCGGGCCGCTGGAACCTGAGGTTCTTGAACATGCCCTGACGGGAAGCGGTATTTCTATGGACCGGGTACTCGACCATCAGTGGGTGGATAACGGACCGGGCTGGTGCGCGCTTCTCCTTAAGACGGCCGAGGACGTACTCGCCGTGGAGCCTGACTTCGCGCGTCTTCGGGGACTGAACCTGGGGCTGGTTGGGGCGCACGGGGCCGACAGCGAGGCCGACTTTGAAGTCCGCGCGTTCGTACCGGACCTCGGTGTGCCCGAAGACCCGGTTACGGGCAGCCTGAACGCATCGATCGGTCAGTGGCTCACCGCCGCGGGGATTGCGCCGCAACGCTATGTCGCAGCACAGGGCACGGTGCTGGGCCGGCAGGGGAGAGTGTTTGTTCAGGTCGAGGCGGGCGCGCTCTGGGTCGGCGGCGATACCAACACTTCGATCAGCGGCTCGGTCGCTTTCTGATCCGATTTAGCAACCGGTGGCGTCACCGCAAAGCGTGATTATTCCCGAAACCCTAGGCTTCGAGACGATCAGCGTCTATAAGGTGAACCAAAGAGGAGGGTGCGGTCAGGCCCTGGTTGCAGCGCTTTAAGAGTTACTACGGAGACGCTGCCACTTCGCACCAACGCGCTTGGTGCCATCAGCTTTATCGCTTCTTTTTAGACGTCAGTAGCCCTCCGACAAGTGGTTTTCTTGGGAAGGGATTTGCCGATGCTATCTACAACTACAAGTCATGCGCCTAAACCGACACAGCATTCGAGGCGCCGCCGCAGTTCCCATGCGACGTGCCGTAACCGCCTGTCACGGGCCGTCGCGCTTGCATCCTTGCCGGTAGCCGGCGTAGGCACCGTACACGCCCAGATCGACGACCAGCGCACCGCACTGATCGAGGAAGTGTTCGTCACTGCCACGCGGCGCAATGAGTCGGTGCAGGATATTCCGATCAATATCTCCGCCGTCAGCGCCGAGAAGATCGGCGAACTGCGTCTGTTCGGAATCTCGGAGATCTCCCGCTACGTACCCGGTCTGCAGGTCATTGATCGGGGCGCGCGCGACGAAGTGCCCGACATCCTTGTGCGCGGCCTCAATACCAGCCAACTCGGTCCGGGGTTCGGCAGCACGACGGTGGCGACCTACTTCGGTGACATCCCCATCGATCTCGACATAAAGCCCGTGGATCTGGAGCGCGTTGAAGTGCTCATCGGCCCCCAGGGAACGCTCTACGGGCAGGGCACAATGGGCGGCGCTATCCGCTATCTGCCGCAGCGCGCCGACGCCGAGGAATTCACCCTCGATGTGCGCGGCGTGCTGAGCCAGAACGTGGAATCGGATGACTTCCTCAACGATGTCGGCTTCACCATAAACGTGCCGCTCATTGAAGGGAAACTTGCTCTACGTGCCAACCTCGACCGCATCGATGACCCGGGCTTCATCGACTACCCGTTCCTGGTGCGCGAGTCCGGCGTTTCTGATCCGGAGCCCGATTTCGGCAACCCGGGTGAGGTGGATGCCAACCTGCGAGGGGCTGAGGACGTCAACTCCGAGGAAACGGTGTCGACGCGAATCAACCTTCGCTGGACCCCGACCGACTGGCTCGACGCCAATCTCTGGTACCTGAATCAGGACACCGAGGCGGGTGGTCGTCAGATCAACCATCGGCTGGCCTTTGGTACCGGCCGATACGAGTCCGGGTACCGCTACCTCGAGCCCAACGAATACGAAAACGAGGTCATCAGCCTTGAGGTGAAAGCCGATCTCGGCTTCGCCGAGGCCACCTTCGTCTACGGCGAAACGGAATACGAAGAAGAAGGCCAGCGGGACCAGACCGATCTGCTTCTCAGCTTCGAGTACGGTTACGAAGCTTTCCCGACGTTCTCGTCCTTCACCCGCGAGGTGGGTGAAGAAGAAACCGATACCATTGAACTCCGTCTCGTGTCGCAGCACGAAGGTCCGCTGTCCTGGGTAGTGGGGTACTTCCGGAACGAGTTGGAGGATCAGGGCGAGTCACGCGAATTCACACCGGGCTTTGACCAGTTTGCCGTCGACAACCTCGGAGGGGTACAGCTTCGTCCCGACAGCCTCGAGTACATTTCGCAGAGCGTGACGAACGAGACAGAGACCGCGTTCTACGGGGAGTTGTCCTATCACCTGCTGGACGATCGTCTGGAACTGACCGTTGGGTACCGCCGCTACGAATTCGAGGTGGACAACACCAGCGGGTTCGGATTGCCCCTCTCCGATACGGTATTCGGCGGCGCGCCTCCGGACAGCATCGAGGTCGATCTCGGAACGAACGTCGGCGACGACGACGGAAATCTGATCAAACTCAACGTGGCCTACGATCTAAGCGACGACAGCATGATCTACGCGACCTACTCCGAGGGCTACCGCAACGGCGGCGTGAACGACGTACCCGAGTGTACCCCGGAGCAGATCAATAGTGGGATGCAGGCACTCTGTGCGCTTCCGGACGAGGTTTTTATTGATCCCGACCAGATCGACAACTACGAGTTGGGCTACAAGGGACTGCTACTTGATGGCTCACTGCAGATTACCGCGGCCTTGTTCTACATCGAGTGGATCGATCTGCAGGTCGACACGGTAACGACCTTCGGTAACCTGCCGATCATTGGCAACGGCTCGGAGGCTGAGAGCAAGGGGCTTGAATTGCAGGGTTTCTGGGCGCTGACGCCGAATCTTGAAGCCGCTTTCAGCTATGCCTATACCAATGCGGAACTCGTGGAAGACGCGCCGGGGCTGGTAGACGATTTCACGGCGCTCTCGGGTGCGCGTCTACCCGGCCACGCCGAACATCAGGGCACCTTTAATCTGACCTACACCACCGATTTCCGGGATATGGATCTCGCCCTGAACTATGGCTTCGTCTACTCGGGCGACATCTACAACATCACCGGTGGCGATGAAGATCGCCTGGTAACGGATGCCGGAGAGCCGGCTGACTTCGGCGGCGAGGCCATTCCGTCCTACGATGTGCATCATCTTTCGGCCACGCTGAGCAAGAATACCTGGACCGTTCAGGCCTTTGTCGACAACCTCTTTGATGAGTACTACGTCACCGGAGTGCGCAATACCCGACGCTTCCTTCGCGACGAGCGTGTCGGACCGGGGAACGATATCGGAGGTTTTACCCTGCGCAGCTACGCCCAGTTTGTGGGTGCGCCCCGTACCTTCGGTCTGCGAGCGACCTACGGGTTTTAGGGCGCAGGGCGCGACGCGCTGTCGCTCTTCGTGCTGCTCTGGCGGGGGGCATGTGCTTGACCCGGGTCGCGTGAGCGCTGTTTGAATCTGTCTCGGTCGGCGAAGAAGGCGTCGCCTCGTCGGCTCTCGCAGACGGGTCAGGAACCTGCGATCGCCGCGCGCATCGGCTCGAGCAGGTCGCCGTAGCGCCGCCAGCGGCCGATCGCGGACGTGTAGAGGGGTCGGCGAACCTGGACATTGCTCGGTGTGGCCACCGCGCTGCGATTGTCGTGGAAGCGCAGACAGGACGCTTCCCAGTCCAGATCCAGGTACGCCAGCATGGCGCGAATCTGTGGCTCGGGATCGCGGACCAGGTCTTCGTAGCGCAAGGTAAACAGCCGACTCCCCAGTAAGCTTGCCCAGTGCTCGCTCAGGCGCTCGAACTCAGCGACGTAATGACCCGTGTCCGCGAGATCGTAGCTGTAGTTGTAATAGGAATAGTCCAGGGCAAAGAGTTGACGAAAGTTGGAGAGACCGGCGTCCATGGCATCACGCCGCACCAGAATCACGCGCGCCGCGGGCAGGCAGCGAAAGATGAAGCCGAGGAGCAGGGCGTTCATGGGAGTCTTGTCGATCAGGTAGCGGGCACCCTGCTGCAAGTCCCCACGACGTTGACGCACAGATTCCACGTAGGTCTCCGCGAGCGGCAGGTCCGACACCCCGGCGGTAGCGCCGATCACCTCCGGGGTGAGCACTTCCCGGCCCGCGACCCCCGAAAGGCGCTTCAGCGCGATCGGGAGATCCTGGATTTCTCCCAGTGATGCAACGTGGGAATGCGAAGAGAGAATACGTTCGACAAGCGTCGTTCCGGTGCGCGGCAGACCCACGATGAAGAGTGGCCCGGAGATCGGATCCGCATCCGGGTCCTGGATCGGTTCGCAGTGCTGCGCAGAGGCGAAGTGCTCGCGGATCGAAGCGAATAGGGTCCGATCCCTGGCGAAGCTGTAATCCAGGGCCTTGCGGCGCCTGGCCTTGGCCTCCACCAGCCGGCGCAGCGCCGTCTCGTAGTCGCCCCGGCCTTCGTCGATCCTTGCAAGGGCGTGCGCCAAATAGAGTCCGTCCCGGTCGCTCTCCGTCTTCTCGGCCAGGGCCTTCATCGGCGCTTCATGGCGATCGTCGTTGGCATCCTTGCCGAGCTCGGAAAGCGCCCAGTAGGCCCGCGCATTGCTCGGCTGCAGGGCGATCACGCGTTCGTAGTGCTCTCGCGCGGCCCCGTCCTCGCCCAGGAACTGGCGCGCCGCGGCGAGGTTAAAGTGAAACTGGGCGTGCCCGGGCGCGGCATCCACGGCGCGTTGGTGCAAAGCGGCGGCCTGTTCGTACTCGCCGCGCCGGGTAAACACCACGCCGAGCGTATCCAGGAGTAGCGGATCCTGAACGCCAAGGCGGAGCGCTCGCTCCGCACTCTCTCCGGCCGCGCCCAGTTGGTTCACCGCGGCGTGGTAGCGGGACTTCTGCACCAGGTACTCGGCGTTGTCGCCCGCGAGGCGCAGCGCCTCGTCTACGAGACGGATGGCGGCGGATAGGTTTCGACCGGCCTCGGCGGCGACAGACTCAAGGAACCAGGCGTCGGCAAAATCGCTGCGCTGCTTCCGCATGGTTCGGCACAGCGCCACGAGTTCCCGGTAGTCTCGAGCCCTGAGCGCGCGGGCGCTCCGGGCGCGAAACTCGGCCTCGGTCACTGCAGTCTCCGATACACCCGCGCCAGAACTTCCTCGGCCGCCAGCATCGCAACGATTACAACGATGAAGGCCACGACCCCATGCATCGGCCCCGCAAAATGAAGACGCTCGCCAAGCACGCGGTCGATGACGCCGAGCATCACAAACTTGGAGCCGAAGAGAATCAGCCAGGCCGTAAAGAAGCGCAGGGCGGTCCACGCCGCGCCATCGCGGGCGTCGAAGAGTGCGGCCACGCGGTGTTCCAGGGTCAGCGTGGCCTGCAGCAACAGTTGAAGGAGTACAGCGGCAACCAGCGAGGTACTGAAGTTTGCAAGTTCAAGAAGCGCGCTGTGTTCCGCAAACAGGTTCAGCACGATGAGATCGACAAGGATGGCGATCAGGTAGCGGCCGAGCAGTCTCTGTCGACTCGTTGGCGCTTCCGCCGTAGCCGCGACGATGTGGTGATGTGCCTTGATAAGTTCGCTTCCTTACACGTGTCCGCGCGGTCCGGCGCGCTAGATCGAGGTCAGGTCCACCACCGCCCGTCCCCGGGTTTTTCCCGCAAGAATCGCAGGTCCCGCATCCATGAGTTCGGAAAAGGGCAGGTCGAAGGACAGGGCATCCAGACTGTCGAGATCAAGCTCCGAGGCAAGCCGCGCCCAGGCGGTCTCGCGCCGCGCCATGGGGGCCTGAACCGAGTCCACACCGCGGAGCTGCACATTGCGCAGGATGAACGGCATGACCGTCGCCGGCAGATCGGCTCCCTGCGCGAGTCCGCAGGCGGTCACTATGCCGTCGTAGCGCGTCTGGGCGACACAGTTCGCGAGGGTGTGGCTCCCGACGCAGTCCACCACGCCGGCCCAGCGTTCTTTCTGCAGTGGTTTGCCGCGTTCGCTCAGCGCCGCGCGGTCCATGATGTCAGCGGCGCCCAGGTCGGTCAGGAAGCTCGCCTCTTCGGGCCGCCCGGTAGAGGCAATCACCCGGTAGCCCAGGCCGGCGAGAAGACTGATGGCCACGCTGCCCACGCCGCCGGCAGCGCCGGTAACGAGAATCTCGCCGTCGCCGGGCTCCGGCCCGTTTTCCTGCAGAGCCATAACGCTGAGCATGGCCGTGTAGCCCGCCGTGCCGATGGCCATGGCGCGCCGGGTACTGAGGCTTTCGGGGAGTTTCACCAGCAGGTCGCCGCTAACCCGCGCGCGCTCGGCATAGCCGCCGTGCAGATACTCGGAAGCGCCGTAACCGTTAAGGACCACGCGATCACCCGCGCTGAAGCTGCCGTGCGTCGACTCGATCACCGTACCCGCGTAGTCGATGCCGAGCACCAGCGGGTGCCGTTGCACGATCGGTGCGCTGCCGGTGATGGCGAGACCGTCCTTGAAATTCAGGGTAGAGAACTCTACCGCCACGGTAACGTCACCCTCATCAAGATCGTCGAGGCTCAGAGTTTCGTACTGGCAGTGGGTCTTTTCATCCGCCTTGCGCGCCACCAGCGCCTGGAAGCTTTCACTCATGCTGTTTCCCCATTAGGAACTTCGGTGCCGATCAGTGAATCGGCACGCTCTGGATGGTTTGCTGCCAGCGCCCGGCGTCGAAGGGCGCGCTGTCGCCCAGGGCACGTTCGTAGTCGCGCTCCATGTCCTGCAGCGCGGATTCCAGGAGTCCGGTGCCAATCGACGAGCGATCGGAGGCAGCGTCCGCGATATCGTCGATGGCCACACGGCGACCCGGCTCCAGGATGGAGAGGCTTATCCCGGACGGATCCGGCGCCCCGGGTGCCATGCGTACGCGACCGAGATCCAGATGAGCGATAACCACCCCGGTACGACCGATGGCCTCGATCTCGCGATCTCCGCCGTGAATGATCATTCCCGAGCCTTCGCACAGTCCGAAGCCGAAGCGCTGCCCCTGCGCACAGCAGGCGATGAGCAGGCGCCCAAGGCGATGGCGGCGCACGAAGTGCTGGTCGATCAGTCCGAGTCGCGATAGCCCGATCCCGGGCTCAATGATGGCTCCCGAGCCGCTCGCATCCTCGGAGCTGCCGTAACGCAGCGCGGCGACGCTGTCGCCCTCGGCAATCATCCGTGATCCGAGGGCGGCCGCGGCGGCGGCTACCGCGACCACCGGCGTTCCGCGCTCGTACGCGGACACCACGTGGTGCAGCACCGGCGTCGCCTCCGCGCAGTGCAGCAGCGTATCCGTGAGCCGGCGCTGATCGCCCCCCGTGAGCAGCAGGCTGCCCATATGGTCGATGGAGCGGAGCAGTGTCCGGTCGCGGCTTGCGCGTTCTATGTTGTGCAGGCCGATGGGCAGCAACTCGCCGCGCAGCCCCATGCTGTCGAGCCAGTCGAGATAGTGCTCTGCCATGCGGGCCGGTTCACCGGATGCGGTGGCCATGACGCCGACAGGCTCCACAAGCTGGCGCTGCAGGTCCCGCGCATGTTCGGACCACCACTCGGTCGGCGAATTGCCGAGAAGTACGAGGCGTGCCGCCGGCGAAGGATCGTGTTTGAGCACCCGCGTACTCGCCGGCAGCGGGCAGGCATTGAGCTTCGCGCGAAGCATGTCGAGCTCAAACTTCAACGCCGTGTAGCGAATCTCGCCGCGGCGCACCGCGCGCAGGGCCCGGGAGCGGCGCGGTCGGCGCCGCAGTCGCAGAGTGATCTGGTGAGCCATCAGCGGATCGAAGGCCTGGGCGCTGTCTTGCGCATACACCGTGGGGTCACCCTCGACCAGCCTCAGCATCAGGTCGTGGAATCCGTAGCTCGCGAAGGCATTGCGGCGCACCGGCGCCGGCGTTCGGTAGGAGTGGCGTCCCACGCGCACCCGTTTCTTGTCCTGTGCTGGCAAAGCCTTGAGGCGGCGCAGATCGAAGGCGTCGCCATCGTCCAGGTAAGACACGGAGATCCCCCGGGCGGCGTAGTCGTCGTCGGCGGAACCGTCACCGACGAAGCGGGCAGGGCGCAGGTCGGCGACCACCACCCCCGTTTCACCCACGACCTCGGCGCGATCCCCGTGGGTGATCAGCGCCGAATTTTCGTCAATCCCGAAGGCCAGGGACTCTCCGCACTCCCGGGCGGCACAGATCAATCGGCCGATGCGCCCGCGGGCCAGAAAATGCTGATCGACCATGCCCCAGGGGAAAAAACCAAGCCCTCGCCCGAGGCGGAAGGCGTCGAAGTCATCGTCATTGTCACTTGTGTCCACGCCCCGGCTCAGGGCATGCAGCGAGGTGCCGCCAAGGAGCATGGGCCCCGACATGATCGCGGCTCCGGCCGAGCTGCCGGCGATGAGCCCTCCTTCGCTGTAGAGGCTGCGTATCGCGGTCAGCGCCGGCGTTTCACCGTCGTCCTGAATCAGCGTGCCGACGATCCGTGACTGGTCCCCCCCGGTAAAGAACACGCTGCCGAAGGCCCGGAGCCGTTCGATGAGCGCTTCGTCGAAGGGGCTCGAGTCGCGCGTCTCGAAAAAAATCGGGATGAGCTCGGCGTAAAAACCCTGCGCACGAAACTCGTGCACGATCTCCTCACCGACTTCCTCGGGATAGCCCGAGGCCATGGATAGCACGGCAATACGAGCATTGCAGCGTTCGCGCAGGGCGCGATACAGCGCGTCGTTGTCCGCTTCGAAGCGCCCGCCGATCAGGGCGAGGCTGCCGCGAGGTGCGGCTTCCGACGGCGACAGTACGCTTCCGGCGGCGGGAGTCGACGGCGCCGGGGCGGCTGGTGCGTTATTCGAAGCGCGGCTCAAGAAGGGGAAGGGCTCGGAAACGGGACGGTACGCATTATCGCCAATGGCTCTGTCTTTGGCGAATTGGCACTTTTTCGCCCGCGGCGCAGCGGTTAAAGTGCGCGTTCCTCGCGCCCCGGAGCCCGCCCATGAAATACCTCGACACCAGCGTCTATCGAGGGCCGAACGTTTACGCACTGTTTCCCGTAATCCGACACACCGTCGATCTGGGTGTTCTGGAGGAGTGGCCGACCGGGCGTCTCGGAGGCGACTTTGTGGACGGCCTCGTCGAAGCGCTTCCCGGCCTCCAGGATCATGGCTGCTCGTACCGCGAACCGGGCGGCCTTCTTCGCCGCATGCGCGAAGACGAGGGCACCTGGCTCGGTCATGTTCTTGAGCACATGGTGCTGGAACTGCAGGGTGTCGCCGGCTACGAGGTGTCTTTCGGCAAGACTCGATCGACCGACAAGACGGGCGTCTACGACATGGTCTTTGAGTACGAGGAGGAGTTTGCGGGGCTGGAGGCCGGCGCCCTGGCCCTGGACCTGATGCATTCGCTGCTGCCCGCTGATCTTAGCGAAGATGTTCCCGAGGATTTCAATTTTGCTGACGCCCGCGACGAATTCATTCGTCGCTGCCAGTCGCGCTCGCTGGGCCCCAGCACGCACTCGCTGGTCAAGGCTGCGGAGGAGCGGGGCATTCCCTGGATCCGACTCAACGAGCACAGCCTGATTCAGCTGGGCCACGGGCGGCACCAGCATCGACTTCAGGCCACGATCACCAGCCGTACACCGCATATCGCCGTCGAGCTTGCCTCCGAGAAGGACGAGACGAACCGGATTCTTGGCGACCTGGGGCTCCCGGTACCGCGCCAGGCGCTGGTCTACCGCCTTCGCCGCGCTGTCGCCGCCGCGAAGCGCATCGGCTACCCGGTGGTGGTCAAGCCGCTGAACGCCAACCACGGCCGGGGCGTCAGCACGAATATTGAAGACGACGAGGCGCTGGAGAAAGCCTACGACAAGGCCAAGGAGCACAGCGACGGGATCATCGTGGAGACCTTCCTGGAAGGTCTGGACCACCGCCTGCTCGTGGTGGGCGGGCGTCTTGTGGCGGCGGCGAAGCGCGTCCCGGCTCACGTGGTGGGCGACGGTCGCTCAAGCGTTGAGGAACTGGTGGCCGGGGTCAACGAAGATCCGCGCCGTGGCGTCGGCCACGAGAAGGTACTCACGCGCATCTCCCTCGATGCCGCCGCCAAGCGCATGCTGGCCCAGCGGGCCATGGACGTCGATAGTGTTCCCGAGGATGGGGACGTGGTTTACCTGCAGCCCACGGCCAATCTCAGCACCGGGGGCACGGCCGTGGATGTCACCGACGTCATTCACCCCGACAACCGCATCATGGCGGAACGCGCGATCATGGCGCTAGGGCTGGATGTGGGCGGCGTCGACTTCATCACGACCGACATTTCGCGTTCTTACCGCGAAGTCGGGGGCGGCATCTGTGAGTGCAACGCGGCACCGGGATTCCGCATGCACGTGGCGCCTTCGGAGGGCGAGCCGCGCGACGCAGCCGGCCCCGTCATCGATATGCTGTTTCCCGACACCGCACCGTCGCGCATTCCTATTGCCGCGATTACGGGAACAAACGGAAAGACCACCACGTCTCGCATGCTCGCGCATATTCTGAAGGTGGCGGGATTGACGGTGGGCCAGACCAGTACCGACGGGGTCTACATTGACCAGCGACTGACCGTGGCCGGTGACATGACCGGGCCCACGGCTGCCCAGATTGTGCTGCGAGATCCCTCTGTCAACGCCGCCGTTATGGAAACGGCCCGCGGTGGGATTCTGCGCAGCGGGCTCGGGTATCACAGTGCCGACGTGTCCTGCTGTCTGAACATCGCCGCGGATCATCTGGGCCTGAAAGGCGTAGAGACGTTGGACGACCTCGCCGAGGTCAAGCGCGTCGTGGTTGAAGTCGCGAAGAACGCCGTGGTTCTGAATGCAGATGACCCCCTCTGTCTGCAGATGGCGGACTACTGCACGGCCGACAAGCTTTGCTACGTGACTATGAATCGCTCACACCCGCTGGTGCGCGAGCACGTCAAAGCCGGTGGCACGGCCCTGGTACTTGAGCAGGGCATCAACGGCAACATGATCACGCTCTACGATGAGCAGGGCCACAACATCCCGCTGCTGTGGACACACCTCATTCCGGCGACCCTCGAAGGGCGTGCCCTGCACAATGTGCAGAACGCCATGTTCGCCGCCGCCATGGCCTATCACATGAAGGTGGATCTCGAGGATATCCGCCACGGACTGCGCACCTTCGACAGCAGCTTCTTCCAGTCCCCGGGCCGCCTGAACGTGTACGACGAGCACCCGTTCAAGGTGATTCTCGACTACGCGCACAACCCGGCCGCGGTAAAGATGGTCTGCGATGTCGTCGATCGCTACGACGTCAGTGGACGCAAAATCGCGGTCCTTACGATTCCCGGCGACCGTCGCGATGACGACGCTTTGGAAGTGGCGCGCATAGCGGCGGGACGCTTCGATCACTACATCTGTCGCCGCGACGACAATCTCCGTGGCCGCGGGCCTACGGAGATTCCCGATCTCCTCAAGAAAGGTCTGATGGATGCCGGCGTGAGCGAAGAGCAGATCGAGATCATCGAGACCGAGGAAGACGCCAATCAGGCGGCGCTGGAGTTGGCCCGCGGGGGCGACCTGCTGCTGATTCTGGCCGACCAGGTAACCCGGTCCTGGAAGCAGATCATCTACTTCCAGCCCGGTGAAGACGTTGTGGGCGAAACACACGAACGCCCCGTCGTCGAAATTCCCCAGGAGTTTCTCGGCAGTTTTTCCATGGAGGCCGATCTCGAACTGATCCGCGACGAACGCGGCGTGCGCATAGCGCGGGAAAGCGACGACTAAGCCCCGATGCATATCGTCGATTCACGGCGCCTCACGGGTCCCAGCCCCTTTCTTGCAGGTCCCGGCGCCCTCATTGATGTGTCTGTCGACGAGGTGGACCGCGACCTGCTGATCGCGGCCTGGGAGCGAACCGCGCGGCGGCTCGTGGAAGAAGTGGACTGGGATGCCCTTGAGTTCAAGGCGCGACGCTACGACGGCGGCGTGAGCCTCGCTCTCCAGGCGCCCGTCGATGGGCTGCACACCGCCGTCGAACTCAATGAGATCGCCTTTGACGCGGCGCGGGACTGGATTGAGGGCTCGCAGCGACAGCAGCTGCGCCGCGCCGCCCGCACCCTGCGCGGTGAGTATCGCGACGAGGAGCGGCCGCGACTGCAGCGTCTGCTGAGTGCGGCGCGGGAGCGCGGTACCCCCGTGGTTCTTGATGAAGACCTGTTGACCCTGGGAACGGGGCGCAGCGGCCAGAGCTGGGACCTCTATGAATTGCCGCATCCGGATGACGTTCCCTGGAGGCGGCTGCGCGCCGTGCCCACGGCGATGATTACCGGCACCAACGGCAAGACCACAACGGTACGCCTGCTGGCAGCGATCGCGCGCGCCGCGGGTGTCTGCGCGGGCGTCAGCTCCACCGACTGGCTCGCGATGGGCGACGAGCTGGTCGAGCGCAGCGACTACGCCGGTCCCGGCGGAGCGCGACGCGTACTGCGCGATCCACGCTGCGAACTGGCCATCCTCGAGACCGCGCGCGGTGGGCTGTTGCGTCGGGGTCTCGCGGTGGAGCGCGCCGATGTGTGCGCGATTACGAATATAGCCGCCGATCACCTTGGCGAGTACGGTATTCACAGCGTAGAAGACCTCACGGCGGTAAAGTGGTCCATCACCCGGGCCCTCGATCACCGCGGCCGCCTGGTGCTGAATGCCGAGGATCCGCGCCTGATGGACCTCGCCCCGCAGACGAAAGCCTCGCTGGTGCTCTTCTCCCGATCACCCCGGGCCCCGGCGTTTGCGGCCCACGTCGCGTCCGGTGGCTGCGGTTTCACAGTGCAACGGGGGCAGCTCACGCGTGTGCGCGGAGAAAAGCGCGAGTCTTTCCTCAGCGTCAAGCGTATGCCCCTGGCTTTCGGGGGCGCAGCGCTGCACAACATCGCCAATGCCCTTGCGGCGGCCGCGGTCGCCGACGGCCTGGACATGGGGCTTGCGACGATCGCGAAGGGTCTCAGTTCACTCAGCAACGATGACAATCCCGGTCGCGCCAACGTGCACATGATCAATGGGGTAACCGTGTTCCTCGATTTCGCTCACAACCCGGCCGGACTCAAGGCGCTGATGCCCGTGGTGAGCAAGCTGCCGGCGAAGCGGCGCATGCTCGTGACGGGGCAGGCCGGTGATCGCAGCGACCAGGATATCCGGGATTTTGCGCTCGCCGCCGAGCCCCTGCGCTTTGACCGCGTCCTGCTCAAGCGGCTGGACGGGCATGCCCGCGGAAGAGCACAGGGCGAGGTGGCCGCGTTGATGAAGCAGGCGCTCCGGGAGGCCGGCTACGAAGCGCGGGCCATCGGTCTGGCCGCGACGGAGCTCGGCGCCGCAAAAACCGCCCTGCGCTGGGCCGAGCCCGGTGACCTGATCGTGTTTCTCTCGCACGAGAAGCGTGACGCCACCCAGGCTTTTTTCCGGCGACGCAGCCAGGAGGGCGCGGCATGATGCTTCTTAGGGGTGCCGAGCTTTTCGATCCCGACCCTCGCGGAATCTGCGACGTACTGGTGGGGGCCGGGAACATCCTCGAAGTCGGAGAGCCCGGCACGCTGACGGCCGACAGGGTTGTCGAGCTTGAAGGCAAGCTCCTGCTTCCCGGCTTCGTGGACGCTCTCACCCACCCCTGCGGAGGCGGTGGCGAGGGCGGTTTCGCCAACCGCACCCCCGAACTCGATGCGTCGGTGTTCCTGAATGCCGGCGTCACCTGTCCCGTCGGCGCCCTGGGCACCGACTCCCTGGGTCGCAGCCTGGAAGTTCTGTACGGAAGCACCATGGCGCTGCGCGGCGCAGGCCTCAATGCGTTCATGTATAGCGGCGCCTATCGCGTCCCCGTTCCCACCCTCACCGGCGACGTATCCCGTGATCTCTACCTGATCGAGCCCGTGATTGGCGTTGGCGAGGTTGCCGTCGCGGATCATCGCGGTACGCAGGCGTCGGCGGCCGAGCTGCGTCGCATTGCGGCGGAAACGAGCCTCGGCGGGGTGCTCGCGGGCAGCGGTGGTACGGTGCTGGTACACGTCGGCGCGGGCGATTCGCGGCTGGCCTTGCTGCGCGCCGCGATCACCGACAGCGATCTCCCCGCACGCGTTCTTTATCCAACGCACGTCAATCGCTCGCGGCCCTTGCTCGACGAGGCCGCCGCCTGGACGCTGGACGGCGGCTTCGTTGATATCACCGTATCGACGACACCGGAGCTGATTGCCCGGGGCGATATCACCGCGGCAGACGCCCTGAACCATCTCATCAGCGCGGGCGCGCGAGGGGACCGCATCACCCTGTCATCCGACGCCGGTGGCTCCCTTCCGGTGTACGTAAACGGCGAGCTCGAAGGGCTCACGGCCGCGCTGCCCGATTGCCTTCCGGAGCTGCTGGCCCAGCTTCATGGCGATGATGCCGCGCTCTTCTCCCTCGCCCTTGCGGCCATGACGCGCAACCCAGCCCGAGCCCTGCGCCTGCCCGGCCTTACCGGGACCATCGCCGCGGGAGGGCGTGCGGATGCCGTTGTGTTTGACCCGCGGCAGGAGAAGCTCACGGCCGTTCTGGCCCACGGTCGGTGGGTGGATCTCGCCTGAAAACAGCCGGGATAGGCGGCCCCTCTGTTTTTTGCACGAACTGGGCTAGAATGTCGGCTACGCACCGGCTGACAGTGCGTTAAACCCGTCAGCAGCCATCGTGCTCCCGCCAGCCTCCTCGCTTGGAAGGCCCGCCGGTGAGCGATGGCCCGGCCATCCTGGCCGCCACCCCTTGCTGATGGGACCGACAATGAGTTTTGAAGACCTCGGGCTGGCGCCCGCTCTGGTCCGCGCTGTCGCCGACCAGGGATACCAGGACCCCACTCCGATTCAGGCTAAGGCCGTACCCCTTGTGCTCGACGGCCAGGACCTCCTCGCGGCTGCGCAAACCGGCACCGGAAAGACCGGAGCCTTCGCCCTGCCGACGCTCCAACGTCTTGCCTTCGTGGGGCAGGCCCGAGCCAGGCAGATACGGGCACTCGTGCTGACGCCGACGCGGGAACTGGCACTGCAGGTCCACGAGAGCAGCACGGCCTATGCGCGCCATCTGGACCTGAAGTGCGAAGTCGTCTTCGGGGGCGTCAAGTTGCCGCCGCAGATCCGCGCCGTTGCTTCCGGCGTCGACCTGCTCGTCGCCACGCCGGGCCGGCTCCTCGATCTTGCCAACCAGGGCGCTCTGTTTTTTGACGATCTCGAAGTTCTCATCCTTGATGAAGCCGACCGCATGCTCGACATGGGCTTCATCCACGACATCCGAAAAATAATCGACCGCCTGCCCGTCAACCGGCAGACGCTGATGTTCTCCGCGACCTTTTCGTCGGACATTCGTCGACTCGCGGGACGTTATCTCGATGACCCGGTGCAGGTGCAGGTCGCGGCCGAAAACGCCACCGCGGACCGGGTGGAACAGGCGGCATACCACGTCGATCGCGAGCACAAGACCCCCTTGCTGTTGCACCTGCTGCGCGAACGGCAGTGGCAGCGGGTTCTGATTTTTGTACGTACCAAGCACGGGGCCAATCGCCTGAGTCGCCGCCTGGATAAAGAAGGGATCAGCTGCGCGCCGATCCACGGCAATAAGAGTCAGAACGCTCGCCAGCGTGCTCTCGAGGCGTTCAAGGATGGTCAGCTGCAGGCGCTCGTGGCGACGGATATCGCGGCGCGAGGCCTGGACATCGATCAACTACCCGACGTGGTCAACTATGACCTTCCCGCCGTTGCCGAAGACTACGTGCATCGCATTGGGCGCACCGGTCGCGCGGGCGCCGCGGGGCGCTCTCATTCCCTGGTAACCCCCGAAGACGAAGCGCTCCTGCGGGCGATTGAACGCTTGACCGGGGTAGCGATTCCGCTGGCGTCGGTCGCGGGCTTTACCAAAGCGGCGCCCGAGACGCCCGCCAAGGCGACACCGCGTTCCCGCCGGCGCCGACGCTCTCGCAGCGGCGCTCGCCGTTCTTCTTCGAAGACCAGCCCTTCCGGTTCTCGTGCCCTATCGGCTTGATTTCCCGCACAGGCGTTGTGTGCTTTACTCGCGTCCTCCGCGTGGACATAAGAATGAGGCCTCATGAAGACTCGCGCCGCTGTAGCATTTGAAGCCGGGAAACCGCTGGAAGTTGCCGAAGTTGATCTCGAGGGACCCCGCGCCGGTGAGGTGATGGTGGAGATCAAGGCGACCGGGATCTGTCATACCGACGCGTTCACACTTTCCGGCGACGATCCCGAAGGCGCCTTCCCCGCGATACTCGGCCACGAGGGTGCCGGCGTGGTTGTGGAAACCGGCCCCGGCGTCAGCAGTGTCGCGCCCGGGGATCACGTTATCCCGCTGTACACGCCCGAATGTCGCGAGTGCAATTTTTGTCTGCATCCGAAAACCAATCTGTGCCAGGCCATTCGTGAAACCCAGGGCCAGGGGGTTATGCCCGACGGCAGCAGTCGCTTCACGCTCGACGGCGAGCCGATCCTGCACTACATGGGATGCTCCACGTTTTCCAACTACACCGTGCTGCCCGAAATCGCGCTGGCCAAGGTTCGCGAGGACGCGCCCTTTGACAAGATTTGCTACATCGGCTGCGGTGTAACGACCGGCATCGGCGCCGTAGCCTTCACCATGAAGGTGGAGCCCGGGTCCACGGTGGCCGTTTTCGGTCTCGGTGGCATCGGTCTCAATGTGATTCAGGGCGCCCGCATGGTCGGCGCCAGCCGGATCATCGGTGTTGATCTGAACCCGGACCGCGAGGCCCTGGGTCGACAGTTCGGCATGACCGAGTTTGTGAATCCCAAAGACGTGGATGACGTCGTTGGACATCTTGTTGAGATCACCGGCGGAGGTGTGGACTACAGCTTTGAGTGCATCGGCAACGTCAACGTGATGCGTCAGGCCCTGGAGTGCTGCCATAAGGGTTGGGGGCAGAGTTGCATCATCGGTGTCGCCGGCGCGGGTCAGGAGATTTCGACGCGTCCCTTCCAGCTCGTCACGGGCCGCAGCTGGCGCGGCACGGCCTTTGGCGGCGCCCGGGGACGCACGGACGTTCCGAAGATCGTGGACTGGTACATGGAAGGACGGATCAACATCGATGACCTCATCACTCACACCATGCCCCTCGACGAGATCAACAACGCCTTCGATCTGATGCACGCTGGCGAGAGCATCCGCTCCGTCGTGCTCTACTAAGCGTCGTGGAACAGCTAGCCCGCATTCGCAGCTACGGCGGCTGGCAGCTTCGCTACGCGCACGCTTCCACCGTACTCGCCTGCGATATGCACTTCTCCCTGTATCTGCCACCGCAGGCCGAAGCAGGACCGGTACCACTGCTGACCTGGCTCTCCGGTCTCACCTGCAGCGACGAGAATTTCGTACAGAAAGCCGGTGCCCAACGCGCTGCCGCCGAGCACGGCGTAGCGCTGCTTGCGCCAGATACGAGTCCCCGGGGGGAGGGTGTCGCCGATGATCCCGACGGCGGTTGGGATCTTGGCCTGGGTGCCGGCTTCTACGTCAACGCCACCGAGGCCCCCTGGGCCTCGCACTACCGCATGTACGACTACGTGCTCGACGAGCTACCGCAGCTGGTGCTCGAGCAGCATCCGATTGTGGGCACGGCGCAGTCGATCTTTGGTCATTCCATGGGCGGTCACGGCGCCCTGACGCTGGCCCTGCGAAATCCGGATCGCTACCGCAGCGTGTCTGCCTTCGCCCCGATCTGCGCGCCAACGCGCTGCCCCTGGGGCGAGAAGGCGTTCGGAAGCTATCTCGGACCGGACCGGGAACGCTGGAAGGAGCACGATAGCTGCGAGCTTGTGGGCCAATCTGAACCCCGGCTGCCGCTGCTGGTGGATCAGGGTGGTGCCGACGGGTTTCTCGAGGAACAGCTCAAACCGGAGCTCCTGGAGCAAGCCTGTGCCCAGAGCAACTACCCGGCCACAATCCGGATGCAGGAGGGCTACGATCACAGCTACTTCTTCATCGCATCCTTCGTCGAGGATCACATCGCTTTCCATGCGCGGCACCTCCGCGGCGAGTAGAGCCACCCATGCGCAGGACGCCCCCGGCGCGCCGTCGGCCGACGCGCTGCTCGCATGCCTGGGTGCCCCCGAGGGTTTCGAAGTTGAATCGCTGCGTCGCCTTTCCGGCGGCGCAAACATGGAAACCTGGGCCTTCGACTGCTGCGGGGCGGGCCGGCGCCGGCCGCTGATCCTGCGTCGTCGGCCCGGCGAAACCGCTGCCCTGATTCCCGCCCTGAGCCCGGCCATGCCCCTGGCCGCCGAAGCCGAACTCATGGGCCTGGCTCGCCGCGCCGGCCTTCCCGTTCCCACGGTCGTGGCGCAGAGCGCTGGTGAACCGCTGGGTGAAGCCCTGATTCTCAGCCGAGTGGAGGGCGAGGCGCTGCCACAGCGCATACTCCGGGACGAGCGCCTCGCGACGGTTCGCGGGCGCCTGGCCTTTGAATGCGGCGAAGCCCTGGGCAATCTGCATAGCGTGGCGCTCGACGAGTGCCCGGCGGGACTCCGTGACCTCCCCTGGGACGCCGACTTAGATCGACTGCAGGCCCTGTGCGACCACTTCGGCAATCCTTCGCCGGCGCAGCAGCTCGGCCTCAACTGGTTGCGCGAGCAGCGGCCGCCCTCCCAGTCCCGCGTTCTGTGTCACGGTGACTTTCGTCTCGGAAACCTGCTGATCGGGCAGGGCGGGCTACAGGCCGTACTGGACTGGGAGCTGGCGCATATCGGTTATCCCGCCGAAGACCTTGCCTACCTCTGTGCCAACGTATGGCGCTTTGGCAGCGAATCTCCCGTTGGAGGCTTTGGCGACTATCGCCAGCTTCTCGATGGCTATCGCAGCGTCCGCGGCACGGCGCCGGATCTCGATGACATCAAACGCTGGGAACTCTACGCTGCCCTCGGCTGGGGGCTGGTATGCCTGACCATGCTCGAACTTCACGACCGTGGCGCCGATCCGGGGCTGGAGCGCGCCGCTGTGGGACGCCGCTGTTCCGAGGCCGATATCGACATCCTGCTGCTGTTAGAGGAACTGGGCGCGTGACCCCGGCGGCAACGCTGCTAAGGGCGCTTGCTGATTATCTCCGTGAGGATGTCCAGGGTGTTCTGGAGGGCTATACCGCGTACCAGAATCGCGTCGCGCGCAACCTCCTTGCGCTCCTCGAGCGCGAAGCCCGGTACGCCAGGGTGAAACACGACCTGGATGCGCAGCTGGCATCGTCGCTGGCTATTCCCGCAAACGGGCTGTCCGTGCGACTCGCCCGGGGCTTGCGCGACGGAGCGCTGAGTCTGGATAGCGCCTCGCTTGAACTCGTCCGTCAGCAGGCTGTCCTCGCTCTGGCCATCGACAACCCGCGCTACAGCGGCTATCGCCAGGCCCGGCAACGCTGGCCGCAGGTCGCCGCCGCCGTCGACGCAGCGATGGGAGAAGCCGACGAAACGGAGGAACTGCCGGGCCTATGAAGGAACTCTACAGCGAACGGCTGCCGGAGCTTATCGAAACCATAGATGCGTTTATTGCTCGCGAGCTAAAACCATTGGAGTCCCGCGACGCCAATCAGCGTTTCTTTGACCACCGCCGCGAACATGCGCGCACGGACTGGGAGCGCGATGGACAGCCCTCCGCCGTGTGGGAGGCGCTGCTGGCGGAGGCGCGGGAGCTCTCGCGCGCGGCCGGCTTTCTGGGTCTGGCGTTGCCGGCGGAGTACGGAGGAGGTGACGCGACCAACCTCGAGATGGCGGTATTGCGCGAACATCTTGCAGCGCAGGGCCTGGGACTGCACTGCGATCTCCAGAACGAGCACTGCGTCGTCGGTAACTTTCCGACCACCCTCGCGTTCCGCGATTTCGGTACCGCCGAGCAGCGCGATGCCTTCATTCCCGGGAGCATCGAGGGCTCTATCGCGGTGTCTTTTGGCCTGACCGAGCCCGAGCACGGATCCGATGCCACCTGGCTAGAAACGCGCGCGGTTCCCGCCGAGCGCGACGGAAAGCCTGGCTGGCTTCTGAACGGGGAGAAGATGTGGACCACCGGCGCCCACGCGGCGAGTCACATCCTGGTTTTCGCCCGCATTCAGGGTGATCCCGGCAGCGCCCGGGGCATCGGCTGTTTCGTGATGCCCACGGACAGTCCTGGCTACACCATCGAGGAGTGGCTCTGGACCCTCAATATGCCCACCGACCACCCACGAATCGCCCTGCGCGACGTCTGGCTCCCGAAAGGCGCGGTTCTC
Organism: Pseudomonadota bacterium; assembly: GCA_039818725.1. GTDB lineage: Bacteria > Pseudomonadota > Gammaproteobacteria > Pseudomonadales > Halieaceae > Congregibacter. The sequence continues at coordinate 196,661 of JBCBTK010000010.1, forward strand.
GGAGATCCGGAGCTCGGTCTGGCCGTTGCGCAGCATTTCGTTCACGAAAACCGGATTCGCCAGGCTGCGTCGAGCCTTGGTACGGCACGCTACTGCATCGAGGAGAGCGTGGCCCATGCTCGCCAGCGCAAAACCTTTGGCCGTGCCCTCGCTGACAATCAGGCGATCCAGTTTCGCCTCGCGGAGCTGCACGGGGAGCATCTTGCGCTCCAGGCATTGACGCTGCAGACCGCCTGGGAGATGGATCGCATGAACAAGCGCGAAGTGGCCTCGAAGCTCTCGGATACGGTGGCGGTGTGCAATTACCGCGCAAACCGACTGGCCTGCGACGCCGCCGATGCCGCCATCCAGATCCACGGCGGTCTGGGCTATTCGCGCCATCGGCAGTTCGAGCACCACTACCGCCACCATCGCCGCTACCGCATCACCGAAGGGAGCGATGAAATCCAGTTGCGCAAGATCGCCGGTCACCTCTTCGGTTTCATTGGCGGTTGAAAGGCGGGCCGTAGTGTCCAGGAGGGACTGACGGTCCCTTGCTCGCCCGCTCTGTAAGGGATTCGTGCAAACCTGTCATCTACGGTCTATTTTCCTAGGCCCAAGGGTCATTGAGTGAATTTGGGTGCGGGAGCGAGTATCCGTGTCCCGAATCTGTCCCCCTTCAGGAGTTCCGTTATGCCTCACGCCGCATACATCTACGACGCCGTACGCACCCCGCGCAGCAAGGGTAAGCCCGGCGGCAGTCTTCATGAGGTCAAGCCGCTGGATCTGGGTGCCGGTCTGCTTCGGGCCATGAAAGAGCGCCACGATCTCGATACCGGCTATGTCGACGATGTGGTGATGGGTTGCGTCACACCCATCGGTGAGCAGGGCTCGGATATCGCCAAAATGATTGTTCAGAACGCCGAGTGGGACGAGTCGGTGGCCGGGGTACAGCTCGATCGCTTCTGTGCTTCAGGCCTCGAGGCCGTCAACATCGCGGCGCAAAAAGTGGCGTCCGGTTGGGAAGACCTCGTCGTCGCCGGCGGCATCGAATCCATGTCGCGCGTGCCCATGGGCTCCAATGGCGGCCCCATGAGCGCCGATCCGGCCTTTGCCGCCAAGACCGGCTTCGTTCCCCAGGGCATCGGCGCGGATACCATTGCCACGCTCGAGGGCTGGGACCGGGAGGCCGTGGACACCTACGCGGCGGAGTCCCAGCGACGCGCGACCCACGCGCGCGACAATGGTTACTTTGACGGCGCCGTGATCCCGGTACGCGACGAGAGTGGCGTAACCATTCTTGAGCGGGATGACTTCATCAAGCCGGGTACCACGGTGGAGACACTCGGCGGCCTCAATGCGTCCTTTGAAATGATCGGTCAGTTTGGCTTCGACGATGTGATCATGCGCAAGTACCCGACCCTGGATCGCATCGACCACGTGCACACGCCGGGGAACTCGTCGGGCATTGTGGACGGTGCCAGTGCTGTCCTGATCGGCAGTGAGAAAGCGGGCAAGGATCTGGATCTCAAGCCCCGCGCGCGCATCCTCGCCACGGCGGTACTGGCGACCGACCCGATCATCATGCTTACCGGTCCTGGACCCGCGGCCAAGAAATGCCTCGAAAAAGCCGGCCTGAGCAAGGAAGACATCGATCTCTGGGAGATCAACGAAGCCTTTGCCTCGGTGGCTTTGCGCTACATGAAGGATCTGGATATCGATCATGAGATCACCAACGTCAACGGCGGTGCTATCGCCATGGGGCACCCCCTGGGCGCGACCGGGGCGATGCTGGTGAGCGTGATGCTCGACGAACTTGAGCGGCGCGATCTTCGCCGCGGCATGCTGAGCCTCTGTGTGGGTGGCGGTATGGGAATTTCCACGATCATCGAGCGCGTCTGAAGCGACCCGCCAGGAGGAGTCTCACCATGACCATGCATTATGAGAAAGACGCCGACGGCATCGTCACCGTGACGATGGATATGAGCGGCCCCGTAAACGCGATGAACGAAGAGTTCCGCAACGATTTCGCGCCTGTCGTGGAAAAGCTTGAGGTAGAAGCGGAGCTTAGCGGCGTTGTCATCGCTTCGGCGAAGAAAGTCTTCTTCGCCGGCGGCGACCTCAACGATCTCGTCGCCATCACCCCCGATCGGATCGAGGAGTTCGTGGACGGAATCGCCGTGATCAAGGATCAGCTGCGCCGTCTCGAAAAGCTCCCGGTACCGGTGGTTGCAGCGATCAATGGTGCGGCTCTCGGCGGCGGCTTCGAGATCTGTCTGGCCTGCAATCATCGCGTCGCCTGGTACCATCGCTCGGTACAGCTCGGGCTGCCGGAAGTCACCCTGGGACTGCTCCCGGGCGGAGGCGGCGTGGTGCGCATGACCAAGTTGCTGGGCCTTGAAACGGCGTTGCCCTACCTGCTTGAGGGCAAGCGCATTGATCCGGTAAAGGCGCTCGATGCCGGTCTCATCCACGATCTGGTAAGCGACGTCGAGAATCTTGTGCCGAAGGCCAAGGAGTGGATTCTCGCCAATCGCGACAACGCGGACGCCGCGGTGCAGCCCTGGGATCAAAAGGGATACAAAATACCCGGCGGCGGATTCGCGTCTCCGAAGATCCAGCAGGCTATCGCCGGCGGTACGGCGATGCTGATGCAGAAAACCCGGGGGCTCCTGCCGGCACCGGAGAAGATCCTGGACATTGCCGTACAGAGTCTGAGTCTCGATCTGGAAACGGCGCTTGTGGTGGAGTCCCGGGGACTCGCGGCGCTTACGCTCACTCCCCAGGCGAAGAACATGATCAGCACTTTCTTCTTCGGGCTGAACAAAGTGAACGGTGGCGCCAGCCGCCCCGACGGCGTACCGCCGCAGACAACGAAGAAAGTCGGTGTCCTGGGCGCCGGCATGATGGGGCAGGGCATCGCCTATGTGTCGGCCATGGCCGGCATCGACGTGGTGCTCAAGGACGTCTCCCTTGAGGCCGCGGAGAAAGGCAAGGCCTACTCGGAAAAGCTACTGGACAAGCGCGTTGAGCGCGGTCGCATGAGCGTTGAGAAACGCAGCGAAGTGCTGGCGCGCATTCATCCCACCGCGACGGATGCCGATCTCGAGGGCTGCGATCTGATCATCGAAGCCGTGTTCGAGAACATCAAGCTTAAGCAGGATGTAACGAAGCAACTTGAGGGCTACCTGGCGGATGGCGGCACCTGGGGCTCCAATACGTCCACCTTGCCGATCACGCAGCTCGCCGAGGCGAGTGAACGACCGGCCAACTTCGTCGGCATTCACTTCTTCTCGCCCGTCGACAAGATGCCTCTGGTCGAGATCATTGTCGGCGAGCAAACCTCTGACGAAGCGCTGGCGAAAGCCTTCGATTACACGCAGCAGATCAAGAAGACCCCGATTGTAGTCAACGATTCCCTGGGCTTCTTTACGTCCCGGACCTTCGGCACCTACCTCGATGAGGGCGTGCGCCTTCTCAGCGAAGGCGTCCATCCCGTTCTCATCGACAACATGGGCAAGGGCGTGGGCATGCCCGTAGGTCCGCTGCAGGTCTATGACGAGGTCAGCATGGAGCTGTCCCGCAAGGCCTGGGAGACCTGGGAAGACATGGGTGTTCTCGACAAGTGGGGCGACGGCAGCGTCGCGCGGGACGTGGTGAACACCATGGTTGTGGAGAACGGCCGCGGCGGTCGCCATCACGGCGGCGGCTTCTACGAGTACGGGGAGGACGGATCGAAGCGCATCTGGCCTCGCCTGTTCGACCTCTACTACCGGTCCGAGGTGTACCTGCCCGAGGGAGACATCAAGGATCGTCTGCTGTTCCGGCAGGTCATCGAAGCCCTTAAGTGCCTCGAAAGCGGCGTCTTGCGCAGCGAGGAAGATGGCAACATCGGATCCATTATGGGCATCGGCGCCCCGGTATGGACCGGTGGGCTGCTGCAGTTCGTGGCGACCTACGGCTACGAACGCTTTGTGTCCCGCTGCCGCGAGCTCGCGGAACAGTACGGGGGTCGCTTCGATCCGCCGCAGATTGCCCTGGACCGGGCGCGGGAAGACACGCGCGCCGCCGCCTGACTAGCACGGGAGAGAGAACGCACAATGGATATCCACGGTAAAGTAGCCATCGTCACGGGCGGTGCCTCAGGTCTCGGCGAGGCCACGGTGCGCCGCTATCACGGCCTCGGTGCCCGCGTCGCAATTTTTGATATGAACGAGAGCCGGGGGTCGGCCCTGGTCGCTGAATTGGGGGATGGCGTCAGCTATCACCAGGTGAACGTCGCGGACGAGGAGCAGGTCGAAGCCGCGATGGCCGCGGTCGTTGAAAACTTCGGCGCCGTACACATTTGCAACAACTACGCCGGCGTTGGCGACGCGGCCAAAACCGTGAGTCGTGGTGAGCCGCTGGCCCTGGATCGCTTCAAGCGCATCATCGATATCAACCTGGTGGGCACGTTCAACGTTTTGCGCCTTGCCGCAACGCAGATGACCAAGCAGGATCCCGTCACCGAAGACGGAGGACGCGGCGTGATCATCAATACCGCGTCGGTCGCCGCATACGAGGGGCAGGTTGGGCAGGTAGCCTACAGCGCTTCCAAAGGCGGCGTGGTGGGCATGACCCTTCCCATAGCCCGGGACCTCGCTTCCCACGGGATCCGGGTCAACACCATCGCGCCGGGTCTGATCCACACTCCGCTCTTCGACACGATTGAAGAGAAGGCGTACAAGAGCCTCTGTGAGCAGCCCGTTTTTCCACAGCGTCTTGGCCGCGCCGACGAGATCGCCCACTTGTCGCAGTACATCGTCGAGAACGACTATACGAACGGTGAAGTGATCCGCATGGACGGTGCCATTCGCATGCAGCCACGCTAGCGTCTGCCGAATAACCCAGCTCTAGCCTGCATATCTCACTAGGACGGGGTTCGTCTCCGCGTCCCGCGCTTCTCAGGTCCCGGTTGATCGGTCACAATCCCGGGACAGGGAGAAGGCGGCGTTTTCATGGGTGGGGATTACTCGAGCGAGAGCTTGCTCTCATTCTTGCGCGAGGCAGCCGTGGCGGGACGTATGCACCCGGCCACCGCCCGCAGCCGTCGCAAGGCCGCCGAGGCGCTGCTTGAGCACCTGAATGCAGAAGAAGCCGCGGATCTGCGCTGTCTCGACTACGCGGTGCTTCGCGAGCGCATTGCCAACAATCCGCGGAGTTCTCTCAGGCCTGAAGTTGCCGAACTCTATGCCGAGCGCCTTTCGGCGGCGCTCGAAGCCTTCGCTGAATTCGCCCCGGAAATGCCGACCGCAGTTTCGGCCGAGCCGCCGTCGCCAGGAGATTCGCCGGAATCTCCGCAAGACGCGGACGCGTGGGTGCGCGATGACAGATCAGCGCAGCGCGCTCTGGAAGCCGTTCACCTGGGCATGGATCGCATGCGGGCCGATGTGTTCCCGATTCCTCTCGATGAAGATCGCGTGGTGTTCCTGCACGGCATACCCCACGACCTGACGCCCGCGGAGGCGGGCAAGATCATACGAGTTGTGGAGGCGCTCACGCAGGGGACTGAGGACTCTTGAACCGCTTGCTGCTGGTCCTGCCGCTCGCGGTCTTCGGCCTCAGCGGCCTCGCGCTCTACGCCCTCTTTCTGTCCCAGGCGGACGACAGTTCCTTCCGGGAAAACCTGCTTCCCGAACTGATCGGTTTCTGTTTGGAAGGTTTCTTCCTGGTGGGACTCTTCACCTTCATCCAGCAGCTGCGCGATCTGTATCGACGCCGTGAACTCTGGCTCAACCTGCGCAGCGCTCTGCGCGATTTCCTGTCGCAGCTGGACCTGGCCTATCTCGCACCCGACGCCGAGCCCGCCGCCACGCGCATGCTTGAGTCCCAGCCCGTGCTGGTGACCCAGCTCCTTGAGCGCCTTGAACGATCAGAGCTCGACATAGAGCACCTGGTAGCGTTGAAGCGCGTTGCCGGCGCAACGCTCCCGCTGGCCCGGGATCTGATTAACATAGCCGCGCAGCTGAGCACGCGACACATGCGCTGCTGGATCGCCATCGTCGCTGCCATCAACCAGCTCACAGAGGCGTCCACGCGCGAGCAGGTCGAGCAGCCCCTTCATGAGTTGCTCACGCGACTCGTGGAGTTTGATGCGCTGAAGCTGTAACGGGTGAAAACACCCTGGGATCGAGCTCAGCTGGCGTCGCGCAGGCGCGATCGCAGGGTACTGGCCAGACTGCCCTTGTTATCGATGATTTCCTGCTGGGTCAGGCCCACGAGTTCGTGGGGAAAGACGAGCCAGGCGTCGGTCTCGTTGACGAAGTAGTCCGGCTTTATGTCTGTGACGTTTTTCTCCGGCTTGTACCAGGGCGTCGCCACCTTCATGTTCTGCGGCATGTTGCGCCGGCACTTGGCCTTGAGCCTGTCAAAGATCGCCTTGACGCTCCGCCCCGAGTCGAATACATCGTCGACGAGCAGCACATCGTCTTCGGCATTCACATTGTCGATGATGTAATCGAGGCCGTGGACGCGGACGGTCTTCTCCTGCTGATCGATCCCAGTGTAGGAAGAGGTGCGGATCGCGATGTGGTCCGTTTCGACGCCGACGTAGGCCAGGTACTCCTGAATCGCGATACCCACCGGCGCGCCGCCGCGCCACACGCCGATGATGAAGTCCGGACGGTAACCGCTGTGCACAATCTTCTCGGCCAGACGGAAGGAATCGAGCAACAGATCGTTGGCCGATATATAGATTTTTTCCATGCGAGAAAGAGGCCGCCGTCAGGACAGAAAGCCGAACTTTAGCATGAAGATTCCGGCGACCACGTACACGGCGAGAGGGCAGCGACTCGCGTTTCCCGAAGCCACCTTAACGAGCGCATAGGTGATAAAACCGAGGCCAATGCCGTCGGCGATTGAATAGCTGAGCGGCACCGCGATGGCGGTTACGACGGCCGGTGCACTCTCGGCGACATCGGTCCACTCCAGGTCCTCCAGCGCCCGGGCCATGATGGTAGCCACGAAGAGGAGCGCCGCCCCCGTCGCAAAAGAGGGAATACTCTGAGCAAGCGGGGCGATGAACAGGCACAGCAGGAACAGCACAGCCGTCGTCACCGCCGCCAGCCCCGTCCGCCCACCGGCCTCAACGCCGGCGGCGCTCTCAATAAAGCTTGTGGTAGACGAGGTGCCCAGCACGGCGCCCATCGCCGTCGCGCTGGAATCCGAGAGCAAAGCCCGGCGCAGCCTGGGCAGGTGGCCGCGCTCATCGAGCATGCCCGCGCGGTTGGCAACCCCGACCAGCGTGCCTGCGGTATCGAAGACATCTACCAGCAGCAGCGTAATGATCACCGTGACCATGGAGAGCTCGAGCGCGGCGGAGATGTCCAGTTCAAACAGGGTGGTCAGACTCGGGGGCTTTGACACCACCCCGGCAAACTCGGCGGCGCCGGTGAGCCAGCCGAGCACCGTCACCGCCAGCATGCCCACTACCACCGCGCCCACAATCTTGCGCGCCGCCAGCGCCGCGATCAGAACGAAGCCGAAGAGCATCAGAATGGCAGGGGTTTCGGTGAGGTCGCCGAGACCGACGATGGTGGCGTCGTTGCTGACAATCACCCCGCTGCCTGAGAGCGCGATGATCCCCAGGAAGAGACCGATGCCCGCGGAGATACCGAGTTTCAGCGAGCGCGGTATGGCATTGATAAGCCACTCCCGCACCGGGAGCACGGACAGGGCAATAAAGATCAGACCGGAGATAAACACCGCACCCAGAGCGCTCTGCCAGCTAAAGCCCATGCCGAGCACGATGCCGTAGGTGAAAAAAGCGTTCTGGCCCATGCCCGGGGCCTGGGCCACGGGGTAGTTCGCATAGAGACCCATGATGGCCGTGCCGATGGCAGCGGCCAGACAAGTCGCTACGAATACGGCGCCGAAGTCCATCCCGGCCGTGGACAGGATGCTCGGATTAACGACCGTGATATAGGCCATGGCCAGGAACGTGGTGACACCGGCCATGACCTCCTGGCGGATGCTGCTGTGTTGTTCGCTGAGACAAAAAAAGCGATCGATGGCGTCCTGCATGCTCACTGCACCTGCTCAAGGCGAGCGAGAAAGCCCTGCTTCTGTGACTCACTGGCCCAGCTCACCTCGAAGGCATTGCGCGTTAGCGTGCGCAGCTCCTCGCGGGTGAAGCCGGCATCGTCTACCAGCGCCTGCAGGTTCTCGTTCATATAGGCGCGGAAATACGCGGGATCATCGGAGTTGATCGTGGCCTTCATGCCGCGCTGGAGCATGTCACGGATCTCATCGCCGGTGAGGTTCTGTACCACGAAGCGGTTCGACACGGGGCACACGGTCAGACCGACCCCGCGCCTGGCGATTTCCCGAGCGAGATCGTCGTCCTCCAGGGCATTCACGCCGTGATCGATGCGGTCGACCCGAATAAGGTCCAGGCATTCGCGGATGTGGCCAAGAATGTCCTTCTGATTTACGTCACAGTGCATCGTGAGCTTCAGGCCCAGGTCCCGGGCTCGGGCAAAGACTTCCGCGAACTTTGACGGCGGGTTGTCCTTTTCGTCGGAATCGAGGCCGACGCCGATGAGCTTGTCGATGTGCGGCAGCGCCAACTCGAGGTGTTCGGCCGCTGACTCTGCACTCATATCGCGAAGGAAGCACATGATCAGATTACTCTGAACGCCAAGCTTTTCCGCCGCCTCGACCTGGGCTCGATGGATGCCTTTGATCACCGTGTCAAAAGCGACCCCGCGACTCGTGTGAGCCTGCGGGTCAAAGAAAGGCTCGACATAAACCACATTTTGAGCGGCTGCTCGGCGGAAGTAGTGCAGGGCGAGTTCGTAGAAGTCCTCCTCCTCGCGCAGCACGTCCATGGCGGCGTAGTAGATCTTCAGGAAGGAGGGAAGGTCATGGAAGTCGTAAGCGGCGACGACCTGCGCCGGTGTTTCATACTCCAGCGCAACACCATTGCGCTGGGCGAGGCTGAAGATATGTTCGGGTTCGAGAGTTCCTTCCAGGTGCACATGGAGCTCCGCCTTGGGCAGGCGCTGGATGAAGTCGTGCATGGCTGTTTCCATCGATGGCTCTCTTTTTGTGCGGATCTTGATTTGGAAAGTTTTTGTTTTGTTGGTACTTCGAACGAGCAGAAATTATGCCATCCGAAGCCAGTAAGGCAGCTGGCTATGTCCCTTGAGCTGTGCGTGTAGCTCCGTCGGTACTTGTCTTCGAATGACGGGGAGGCAGGTGGCCGAGTCCTTCGAGCTGCTCGCGTAGCTCTGTCGGTACTTGTCTTCGAAAGACGGGGAGGCAGGTGGCCATGTCCTTCGAGCTGCTCGCGTAGCTCTGTCGGTATTTGTCTTCGAAAGACGGGGAGGCAGGTGGCCGTGTCCTTCGAGCTGCTCGCGTAGCTCCAGCAGGGCCTGCGCACTGTTTGAGGCACTCGACGGACGCTCGAAGGACACGGCCACCTACCTCCCCTGCTCCGTGCCACGCTCGGGTCGTAAACAGTGACGTAAGCGCCACATCCCGACGCTGGGTGGCAGACCGGTCCCGTTCTGCTTGAGCGTCC
>JBCBTK010000011.1:0-195399 GCA_039818725.1 Pseudomonadota bacterium
CCCCTTCGTCAATGACGCCAGCGCCCTCGACGAGATTTACAGCTACGGGCACCGCAATGTGTACGGCATGGACTGGGATCCAGATACGGGCGTCATGTGGGCCTCCGAGTTTGGTCCCGCCGGAGGGGACGAGATCAACCGTGTTCTGCCGGGTCATAACTATGGCTGGCCGCTGGTCTCCCTCGGTCGCCACTACTTCGGGAAACCTGTTTCCGCACAGCCCTGGTACCGGGAAGGCATGGACATGCCGACGTTCTTCTGGAACCCGCCCTTCAATCCCGCGGGCATGGTGTTCTACACCGGGGACAAGCTCCCGGAGCTCCAGGGCAGCCTGATGATCGCGGGTGCGGGCACAAAGATTCTCGCCCAGATGGTGATCGACGGCGATTTCATCAAACAGAGCGATACCATGCTGAGCGAACTGGGCGTGCGCTTTCGCGATATCCGCCAGGGCCCGGATGGGCTGATTTACGTGCTGACCGAGGGCCGTGCGCGAGGTCCGGAAGACACGGACGGGATGCTTCTGCGTCTCGAACCGCCCGGCGAAGGCGGCTAGCGGGTCGCACCCTCAGGAACACGAGCGCTGCAAGGGCAGCTCGAGCTTAAGCGAGCAGAGTAGACTTCACTCGATACCCGCCGCGGCCAGGCCATCGAGATACAGGCTCAGCTGAGCCGCATCCTTAAGGTAGAACAGCTTCTGCCGCGCAAACTCCAGGGAGAACGCCGGGACCGCCGCCCGCAATTCCTCAGCAACGGTTGCCGCCTCCTGCAAACGGCCAAGGTGTGCGAGGGCGACAACCCGGTGAGCAATGGTCCAGTACTGGAAATTGGGAATGCCCCGGGCGTGATCCAACCAGGTCAGGGCTCGTTCAAAGTCCTTCTTGAACAGTAAAGCCAGCGCGCCGTAGGTGTAGAAGGCCCAAAGCTGTGGATCGTTGGGACTCAGCTCGATGGACTTTTCGAAGTAGGCGAGAGATTCGTCGTAGTGGCCACCGTAAGCCAGGGAGTCACCCAGGGCGCAGTAGGCCACGGCGAGCGTGGGGTTGAGCTCTATCGCCCGCTTGTTCTCATGCAGCGCACGATCGTACTCGCCCCGGGCGAGCAGTACTCTGGCGCGCAGCGCATAGAACGTGGCGTTCCTGCCGTCGGCGCCAATCGCCCGGTCACAGGCATGCAGAGCGTCGTCCAGCTTTTCCCGGGTTGGCTCCGTCTCCCAGTACACCATGCCCAGAACCGTGGCATAAGCCCACCAGACCCAGGCGTCTCCGAAACGCTCATCGATCTCGCAGCTGCGCCGGAACATGTTCTGGGCCTTGAGATTGTCATCTCCGGTAAAGCGGAAGAAGTGGTACATACCCATGTGGTAGCAGTCCCAGGCTTCGAGGGTCGCCGGCCGCGTGGCGAGCACGCGATTGCGCTCCGCGTAACCAATTTCCGGCACCAGGCGCGCAACGATCTTCCCAGTAATGTCGTCCTGGAGCTGGAAGATGTCGGAAAACTCCCGGTCAAAGCGCTCGGACCACAGGCTCCGGGAACTTGAGGCATCGACCAGGCTGACATTCACGCGCACGCGATCGCCGCTGCGCTGGGCCGTGCCCTCCACAACGTAGTCCACGTCGAGCTGGGCGCTCACGGCCGGGATGTCTATGCTGCTTCCCTTGAAGCCAAAGGCCGTGTTGCGCGCCACCACATTCAGCCAATGGTACTTGCCCACATGACCCAGGATGTCCGTGGTGATGCCGTCTACCAGGTACTCCTGGTCGGGTTCACTGGACATGTTTACGAACGGGAGAATCAGTACCCTTGGGCTGCGGGAGTGCGCTGGCTCCTGCTTCATCGGCCCGGCTTCCGACGATTCTTCGGCATCGGCAGCGGCGAGTTCCCCCACGAAGCGAAAACCGCGCTTATGCACGGTGCGGATCAGACGCTGTCGCTGGCCGTCATCGTCGAGGAGCTGGCGCAGGAGTTTGACGCGGCTGCTCAGGGTTGCGTCCGAGACGATACGGCCGCGCCACACCACGCTGTTGATCTCCTCCCGGGACACCACGCGCCCATGGTTGGCAAGCAGCAGGTCGAGGAGCTGCAGCACCTGGGGTTCGGTGTGGAGCAGTTCACCCGCGCGCCGCAGTTCCTGGGCTTCGGAATCAAAGGTGAAGTTGTCGAATTGATACAGCAGTATTGAGCCTTTGTGCGTTGGAACTCTTCCTTGGGCGACGCTATACCAATCCCCAACCTTTCTCCATAAAAAATCCCTGTCCTCTCCAAGCTTCGCGGGCGCACCGCTCCTAAGCTTCGCCCCACTCAAAGTCCGCCTGCGGTCTTGGACACCGAATTAACCGTTATCCCTTGGGGGGAGTCATCATGAGCACGGAACAGAAGTTTCTGATCAACTGCCAAAACGGCGCGAACGATGTGGAGCGCGCGACCATCTCTTTCATTCTTGCCGTTACCGCATCCAAGACGGCGGAGACCGCTGTATTTATCTCGGCCGAAGCCAGTCGTCTGTGCTGCCGTGGCGGTAGCGACAACCTGATTGCCGAGGGCTATGAGTCGCTCAAGAGTCTTATCGGGGCCTTCCTGGCCAACGGAGGCCATATCTGGCTGTGCCCGGCCTGCGCCAAGGCGAAGGACATCAGCGAGGCCGATCTCATCGACGGCGCCGAGATCGCCGGCGCGCCCCGGACGATGGCGTTCATCGCCTCCGGCGCGCAGCTGCTCGCCTAAGCAGCCAGGAGTCCAGTCATGAGCAATGCAGTAGTTATAGAAGCCTGGAACACGGTGCTTTTCGACAAGTTCTCGCGCTTCAAGTACCTGTTCGTCGAAGGTTACGCGGCCATCAGCCAGGAGATACTCGGGCGCCGGGGCTTCGACCCCGATGCGCGGGTGCTCGACGTCGGCTGCGGCTTCGGAGATTGCACGATCGAGATCGCGCGCTCCGTCGGCGACAGCGGATCGGCTACGGGTGTGGACTGCGCCGCGAATTTCATCTCAGCGAGCCGTGATGCGGCCCACGACTCGGCCACGAAGAATGCGGACTTCCTCGTTGCCGATGTCGAGGTGGATGACCTCCGCGGACCCTACGATGCCGCCTTCGCACGCTTTGGCACCATGTTCTTCAACATGCCCGGCGCGGCGATGCGCAACATCCGTCGCTCTCTGGCCCCGGGCGCCCGCTTTACCCAGGTGGTATGGCGCAAGCGCGAGGACAATCCCTGGCTGCACGACGCCGAACGCTGCGCCCGCGAGATTGTTCCGGTGGTGGCCCACGAAGATACGGATGAGGTTCACTGCGGGCCCGGTCCCTTCTCCATGGCCGGCCCGGACCTGGTGAGCGACCTGCTCATCTCCGCGGGTTTCGAGCGCGTGCAGTTTGAGCGTTTCGACTCTGACATCTGCATCGGCAGAAACATCGAGGAGGCTGTGGAGTTTGCGCTGGAAATCGGTCCCGCGGGGGAAATCATTCGCCTCGCCGGAGAGACCGGAGAACGGCTTCGCCCGCAGGTAAAGGAGCGCCTCGTCGATGTTGTCGGGCGCTACCAACGGGACGACGGCAGCATTTGGGCGCCCTCCAGTGCCTGGTTCGTTACGGCCTACAACCCCGCATGAATGGGCGTCGCGAACGTTCTTACGAACCCAGCTAATCTTGCTACATCCTGGTGAAGCCCTCGCATGGGGGCTTTTCAACTATCGCCTCACCCTTGCGTAGCGACGCCGGCCGCGGGCTGCTGCTGCGTAATGCAGTGAATGCCCCCACCACCCCGGGCGATTTCATCGATGGGGATCATGCGAATAGCACGGCCGGGGAAATAGTCCTGGAGCCGTTCGCGGACCGCGTCGTCCGTGGGAACACCGTAGGCGGGCGCGATGATGGCCCCGTTCGCTATATAGAAATTCACATAGGACAGGCAGAAGTTGTCGCTCAGCGCGCTCTCGGCGGGGGCCTCGGGCAACGTCCAGAGTTGGAGCGGTCGCCCCCGCGCATCGTGCTCGCCCTCCAGAGCCTGGCGGAGTTGGCCGAAGTATTCGCCCCGCGGATCGTCGGCATCGTCCGTGCTTTCGATGATGATGGCGCCCGGTTTCGCAAACATCGCCACGCCGTCCACATGGCCATCGGTTTCCTGATCCAGCGGGTCACCGGGGAGCCAGATTACTTTCTCGACACCAAGCTGCGCGCACAGCTCCGCGTCAATCTGCTCCCGCGACCAGTCGGGGTTTCGATTGGCGTTTGGAAAACAGGTATCCGTCGTCAGGAGCGTACCTTTCCCATCCACGCAGATACCCCCGCCCTCCGCGATAAGCTTCGACTTCAGAACAGGCAGGCCGAGATGCTCGAGGATGTTTGCAGCCATGCAGGCATCATCGTCATAAGGATGATACTTGCCACCCCAGGCATTGAACTCGAAGCATACGCCGGCCAGATCACCGTTCTCGTCAACAACGAAATTCGGGCCGCTGTCACGCGCCCAGGAGTCGTCGATAGGCATCTCCAAAAGAGCAATATCTCCGCCCAGGTAGTTCCGTGCCTGCTGACAAAGTTGCGGCGGCACCACCATGGTCACCGGTTCAAACTCCGCAATCGCGTGCGCCACATCGCGGTAAGCCGCGCAGGTGCCCTCGGGGTTCGGCCACATGCCATCGCGGCTTGGCCAGGCCATCCAGCATCTCTCGTGAGACTGCCACTCAGCAGGCATGCGATAGTTTGGCGTCATTGCGGAACCGCTGTGGTTGCTTAGGCGGCTCTCACCATAAAGAAATTGCCTGCCCTAGCCCAGTGCCCCAACATAGGCGCTGGACTGGACCTTGGGCAGCTCGGGGGACAACGAATGCGCAGTATCAGTGTTGCGGCCACTCAGATGGCCTGCACCTGGGATCGCGACGCCAATATCGCCACGGCGGAGCGCCTGGTGCGCCGCGCGGCGGAGGCCGGTGCTCAGCTTGTACTGATCCAGGAGCTTTTCGAAGCCCCCTATTTCTGTATCGAGCAGCACGGCGGCCACTTTGATCTTGCAACGCCCGTGGACGACAACCCCCTAATCCGCCACTTCCAGAACGTGGCCGCGGAGCTCGAGGTCGTCCTCCCGATTAGCTGGTTTGAGCGATCGGGCAATACCTTTTTCAATTCCCTGTGCATGATCGATGCGAGCGGCGACGCCCTGGGCGTGTATCGCAAAGCCCATATCCCCAATTCCATTGGCTACCAGGAAAAAACCTATTTCGCCCCGGGAGATACGGGATTCAAAGTCTGGGACACACGCTACGGGCGAATTGGTGCCGGCATCTGTTGGGACCAGTGGTTCCCGGAAGCGGCGCGAGCCATGGCGCTTATGGGGGCTGAGGTACTGCTCTACCCCACGGCCATTGGCAGCGAGCCCGGTGATCCCGATCTATATTCCCGGGAGCACTGGATGCGGGTGATGCAGGGCCACGCCGCAGCCAATATCATGCCCCTGGTCGCGTCGAACCGCATCGGCCGTGAGGTTGCGACGCAGGATGACTCGCTGACTCTGGACTTCTATGGCAGTTCCTTCATCGCGGACTACACGGGCGCCGTCGTAGAGCAGGCGGATGAAAACAGCGAAACCGTGCTTGTGGCGAACTTTGATCTCGACGCCATCGCTGACTACCGCCAGCAATGGGGCGTATTCCGCGATCGTCGCACCGACCTCTACGGCATCCTCCAAAGCCACGGAACGGGCTGACCCTTGGCGCTGCCCCCGCCAAGCACCTGGGCCACCGCGCTCCTGGGCTGTGTCACGCTCATTCCAATACTGATCGGGCCGGTCATCACCGGCGTGCTCGTAGACTCGGGAGGCCTGAGCGACTCGCAGGCCGGCATGACTTCGGGCTTTGGCGCCGTCGGGTCCGTTTCTATCGCCCTCACCTGCGCCCTGTTCATGCACCGCTTACCGCTCCGCCAACTCGCGGTCGGCGGACTGCTCCTGGCTATCGCCTGCAACACCGCAGCGGCGTTCAGCTATACGGACTTGAAGCTGTTCTACGCCTTCCGCGCCCTGAATGCGTTGGGTGAAGGCGCGGCCTATGCGGCGGTGATGAGTTCCTTCGCGCGAAAAGCACACTCGGAACAGGCCTACGGTCTGTTCATGATGCTTCAGTTCGGTATCGCCGGCGTGGCGCTCTGGGCAATCCCAACCTGGTTGCCCGATCTGTCGGTCAGACGCCTCTACCTCAGCTTCGCGACGCTACAACTTCTGGCTTTACCTCTGGTCCGCAACCTACCGAGTGCTACGGCAGACGGCGCAGGGATCAGAATTCGGGGAAGCGAATGGAAACTGCTCATGACGGTTCCAGCGCTGGCCGGACTCGCCGCCCTGTGTTTCAGCGAGGCATCCAACGTGGGAACGGACGTCTACCTTGAGCGCATCGCCCATCACGGCGGACTTTCTGACAGCGAGATCGGTGCGTCGCTGGGCATCGCCTCCATGCTGGGTGTTCCCGGTGCCTTTGCGATTGTGTTGGTGGGATCGCGCTTCGGCCATGCACTGCCGGTTCTGGTGGGCTTTGCCGTGGGTGCGGTTTCGTTGCTGGGCATTCTGCAGGCGAACGGCTATGTGAGCTTCCTGCTGTTTACTTCAATACACAGCGTCACCTGGGCCTTCGTGACACCCTACATCCAGAGTCTGCTCGCAGACCTTGACCCGGGCGGAGCCGTGGTCACCGCCGGCGGGATCGCGAGCGGCGCTGGCGCCGGTCTCGGCCCGGCTGCCGCCGCGAGCCTGGTTTCGGCTAACAATTACGGCGGCGTCCTTACCATGGGCCTGCTCACTTATGCCGTAGCGGCCGTAGCAATCTTGATCACGGCTCATGGGTTGCGTAGGACAGTGCCTGCGTATTGACCAAAACCCTAGGACGAACGCGGCTCCCGGGTCACCAGTCGATAAAGCGTTCTAACGCGGAGCTGCCGATCCTCGGCCCAGATCGCGTGCTCCGATTTTTCGTGGCGAAGCAGGCGCAGTTCGTCCGGGGATCCCCGACCCGTTTCCTTCACATGCCAGGCCTCGATGCTCTGCACCGCCGTACTGTCTCCGAGCTCCACTCCCCCCGAACCGATAAGGTGCACCCAGGTGCCGGCGAGGCATACCGCGATAGCCCTGCTGCCGTCGTTGTGTTCGACAGGCGCGGCGTAATCCAGGGCGCCGTCATCATCAAAATCTCCCCCCAGCCAGCGCGGTAGAAGCCACGCCCGGGGACGCCAGCTCGTGGGGAGGCCACAGGCGTAGAGCTGCTCGCGCTCCTCGGCATCAAACTCCGTCGCGTTCAGGGACGGGACGACCGCGCTCTCCGGCCAGCTAAGGCAGACCTCAAAACGGATCCATACGGCGCGTGCCCGACGGTCTTGCGGATCGGGAAACGCATCAAGTCCCAGACCGTGTATGAAGAGCCAGCCGCGGCCGGACCCGGGAGATGGCAACGCGCTGGGAGCGGCTTTGATCCCGGCCGTTCCGCTTAAGGCCGGCTCAAACTCGAACAGCCGCAAACGCTGTGGCGCATTGACAGACCCATCATTGGGACCCGCGTTCGCGGCATCCCGGAAGTGCCAGCCAAAGAGATCGCGTGGATTGGCTCCGAAGCGCGGTGGGGTCATCGCAGAAAGGTCGAGGCCTGCAGCATCGCGAACTCGCAGCTTCCATCCGGCATCGGCCGGTTCGAGCGTCAGACTAAAACCTGGTGCCAGAAACATATGGAATTTCTCTCCGCCGGAAAGCTCGCCGGAAACGTGTGCCAGGGTTCGACCAGTCGGCGCAGGTCCGCACGCCGGGGGAAGCTCGGCCGACCGGACAGCAACGGTAAAGGCAGAAAGAACGACGGGGAGTAAGCGAAGCGACAGCATCAGTCGCAGGACACGGCGCTGTCCGCAAGGCTCGACGCGATCGCCAGGGTGTGGGCCAGACGCGCGTAGCCCGGTGCCACGGCGAGACATTCCGCGTTCAGCAGCGCCGCGCCGGAACCCGCACCCTCAATCTGCCACATAAGCCTTTCCATTGAGCCACTTGGCGCCTGGTCTCTACACTCATCCGGCGGGTCTCCGTCGGGCAGGACCTCGCTCAAGCGACGCTGTACTTCGGCCCGAAGACGTCCGTGGCAGCTTCGTCCATCGGGGAGACTCGTGATCCAGTGTCGACGGATGGCGTCGACTTCGACGCGAGGTGATAGATAGGGGTCGAACGCGGGATCTCGCTCAAGCACAACAACGAATCGCGGAAGGCCCGCATAGGCTTCGTCCGGATCCCGTGTCGACTGGTCGATTTTCCAGGCGCCGCGGATGCCAAAGGCCAGGATTACGATCGCCGGCACGCCGAGGCACCATAGCGCTGGCGTTACCCACCGCGCCGGGAGCTTCCAGGCGGCCAGCGCTCCCAGCAGCAGTCCCGCCACACCCCCGGCCATGGCACCCAGCATGACCATAGCTCCCCCAACCAGGGCATCCGCATCGCGTGCACTCGCCACACCCGCCGCGCCGCCGATCGCGACGCCCACGACGATCGCCGCGGGAACCAGGAGCCAAGGTGCCAGTTGCCTGGATCGCATGAAAAGCGCGTCACGCCCTCGGCGAGACGTTCACCTCACCCGAAAGCTGAGGTCAGGAAGGGGACCGATGCGCACCCGGACCTGGTCCCCGCGTCGAAGGGGCCCGACTCCTTCCGGCGTGCCGGTAAAAATCAAATCGCCCGCTTGGAGCTGGAACAGCTGCGAGAGCGCGATGATGATTTCGGGCACCGTCCAGATCATCGACGTGAGCGGCTCGTTCTGACGCTCTTCGCCGTTCACGAGGGTAATCAGTCGCGCATCGTCAAGCTGGTTCGGCGAGACTTCGGCAAGCGGAGCCAGCATGCCCACGGGGGCGGAAGCGTCAAATCCCTTTGCGACATCCCAGGGCGCACCGGCGCTTTTTGCCGCGTCCTGTAAATCTCGGCGGGTCAGATCACAACCGCAGCCCTGCCCAAAGATCAGGGCACCCGCTTCCTCGCGCGAGGACAATAGGGTCCCACCCCGATGCAGGGCGATGACCAACTCACCCTCGAAGTGCAGACTGTCAGTGCCCGGAGGGTACGGCGCATCGGCACCGCCGGGCACCACGGCGTCCGCCGGCTTGCTGAAGAACACCGGCGGATCGGAGCGCGGATCGCCACCCATTTCCCGAACATGGTCCGCGTAGTTGCGTCCTATACAGAAAACGCGACGCACGGGAAAGAGACCCCCACCGAGTACGGGCACTGTAGTGGGGGCCGGGGGTGAAAACACAAACGGTTCTGACACGCGCGCCTCCTCGATTAGCACATGCGGGAGCAATGTATCCCCGTAGTGGGGCCGAGTCAGAGTATGCCGCTGCGTTTCACCTTTCGGAAAGAGGGCGTTTCGCGGCGTTCAAGCGTCGCCGGAGCTCAGCAGAGAAAGGTTGTCACTGGCCTGACTGAGCTCACCACTCAGGTCGAGGGCCTTGCTGAAGTCGGCCCGGGCACCACTCAGATCACCGCCGACCGCTTTAAGCACGCCGATGTTCGACAGAGCGACGGCCTTGTCGCGGCGGATATGCGATTCCTCGGACAGTTTAAGAGCGTCGGCGCAGGCGGCGTCGGCCCTGTCAAAATCGCCGGTCATGGCGTAGGCAACGCAAAGATTGTTACTGCTTTCGAATCGCTTGCGGCGCTGCCCCATCAGGCGCTCGATGGCGGATTCATAGTCCCCTGCGAGCACGGACTTGCCGCGAGCTCGATCAATCACAGCGGTCATCTGGTAGCCCGAGGCGGAATCGCTGGCCGCTTCGGCTTCAGCTTCAACAAACGGCGCGGCAAGTAGGGCGACGACGCTGAGCGACGCGCAGGCGATGGCGGTTACTTTGGCTCGTGGTGTCATGGTTCAGCTCCCTGGTCATTGGTTCTGGTGCCGCACCGCCTCATGAGCGATGCGATCGCCGCGCAATGTAAAGTCCGCGACCCGGAGCGACAAACGAAAAGAAGTTGAAACTGAGCTGAGAAAATCTTGATGGTCGCCAGATCGACCAAAACGGCGACCTGAACCTGGCCGCCCTATCCCACCGATTCGGAGACCAAACGCCCTTTGAATCGGCTAGGCGTTATTGCCCCGCAGTGGTTCATGCTCCTGAAACGTCTCGAGTACCCAGCGTCGCAGTGCCTGCACCTCGGGCACTTCCGCTTTAGCAGCCGGATAGGCGAGGTAGTAGGACTCGGCCATATCTGCCGTTTCCTCGAACATGGGTACGAGAGCACCGTACTTGAACCAGTTGTCGCTCAGCGGCACCGGAACTAGAGCGGCGCCCACGCCTCGCTCCGCCGCCCGGGCGACAGCAATCATGGAGTCCACACGAACCACCGAAGTCGCCTCGGGCAAGGAAATCCCCGTACTCCGCGACCAGCTTGGCCAGGCCTCAGGGCGGCTCGTATGCACCAGGAGCGGGAACGGCTTGAGCACACCGGACTTCTCGTCGCGGTAGCGCTTCAAAAAACCCGGTGAGCAGGCCGCAATCAGACGCAGAGGGAAGAGTCGATCCGACCTGAGTTGGGATGGCTGCTGGCGAAACAGTCGTATGGACGCATCGGCGCTGGTGGGATGGCGCTCTGCCGTTTCGTCACTGGTATCGACAAAAATCTCCATACCGGGATTCTTCGCCGTGAAGTCCTCAAGCTGCGGCACGAAGCATTCACTGGCAAAGAAGGGCTGCACCGATACGCGCAGCCGGCGCGGCGCCGCGGAGCTTTGCACCTCGGCAATGATATCGTCGATACCCGCGATTGCGGGCTCGAGGGCCCGGTAGAGGCGCTCACCCTGTTCGGTGAGACGCAGCGAGCGGCGTTCCCGCGTGAACAGCACGATTCCGAGTTCGTCCTCCAGACTCTTCACCTGATGACTTACGGCGGAGGCGGTCACCGATAGCTCCTCTGCGGCCAGCGTATGATTGCAATACTTGGCCGCTGTGCAGAAGATTCGCAGTCCGCGCAACGACGTTTTTCGGGGACTGACTTTCATAGCGTGGCAAGAGCCTCACCGTGCAGCTGCGCAAAGAGTCCGCCCCCGAGCAGGCGCACACTCAGCGCAGGGGGTTGCGGACCTGGGGCAGCGCCTGATCCCGAGCCCAGCCGTTTACCGCGGCAAGCTCGCGCTCTGTGATCTCAGCGAGCCTGGCGCGCTGCCGGGCCCACTGCTCCGCGAGATCGTCGAAGCGCTCACGAGCGCCCCCGGTTACGGGCGCACCACCGTCCTCCACCACGTCCAGCAGATGACGCAGCTGTCCGTCGAGCTTCATGACCCAGGCATCCTCATCCTCGAAGGTCTCGTGGCGCAGCTCCGTAAGCTGGTCTTCCCAGGCGTCGATCGCGTCGACCGCGGCCGTTGCCAGCGCCTGAAACTCGGTCGCTTCGTTCTGTGCCTGGAGTTCCAGCACACGAGTTCGAGCCTCCCGGGCGCCGTCCAGGCCGGCGAGGAGTTCCTCAAGCAGCGCCGCGATGCTTCGCTGCGTATCCACCCAGTCCGCGATATGCGGCGCGCCGGCATCCACGCGGGGATCAGCGAGCACATCAAACTCAAAGCTTGCCTCCGCCGCCGCTGCGGACACACGTACTGTGTAGCGCCCTGGTGCAACGCTGGGACCGCCGTAGCCCTCGAACAGCGTATGTCCGTTTACGCAGCGCAGATCGTCCTCGTGGAGATCCCAGTACCAGCTCTGCAATCCGGCCTCGGTGCTGGGATAGTCGATGGTGAACGGGCGCCGCGGATCCATGCCCGCGATACGGCAACGATCGTGCTCTGATTCCCTACTGCTGTAGTGGCGCAGCACTCGACCTGAGCCGTCCAGCACATCGATGAGCAGCTCTTCTTCCTCCGCAAGATCCGCAGAAAGATAGTAGTAGATGGGCAACTTCGACGACGGGTTCGCGCCCTCGAAGTCTCGCGACTTAGGACTGGGTCGTCCCATGGCTAGGGCCGGCGGCGTGTACACATGCACAGACGAGGCCGCGTCTGCAGCGGCCGCCTGGCGCACTACAAAGAGGTCATCGAGCACCCAGAACGCCCGGCCCTGCGTCGCTACAGCCAGGGCATCCTCGCGTACGCGCAGATCGGTAATCGGCACGGACGGCAGATTGAGATCCAGGGACTGCCACTCGGCGCCGTCGTTCCAGGACACGAACAAGCCCTTTTCCGTGCCCGCGTACAGCAGGCCGGAAACCACCGGGTCTTCGCGAACCACGCGCACGAAGGCGTCCACGGGCAGGCCCGTATCGATGCGCTCCCAGCTCTTACCGTGGTCACGGGTACGATAGATATAGGGTGCGAAATCGGCGAACTTGTAGCCGGTCATGGCAACCAGTGCCGTGCCCTCGGCGTGGGGAGAGAGCTCAATGGCATTCACCATCGCCTCACCCTCGTGCGGGGGTGACACGTCCGTCCAGTTCTTCCCGCCGTCGCGCGTCAGATTGAGCAGACCGTCGTCGGCCCCGACCCAGATCGTGCCCTCCGCCTTGTCCGACTCGCTGATGTAGAAAATCGTGTGGTAGAACTCGGCGCCGACATTTTCCGGTGTGAAGGGTCCGCCGTTGCGGCCCAGGTGCTCCGGGTTGTTGCGGGTGAGATCGGGGCTGACCTCCTCCCAGCTCATCCCGCGATCCACGCTCTTAAGCAGGTATTGCGTGCCGTAGTAGATCACCGATGGATCGTGCGGCGATGTGATGACCGGGGCATTCCAGTTGCTGCGGTACTTGAGGTTCATGGAATCCTCGCCGTACACGCGCTCCGGATAGGGCACCACGAAACGCTTCTTCTGCGTCGCCTCGTTGAACTCGGTCAGCGTGCCGTTGATCGTTGTCGCATAAATGAGCTGCGGGTCCTTTGGATCAAAGGCGATATGCGCACTCTCACCGCCCCCGACCGCGTGGTAGTCGTCGCGGCCGATGCTGCCATCCCAGGTCCAGGCGGCAATCGATACGGTGGAGTTGTCCTGCTGCCCGCCGTAGAGACGCCAGGGCGTCTGCTCATCGGTAATCAGGCGGTAGAACTGGGCAGTGGGCTGATTGTGGATGCTCGACCAGCTTTCTCCACCGTCCAGAGTCACGGTGGCGCCGCCGTCGTTTGCATTGATCATGATGCGGCTGTCTTCCGGATTGATCCAGTGGTCGTGATGATCGCCGTGGGGCATGTCGATTTTGCTAAACGTCTCACCGCCGTCGATGGACTTCATGAGCGGAACGTTCATGACCCAGAGTGTGTCCGCGTTGGTCGGGTCCGCCGTGATGTGGATGTAGTACCAGGCTCGCGTATGCAGAACGCGATGAGCATTGATGTGTTCCCAGGTCTCACCGTAGTCATCGCTGCGCCACAGGCCCCCTTCGCCCGGGCCCGCCTCGATGAGGGCGTAGATGCGCGAGGGTTTGCTCGCCGCCACGTCGATGCCGACCTTGCCCACCTGCTCCGGAAGACCACCGCTGAGCTGCTCCCAGCTGTCGCCACCATCGGTCGACTTGTAGATACCACTCCCTTCGCCACCGGACTTGATAAACCAGGGCTTACGGCCGTGGTGCCACATGGCGGCGTAGAGGATGCGAGGGTTGGTCGGATCCAGGGAAAGGTCGGTGGCGCCCGTATCCGCATTTACCCTGAGCACCTGGGCCCAGCTACGGCCTCCATCCCGGGTCCGGTAGACGCCGCGCTCGGTGTTGGGTGTCCAGATTTGTCCCTGCACGGCGACCCAGGCCGTGTCGGGATCGGTCGGATGGACTTCGATCTTGGCAATCTGCCCGGCCCGCGCCAGTCCCATAAAGGTAAAGGTCCGACCCGCATCGGTCGATTTCCAAAGGCCCTCACCCTGACTGGTCGTCACGCCGCGAATGGGTGCTTCGCCTGTGCCCACGTAGATCACGTTGGGATCGGATGGCGCAACGGAGATCGCACCAATGGTGCCGACCGGTATCTGCCCGTCCGAAATGTTTTCCCAGCTTCCCCCGGCGTTCACCGTTTTCCACACGCCGCCGCCCGCGGCCCCCATGTAGAACAGATGAGGACTGTCGGGAACCCCGGTAACGGCGGTCACGCGCCCGCCGCGCCAGGGGCCTATGAGCCGGTACTCAAGACCATCCAGGAGTTCGGGATTGACGGCGGCGCCGGCGGTCCCGGGCATCCATGAGGCGCCGAGGAGAACGGCGCAAAGAAGCAGCTTGTACATGAATCGGTGCATCCGAAGGTTGAATAACGACGTGAATCCCGCACAGGGCGGGATGCACGCTATCGTCTGGAAGGCCTTAGCTCAAGAGGGCGCGGCCGCGGAATTCAGTCATCCGACAGCGATTCCAGGCCCTGGGCCGTGAGCGCCGCATTGAGCTCCGGGAGATCGCGGGCGACAACGCCGTCGAGGATTGCAAGCTGATCGTCCAGCTCTCCTTTCAGCAGTGCGAACACATCCAGCTGCCCCTGCGTCGGGAGACCGTCGCCGCTTTCCGCGCTCTTTTGCAGATAGGCCAGGCGATTGTTCAGCTTGATGGGAAAGTTCAGCGGGTCCTGGGGACTCACGTTCCTGACCTGGTAGAGCTCCTGCTCCACCGCGCTCAGATTCGCCTTGAAGGCTGCCGCCAGTGTCGCGAGCGAAGCCGCGGGGGCTTCACCGAGTTGTTCGTCCAACTGAGTCTTCATCTCGCGGATACGTATCACCGCGCGATTGGCAGCATCGATGGCATCGCGCACCTGGACGGTAAACTGGAACTGCTCGCGAATATGCTCCTCGGGAACGTCGAAGCGTGGATCGGCCTTGAGCATAAAACGCTGCGTTTGCGTTTCGCCGTCCACGGTCATCCTGACCGTGTACTCGCCGGGAGGCGCGATGGGCCCGAGCTGAGGTCGTCCAGACCAGATGATCATGCCCTCGAAATCCGCGGCACCGGCGTAGCGATTGTTCCAGGACCAGACGTTGAGCCCCTGAGCCGTCGTTGGATTCACCGGAAGGGCTCCGTACCAGCGCGCATAGGGGTCATCGACTTCCTCCAGTTCCGGCTCCGTACCGACTTTCTCCACAATCACCGTCCCTTCGCTGTCGATGATCGCGATGCTGACTTCCTCGGCCTCTTCCGCGAGGTAGTACTGCACGGAAGCATCCTGTACGCGACGCACGGCATAGAGCGGCTCGAAGAGGTGAAACTTCTTCTTTGCAATTTCCGTGGAGTACTCGCGCAAGGGCGCTATGTCGTCCAGCACATAGATCGATCGACCGTGCGTGCCGGCAACGAGATCCTTGTCCGTAACCTGCAGATCAGCGATCTGCGTATCGGGCATGTTGAGCTGCAGGGAATGCCAGTTGGCACCATCATCGAAGGACACGTAGACGGCGTGCTCGCCGGCGGCGAAGAGCAGACCCGCCTTCACCACGTCCTCCCGGATGGCGTGGATAAAGTCGTCCTCGCGGATGCCGCTGACTATCGAAGTCCAGGTATTACCGTAGTCAGCGGTTTTCCAGATGTAGGGCTTGCGATCCCCCATCTGGTAGCGTTTCACCGCGATGTACGCCGTTCCCGGACTATGCGGGGACTCGTCGATAATACTGATGCGCGAGTGCTTGGGAAGATCGGGAGGCGTGATGTTCTTCCACGAGCGCCCGTGGTCCCTGGTGATGTGCACCAGACCGTCGTCGGAGCCGGCCCAGATAGTGTTTACGTCGTGCTGGGAAGGCTCGAGCGAGAACACCGTGGCGTAGATCTCCGGGCCGTTCATGTCCATGGTGATGACGCCGCCGGTCTTGCCCAGGGTTTCGGGCTCGGCATAAGTCAGGTCCGGACTGATCTTGGACCAGCTCTGTCCTTCGTCCTCACTGACCCAGACATGCTGCGAGCTCGTATACAGTCGCCCGGAATCCAGCGGTGAGAACACGATGGGAAACGTCCACTGCCAGCGTTCCGGAAGGGCGCTCGCGGGTTCGCCGGAGAAGAATCGCGGATAAACCTGAATATCGCGCAGGTAACCCGTAGCGCGGTTGAAGCGGGTCAGCAGTGCTCCCTGGCTGCCGGCGTAGAACCAGTCCAGCTTTTCCGGGTGCTGCGCGATGTAGCCACTCTCCCCGCCGCCCGCCGGGTAGTAGTACTCCGACGACGGGCCCCGAGCCTGCCTGAAGTCCCAGCCTTCGCTGGGGATACACAGGGTGGAATTGTCCTGCTGGGCACCGCAGACGTGGTAGGGGAAGTCATCGGTAACCATGATGTGATAGAGCTGGGAGGTCGGAAAATCCTGATCCGTCCAGCTCTCGCCGCCGTTGATGGAAATGTTGCCGCCGCCATCGTTCGAGTTCGCCATGCGCAGCGGGTTGTTGGGGTCAATCCACAGATCGTGGTTGTCCCCGTGCGGCACTTTTATGGTGATATCGAAGGTCTCGCCGCCATCGGTCGACTTGTAGAAACCGGTATTAAGGGCGTAGACCGTATTGATGTTCTTGGGATCGGCAAAGACCCGGCTGTAGTAGAAAGCCCGCTGGCGAAGCTTGCGCTCGTCGTTGGTCTTGGTCCAGGTCTCGCCTGCATCGTCGGAGCGGAATACGCCGCCCTCGGCCGACTCGACGATCGCCCACAGCCGACTTGAGTCAACGGGAGAAACGGTGATACCAATCTTGCCGATGGGCTTGACCGGCATGCCCGGCTTATCCGTGAGCTCCTGCCAGGTATCGCCACCGTCGCTGGACTTCCAGAGTCCGCTCGCTCCGCCGCCGCCCCACATCTTCCAGGGGGTGCGGTACACCTCCCAGATCGTGGCGTAGAGCGTATCGGGGTTCTTGCGGTCGACAATCAGGTCGGCGGCGCCGGCTTTGTCACTGACATGCAGCACGCGCTCCCAGCTCTCGCCACCGTTGCGGCTGCGAAACACGCCACGCTGTTCGTTGGGTCCGTACGGGTGCCCCAGGGCCGCGACGTACACCACGTCCGGGTCCGAAGGATGCACGCGCACCCGAGAGATCGCCTGGGTGTCGCGCAGCCCGATGTTCTCCCAGTTTTCCCCTCCATCGATCGACTTGTAGACCCCATCGCCCTGCATGATGTTGCCGCGCAGCTGGGTTTCTCCGGTGCCGATGTAAACAATGTCGGGGTTGGTCTCGGCGACGGCCACGGCGCCGACGGAGGAGCTCGTGAGCTGACCATCGGTCACGGGCTTCCAGTTCAGTCCACCGTCGACCGTCTTCCACAGCCCACCGCCGACGGCGCCAAAGTAGTACTCGTTTTTCCTGCCCGGACTCCCGGAAATACCGAGGGAGCGACCGCCGCGTTTTGGTCCGATGTTGCGCCATTCCATACCCTTGATGACGCTGCGATCGAACTCAGCTTCCTGGGCAGAAACGGGGGCGCGGATGGCGAAAAGACATAGGGAAGAAACCAGCAGGAGAACTGTTTTTTTCATGATTTGACGTTGCCTGGTCGATAGATCGGGCTTGCCCCGGAGAAAAAAGGGAAAGGAGAAGTCCCGGCCGCGGACGTGGTCGTCAGCGGCCGGGGAATAGCCGGCTAGTCGGTCGTGCTGACAAGCACCTGCGGCAGACTGCTCGCGCGGGTGTTGATCTCGGCCACCGCGCCGTTCATGAGCGCATCGTAGGCGGCTTGCGCCTCGGCCTTCTCTTCCTTGAGCTGCTCAATGCGCGCGCTCTGCGGCACGGTCGGCGCATTCACGGCACCATTGATCGCCCCCATGAGCGAGCGAAGCTCGTCGCGCAGCCGCGGCTTCACGCGATAGCTCATGGCCGGGGCGGGTCGCGTCAGCAGCGCCATTACCGCGTCTGCTTCCGTCATGGCGCCGTCGATCATGGCGATCATCTCCGCGTCACTGCCCTCATCGAGCTTGGCCTTGAGTTCACCCAACTGACGCATGGCGGCTTCCGTGCCGTTCATCATTACATGCGTCTGCGAGAGCAGGTCGCGCAGCGTTGCCGTCGCAGCCGCCTGAGCTTCGTAGCCTTCCTGCGAAAGGTCAAAGCGATGGTCGGCCTTCACCGTGAAGCTTGAGCTCATCGCTTTGCCGGCTACGGTTGCCCTGGCCGTGTACGTCCCCGGTGCCGCGAAGGCGTGGATGGGATTCGTGTTCCAGCCCGTCGTAGGCGGGTTGTTCAGCGCCGTCGCGGCATTCTGCCGAAGGTCCCACACAACGCGGTTGACGCCCGCCTCCAGCTCAACGTCCTCGAGCGTTCTTACCGTCTCGCCCGCACTGTTCTGGATCTCTACAGTGATGGCGTCGTCTACGGCTTCGGCGACGTAGAGATTGATGAAGGCGCCGTACTCGGGATTCGCGGCGCGGTAGCGACGCGTGCCCTGGGCTTCAAGCCGGCCGTGCATATGCCAGCGCGTTGCGTCGCGCACCGGGAACATGTGCGCCTTCGCATAGCGTGCGTCCGCCCACTGCTGCAGCGGACTCACGTCATCTAGGATCCAGGCTCCTCGTCCGTGGGTTCCGATGATCAGATCGCCCTCCCGCGGATGCACGCGGATATCGCGCACGGATACCGGGGGCAGGTTGTTGGCAATGGATACCCAGGTCGCACCGCGATCCAGCGATGCATAGATACCGTGCTCCATCCCCGCGTAGAGCAGATCGGGATTGCGCGGGTCCTGGCGCACCACCTTGACGTAGTCATCCTGGGGCAGACCCCGGGCCAGGGACTTCCAGGTCGTGCCGAAATCCGTGGTCATGAATACGTAGGGTCGGTAATCGTCGCTGCGGTGGTGATCTACGGTGACGAAGGCGGTACCGGCGTCGTGCTCGGAGGCGTGGATCTTCGAGATCCAGGCGAACTCCGGCAGTCCGGCCACGTTGTCCTTCACGTTGACCCAGCTCTCGCCGTCGTCGCGGGTGATATGCAGGTTGCCATCGTCCGTGCCGACCCAGATCACGCCCTTCTGCACCGGTGACTCGTCGATGTAGAGAATGGTGTTGTGAAACTCCGCCGCCGTGTTGTCCTGGTAGACCACGCCGCCGGAGGACGCCTGCTTCGACTTATCGTTGTTCGTGAGATCGTCGCTGATCACTTCCCAGGAATGTCCGCGATCCCTGGAGCGGAATACCACGTTGCCGCCGAAGTAGATCGTCTCTCCATCGTGGGGAGAGATGCTGAAGCCCGCGTCCCAGTTAAAGCGATACTTGTGCTCGGCAATCGCATCACCGGCCGAGGCAACGATCTTGGGATAGGGGTGGATCGAACGGGCGCTGCCCGTTTCCGTATCGACGATATAGATGCCGCCGCCCTGCCAGGTACCGTAGGCGTAGCGCTCATCGCCGGGTACGGGCACGCCGAAGTAGCCGTCGCCGTAGGCGATGGGCACCCAGTCGCGCTTAAGGATCCCCGCTTCGCGAAGCGAGTTGCTCGGGCCACACCAGGTACCGTTGTCCTGGAGTCCGCCGCACACATGGTAGGGGTCCCGACCGTCCACGTAGAGCTGGTAGAACTGCGACAGCTCAACGTTGTTGATGAGGTCGAAGCTCGCCCCCGCATCAAACGACAGCTGGTAGCCGCCGTCACTGCCACTCAGCACTCGCTTCGAGTTTTCCGGATCTATCCAGAACGACTGGTGATCGCCGTGAACATCGGTGCCGATGCGCTCGAAGCTCTCACCACCGTCGATGGACTTGAACAAGCGGCCGGAGAGCGAGTAGAGGTGATCTGGGTTGTTTGGATCGACATGCACATCGCTGTAGTAAAACGGCCGGAAGTTGATGTCCCGGTCGGCGTTGACCATACGCCAGGTCTCGCCACGGTCGTCGGACCGAAACAGCGAGCCCTCGTCTTTCGTCTCCGTCATCATATAGAGCGTGGCCGGCTGGCTCTGCGCCACCGACACACCGATACGCGCCATGGGACCCTCCGGCATGCCCTCTCCGTCCAGCTTCTCCCAGGTATCACCGCCGTCCTTAGAACGGTATAAGGCTGTCTCGCCGTCCCCGCCGTCGAAGCGCCAGGGCTTGCGCCGAAAGGTCCACATGCCGGCGTAGAGGATGCGCGGATTGGCCAGCTCCATATCGATATCGGAGCAGCCGGTGTTCTCATCGATGTACAGCACCTTGTCCCAGCTGTTGCCACCGTCGGTGGTACGAAACACTCCGCGATCCCGGTTCGGTCCGAACTGGCGGCCCAGGGCACAGACCAAAGCGACATCCGGGTTAGCCGGATGAACTACGATTCGCTTGATACGCTCCGTCTTGTCGAGACCCAGGTGGGTCCAGCTGTCGCCCGCATCATTGGAGCGGTAGATCCCGTGACCGTAGCCAACGCTGTTGCGGGGATCGCCCTCACCGGAGCCAAGCCAGATAACATTGCGGTCGGAAGGCGCGATGGTGAGCGCGCCAACGGAGTAGGACTTTTCGTCGGTGAACAGCGTGTCGAAGGTTACGCCGCCGTTGGTCGTGCGGAACACGCCGCCATCGGCGCCCGAGACGTAGAACGTGGACGGATCACCGGGGACACCGTCGATGTCAGTTACGCGGCCACCCATGTTCGCCGGGCCGATGGCGCGCCACTCGACGGACTTCATGGCTTCGGCAGCGGCTTCGGCGGGCGACTGCGCGTGGGCGCCGCCGGCAAGACTTGCGACCAGGGAAAACCCTGCTATTGCCAGGGATACTTGGGACTTTCTCTTATTGATTTGCATGGTTACCACTAACCTCCGGGAGAGCGGACGCGAGGACAAAAACGACAGACGACATGCTGTCGGGCAAGCAAAGTAACGCTCGCTGCGAAAGGACGCAAATCCTCGCGGGTGGATAGCCTCTAGAGCGGGTTTTCCGGCGATAATCGCTAACCGGGAAGTCGCAGGCCGCGGCGGAACCCGAGGGATAGCACCCAAGCGGAGATCGCAAATCGCTCCCTTCATCGAGGACGGCTGCAGATCATGACCATGCAAACTACAAGGCTTCTTCAGGTCGCACGGGTGTGTGTCGCCGTAACGCTGCTGGCACACCTGCTTGCGCTCTTCATCAGCAACGTTGACGCGGCGGCGTCGCCCATCAGCCAACTCAGCCGGGGAAGCACGGGCTGGTTGCACACCATGGGTCTTGCGGCGCTCGGCCTGGGCTGGCTCATCATTGGCTGTCTCTATTGGCGGCGAGATCACGGCTGGTTATGGCGCGGCGGCTGCCTGCTGCTTCTCGCTTCCGTACCCGTGCTGCTGTTTGTCGCCTCCTACTTCGCGACGGCGAGTGATGCGCGACTGATCGGGCCCAACGCAAACGACCCGCTCGCCGTTCTCGCGAGCGTTCTGGGCGTGGCCATGGGTGCCCTGCAGCTCGGCCTGCGGCGGCAGAATCCAGGGGTTGCGCGCGTCAACCTGTTGATCCTGGCGCTCTGGATAGCGCTGGTGCCGGTCGTTCCGTTCATCGGCGCCGATTGGCTGGGGGCTTACGAGCGTACGGTCGGCGCCCTGATGCTCTTGTGGACCCTGGCGCTGACAAAGCTGTGACACCCGTATCGGGAAGCACCGGAGCTATCCGGAGCTATATTGACAGCCCGGTGATCGATTCATAACGTCATAGGCATGATCTCTTCAACGATACGCGTCGCAGCCGTTTGCCTCACGCTGATTTCCTGTTCGCTGCCTGGCCTCGCGGTAGATGACCCGCCCGATGCCTATCCCGGTTACAGCGGGGCCTATCCCGGCTTCTCGCTGGTTCTCGACGAACGTTTCGACACGCTGGATGAAGCGGTGTGGTCCGTGGGGGACGGCGCTGTAGGCACCGAGAGCATGTGCCGCTTCCAGCATGACGGCGTGATGCTGCGTGACGGCATCCTGGAACTCGTCATCAAGGAGCAGCCGGTAGCGCCGGGCTGGTCGGAAAACCACCAGAAAATGAAAGCCGCCTACGACTACGTTTGCGGCGAACTGCGCACCCGTCCCGAAAAGCGCATCCGCTATGGCCGCATTGAGACGCGTATGCGCGCCCCCGATCGCAAAACGGCCTCCGGCTATGTTTCGTCCCTGTTCACCTACGTGAACGAAGCGAACGAACAGCACGACCGGGAGTGGGAGGAGATTGACATCGAACTCGAAGGCGGAAGACCCGATGCCTTTCAGGCCAACCTGATTTACGGCGTGGACGCCGAGGCCTGGACCGATACCCGCCGCTTTGGCGGCTGGGAACACAAGATCGACGTCGGCCCCGTGGACCGCTGGCGCGTCTTCGCCATCGAGTGGCTTCCCGAACGCATCAACTGGTACGTCGATGGCGAACTCGTGAAGGCGCTGCTGGCCAGCGACATGGACTGCCAACCGGCCTGCGTCGATCCGCAGACCCAACCGACGCCGATCCCGGATCAGCTGACCGACGTCATGATCAATTTCTGGATTCCCAACGACAAGATTCACGACGTGTTCGGCGGCAACAAACGACGTAACCGTTACCCGATGCGTACCCGTTACGACTGGCTGCGAATCTATCAGTACGACGAAGCCCCGCTGGAAAACTGGGACGCTCTCTAAAGCGCGAGACGATTAGCCGCCGTTGCACTATGCGCGGCCACAGTCCCCGTAGCTCTTGCCGGCGCTAACTCCCCTCTCCCGCTCCGAAAAAGACTCGATTTCGCGCGCCGGACTTGGCCACCACGATATCCATGAACCCATCCTCGTCGAGATCGCCGACGGCAAAACCGTAGGTCGCGCCATCGCTGTCACCGAGATCGATGCGCGTGAATCTGCGATTGCCGGCGTTAAGAAAAACGCCGGAGGAAGCCTCCACGTAGCCGACGAGAAGATCCGCCGCTCCGTCACCATCGAGGTCCGCGGTAGCCAGGGCGTAAGGGACGCGCAAGCCATCGCCCAGGCGCACCGGAGCGGAAAAGCGACCTTCAGCGACACCGTAGTACAAATAGGCTCCCTGCCACGTGTTGGGGCCGTCTCGCTCACCGTCCCCGCCTTCCGAGTTACCGGTATAGATCGCCGCGATGTCGAGCCATCCATCACCATCGAAGTCCGCCACCGCCGTCGCTCGGACCGAGGCTACGGGCGGGCCAAAGGGAACCGCTACAAAACCCGGTTCTTCGCCCGGCGTTTGCAGATGAACGGCACTTTGGCCGCTATCGCGATGGGGCACGACGAGATCCAGCAGACCATCAGCATTGAAATCCGCCGGCGTAATCGTGGTCGCGGATTGCCTGGAGAATTCCAGGCATTCTGGGAAAGCCCCATCGCCGTCATTGATGCACAGGTGATTGGGACTGCCGCCCACCTCGCGCCCGCGATTGGCAACGATAACGTCGGGGTAGCCGTCACCGGAAACATCGGCCAGCGAAATATTCCGGGTTTTCCAGCGGGAATCTCCGAAGCTGCTCGCCTGCGCCAGCCTGCCAGGGCCATCGTTCAGATAAACGGGGTTCTGATCCGGACGATCGTTGCTGACCACGAGGTCGAGGTCACCGTCGAGATCCAGGTCCGCCAGCGCTCCCGTGTAGGAGCGATCGGCGGAATCACCGATGTCTACTGCGCGCGGGAAAGTGCCGGTGCCATCCCCGAAAAGGAGACGGTTTCTCACCGGCCAGTGGCGACCGCGGATCAGAACGATGTCGAGGTGTCCATCGCCGTCCACATCGCCGATGCTGGCGTTTGCCGAAGTGCTTGCCTCCGATTCCAGGTACCTAAGGCACGGATAAGCCAGTCCCCGTCCCGGGCGGAGTCCTCGTTCTTCAGTCTCGCAGTCCGGCATGCCCTGGGCACCAGCACTGCAAGCCCATAGCAGGGGAAGCAGCAGGACTGGGGCTGTTCGATTTCTGCAGCTATACGCCAAGGACACTCTCCCATGGCTATCGTCATCAAGTTCATTGGCCAGGCAATCGCGGGTCGACTAAGCTCGATGGAAGCGGGGGTTTACACCGCTTCCTGTTGCCTGTGAGTCAGGCGCCTGGCCTCGGCGCAGGGACCGTTGGGAACGCCATTGCTGTCCCCGGCTTTATCGACGCGATCACACCCAGGCCTGCTTGCACTCAGGTCTTTGCACAACAATACCGGAGGCAAGGTATGTACGTCGTTACCAATCGCGAAATCCTGGAGGGAAAGACCGGCCTCGAGCAGTTCGGATCCAAACCCAATGTTCTCGGACCCAACGAGCTGCGTATCGCCGAGATAACTCGCGCCGCCAACGGCCGCTATAAGGTTGAGATTCTGCAGGACGAACTGCCCAAGCCTGAGGCGGCGGGTTTGATCGAAGACCACAAACTCGGACTCAATCCGGAAGATCAGCACTACATCAGCCTGAAGGTGGCCGTGGACGTCACGCAGCGAGCGCGCAAGAAGCGCTCCCATGTTCTCTTCTTCGTTCATGGCTTCAACAACGATATGAAGGACGTGATTGATCGGGCCTTCTACCTGCAGGATCACTACGGCATCGAGGTTGTGCCCTTCACCTGGCCAGCGAACGGCGGCGGTGCCAAGGGCGTCGTCTCCTACAAATCCGACAAGCGCGATGCGCGCGCTTCCACGGGCGCGCTGGAGAGGGCCCTGAAGATCATGCGCGGCCATTTTCTGGAGATCACGGATGCGCTGCGTCTTCAGCAGTACCATAAAGCGCAGAGCAAGCACCCGGACAACGCTGAGGCCCGCGACGCTCTGTATACCCGGCTGCTGGCGAAGGAGTGCCCGTTTACGCTAAACGCTCTGTTCCACAGCATGGGGAACTACCTTCTCAAGCAGATGCTTAAGAGTTCCGCGAGCGAAGGCAACGAGCTGACGTTTGACAACGTAGTGCTCGCCGCCGCCGACACCAATAACCAGGAGCACAGGCAATGGGTCGACGAGATTCGTTTTCGACATCGCCTCTTTGTCACCATCAATGAAAACGACTACGCCCTCAAGGCATCTCGGGCCAAGCTCGGCTCCAATCAGCTCGCACGCCTCGGGCACTACCTTCGCGGCCTGAATGCGGCCAACGCTCACTACGTCAACTTTACGTCTGCGCCTTGGGTTCGCAATTCCCACGGATACTTTGGTGAACCCGCGGAGAAGAACGCGGACGTGAAAGCGTTTTTTCAGAAAGCCTTTAGCGGCGAAGCGGCAGAGGCGGACCTTAAGTTCCGGCCGGAAGGCAATTGGTACGAGGTCTAGCCATGCTCGCAGGTTGTGTCGCTTTCGTTTCCCTGCTCGCACTCGGATCGCAGGCACTCGCTCAGGAGTCAAGCTCCGAGGATGAGACGGAGGAAAGCTACGCCGCGTTTCGGTCCATGCTGCTCAGAATCGCCTCGATGCAGTCTCCGAGCATCGGTCCGGCAAAGCTTGTGACCCTCTCGGAAGGACTGAACAGGCCCTGGGGTATGGCGTTTCTTCCCGACGACAGACTCCTCGTCACGGAGAAGGGGGGAGTGCTAACAGTGCTCGACCTGCAGGGGAACGAACTTGTAGCCAGTGTCGAGGGTATGCCGCCGGTGGCCAACCGGGGCCAGGGCGGTTTGCTCGACATCGCCATCGACCCGGATTTCGATAGCGACCCCTGGGTGTACTGGAGCTACAGTGAAGCGGGTACGGGTGATGCTTCCGGCCTGTCGGGTACGGCCGTGGCGCGCGGTCGCCTGCAGTCAGATCGACTCGAAGATGTCACCGTGATCTACCGCCAGCTGCCGAAACTGTCGGGTAACGGCCACTTCGGCTCGCGACTCGCTTTCGGAGTAGATGAAACCCTATTTGTCACGCTTGGGGACCGAAGGTCTCTGGGCCTGGTCCAGGACCTGGAAACGGGGATCGGTAAGGTTGTGCGCATCAACCGCGACGGCAGCCTCCCGGCGGACAACCCCGAGTTTGCCAACGGTCGCTCGGCACTGTGGAGCCTGGGTCATCGCAATCCTCAGGGCGCGGCGATTCACCCGGGAACCGGAGAGCTGTGGTTGTCGGAACACGGTCCGCAGGGGGGCGACGAGATAAACCGTGTGGCCGGTGGTGCCAATTACGGCTGGCCAACGATCAGCTACGGATGTGAATACAGCGATCCGGTCGGTGTGGACTGTCGGATCGGCGGGGGTGTGCATGCGCCCGACTTCGTTGAGCCCGTAAGCTACTGGGTACCCGTCTCCACGGCGCCCGCGGGCATCAGTTTCTACACCGGAGCCCAGTTTCCCGAGTGGCGGGAGAGTCTCTTTGTTGCAGCGCTCGCCGGCCGGAGCCTGTGGCGCATCGCCCTCAGCAACGGACAGGAGACCGGGCGGGAAGCGCTGTTCACTGAACTCGATGAGCGAATTCGCGATGTGAGTGAGGGACCGAAAGGTGCTCTCTATTTTCTGACCGACAGCGGCAAGCTCATGAGCTATTCCCGCTCCGCTGCGCAGGATTGAAGCTCGCGGGTACGCCTAGCAATCCTCAGTGATCTCGAAACACGCATTCCAGTAGGACTCCATGGCCGCGACGCCGAGCTCGCGCAGGAGTGAAATATTGGTCGTCGGAATCGACGATACATCAGGATGAGACCTCACCGCATTGCCGACGCTCGCCTCTCGCAGCAGGTGCAGCATCGGGTAAGGGGCGCGGTTGGTGTAGTTGGCGGCGTCGTC
This sequence comes from Pseudomonadota bacterium, assembly GCA_039818725.1. Taxonomy (GTDB): domain Bacteria; phylum Pseudomonadota; class Gammaproteobacteria; order Pseudomonadales; family Halieaceae; genus Congregibacter. The sequence goes on from JBCBTK010000011.1 coordinate 26,498, forward strand.
GAAGTCGGCGCCTTCGAAGCAATAGCCGGGGTGAAAACCGGCAAGCTGGAATTTGCCGCGGTCGCCGCGTGTCTCCAGCAGATCGTCCGCAAGATCAAGAAAATCGAGGTACGCCGGGAAATCCTGTAGCAGCTGCGGGTGGACCAGAAGCGTAGTTTCAACAGCGCCGCTGGCTCGCAACTTATCCAGCTCGGCGTCCAGATCCTCTAGAAGCTCCTCAACAGCGGCCGCAGGACTCACGGCAACGCGGACACGCCCGGCTTCCAGCTCCCGGCGTGCAAAGGGGCAGAGATTGAGATCGACGACAACGGTCCGCACCCACTTGTGTACGACGCGCGCGGGATAGCTGCTGTCACTTCTCTCCCGCTTCTCGACGCTCACCGAGCAACCTGCTGAGGCATCAGGGCCTGAGAAGCGAATGTCGACGCGGGATCATCACTCCGATTCCAGGGCAGCCTGGATCAGGATCAGGTTCAGACCTGCCGTTGCGGCTTCGGGTATACCCGCAAGGGATGCAGACGCCGGGCTTGCTCCCAGTGATGTGTTCGCGACCGCGCTGCAATCGTAGCTTTGCTCATTGATCAGCCCGTCAATCACGGCGCGGGTCGAGGTCGTGAACTCCGTCTCTCCACCGCAGGTCACCGTGAAGCCGAGAAGATCGTAGTTGCCCAGAACCTGCGCCGGCGCCAGCTGCACAGTGAGCTCCCCATCCCAGCTGTCGATGCGCTCGATTTCAGGACGCGGAAGCGGCAGGGTGGAGACTTGAAAGATCGACGATTCTCCACTGTCGCCCACGGAGTTGGTGGCCCTCACACGGCATTCGTAGGACGTCGCGGGGGCGAGGCCGGTCACGAGCAGTGGCGAGCTATCGCCCGCCACGCTGGCACCGCCACAGCGAGCTGTGAAGCTTTCGATAGGCGCGCCGCCGTCGCTACCGGCCTGAAAGAACAGTTCCACACTATCCACGAGCGGCGCGGCGTCCGCAACGCTAGGCGGCGACGGTACGGTGGCATCCGGCACGAGCTGGGCGAAATAGTGGCGCACGTCGTTGATCGCGCGCGCCACATTGCCGCTGCCAGCGTTTCCACAAACAAATCCGTTGCAGGTGAGCTCGGGATTCGAAAAGAAATTCACTTCGGGGTTGATGTACGACATCACGGTTCCGAAGCTGCCTGCCATACCGTAACCGTAGGCGTAGGGAAGGCGGGGCACGATGGTGGTGTTCGGCAGGTCGTGCACGGCGCCGAAGTTATGGCCAAGTTCATGCGCCAGCGACAAATCACTACAGAAGAAACCGCCGTCGCTGCCCGAGCTTACAACGCTGTACGAGTATCGGTAGACGAAACTCTGCGACGGGAATGAGCTAAAGCTGTTATCGCCGATGACCCAGGCCGTGCCGCAGCCGCCGTGGGCCACGCGATCGTAGTCGCGAATGATCGTCACCATGTCCGCACCAAAGGTGACGCGCAGGTTTTGGATCTCGGAACTGTTCGTGATCTCCCGGAGCACATCGGAGTTACGTGCCGCACTCGGCGTGTAGGGACTGATGGCAGCAAGGGTAAAACTCAGGTCGATGCCGCTCTGGGCATAGACTGTGTTGGTGAACGCAATGAGTTCATCGATACGCGCGGCCGCGTTGGGTAGCGCCGGCTCGTAGAGCATCAGGAGCGTGATCTCGGAATGCGCTGCTGGTGAGGCCGTTGACCAGGCGATCGGCGGCTCACTGAACGTACGGGAAAGCTGCTCCACCATGTCAGACCGTGGCGGCAGCAGGTAATCGCTTTCGTGTTCGTGGTCGTGCGAATGCTGCGCCGCGGCACCCACCGAGGTCCCTAGCGCGATTATGGCCGCGATAAGGGGCAGGGCTGCGGCGAGGCCACGCAGCTTCATGCTTTTCATGTACCGGACTCAAATGGTCTTGAACCGCTTTGTGGTTGTCGTAGAAACGGTTCTCAGAGGGTTGCGTTGATATTCGCGCGCCCGCCCGCGCGCTGCCGAAGCGCAATCGTGTCACGAATGCCGTTCAATTTCTCGCCCGAATTCGCCGAAATACTACTATGACTCCGTTTTTGTGACGCTCAGCAAACTATCGGCGCATTGCGGCACATAGGTTCAGCTCAGTTGTGCATAAAGGCTGGCCGCACCTGCCACCGCTCGATCGATATGCTCAGGGGTGTTGTACACGTGGGGGCAGAGCCTCAGTCCCCCGGTCGGCGCCGCGATGATCCCGAAATCGCGATAGAGGCCTTCGAAGAGCACGCTGCGCTGTTCCCGCGCGATGGAAGCGATGCACACGGCCCCACTGAAATCTGGTGACATGGGTGTAACCAGAGGTATGCCCGCCTCACTGAGACCCTCCTTTAGTCTCGTCGCTAAGGTTGTGGCGTGCGCCGCGACGGCAGCGGGTCCCAGCGCTTCGTGCATGGCGGCCGTATCGGCGAGCGCCGCGAGCGCGGCGTCGTCACGCTGACCCAGGGATTCAAACTTACGGGCGCCGGCCAGATCGCTCTCTTCATCGGCACCCCAGCCATAGGAGACGACACTCGGCCAGAGACGCTCCTGTGCCGCCTCATGCACATAGAGCATGCCGACTTCCTTGGGGCCCATGAACCACTTGTGGGCACTGGCGCTGAAGGAATCACAGCCAACTTCCCGGAGATTGAGGTCTACGGCTCCCCAGGTCTGGGCACCATCGATATGAAAATGTATGTCTCGCGCTCTACAGATTTCTCCCAGCGCCGCCACGGGCACTTTGAGGCCGGAAACATTCGAGATGTGTGTGACCGCAAGAACTCGGGTCCGAGGTGAAAGCGCCCGCAGAAAGGGATCGAGGAGATCGTCCAGCGTCGCCGGCGCCGCCGGGAGAGACACGCGCCGGACCACAGCGCCGGTCCTTGCCGCGCGAACATCCCAGGCGACGTTGTTACTGGGATGGTTCTGCTCCCAGAGAAGGACCTCATCACGAGGCGCCAGGTCGATCCCTGCACTGACTATGTTGTTGGCCTCGGAGGTGTTGCGGACCAGCGCGATTTCTTCGGCAGATACCCCGAGCGGTGCTGCGATCGCCGACCGGGAGTTTTCGCGCAGGGCATTGAACCTGTCTCGATTCTGGAACGAACAGTCCTCGTCTATGAGGCTCGTATAGCGCGTTACGGCCTCCGCGACACGCCGGGGCGACGGACACAGATTCGCCGCGTTCATGGGCACATGATCCTCATCGAAGGCGAACGCCTGTCGCGCGTCCCTTGCTGCATCGAAGGCCTGACTACGGCGGTGACTCCCCGCGGCGGCGGCAACAACACCCGCCCCAAGCAGGCCAAAGAACTGTCGGCGATTGGTTGGCATTCGTCCTCTCTCCATTGATCCCTTGCCGGGATAGCTTGTTAAAAACGGCCGGTAAGTTCCGGGGCCTCAAGCCTTAGAGCGTAGCCTAACGGCCAACATCGAGCACCCGGTTGCAGAAGGCACGAGGTCGCTGACCACGCAAGCCCGCGCGACCTCATCGGGGCAGGTACAGCACCCTGGTTTCCCTAGCGCACCGCGCCCGAGGGACCGGGGGCCAGGCGTGGTCAAGGCAGCCGCAAGCCCTTAGGCTAGAGCCCCCAAGCATCAGACCCAGGCAGCCCATGATCGACCTGCGTAGCGACACCGTTACCCGCCCCACACCCGGCATGCGCGACGCCATGGGTATCGCCGCAACCGGCGACGATGTGTACGGCGAAGACCCCACGGTCAATGCCCTCGAAGCCCTCGCCGCCGAGCTCACGGGAAAGGAAGCCGCGGTTTTCGCCCCCAGCGGAACGCAGACCAACCTCATCGCGATTCTCAGCCACTGCCAGCGCGGTCACGAGTACATCGTTGGGCGAACGGGCCACACCTATCTCTATGAAGGCGGGGGCGCCGCGGTACTGGGTGGGATTCAGCCCAATCCGCTGCCCTTTGCGGAAGATGGCAGCCTGCCGCTGGACGCGATCGAAGCCACGATCAAGCCCGACGACTCTCACTTCGCCATCACGCGACTCGTGTGTCTGGAGAACACCCAGGCCGGGAAAGTCCTTCCCATGCAGTATCTCGAAGCCTACAGCGCCCTCGCCCAGCGGCGCGGTTTGCGCAGACATCTCGACGGCGCCCGTGTATTCAATGCCGCCGTTGCGCTCGACGTTCCGGTACGGGATATCTGCCAGCATTTCGATACGATCTCCATCTGCCTTTCCAAGGGTCTGGGTTGTCCCGTCGGCTCCCTTCTGGTCGGTGACGCGGAAACGCTTCGGACCGCAAGACGCTGGCGAAAGATGGTCGGTGGCGGCATGCGCCAGGCCGGCATACTCGCGGCGGCGGGCATCTTCGCGCTGGAAAATCACGTCGAACGTCTTAGCGAGGACCACCGGAAAGCCGCTCGCGTGGGCGAGGAGCTCAGCCGACTCTCCCCCTTGGCGCTCCAGGAACCTGTCCAAAGCAACATGGTGATGCTTGCATCGGATACCGACGTCTCAGCACTTCAGGACCATCTCGCCCGGGATGGCATCCGGATCAGCGGCACGCGCTGGGTGTTTCATCTGGACGTAACGGACGAAGACGTTGATCGTCTGCTGGACAGCTGTCGCCGCTTTCAGCCGTTGAAAGCCAGCGCCTGATTTCACGTGGCCACGATGACGAGTGCCCCGATCGCGCAGCCGAAAAAGCGCCCGCGCTTTCCGATCCCATCCTTTGCCGTCCTGACCGCGGTATGCCTTCTGGCTTGCGAGGACCCGACTCCCCGGGGCTCCTTTACCTATGTCGAAGCGACCATAGCGGACGTCCATGCGGCGCTGCGCGACGGCCGGGCCAGCTGCGAGGAGATCGTCGGCGGCTACCTTCATCGTATCGAGGTCTACGACCAGAGCTCGGGGCTGAACGCCATTGCTTTCACCAATCCGAGCGCTCTGGATCGGGCGCGTGAAATCGACGCCGGCCTGGCTGCGGGCGAGCCCATGGGATCGCTGTTCTGTGTGCCGGTGCTCCTGAAAGACAACTTCGACACAGCCGATATGCCGACGAGCGGCGGTTCCATCGCGCTGAAGCACAGCCGGCCACCGGACGACGCCTTCATGGTCCGACAGCTGCGCGAAGCCGGAGCAATCATCATTGCCAAGACCAACATGGCGGAGTGGGCCTTTAGTCCCCGGCAGACCGTCAGTTCATCCTACGGCGTTACCGCCAACGCCTACGCGCTCAATCGAGTGCCCGCGGGTTCCAGCGGCGGCACGGCCTCGGCGACGGCCGCGAACTTCGGTGTCGTGGGCATGGGCACGGATACGGGCAATTCGATTCGCGGTCCGTCCTCCCACCTGGCGCTCTTCGGCATACGCTCGACCATCGGCCTGACCAGTCGCGACGGGGTTATCCCCCTGGCCTTCGACCGCGATATCGCGGGCCCCATGACCCGCAGCGTGAGGGACGCCGCCCTGGTGTTCAATGTTGTCGCGGGCTACGACCCGGGCGACCCCTTCACTGCCCTGGGCCGAGATCGCCGGGAGGAGGACTACACCCGTTTTCTCGACGAGGACGGACTCCGGAACAAACGTCTCGGGGTACTTCGTGATCTAGTAGATACGGAAGATGCGGATCCCGAAGTGCTCGCCGTGTTCGAGCAGGCGCTGGCCAATCTTGCCGCGGCGGGGGCCCAGATCATCGACCCGGTCACCGTGGACAACTTCGCGGTGCATCTCGAGGGCGACTATTTCTGCCCGCGGTTTCGCCACGACATGTTCGAGTACCTGAAATCCCTGGGTCCCGACGCCGCCCTTGGCGATGTAATGAAAGTCCTGGAATCCGGCGAATACGACGCTACCGCAAAAAGCGGCCTCGATTTTTTTGCCGCCTACCCCGCGCAGCCACACCCGCGAGACTGGGAGCCACCCTGCCTTGAGTACCCGCGGCACCCCGGGAGACAGGCCTACCAGGCTGACGTCTTGGCGGCTATGGATGAGGCGCAACTCGATGCGCTGGTGTACCCGACCTGGACCAACCCGCCGGCGCATCTCGACAAGGCGGATGAAGAGTATCGCGGTGACAACAGCCAGCGCGTGGCGCCAGCCACGGGTCTCCCCGCCGTATCGGTACCCATGGGATACAGCTACGAGAACCTGCCCGCCGGACTGCAGCTGCTCGGCCGCCCCTTCGATGAGGGCCTTCTTTTTACCCTCGCTTTCGCCTACGAGCAGGCGACACAGCACCGACGCCCACCCGCGGGCTTCGCGGAGCTCGCACCCGTCGATGCGCCCTAGTCTGAAGTGTCGGAGCCACTGGAAGGTGGATTATCGACGGCGTCTCGTGCGACGGGCCACGCCCCTCGGACCTTAGCCCGACAGCAACGCGACTACCGCAAAGCCCATGTAGTTACCCAACGCCAGTCCGGCAGAGCCCACGAGGATGGCCGGCAATTCAAGGTCACTGCGACCGAGACTCCGAGCCAGAGCGAGCGCCGAGGTAGCACCCCCGATATTGGCCTGGGAGGCCACCGCCGCCGTCGCAAGATCGAAGCGCAAAAAGCGAGCGGCGACAAACACAAAGCTGCCGTGCACGATTACGAGTACAGTCACGAAGACTCCCAGAACGGGTGCAAGCTCTCCCATGCGCAGCAGTACGCGCAGGTCGCAAAGTGCGCCGATTACGGCCAGGAACAGGTACACGGCGAGAAGCCCCAGAAGACGAGTTCCCCGCAGCCGCTGTATGAAGGGCAACTGGGCCAACACCAGGGCCAGCGTGGAAAGTACAAGTACGGAGGGTACGTCAATGCCGAGGCCGCGGCGTAACGCGTCCGCGGCAAGCTCGGAAATTAACAGTGCGGCGATGCCCAGGGCGGTGATCGCCGACAAATCAATAATCGTTGTGGTGTAAGCGTGTTCGTCGTCGCTCCGCGAGGCGGCTCCGGGCTCATCCGGAGCCGCCACCGCCGGCCAGAACGGCGCCAGGAGCCTCGGCAGGGTGACGCAGATAATCATCCACAGCGTTGTCATGGCATTGTCTACGGCCGCGGACCCCGCGTAGAGCGCAGCGTCCTTCATCACGCCATACTCGAGCGCTATGGCGTTGTAGTTCACACTCCCGCCTATGTAAGTCCCCGTGAACATGCCGGTGAGAGGGGCGTGATTCCTTCCCAACGCCGCCTCGCCGCCAACCAGCCAGTGCCCAAGCAGGGCACCGAGCGTTGTCCCCACAGCTCCAATGAGGAACAGCGATAGGGTTGGGATACCCGCCTGACCGAGACTGCGCAGGTCGACGAGGAGCAGCAGCCAAAAAATGCCCAGCGGTGCCACGTAGGCAAAGATTTCTCCGTAGAGCGGCGCGGAGGAACTGTAGGTCGGAATGAGGCCCAGGTTGGCAACTATTGCCGTAAGAACGATGACCAGCAGCGCCGGCCCCAGATGACGCAGCGGAGTTCGCGTGCCGAGCCATTCCGACAGGGCAATGAGCGCGGCGAGGACGGCGGCGATAGCGAGGGCGGTATCAAACATTCCGCTTATGGTAACCAGTGAATCCAGAGACTGCGCTATTTCTCCGGGTACTCAACCCAGAACACGCCGCGCAGTTCGCCCAGGGAGAATCCCGTGGCCTCATCGTTCGGATAGAGCGTCTCGATGCGCTGGGCCACCTCCGGTGCCAGCGTCTCGCCGTGGCAAAGGAGACACGGTGCCTGCAACAGAATCGGCTCCACATAGCCGATGCGCCCGTCGTCGAGACGAAGAAGCTGCGGCGCGGGCGCAGTCTCGGAAGCAAGATAGGCGTCGAGCACCGGCGCAAGCCAGGGCTCCGGCGCATTTGCGGGATTGCGCAGGCGGTGGCTGCTGCGTCCGATACGCACGCCGTCGCGGGCGTACTGGGCGGCGATCCCGGGTGCCTGTGCATGACAGGCCGCCACCGCAGCATCCGGGCCCGCGGCGAGGCCGGCTTGCAGCGCGGACCGCAGCTCCTTCTTGAACGGGCTGAGCAGCTGAGCCCCCCGCGCCATGAGTCCCTGTTGGTCACTGTCGCCAGCTATGACCGGGACGCCACCCGCGAGCAACATGCCACACAGCAGCACTTTCATGCGGCGACTGGATACCATCAGCTTTCACTCCACATTAGCCGCAGCCCGACCGTACGGCCCGGCTGGAGCGGCGCAAGTTCATCCGCCGTGGACCGGTACCCTTCGTCCAACAGGTTGTTTATATAGATCTGGGTGCGCCAGCGCGGTGAACGCAGAGCGACGCTTGCCCGAAGGTTCCATAGCGTCGCGGCGCCGAGGGGCAGCTCGCCGGGCCCACTGTCGTCGCGGCTCGAGCGATGACTCAGATCGCTCTGCAGATCCCAACCCGCCCCGCGCCAGGCCAGTACGTAGCGCCACTCCGGTGGATTCAAATCGGCGAGCACTTCCCCATCGTCCGTCTCACCCTCCTGCCACTGGTAGCTCAACGTATGCGCAAAGGCGCCGCTGCGCAGTTCCAAGGCGGCTTCAGCACCATGGATTTCAGCATCATCGATACTGCGGTGTCCCACCACATCAGGTTCCAGCACAAAACGCTCGATGTAGTCCGAGAGATCGCTCTGGTAGAGGGCGAGATTAACAGCCAGAGCCTGCCCCGGCGGTTCGAAACGCAATGCCAGCTCAGCCGAGCGTCGCGTCTCGGGGTCCAGTGCGGGATTTCCCCGCACTTCACCGCGCGGCGTTACGCCGTTGAAGAACCGCTCGCTCAAGGTTGGGAAGCGATAGGCACTCGCGACCTCCGCCCCGAGGAACCAGCTCGCTCCCAATCTGCGATCCAGGCGCAGGGTCGCGGACCAGCGATTTTCCTCGCGCGTGTCCGTGCCCGCCGCCGCCTGACGGATATGGTCGATACGCAGTCCTCCCCGTACTTCCATGCCAACGACGTCCCAGCTCTGGTCAATAAAGGCACCGAAGGTATCTTCATCCCCTTCCACCAGGGATTGCTTCACAAGCAGCTCGCCGTCCGCGTCATACTCCGTATCCCGAATATCGACACCGTGCCGACCCAGCCATTCCATGCCCCAGGCTCCGTCACCGCCAAGCGTATCCAGGGAAGCGTGAAACAGTCCGCCGATGGTGTTGGCGCGATACTCGGTCACGTTGCGGCGCTGACCGATGCGCTCCGTATCCGTTGTCCAGTCCTGGTAGTGATGGTAGGCACGGAGCAACCAGCGGTCCGAGGAGCGCAGCTCCAGGCGCGCCACGGAGTGATCGTCCTCCGGGACCACGCTGATGCGACGGTCCGGAAAACGCCGATTGCTCCGACCGACGTCCCGGGAGATGCTCGGCAACCAGGAATAACGCAGCGAAACCCCGTCCATAGCCACAACACCGCGGACCAGTCCCGCCACCTGCTCGAAGGTCGTGTTGAGTTCCGTACCGTCCGCCGCTTCCGCGTTTTCGGCCCGGCGCAGGCTGATGCCCGCAGCGAGACGTTCGCTGTCTCCGGCGAGTGCCGTCAGCGCGAACTGCTCGTCGTTGCTTCGGCCATCGATACTGACTCGCGCGCCATCGACGTCCGCCGGAAGCAGGCTGACCACACCGCCCATGGCCCCGGAGCCATAGAGCGTCGATGCCGCCGCCTTGTCCACCACGATCTGCTCCAGGAGATCCGGGGGCACAAAGGAGACGGAGGTACCGGCACGCCGGTCTGTCAGGATCGGGACACCGTCGAACTCTGTGCGGATGCGCGCCCTGCTGAAACCTCGAACGCTATAACTCTGGAGGAGACCGCCCTGCCCGTTCATGCTCACGCCGGGCAGCAGCGCCAGCCAGTCGGCCGGGGTGCGATTGAGACTGACCTGCTCTTCGTAGCCCAGCACATCGAAGCGTGACGCCGGAACGGCGAGCGCCGCTGTGTCGCGCCGCCCGACAACTTCCACTTCCTCAAGTTCGGGCTGTGCGTTGGCTATCGCAGCTAAGACGGCGAGAGCCAGAACCGGGCCACGCCCGAGACCTCGGACGCCGCACAACCTGAGGGCGGCTCTGGGCAAGCAGGCGCGACGGGATACAGGCGAAAGATCGCTGGGGTGCTTACGGTCCATGGGCCAGCGCGACTGTACGCGCTTCCGCCCTTGCGGGAAAGACGAAGTATGTACAGCGGGCCCTGACTCAAGGCAGGGCAACCTCGCTGGAAGCCCGCAAAGCACGGGCAGCGTCCAGACACCCCGGGACTGGAGCACCGATGGAAAAGCTCCGCCGCGGCGAGCCGATTGCCATAGTGCGCAGGAAGCGTATCCTCACGCGCTTTCCAGGCAGCGGCTCATCGTATGAGGCTTGGACGTTGAGGGCGATGAGCGACGAACTGGAACCACGCAAGAGAACAGAGCGCACGGGAATCTTCGATGGAATATCGCAAGCTGGGTACGACGGACATGCAGGTCAGCGTGATCTGCCTGGGCACCATGACCTTTGGCGAGCAGAACGACTACACCCAGGCCGCCGAGCAGCTCGACTATGCCGTCGCGCAGGGTGTGAATTTCATCGACGCGGCGGAGATGTATCCCGTCCCGCCGCGGGCGGACACTCAGGGTGAAACGGAGCGCATCGTCGGGCGCTGGCTCAAGCATTCAGGCCGGCGTGAAGACCTAATCCTCGCTACCAAGGTGTCGGGACGCTATTTCCCCGGCAGCGACTTCGGCCATATTCGCGGCGGGCCGCGCTTGTCTCCCGAGCAGATCCTCGAAGCTGTCGACGAATCTCTGGCCCGGCTCCAGACCGACTATATCGACCTGTACCAGGTGCACTGGCCCGAGCGCGTTACCAATTACTTTGGCAGCCTCGGCTACCGGCATAGGCCCGGTGAGGATATCCCCATCGAGGAATCGCTGGCTGCCCTCGATCAACTGCTGCGCGACGGCAAGATACGCGCCATCGGCATCTCGAACGAGACACCCTGGGGCATGATGGAGTATCTGCGCCTGTCGCGAGAGCAGAAGCTTTCCCGCGTGGTCTCGATCCAGAACCCCTACAACCTCCTGAATCGCGCCTTTGAAGTCGGTCTCGCGGAAATGGCCATCCGGGAACAGGTCGGCTTGCTCGCCTACTCGCCCCTGGCCTTCGGTATGCTGAGCGGCAAGTACCTGGGGGGCGAGCGCCCCGACGGCGCGCGTCTCACCCGCTACGAGCGATTCTCACGGTATTCGAATCCCCAGGCCGAAGCGGCCACCGAGGCCTATGTAAATCTCGCGCGTGACGCGGGTCTGGACCCGGCGCAGATGGCCCTGGCCTACGTCAACGGGCGCCAGTTCACCACCAGCAACATCATCGGCGCCACCACGATGGAGCAATTGCGCAGTAACATCGCGAGCGCGGACCTCAGCCTGGACAAAGAACTGCTGCGCCAGATCGACGCCGTCCACGCACGGTACACTATTCCCGCACCCTGAAAATCACGGAAGGAGAACAGCATCATGTCCAGCAGCTTTGGCGCCGACAGCTTCCTAATGCGTTGGCTTTTCGCCGTCGTTCTGGTCTTTGGAAGCTACAACCCGACGCCGTATTCCTACTTCGGCTGGCTGCTGTCCGACGAGTTCAGTTTCGGGCCGCTTCCCGCGCTCGCGGGTCTGCTGCTTCTGAGTCTGTGGATTCTGTTTCTGCGCGCTACCTTCCTTTCCCTCGGCTGGCTGGGCGTCACGCTCGGGGCGGCGATATTCGCCTGTTTGCTGTGGCTGCTTATCGACCTGGGGCTGCTCAGTCTTGAGGCAACGGGGGCGCTCACCTGGATCGCGCTGCTTGTGCTTTCGCTGCTCCTGGGCCTGGGGATGTCCTGGTCTCACATCCGGCGCCGCCTGACGGGACAGATCGACGTCGACGATGTCGAAGACTAAGGGGCGGCAAGTTAGGGGCGGACAGTACCGCCCCTCGCCGGGCTGGAGCCTCAGCGCGCCAGGGAAACGGTGTCAGCCGCTTCCGCGGCTAGAATAGCTATCCCGTCACGATCACTGAGCTGCGTGCTGCCGTCGGCGCTGACGGCGCATACCACCACCTGGTTTCCGGCGCCGCGCGGCGTGACCATCATGCGCATTTCCGTAAGGGTATCTCCCCGCTTGATGCTGCGCAGGCGCACGCGCGTGTTCTCTCCATAGACCGCATTGATATCCGCCTTACAGTGCCCAAGGTTTTCCCGGTCCTGCTTCCCGGCGAGCGCTGAGACCGCACCGGTTGCCAGCAGCACACCCAGGGTTGTCGCGAGTACTTTCTTCATTTCAAGGCCTCCTGTCGGCCGAGGCGTCGGTAACAGGACTGACTATAGGGGCGTCAAAAACGGAGCGTGATAGCGGATATTGACCAGGCGTGCTGCATTTTTGCAGCAAGGCCCGTAGTGTCGGATTCAGGCGACGGCTTGCGTATCCGTGTGGCTGCGGTCGAACCGCGGTCGCAGGAGGGCGAGCTCTTCGGCGAGAATTTCGCGGAGAATGCGCATGCGCGCCGTCAGTTGCAGGTCTTTATGCGTGAGGACCCAGAGATCGAGAAAATGATGAGCCTCCTCCCCGGGAACGCGCACAATATCCGGCTCGTCGTGGAAAAGAACGCAGGGCGCGAAAATCATACCCATACCGTTGCGCACGGCTTCCACCTGAAAGTTGATGTCGCCAACCAGGTGGCGCACCGGAAGATGTCCGTTGCGGCATAGCTCATGCCAGGGCCTATCGGGCACCGTGTCGTCGTAGCCTATCCAGGTCAGGTGGCTGACGTCCTCGGGACGTTCGGAGTTCAGGAGACGGCGGTGCACGTAGGGGGCGGCGGAGATTGCGGAAATGCGTCGCCCTATGAGGTTGTCGGGAGGCGCGGAGCCCGTGCGAAACACGCGGATGGCGATGTCAGCTTCGCGGCGCCCCAGGTCCAGCGATTCGGGGCTGGTGATGATCTTTAGCTCGATACCCGGATAGTCCTCGGCGAAACGGGCGAGGCGCGGCATGATGACGGACAGGCCCGTGGCCGTAGGCAGCGTCAGGCGAATCAGTCCCTGCAGTTCCTGGTCATCCCCGCTCACACGGCGCTCGGCCGCCAGCAGCAGGTCTTCGACCTGCTCCGCCGTGGGCAGGAGATTCTCCGCGCTCTGGGTCATTCGGTAGCCCTCGGGCGTTCGGTCGAAAAGCCGTGTACCGAGTTCCCGCTCAAAATCGTCCAGACGACGGGTAATCGTGGAGTTGCTGACGCCAAGCTCCTGGGCAGCCCCCCGGGCCGAATGGCGTCGTGACAGGGCCAGAAGAATCTTGAGGTCGTCCCAGTCCATGCCTCAGCCTGCTGCCGCTTGCGAAGATGCACAGCGGCCGCCCCGACTCACGAGGCGTAGATATCCGCCAGGGCCGCGATGAAGGTGTCGAGATCCTGCTCTGGAAGATGGTTGATACCCGCCGCTGCGGCGCGCCCGCCACCGGTCTCAAAACGTCGACACAGGGTGTCGGCATCGCGCTTGTCCTCAAGCGGCGCGCGAACGCTGACCAGGAACCCGCCGGTCTTCTGGGTAAGCACAGCGTGAGCGCGAGCTGGGTGGGCACGAGCCAGCGCATTGCCGTAGACGCCGCCGACGCGTCGGGACCAGGGCGCATCAGGAAGCACGAACAGCGCGGCATCGTCACCTTCCCAGTGCGGCTCGAGGCCCTCGGCGCGGGCCATGTCTCCCTGATAGCCCGCCTCCAGGCGCTCAAAGGTCGTCGCGGCTTCGGCGACAAAGGACTCGGGGTCGGGGTAGGAGCGCAGCAGCTGATAGAGCTCCGCGGGGTGGAAGTGAAGGTCTTCCAGGGCGGCGCCGTAGCCGTTGTAATTTATGTAGATACCGAGACGCTGGCAGAGCTCGGTCGAGGCTTCGGAAAGGCCGGCGGCTCTGGCGGCCGCACGGGCGCTGTTGTCGAGGTTGTCACCGAAGGCACCAACCACGGCCCAGGCCGCGTGCGCACCGCGCAGACGCCCATTGACCAGAAGACTGGTGCACACATCCGGCGCGGTGTTTATCAGGGCATCAAGGCCCGCCGCCGCGGGAATCTCCCCCGCGTAGTGATGATCGCAGTAGAAGACGTCCGCGCCTGCGGCCAGCAGTGCCTCGAGCGGCTCCCGATTTTTGTCCAAGGATATGTCGAGAACCGTAATGCGCTCCGAGGCGCCGGGTATCAAGCGCTCCAGAAGCTGGATATCACGTTTGACCCCAGTGACAAGTTCCGCCGTGCGAGGCTCGGCGAGTCGCAGCTGCAGCAGCGCGCAGATGCCGTCGGCATCCCCATTGAATACGTCAAAATCAGCCATACCGGGCAGTATGCCACCAAGCAGTGGCCGAGTTCAGGGCAGCCGCGGTCGCTTTACCTCAGGCGTCTGCCGCGCTCTGGGGGAACAGCGTCTTGACCTTTCCCTCGCTGCTGACTTCCACGACCGCGGGACGACGTTTGCCGCCGCGCTCCTGCTTCACCCACAGATGATCGTGGCGGATTTCGAGGCCGTTAAAGCCGCTGACGGACTCGCGGAGGATGCGGGCGATGCCCTGACAGTCCATCGCCTCGCAGCGCAGCATCAGCTCCTTGATGGCGACACAGACCTGACCGTGGCTGAGGCTCTCCTCCTCTGCCCGCATGATCATGGGATGGCCCGTGCCGCTGACCGAGGTGCCGAGGAGCAGCTCTTCGTGCAGTTTTTCCCCGGGGCGCAGCCCGATAAACTCGATATCCACGCCGTTGGAGCCATCTCGTGCGCTGCCCACCTCGTGACCGCTGAGGCGGATCATGCGTTTGGCGAGATCGACGATACGAACCGGTTCACCCATGTCCAGCACGAACACATCGCCGCCCGTTCCCATGGCGCTGGCCTGGAGCACAAGCTGGGCGGCTTCCTGAATACTCATGAAGTAACGCGAGACCTCGGGATGGGTCACCGTGACAGGGCCGCCATCTTCGATCTGTTCGCGGAATAGCGGTACAACGGACCCCGAGGAACCCAATACGTTTCCGAAGCGCACGATGCAGAAACGCGTGTCGTTCGCCTCCCCGGCGAGGCCCTGGAGTATCAGCTCGGCGAAGCGCTTGGATGCCCCCATGATGTTGGTGGGCCGCACCGCCTTGTCCGTAGAGACGAGTACAAAGGTCTCAACACCCGCCGCGCGCGCCGCTTCCGCCGCGTGCCAGGTGCCGAATACGTTATTGGCCACACCCTCGGCGACGTTGTGCTCGACCATGGGCACATGTTTGTAGGCGGCGGCGTGGTAAACCGTCTGTACACCGAAGGTGCGGAAAATCATTTCCATGCGCGCCTGGTCACGAACGGAGCCCAGCAGGCAGACCGTGTCGATGTGCGTGCCGCGTTGCGCCTGCAGGTCGCGCAATTCGCGCTCGACCCGGTAGAGGGCGTATTCCGAATTATCAAGGAGCACCAGCTCACGAGGCCGCGCCTCGAGAATCTGACGGCACAGCTCGGCGCCGATGGAACCGCCGGCCCCGGTCACCATGATGACCTTGTCCGTGATGCAGTGATCGATGAGTTCGGGATGGGGAGGAACGGGGTCGCGTCCCAGGAGGTCGTCGAGATCAATGTCCTGGATCTGGCTTACCACCGCGGCCCCCGCGACCAGTTCGTTGATTTTTGGCACCGTGCGCACGTGCACCGGCAATCCCACCAGGGAGTTGATGATCTCGCGCCGACGCTCCGAGGTCGCCGAAGGAATCGCCAGCAGGATCTGCGTTATGGCGTGCTCGTCCACGAGGCGTTCCAGATCTCGGGAGTGAACAACCTGCAGTCCGTTGATCACCGAGTGCGTGGCCCGCGCGTCGTCGTCCACGAAAGCAACGACGCGATACTGGTCACCGTGGTGTAGCGCCGTGAGGAGCTGGCGACCGGACTCACCGGCGCCGTAGATCAGGACGTTGCGGGAACTCGAACGCAGCCGCGCCTGATAAGTCGCGCGCACAACCAGACGCACACCGCCGATGCCGCACATGGCGACGGCCCAGTACACGAAGGGCATGCTGCGTGGAACATCGGCCTGGGTGAAAAACACCGCCGCGCCGAGGGCCAGCGTCGAGTAACTGACCGCCTGGATAATCGCCAGGATGGCCTGCTGACCCATGAAGCGGATCACTGCACGGTACAGTCCCATACGCAGGAAGATCGCTCCGCTCGCGATCAGGGTGAGCAGGGCACAGAACAGCTCGACCGCCGCCGGTGGTTTCGAGAATGCCTGGAACGGAAAACCGTAGGCCACGAAAAGCGCCAGGCTCACGAGCCCCATGTCCAGGGCCAGGATCATGCCCTGCTTTACGTTTCGAGGTACTTCGATGATCCGCAAGAGAGTCGATCTCCCTCCCTCAAACGCGCTGCGCAGGCTCTTGGCCAGAAGCTTTGCTGGTTCGGTCACTCGATTTGTCACTCCGCGCTGGTCTTGCGCTGTATGTCGTGGGTACTTGTCAGGCGCCTGGCGCCTTTCGCACTGGTCACGCTTCTCGATCGTCGCTCTGCTTAGGCGTTTTTCGATCGTCGTGCTGGTCCCGCGCTGTACCACCCTCGCGCTGGTCAGGCGCGATCATAGTGGTCGACATCTATTTTTTGTGTCGACTCTTTGTAAGGCGAAGCTTACTGCAAACGCCGTAACCTGACCATGAGAAGTAGTTGCGGGAATAAACCCAGGAGGAAAATCGTTACCGCATTCTCCGGCATACGCTGCTGAAGCAGCGTGAGAGGAAAGAGCCAGAGGATGAACAAGCCCAGCAAGGCCAGATCCACGAAGCCGTGCGATTGCCAATGGCGGGCCAGGCGCTGATAGCCGTGTTCGCGATGCGCCTCGGCCAGTGGTGCTCCCCGGAATGCGCGGGCCGCGAGGGTCCACCCCGTATCCACAAGGAAGGGGCTCATGAGCAACAGCCACGCTGTCGCGGGTACCCAGGCTTCACGCCAGGCCCACAGGCCAAGGCAGCCCAGCAGCAAACCGGCGCTCAGACTGCCCGCATCGCCCATGAACAGACGCGCCGGCGGCCGGTTAAAGAGCAGAAAGCCCAGATAGGAGCCGGCGATTAAGAGCGCAAAAACCTCGTACTGCGCGTTGGCGCCGCCCCGCCGTGCCAGCCAGGCCATGGCAAGTGCCACCAGTACGCATTGCAGGGCGGCAAGTCCATCGATGCCGTCCATAAAATTGTAGAGATTCACCAGCCACGCCAGGGCCACGCCCAGGATCAGCACGAGCGCCAGATCCGCCAATTCCCGCGGAGGCAACCAGACGGCGACCACCATCAGCGTGAGTCCAACGAAGACCATCAGACGCAGCCCGGCGGGAAGCGGTCTAAGATCATCCCAGGCGCCAATCAGGCAGAGCAGCGCCGCCGCGGCGAGGGAGAGAAGGGGCTCCCGGATAGGCACTATCGTGCCCGCCGTACCCGCCGGCGTGCCAAGGATCAGCCAGAGGGCGGCCAGCGGTACGAGTACTCCAAGCACGGCGATCCCTCCGGAACTGGGAGTCGCCTCCTCGTGAGAACTGCGGTGGTTGGGTGCGTCGAGCCAGCCGCGGCGACGCGCCGAGCGCAGGTAGATCGCAACCGCAAGGGCTGACAGCAGTGCGGAGCCGATCATACCCACCAGCGCGCTCACGGGCCTTCACGCCCTGAGATCGAGGCAGCAGGCCTGATCGGACCATCACCAAGGCCAAGAGCCGATTCGAAACTGTGGCGCGGCACAAAACCCAGTCCGTTCAATCCCTCGGAAGGGTACAGCTCATCGCCCGCGAGGCGCTGCCAGCTGGCTCCCCGGGGCGCCCGGCGCAGCACATCGATGAAATTACACACGGCGCGCCAGACGAACGGTGGCGGCGCGGGAAACCAGGGGTGGCGACCGAGGCTGCGACAGAGCGCGAGGTGCAGCCGCCGGGTTGTATAGGCTTCGCCATCACTTAAAACAACGACCGACGGTGTTTCGTCCTCGCTGGAATCCAGCAATCGCAGCGCCAGCTCGATGACATCGGAACGTGCGACGAGGCTTCTTGCCCCACCGGCGGGAGGGCGCGGCAAATGCCAGCGCACCCAGCGATCAAGCAGCTTCAGATTACCTTTCTCCGAGCCCCCGTAAACCAGGGCCGGGCGCACAATCACCAGGCGCATGGACTGATGATCGCGACAGAGCGCTTCGAGTTGCTCCTCCGCCAGAGCCTTGGACCTCGCATAGTCGAGTTCCTCCACCGCGGGAGGTTGTCTCAGGGCAGCCTTGACGCTGCTGAAAAATACAAAGCGCGCGACGCCTGCCTCAAGAGCCCGCCGTGCCAGCGCCAAGGATGCATCGACATTGACTCGCCGGTAATCGGACGCTTCCGCGCCCTGGTGGGCGATGGCGGCGAGGTGAAAAACGCAGTCCACGCCATGCAGAGCGCTTGCATCGATGTTTCCGAGCTCGCCCTGCATCTCCAGCATGCGGACGTCCTTTTCCGCGGTGGAAGGCCCGCGGCCGCAATGCGCCGTGACGACGCAGTCCCGTTCGAGCAGCGCAGCTACCAGCGCCTCTCCGATGTATCCCGATGCCCCTGTGACCAGGCAATGCACTCCGACGCAGCCTCTCCTGTCGATGCCGCCGCATGGTGATGTGTGGTGCGGAAAAAGGAAAGGGGGCCACCGGGCCCCCGGGCGAGTGGAGCGCTAACGAATGCGCAGTACATCCCTGTTGCGCTCAATGGTTGCACTGCCTATCCCACTGACCTCGCTTAGCTCTTCGATCGATTCGAAGGGCCCGAACTGCTCTCGGTAGCGCACGATCGCCTCGGCGCGAGCTCCACCGACACCGCTAAGCGCATCGGCCAGCTCCGACGCCGACGCCGTGTTGATGTTGATTCCCGCGGCCTGGGCTTCCACGAGCTCCGCGGACGGAGCGTCCTGGGCCAGAACAGGTGGGGCGGACTGGAGCGCCAGCGGTGCCGCCAGGAGCAGCATGGCGGATAGCAAAGGCCGACGGTGCACCCGGCTGCAGCGCTGGAATGCTGCGGGGCGTGTCTTGGGCACCGTCGGATCCTCGGCACTGGATCGCTGCGCAAAGTTTCGGGATTGAGTTCGGGGAATCATGGCTGGACCTCCTTGTCTCGCCAGGTTTTCGGTTGGCCGTCTTTCAACACGTCATCGAACAAGTCATTTAACAAGCCGTTGAACGAGTCTCCGACTGCCCTTGAGCCTATCGCTCGGAAGATCGCGCGACATCACGCGAATGGAATGCGCCTTACTGCGTGCGCCGGGTTCAGGGAGTACGGGTTACCAAAAGAGCCCCAGCGCGCCCTCCTGCAAGCGTGAACGCGAAGATAACAGGCGGCGTACGCGGCGCCTGGGCCCTGGTCGAAAAAGACGAATCAGCGCGCCCGCAAAGGCTAGACGTTTAGGGGGCAGGTAGAATGCTCTGATTGATCGCGCGGAGGGCGGCACCGGGGTCCGCCGCTGCGGTGATCGGCCGGCCAATAACGAGATAGTCGACGCCGTCCTGAAGAGCCCTGCTGGGCGTCACCACGCGACGCTGATCGTCCGCACCGCTGCCCGCCGGGCGGATGCCCGGTGTCACCAGCAGAAAATCGTCGCGCAGACCGGCGCGAAGCGTCTGTGCCTCGCGTGCGGAACAAACGACCCCGGCGAGTCCGCAGTCCTCACTGAGCGCGGCCAGGGCCACAACCTGTTCGGCAAGCGAGCGCCGATAGCCAAGCTCCCTGAACTCGTCCTCGGAGACACTCGTGAGCACGGTCACGGCGATGAGCAACGGCGGCGTGGCGCTGGCGCCAACCGCTGCCGCCGCGGCCTCGAGCATGCGACGACCGCCGCTGGCGTGCACGTTCACCATCCACACACCCAGGGCTGCGGCGCTTGCGAGAGCCGAGGCCACGGTGTTCGGGATATCGTGAAACTTGAGGTCAAGAAAGACATCGAAACCCTTGCGCTGCAGCTCTTCGACAAGGGCAGGGCCAGCCGCGGTGAACAACTCCTTGCCTACCTTTACCCTGCACTGGTCGGGATCAAGCTGGTGAACGAGCTGTAGAGCGGCACCGGTGTCGGGAAAGTCCAGCGCCACAATCACCGGGGAGCCGGGAGAGGTCATTGCGCTACTCCGTGGGGGCAGTGCGGATGGTACGGAACGTGCCCCAGTACTTGCAGCCCGGGCAGAACCACAGGCGATGCTTTGCGGAGAAGCCGCAGTGATTGCAGCGAAACACCGGACGCTCGGCAATCAAACGATCGAGGAGAAGGCTCAGCATGTCGAGCGACTCCCCCGTGGCTTCCCGGGGCGATGCCGGAAGCTGGAGCCTGATGAGTTTCAGCAGGCCCCGCAGGGACGGCGAGGAAGCCAGCTGTGTACTGAGAAAATTCTGCGACGCCTCGTCACCGGAGTCGCGCTGCAGATCCTCCGCGACGGCGAGCATAAGGGGTGTCGAGGGGTGCTTGGCAAGGCTATCGCGCAGGTAGCGGGACAGCTCGTCGTCGCGCCCTAGCGCCCCGTAGCAATCGCGCAGAACCGGAATTGCCTCGGGCAGAAAATCGGCGTCCTGGGCTTCGATCCTCGCCAGAACGGTGATTGCGTCGCTATGCATGCCCGCGTCGGCTTTCAGCCGCCCGAGCTGCAGCGACGCGCGGGCGCAGGACGGGTCGCTGTCCAAGGCCTTTCCGAGGAGCTCACCGGCGCCCTCAAGATCCCCTTCGGCCTGCGCCTCCGCTGCGAGTTCGCAATAGAAGTGCGCAAGCTGCACCGTTACCGCCTGGCCGCTGACCAGCGTGGGCTCTCCGGAAGGGGTACCGAGCAGCCCGCGGCGGGGGAGCGATGCACGCGCCTGTTCAATGGCTCGACGCCAGTCCCGCTGCGACCGGTACAGCTCGATGAGGTGCTGCCGGCTGATATCGCGCTGCTCTTCCGATTCCTCGAGCAGTTCAAGAAATAGCTTCTCCGCGCGGTCGAGCAGTCCGGCGCTGATGTAATCGCGCGCGAGTTCAAGGTGCGCGATATGCATCTGCGGCGGTGACAGGTTGGGGCGGGCCAGGAGGTTCTGATGAATGCGGATGGCGCGGTCTACTTCGCCGCGGCGACGCAGCACGTTTCCCAGCGCGATATGCGTTTCGAGGGTTTCGCTGTTGACTTCAAGGGCGCTGATGAAGTGATCCACGGCGCCATCGGGGCGACCGTCCAGCAGGTAGTTCAGCCCTCGGTAGTACTGGCTCGGGAGTGTGGGCGCCGCCACGGCGACGCTCTTTCCGCTGCGTCTCCCCAGCCACCACCCGCAACCCACGGCGGAGAAGAGCAGCGCGAAGACCAGCAGGTCATCCACGCGTGGCGAGGTCCTGGCTGCGCAGGCGGTCTATCTCACCCTGGGCTCCGGCAATCTGCCGCCGCGCCGCGATCAGGCGGGCGCGCAGACGGAGCATGGCGAAGGACGATATGAAAACACCAAGCACGCCGCCAAGGGCGAGAGCACCGAGAACCCACAGCGCGAGACTGCGCGGCGGCAGGGTTAGGACGAGGATGTCGAGCGGTACGGGCTGGGCGTTCTGCAGCGCGAAAAGCACGCCCAGGGCGGCCATGGCGACAGCAAGAAGAAGAGCGAAGAGTTTGCGCAGAAATCCCATGCTGTCCTCCTCAGAGCCCGGCCATGAGGCCTGTATTGACGCGGTCCCGCAGCTCCTTGCCGGGCTTGAAGTGCGGCACGTACTTGCCCTGCAGCTCCACCGTGTCACCGGTCTTGGGATTTCGGCCGCGGCGCGGCTCCCGGTAGTGCAGCGAAAAACTGCCGAAACCGCGGATCTCGATGCGGCCTCCACTGCTGAGCGCCAGGGACATGTGTTCGATGATGGTCTTTACGGCGAGTTCTACGTCTTTCGTAGACAGCTGCGGCTGCTTGAGAGCAATCGCTTCAATGAGTTCGCTTTTGGTCATGCGTCAGTCTGCCGCCCTGATGAAATGCGTCGCAGGCTCCGTCCCCCAGATCCCGACGCGCGTCATTGTGGACGCTAAGCGAGAGTGACGCAACGTCTTATTTTATATGGAAAATTTACAGCGAGGAAAATCATGGGAAGCAACACAGGCGGCGTCCGGGCCGCCACCGCAGCGGCCCGGTGAAAGGCTTGGCAACGCCGCTAGCTACGCATGCGGCGGGCATAAAAAAAGGGCCCGCGAGAGCCCTTTCCGTGGCGATGGAGTGCACCCTTACTGCCTGGCGCTACTCATCCATGCCGCCCTTCTTGGCCGCCCTTACTGGCCGCCCATCTGTGCCTTGATGAGATCACCGATGGTGCCCGGCGAGGTGGCCTCTTCCTGATCCTTCAGGGACTTCACGGCTTCCTGCTCGTCGTCGTAGTCCTTGGCCTTGATCGACAGTGAAACGCCGCGATTCTTGCGATCCACGGAGATGATCTTCGCTTCCACGCTGTCGCCAACCTTGAACTCGTTGCGTGCATCTTCAACGCGTTCGCGGCGGATATCCGAAGCCTTGAGGACGCCTTCTACTTCTTCGGCCAGCTTCACGGTGATCGCGCGCTGATCCACGGCGACGACTTCGCCGGTGACGATGCTACCGCGATCGTTGAGAGCGATGTAGTTACCGAAGGGATCGTCTTCAAGCTGCTTGACACCCAGGGAGATGCGCTCACGCTCCGGATCGATGGACAGGATGACCGTTTCGATCTCGTCGCCTTTCTTGTAGCTGCGCACCGCCTCTTCGCCGGTCTCGTTCCAGCTGATATCGGACAGGTGCACAAGCCCGTCGATGTTGCCTTCAAGGCCGATGAAGATGCCGAAGTCCGTGATGGACTTAATGACACCGGAGATGCGGTCGCCCTTGCTGAAGCTTGAGGCGAAGGCGTCCCAGGGATTCTGCTGGCACTGCTTGATGCCCAGGGAGATGCGGCGGCGCTCCTCGTCGATGTCGAGAACCATGACCTCGACCTCGTCGCCGAGCTGCACAACCTTGGAGGGATGCACGTTCTTGTTGGTCCAGTCCATCTCGGACACGTGCACCAGGCCCTCGACGCCCTCTTCGATCTCGGCAAAGCAGCCGTAATCGGTAAGGTTCGTGACCTTGGCCATGACGCGGCTGCCCTCGGGATAGCGGCCGGTGATTTCCACCCAGGGATCGTCGCCAAGCTGCTTGAGGCCGAGGGAAACGCGGTTCCGCTCGCGATCGAACTTGAGGACCTTGACGTCCATCTCCTGGCCGACTTCCACAATCTCGGAAGGATGCTTGATGCGCTTCCAGGCCATGTCGGTGATGTGCAGCAAACCGTCGACACCGCCGAGATCCACGAATGCACCGTAGTCGGTGAGGTTTTTGACCACGCCCTTGATGGTCTGGCCTTCCTGCAGGCTGCCCAGGAGAGCTTCACGCTCAGCGCTGTTGGCCTCTTCCATGACCGCGCGACGAGAAACCACCACGTTGTTGCGCTTCTGGTCGAGCTTGATCACTTTGAAATCGAGCTCGCGACCCTCGAGATGCGCCGTATCGCGAACCGGGCGTACGTCGACGAGAGAACCGGGAAGGAAAGCGCGGATCGTGTTGATATCCACCGTGAAGCCGCCCTTCACCTTGCCGTTGATCATGCCCTTGACGACATCCTCGGCGGCGAAAGCAGCCTCGAGATCTTTCCACGCCTCGGCGCGCTTGGCCTTTTCCCGGGACAGCTTGGTCTCGCCGAAGCCGTCTTCAACGGTCTCCAGCGCTACCTGAACTTCGTCACCGACGGTAAGGGAGCATTCGCCTGAGGCATCAATAAACTGGGAGCGAGGGATGACGCCTTCGGATTTCAGGCCGGCATGCACCGTTACCCACTCGCTGTCTATGTCGATCACGACGCCGGTAACGATCGCACCGGGCTGCATGTCGACGGTCTTCAAACTTTCTTCAAAAAGGTCGGCGAAAGATTCGCTCATTAGTTAGGTACCTGTATCCGCCGCCCGAGTGCTCGAAGCTAACCGGCGGCTCTGTCTGTCGCTCGTCCAGCCCGAGCGGGTTCGTTGTCGTTTACCAGGGTTGCCGGCAGCGCGGTTCCGACAGGGCGGTACCGCATGGCTGGGTCGAACCGACCACTCTGGCGATATAAGAGACGGGATGGCGCAACGGCCCGTGGTACGGAGCCGTGATCCGGGCCAGTCGTAGGGGTTCGGGCGTCAGGAGATCAGGGCCCGAGAGCGGGCCTGGCCAAGAACGATCCCGAGGACCTCTGCAGCTGTTCGCTCGGTGCTGTCAACGACAATAGCGTCGTTTGCGGGCAACAATGGCGAGTCAGACCGGTTACGGTCACGCGCGTCTCTCTCCTCGATGGTCTCGAGAAGGCGCGGGAGACTAACACTTTCACCCTGGGCCAGCAACTGCTGCTGTCGCCGCAGAGCCCGCGCGGAAGGACTAGCCGTGAGGAAGATTTTCAGGTCCGCTGCGGGGAATACCACCGTACCCATATCGCGGCCGTCGGCGACCAATCCCGGGGCGCTGGCGAAGCGCCGCTGACGATCGAGCAGCGCAGCCCGAACCGGTTGCATGGCGGCCACCTTCGACGCCAGCGCTCCACAGTCTTCGGTCCTGATGGCATCGGTGATGTCTTTGTCCGCGAGCATTACCCGGGTGAGGCCCTCGGCTGCCGGAATAAAGCCAACATCCAATTCAGCCGCCACTGCGGCAACGGCGGCTTCATCGTGTAGATCCACGTCGCCGCCCTTCGCCGCCTGGGCGGTAACGCGATACAGAGCGCCGCTGTCCAGCATGTGCCAGCCCAGAGTCTGCGCGAGGCTGAAACACAGCGTGCCCTTTCCCGCGCCGCCGGGTCCGTCCACAGTGATGATCGGTACGCTCATTGCTCGGAATCCCGCACGGCGATCTTGAGTCCGGCCCCGCGCGCGGTGGAGTCAAAGCCCGGGAAAGACGTCGCCACGTGTTCGCAATCTAGAATGCGGATTTCGTCCTCGGCGCGCAGGGCGGCGACGGCGAAGGCCATGGCAATGCGATGATCGTGATGCGTCTGTATGACGCCGCCGCCGATGTGTCCTCCGCTGATCACGATGCCGTCGTCAAGCACTGTGTTGCTGACGCCGAGCGTGCTGAGTCCCTCCGCCATACTCGCGATCCGGTCGCTCTCCTTGACCCGCAATTCCTGTGCCCCGCGCAGCAAGGTTTCGCCCTCGGCGCAGGCCGCGGCAATGAACAGCGCCGGAAACTCGTCGATGGCGAGGGGAACGAGTTCGAGGGGAATCTCGATGCCACGAAGGGGAGCGTGGCGCACAAGAATATCGGCGACGGGTTCTCCGCCAATGCTGCGCTCATTGCGCAGTTCGAGATCGGCACCCATCAGTTTCAGGATATGCAGAACGCCCGTGCGCGTGGGATTAACGCCGACGTGAGTGAGGAGCAGTTCGGAACCGGGCGCAATACTTGCTGCAACGAGGAAGAACGCGGCGGAGGAAATGTCGGCCGGCACGTCGATTTCGCCACCGTGCAGGCGGCCGCCACCGTCGAGGCTGATCACCCCGGCCTTCTCCCGCACTTCGTAACCGAAGCCACGCAGCATGCGCTCGGTGTGATCGCGGGTCGCCGCGGGCTCGGTGACGGAGGTTTCGCCGTCGGCAAACAGCCCCGCAAGCAGCACGCAGGATTTGACCTGGGCACTCGCCATCGGCAGATCGTAGTGGATTCCGCGCAGGGACCCGCCGGAAATGCGCAGCGGCGGCCGGCCTCCCTCGTGCGAGTCCATCTGCGCTCCCATGCGAGTCAGCGGCGTAATGACACGCTGCATGGGACGCCGCATCAGCGATGCGTCTCCGATCAGTTCCGTCGCAAACGGCTGCCCGGCAAGAATGCCGGAAAGCAGGCGCATGCTGGTGCCAGAGTTACCCATGTCCAGCGGCCCGGCCGGCGCGCGCAGGCCTCGCAGGCCCACGCCGGAGATTCGCAGCTCACCGCGCTGCGGACCCTCAATGGAGACGCCAAGAGCGCGAAACGCCGCCACCGTGGCCAGCGCATCCTCGCCCTGCAGGAAACCGCGAACGAGGGTTTCGTCGTCGGCCAGGGCGCCGAGCATGACCGAACGGTGCGAGATCGACTTGTCTCCGGGAACGCGAAGCTCGCCATCGATGCTACCCCCAGGGGCGACAAGGAACTCCACGGCTCAAACCTCCTGGGGCGTCAGTTCGGCCGACTGGCGGGCCAGGTAGCCGTCGCGAGCCGCCTTGGCCGCGCGAAAGGTGTTCTCAAGTGCCTGCGCATCACCGTCTTCAATCGCCCGGCGCAGCTTCGCCAGGTGAGTCTCGAAATCGTTTAGCGCCGCAAGCAATGCCGGGCCATTGGCCAAAGAGATATCGCGCCACATGACGGGATCGCTGGATGCGACGCGCGTAAAGTCGCGGAAGCCTCCGGCGGCATAGCGAAAAATGTCATCGCTGGTTGGCGCCTGCGCGAGGCCGTCGACAAGCGTGTAAGCGAGAACATGGGGAAGATGGCTTGTGGCGGCGAGCACCGCGTCGTGCTCGTCTGTGTCCATCGTGCTGACCCGTGCTCCCGTGGCTTTCCACATCGAGGTCACGACATCGATAGCGGTGGCGGCCGTCAAAGGTCGAGGAGTGAGGATGACGCGGTGGTCGCGAAACAGGCCGCGGTCAGCCGCCGCTACGCCGGAGCGTTCCGAGCCGGCGATGGGATGCCCCGGAACCACGCGTTGGGCAACGTCGTCGTCGAATTCATCCAGGACCCGGCACAGCGGCGCTTTCACACTGGCGACGTCGGTCACAAGCTGCGGTCCGTCGGGCATTCGCAGCACGCGCCGCAGTAAATCGTCGCAGGCCAGCGTGGGCGCGGCGAGGACGAGGAGATCTACGGACGCGGCCAGCGCTTCGAGAGCGTCCGCGGCCCGGTCTATCACGCCCGTTCCCAGACCGGAGCGCAGAGCCTCCGGGTCGGGATCCCAGGCGCCTATCTCCTTCGCGAATCCCGCGTCACGTAGGGCAAGAGCCAGCGAGCCGCCGATCATTCCGAGACCGGCGATACCCACACGCGGCATTGCTCCAGGGAAGTCCACGAAGACCCGCTTAGAGCACGGCCCTCGGGTAGGACCCGAGGGGTTTGAGGAGTATCGACTGCTCTTCGAGTTCACGCATGATGGTCGTCACCGGCGTATCCTGCAGATGACCTTCGAACTCGATAAAGAAAACGTAGGCCCACTTCTCGGTACGCGAGGGCCGCGTATCGATTCGGGTCAGGCTGACGCCATGCTTGCGGAAGGGGTCGAGCAGAGCGAAAAGTGCGCCGGGCTTGTTGTGGCTGGATACCACGATCGAGGTCTTGTCCGCGCCGCTCGGAGGCACTTCGTTGCGCCCTACCACGAGAAATCGGGTGGTGTTGTCCGCGGCATCTTCGATGAAGTCGGCAAGGCGCTCAAGGCCATAGGCGTCCGCCGCCATATCACCGGCGATCGCGGCTGTTCCAGCAGTCACCGAGGCGATGCGCGCCGCCTCGCCGTTGCTGCTTACGGCCTGCTTCTCAACCTGCGGCCAGTGGATCTCCAGCCAGTTGCGGCACTGGGCAAGGGCCTGCTGATGGGCACAGATTCGAGTCACCGCGGAGGCATCGGTGCCCGGAGCAGCGAGCAGATGATGGCTGATGCGCAGTTCCACTTCTCCGGTGATCTTGAGCGCCGAATCCATGAACGAATCGAGCGTGTGGCTGACCATGCCCTCCGTTGAGTTCTCGACCGGCACGATGCCGTAGTCACACTGCCCCGACTCCACCTCGCTGAACACGCTGTCGATGGTGACCTGAGGCACGCAGACCGCGGCATGACCGAAGTGCTTGAGGGCCGCCGCCTGGGTAAAGGTTCCCTCGGGGCCCAGGTAAGCCACCTGGAGCGGACGCTCGAGGGCGAGGCAGGCCGACATGATTTCGCGAAAGACGTGGGCGACGGTGGGCCCATCCAGGGGGCCCGCATCACGTTCAATGATGCGCCGAAGAACCTGGGCCTCACGCTCGGGGCGGTAGTAAACGACTTCGCGCTCCGCCTCGCCGCGCACCCGCGCGGCCTGCACCTCCTCGAGTTTGATCGCGGCGACGCGCTGCGCGCAGCGGGCGCGCTCGGCAATCAGCTCCTGGATCCGCTGGTCGATGGCATCGATCGCATCCCGGACCTGCGCCAGGTCACGTTCATCGGGCGCGGCCGCCAGGTCGTCTGTGCCGTTCTGCTGTTCTTCGCTCATCCGCGTTCCGCGCCGGTCCCGTTGTCCACGCTCAGGCGTAGCGCTGCTCAAAGTCCCGCATGAATTCCACAAGCGCGTCGATGCCAGCCTGTGGGATCGCGTTATAGAGACTGGCGCGCATGCCGCCGACGGAACGATGCCCCTTCAGATTGAGCAATCCGGCGGCCTTCGCTTCTTCGAGAAACGTCCCGTCGAGGTCTGGCGATGCCAGCGTAAAGGGTACGTTCATCCAGGACCGGGCGGACGGATCGATGGGATTGCCATAAAAGCTGCTGCCGTCGATAGCCCCGTAGAGTGTGTCGGCCTTGCGACGGTTCCGTTCGGCCATGGCTGCAAGACCGCCCTCGGATTCCAGCCACTCGAAAACCAGTCCCGCCAGATAGATCGAATACGTAGGCGGCGTGTTCAGCATGGACCCCGCCTCCTCGATTGCCTGCCAGTTCAGAAGCGCGGGGCAGGATGGGAGCGCCCGACCGAAGAGCGAGCGGCGCACGATCACCAGGACGAGGCCGGCCGGACCGATATTCTTCTGCGCGCCGGCGTAGATCACGTCGTAGTCGTCGACGGCGATGGGACGCGACAGCAGGGTCGAGGACATATCAGCGACCAGGGGCGCATCGGTGTCCGGCGTCCAGTGAAACTCGATGCCGTCGATGGTTTCATTCGGGGTGATGTGGAGGTAGGCGGCGTCACCCGTCGCTTTCCACTCCGTCTGTGGCGGGATCGCCCGCGGCAGGTCGGCGGTCGCGGCGGCCACCTCGCGCACTTCGCCGTAGCGGCGACCCTCGGCCATGGCCTTTCGCGACCACTGACCCGTGTTGGCATAAGCCAACGGCCCGCCCGCCGCGCACAGATTGAGCGGCACGGCGGCGAACTGCGTGCTCGCCCCGCCCTGCACGAAGATCACCGCAAAGTCGTCGTCGATGCCCAGAAGACGGCGCAGGGCCGCTTCCGCAGCCTCCACCGTGTCCACGACTTCCTTCGAGCGGTGGCTCATTTCCATGAACGACATACCCCTGGCATGCCAGTCGAGCATCTCGGCCGAGGCGCGCGCCAGGACCGGTTCCGGAAGCGCAGCGGGCCCGGCGCAAAAGTTATAGGGCCGCGTCACTCGTCGTCGCCTCCGGTGACGGTCTCGTCCGGACCCCCGTCTGCTGCGTCTGTTTCACCGCTGGTCCCAGCGCCGTTCCCGGTATCGACCGCCTCGCCATCGCCAGGCGTTCCCGCCCCCGGCGCGGCCTCGTCACCGCTGCTGTCCGCAATTCTTTCCACGCGCACCAGAGTCTCACCGGCCTTGGTACGGATGATGCGCACGCCCTGCGTATTGCGCCCAAGCTGGGATACTTCGTCCGCCGCCGTGCGTACCAGCGTGCCCTGGCTCGAAATCAGCATCAGTTCGTCGCCGCTGAACACCTGCAGGGCGCCGACGAGCTTGCCGTTGCGCTCCGAGGTCGCCATGGCGATCACGCCCTTGCCGGCCCGTCCCTTGGTGGGGAAGTCCTCGACGGCCGTGCGTTTTCCGTAGCCGTTCTCGCTCACCGTAAGCACGGTGCCCCGGGCATCGGGGATCAGCAGCGAAATCATGCTGTGCCCGTCGGCGAGATTGATACCGCGAACACCGCGGCTCGCCCGGCCCATGGCGCGCACCTCGTCCTCGCGGAAGCGCATGGCCTTGCCTTCGCTGCTGAGCAACATCACATCGCTCGCACCGTCGGTGATCGCCGTCCCGACCAACACATCGCCGTCTTCCAGGAGTATGGCGCGCAGACCCGCGGAGCGCGGCGCGAAGCTCGCCAGATCGGTCTTCTTGACGAAGCCCCGTGCCGTGGCCATGAAGATGAAACGATTTTCCGTGGGCTCTTCCAGCGGCAGGATCGAGGTCACGCGCTCGCCTTCGTCCAGCTGCAGCAGGTTCACCATGGGTCGTCCCCGGGAGGTACGGCCCGCCACGGGGATCATGTACACCTTGAGCCAGTACACCTTGCCGAGATTGGTGAAGCACAGCAGCGTGTCGTGGGTGTTGGCGATGAGAAGGTGCTCGACGAAATCCTCGTCCTTTACCGTGAGCGCGGCCTTGCCCATGCCGCCGCGACGCTGCACCTGATACTCACCCAGCGGCTGGGTCTTGGCATAGCCGCCGTGGGAGAGCGTGACGACGCGATCCTCCGGTGTGATCAGGTCTTCCGCGGTGAGGTCTTCCTGGGAATCGCGGATTTCCGTACGCCGCTCATCGCCAAACTCCGTCGCGATGTCTTCCAGCTCTTCGCGGATTACCGCCAGGAGACGCTCTGGATCCTGGAGGATATCGAGGAGGTCCGCGATTTCAGCGAGCTTGTCCTGGTATTCCTTGAGCAGTTTCTCGTGCTCCAGGCCCGTGAGGCGGTGCAGCCTCAAATCGAGGATGGCCTGAGCCTGTGCGGGGGACAGGCGGTACTCGCCATCGTGCAGCCCGAAGGACGGATCGAGATCGTCGGGGCGACAGGCTTCGGCGCCGGCGCGCTCGAGCATGGAGGTGACCTCACCCGGGAGCCAGCGGGCAGCCAGGAGCGCCTCGCGCGCTTCGGCGGGACTCGGCGATGCCTTGATCATTTCAATGATGCGGTCGATGTTTGCCAGGGCAATGGCCAGCCCTTCCAGCACATGGCCCCGCTCCCGGGCCTTGCGCAGCAGGTACACCGTGCGCCGCGTGACGACTTCCCGGCGATGGCGCAGGAAGGCCTCTAGGATTTCCTTGAGGTTCAGTACCCGCGGTTGACCGTCCACCAGGGCGACCATGTTGATGCCGAAAACGCTCTGCAGCGCCGTTTGCGCGTAGAGGTTGTTCAATACCACGTCGCCGATCTCGCCGCGCCGGAGCTCGATGACAATGCGCAGACCGTCTTTATCCGACTCGTCGCGCAGCTCGCTGATGCCTTCGAGCCTCTTCTCCTTGACCAGCTCCGCGATGCGCTCGATCAGCCGCGCCTTGTTGAGCTGGTAGGGAATCTCGTGGACGATGATCGTGTCGCGGCCGCTCTTTTCGTCCGAGATCACCTCGGCCCGGGCGCGTACGTAAATCCGGCCGCGCCCGGTTCGGTAAGCCTGCACGATGCCAGCGCGGCCGTTGATGATGGCGCCGGTGGGGAAGTCGGGTCCGGGCAGATAGCGCATCAGTCCGTCGACATCCGTTTCCGGCTCGTTGATCAGCGCCAGGCAGGCGTTGACGACCTCGCGGAGGTTGTGCGGTGGAATATTGGTCGCCATGCCCACGGCGATCCCCGCCGAACCGTTGACAAGGAGATTGGGAACGCGCGTCGGCAGTACCGCGGGTATCTGCTCCGTGCCGTCGTAATTGTCGACGAAATCGACGGTTTCCTTGTCGAGATCCGACAGCAGCGAATGGGAAATTTTCGCCATGCGGATTTCGGTGTAGCGCATGGCCGCCGCCGAGTCTCCGTCGATGGAGCCGAAGTTTCCCTGACCGTCAACGAGCATGTTGCGCATGGAGAAAGGCTGGGCCATACGCACGATGGTGTCGTAGACCGCGGAGTCGCCATGGGGGTGATACTTACCGATAACGTCTCCGACGACCCGCGCCGATTTTTTGTACGCCTTGTTCCAGTCGTTGTTGAGCTCGTTCATGGCGAAAAGCACGCGCCGATGCACGGGCTTGAGGCCGTCGCGCACGTCCGGAAGGGCGCGCCCCACGATCACACTCATCGCGTAGTCGAGGTAGGACTGCTTTAGTTCGTCCTCGATCGTGACGGGGGAAATTTCTCTGGCTAGCTCACCCATGAACGGTCCGTTTTTCAGGCCGTGAGTTGCTGCGCTCGCTGCGCACTTTCACAAGGACTCCCAGGCGGACTTCCGCGAGTAGTTTCGCGGCGACTTTCGTTAGGCTTTCGCCAGGAAAGAAGATCCTCTGGGTGCTCGGGAAAGGGTGGCGGGGCGGCTCACGACGGGGCTTCGACATAAGCGGTCAAGTATACCGGTTGAGACCCCTGCAGGGCTATCCGGCAGCGGGCTATACTGCGCGCCCAGAACATCCTGCACACATGCCAGCCAACGGCCCTGAACCTCCATGAACGACGCGCCAGCGCCCGCCGACCTGATTCTTCGCGCGGGATGGATCATCCCTGTTGCCGCAAGCGGCGAGGCACTTGCCGACCATGCGCTGATAGTGCGCGAGGGTCGGATCGCCACGCTCTGCCCCGGCCCCGCCAGTGACGACATGGAATGCCGGGAGCGCCTGCATCTCCCGGAGCACGTGGTGTTGCCGGGCCTGGTCAACGCCCACGGCCACTCGCCCATGAGCCTGCTGCGCGGTTACGCCGACGACCTGCCCCTGATGCCATGGCTGGAGGAACATATCTGGCCGGCGGAGCAGACGCACGTCAGTGAAGCGTTTGTTCGCGACGGCGCCCGGCTCGCCCTGGCGGAAATGCTGCTGGCTGGCACGACGACTTACGCCGACATGTACTTCTTCCCCGCCGTCATCGCGGACGTCGTTCGCGAGGCCGGCCTGCGCTGTCAGCTCGCCGCACCCATCATGGAGTTTCCGACGACCTACGGCAGCGGCAGCGACGACTACATCAGCAAGGCCCTGGCGCTGCACGACGATCTTCGCAGCGAGGATCGCATCAGCGTGGCCCTCGGACCCCATGCGCCCTACACCGTCTCCGTAGAGACCTTCGGCAAGATCGCCACCTATGCCGCGGAGCTGGACATGGCCATCCATATCCACCTCCACGAAACGCGCGGTGAAGTGCTCAGCCACGTCGAGGCCAGCGGGGAGCGGCCCATCGACACCCTTCAGCGCACCGGCGTGCTCGGACCGCGCACACAGTGCGTACACATGACGGACCTGGGACGGCAGGATATCGACACGCTGGTCAGCAGTGGAGCGCAGGTCGTGCACTGCCCCCAGTCAAACATGAAACTCGCTTCGGGAACCTGCCCCACCGCCGAGTTGCTTGGCGCCGGTGTCAATCTGGCCCTGGGAACGGACGGCGCCGCGAGCAACAACAACCTCAATCTATTCGACGAGATGCACAGCGCGGCTCTCCTTGCGAAGTTGAATAGCGAAGATCCAGAGGCCCTGCCCGCAGCCCAGGTGCTGCATCTGGCGACGCTCGGCGGCGCCCGGGCCCTGGGCCTTGATCACCGCATTGGCACGCTCGAGCCTGGCAAGGAGGCCGACATGATCGCTGTCGATTTGTCGGGGCCGGCCACGCAACCCGTCTACAATCCGATTTCGCAACTTGTGTACGCCTGCAACGGCAGCGAGGTCACCCATAGCTGGGTGGCGGGTGAGGTCCTGGTCAGCGACCGGCGCCTGATTACCGTGGACCAGACTGCCGCTCTGGCGAAGGCCCGGGAATGGGCCGTGAGGATCAAAGCATGAACCAGCCCCTGAATGTCGACGATGCGGAAATCGCCAAGTTCGAAGCACTCGCCGCTAGGTGGTGGGATCCAACCGGGGAGTTCCGGCCACTGCACGAAATCAATCCGCTGCGTGCGAACTGGATCGATGAACGCGCGCCGGTTGCAGGGCGGAGACTGCTCGACGTGGGCTGTGGTGGCGGGATTCTGGCCGAGGCCATGGCCTTGCGCGGGGCCGAAGTCCAGGGTATCGACATGGGTGAGGGCCCGCTCTCCGTAGCGCGGCTGCACCAGCTCGAATCCGGCGTGGAGGTCGACTACCGGCGCAGCACGGCAGAAGAACTCGCCGCGGAACAGCCGGAACACTACGACGTTGTCTGCTGTCTCGAGATGCTTGAACACGTCCCGGACCCGGGCGCCGTCATCAAGGCCTGCGCCGATCTCGCCCGCCCGGGAGCTCGGCTTTTCTTTTCCACGATCAACCGGAATCCCAAGGCCTACCTCTTCGCTATTGTGGGAGCGGAACACATTCTCCGCCTGCTCCCTGCCGGGACGCACGAGTACGCCAAGTTCATCCGGCCCTCGGAACTGGCTCAGTGGGTACGAGACGCGGGGCTGATTCCGGGCGAGATGACCGGCCTCACCTATAACCCGCTGAGCAAACGCTACCGGCTGGTTCGCGACGACGTGAGCGTGAACTACATGATGCAGGCGCAGAAACCGGAGTGAAGCATCCGGGAGAGCGCCTGCGCGCCGTGGTTTTCGACCTCGACGGTACGCTCGTGGACACGGCCGACGATTTCGTACCCGTGGTGCAGGCTCTTCGCGCGGAAGCGGGGCTGGAACCCATGCACGAAGAGCGCATCCGCGCCACGGTCTCCAACGGCGCCCGAGCTCTGGTGCGGCTCGCTCTCGGTCTCAGCGAGGATGATGCATTGTTCGAGGACCGTCGCCTGCGCCTTCTTGAGCTGTATGCCGAGATACTCGGCCAGCACGCTCGCCCCTACCCGGGCATGCCCGAGTTGCTGGGCGTCCTTGAGTCCCGCTCGGTCGCCTGGGGTGTTGCCACCAACAAGCCGCGAGAGCTGACTCATACGCTTCTGGAGACGCTCAAGCTCCGCCCGGGAAGCGTGGTCTGCCCCGAGGATGTGACGCATCGAAAACCGCATCCGGAGAGCCTCGAGCTTGCCTGCCGGGAGCTGAACTGCCGGTCCGAGGATTCCGTGTACGTGGGCGATCATGCGCGTGATATCGAAGCCGGCCGCAGGGCAGGCCTCTACACCGTCGCAGCGGCCTACGGGTACATCGAACCCGGTGATAGCGCGGCAGCCTGGGGCGCGGACGCCATTGTCAATCACAGCACGGAGCTGCAGGCCCATCTCTTTGCGCAGGAGACGCGCGTCGAAGTCGCCGGGAGCGCCACATGAGCGGCAATGCGGAGGGGGTCCACAACGTGCCGGGAGACTATACGCCCTCGCCAGGCGCCCTCGCCGGCCGCACGATCCTCGTGACGGGAGGAAGTGCCGGTATCGGCGCCGCTGCCGCGCGAAGCTACGCGGCCCACGGAGCCACGGTTATCCTCCTTGGCCGCGACATTCCACGCCTCGAAACGGTGTACGACGCCATCGAGGAGGCCGGCGGTCCGCAACCGGCGGCGGTTCCCTTTGATCTCGCTCAGGACGGCGAGGAGCCTTTCCTCGAGCTGGCGAACACGCTGGGGGAGCAATTCGAGCATCTCGATGGCCTCCTCCTGAATGCCAGCGTCCTCGGCGAGCGCCGCCCCCTCGAACAGATCAGCTGGGCTTCCTGGCGGGACGTTATGCAGGTGAATGTACACAGCCAGTTCCTGACGCTGAAGGCTCTCATGCCGCTTCTCCACGAAGCGTCAAGCCCTTCCGTTGTATTGACCAGTTCCGGCGTTGGCCGCCAGGGCCGGGCCTTCTGGGGGGCCTATAGCGTGTCGAAGTTCGCGACGGAGGCCATGATGCAGATCCTGGCGGCGGAAACTGAAAACACCGGCACGCTTCGTGTGAATTGCGTCAATCCCGGCGCGACGAATACCGCCATGCGCCGCGCCGCCTATCCGGCTGAAGACCCGACCACCAACCCTGAGCCAGAGGAGATCATGCGGACCTACCTCTATCTCATGGATGATGCGAGCGCTGGCGTTACGGGACACAGCTTCGACGCGCAGTAGCGACGCCTTTGGTCGCTAACGCCCTCGGCGCCTCGAGGCCTGCCCCCGCCCGGTGGCCTTAGCTCCACCTGCGGCTTTCTTGCCGCGACTGCGTTTCTCACGCCGTCGCTCATCGGGTGTTGGCTTTGCGGTGTCCTTGAGCGGGAGATTGGCCATGCCGTAGAGCGTCGCGATCTCTTTTTCGCCGAGCTCCAGGTACTGCCCCTTCTTGATCTTCGCCGGGATGAACAGTTCACCGTAACGAACACGCTTCAGGCGCGACACGGTCAATCCCTGGGATTCCCAGAGACGTCGCACCTCGCGATTGCGGCCTTCCATGAGCACCACGTAGTACCACTGATTCGCGCCCTCACCGCCGCCGGGCTGGATATCGCTGAAGCGCGCGACGCCATCGTCGAGGAGCACACCCTCGCGCAGAGCCTGGAGCTTTTCCTCGGTCACCTCGCCGAGGACGCGCACAAGGTACTCGCGCTCAATCTGCGCGGCGGGGTGCATCAGGGCGTTGGCCAGTTCGCCGTCGGTGGTGAAGAGGAGAAGGCCGGAGGTGTTGTAGTCCAGACGACCAACGGAGATCCAGCGACCCGATCTGACTTTCGGCAGGCGCTCGAAAACCGTACGTCGCCCCTCTGGGTCCTTGCGCGAGCAAACCTCACCCACGGGCTTGTGATAAAGAAGGCAGCGGACCTCGGCGCCGCTGGCCACCACGACGGCGCGCCCATCCACTTCCAGGTTCTGGCCGTCGGCGACGCGGTCACCAAGTTTTGCTACGGAGCCGTCAATACGCACGCGGCCCTGTTCTATCCAGCGCTCCATTTCCCGCCGCGAACCAAGGCCGCTGCGCGCGAGAACCTTGTGTAGCTTCTCGCCCTTGCCTTCGCTGGCGGCGGGTTTTTTCTCGGAAACGCCCATTTCAGTGCTTATTGGCTCCCGGCTGGATCAGTTCCTCGACCGGAGCTACTGCTTCCACAGCAACGGCCGTGTGTGCGTCCGACTCCTCAGCTGAAGGCGTCGCCGCTTCCTCTGCCACCGATTCGGAACCTGTCTCGTCGCCAACCGTGAGTGCGTCTGGAATGGCATCGGCCGAATCGTTTGCGACAGTCAGGTCGCCCGCGGGAGCCGTCGACTCGTCCGCGCTGCCCTCTGACGCCTCGCCCGTGCTCTCGTCCGGCAAAGGCTCGAAACCGAGCTCGGCGTTGAGGGTTTCGAGATCGCGGATGTCGGCGAGGGCCGGCAGCTGATCGAGACTCTTGAGGCTGAAGTAATCCAAAAACTGGCGCGTCGTCGCGTACATGGCGGGCCGCCCGGGCACGTCCCTGTGTCCCACGACGCGTATCCAGTCGCGCTCGTGAAGCGTGCGGATAATATTGGTGCTCACGGCGACACCGCGAATTTCCTCGATCTCGCCTCGCGTGATCGGCTGGCGATAGGCGATGAGCGCCAGGGTCTCGAGCAGCGCCCGGGAGTACTTCTGTGGACTCTCGTGCCACAGGCGGCCCACCCAGGTGCCGTACTGCTCGCGAACCTGAAAGCGAAAACCGCTCGCCACTTCCACGAGCTCGAAACCGCGTCCTTCACAGCGCTCTTTTACGGCGGCGAGCGCCGACTGCAGATCCTCGCGAGCCGGTCGCTCATGGTCTTCGAAAAGCGCGCCCAGGGCCGCCAGCGTGAGCGGTTTTCCGGCAGCCATCAGGGCCGCCTCCACGATCGGGACCAGCCCTTCGGCGTCACTCATTCCGC
Source organism: Pseudomonadota bacterium (assembly GCA_039818725.1). Classification (GTDB taxonomy): domain Bacteria; phylum Pseudomonadota; class Gammaproteobacteria; order Pseudomonadales; family Halieaceae; genus Congregibacter. The sequence continues at coordinate 63,943 of JBCBTK010000011.1, forward strand.
GCGCCCCTTCACGTGAATGGGGCCAAAGTTCTCCGTCTGCACGATCTCCACCAGGGACTCCTTGATCAACTCCATCACCGCCAGGAAAGTCACGACCACCCCCAGCTTACCCTCCTTTGCATTGAACAGACTGATGAAGGGCACGAACTGCTGTCCGCTTAACTTGTCGAGTACTTCCGACATGCGCTCCCGCGTGGACAGAGCTTCGCGCTGCACCTGATGGCTCTCGTACATCTGGGCACGCTTGAGCACCTCGGAGAGGACGGTCAGGAGCTCGCGCATATCGACGTCCGGCGCCGGACGTTTTTTCTCGATGGGCGGGGGCGCCGCGGAGGCGACCCAGGTGTCACGCTCGATGCGGGGTAACTCCTCGATGTCCTCGGCGGCTTTCTTGAAGCGTTCGTATTCCTGGAGCCTGCGGATGAGCTGGGCGCGCGGATCTTCCTCGTCCTCTTCCACCGGACTGGCGCGCGGCAGCAGCATGCGCGACTTGATCTCGGCGAGCATGGCGGCCATCAATAGGTATTCCGCAGCGAGTTCGAAGCGCATGGCATCCATGAGGTCCACGTACTGCATGTACTGCTCAGTGATGTGCGAGACATCGATGTCGAGGATGTCCAGGTTCTGGCGACGAATGAGGTAAAGCAGCAGGTCCAGAGGACCCTCGAAGGCCTCGAGGATGACCTCCAGCGCCTGCGGAGGGATGTACAGGTCCTTGGGGAGCTCGGTCACGGCCTTGCCCATAACGACAGCGAAAGGCATCTCTCCCTGCTCCGGACCGGACGCGTCGGCCACCGGCGCCGTGGCGTCGTTCGCGGCGGGAGGAGGACTTTGCGCTTCGCGGTCAGAAGCCGGCTCGCCTGCTGTCGGGTTGACGGAGCCGTCTGCTTCCTGGGAGGGGTTTTGGGTCACGCTGATACTCGAGAATAGTGTGCTTGTGCTGCGCCGGCCCTCCGCCGCCCGGAGGCGGAAGAAAGGCCTTCTCCGGTTGCCCGCGGCTGTGCTCGCCGGCGGCCTGGCCGGCCCTTGTCCGGAGGGACCGAGTATACCTCAGGGCACTTCGAAAGGCGTGGGATCGCCCTTGCCGGCGCGGAGCACCATGGGCAGATCATCGGCGAGGTCGACGACCGTTGTCGCCTCCATACCGCAGTAGCCTCCGTCAATCACGAGATCGACCTGGCGCTCCAGGAGTTCACGGATTTCATAGGGGTCGATCAGAGGCAGTTCGTCCCCGGGCATGATGAGCGTAACGCTCATCAGCGGCTCGCCGAGGTCGACCAGCAGGGCATGGGCAACGGCGTTTTCCGGGACGCGCAATCCAACGGTACGGCGCTTGGGGTGCATAAGCCGCCGGGGTACTTCGCTAGTGGCGCGAAGAATGAATGTGTAGGGGCCCGGCGTGTGGTGCTTGAGCAGTCGGTAGACGCTGTTGTCTACCCGGGCATAGTTTGCGATTTCCGATAGGTCACGGCACATCAAGGTAAAATTGTGCCGATCGTCAAGGCGCCGGATCTGCCGGATGCGTTCTAGCGCCGCCTTCTCGCCAATCTGGCAGCCCAGGGCATAGGCGGAATCTGTCGGGTAGGCGATGACGCCGCCGCCGCGCACGATGTCCGCCGCCTGGCGGACCAAGCGCGGCTGAGGGTTCTCCGGGTGAATCTGGAAAAACTGGCTCATGATTGCCCGTGCCGCGCGCCGCGGCGTTTTGCTTTACAATGCGCCGCTGCCCGTCGCCGGCGCGCCGCGCGCGATTCTAGTGTCCCGTCCGTTTATTTCGCAACGTTTTAGGGCCCGCTGATATCGACCGCAGCCATAAACCATAAGTCGCAGCTCACGGGCATCCACCACCAGCACAGACCACAGGCACAGACCACAGGGTACCCCGCAGCGATCAACATCGCCTGTAACACGGCCAGCTTCCGCCAAGACATGAAACAACTTCTCGAATTCCTCCCCATCGTCCTGTTTTTTGTCGTGTATCAGCTCGATGGCGAGACCGTGGCCTGGGGCGGGTACAGTTACACCTTCGACGGGATCTTCAGCGCGACGGCCGTGCTTATCGCCGCTACCGCCGTGCAAGTAATTGTCGCGAGAATTCTCGCCGGCTCTTGGGAAAAGCGCGGAATCTGGACCTTTGTGGCCGTGGCCCTGTTCGGGGGCGCGACGCTTCTTCTGCGCGACCAGACCTTCATCCAATGGAAACCGACTATTTTCAATTGGGGTCTTGCCGTTGTGTTCATCGGCTTTCAACTCTTCAGCCACCGCAGTCTCCTGGAACGGGCCCTCGGGGCGCAGCTCACCCTGCCCAAGGCGGTGTGGACCCGGTTGAACATTGTATGGATAGGCAACTTTCTGCTTGTCGGCGCCCTGAATCTGGTCGTTGCCTACCGCTTCAGCGAGGCGACCTGGGTTAGCTATAAGCTCTACTCTGCTATCGGATTCACACTCCTGCTTACGGTGTTGACGGCGGTCCTTGTCAGCCCGCATCTTCAGGAGCAGGAAGCGTCGCAGGCAGGCGGCAGCGATCACTAGTTGAGGCCGAGGAGTAGCTGGTTTCAGCCTGTAACCAACGATCGGGAGCATCCATGTATTACGCGATTATCGCTGAGGACGTAGAAAATAGCCTGGAGCTGCGCAAGCAGGTGCGCCCCGAGCATCTCGCTCGTGTCCAGGTGCTCGTTGATGCCGGAAGGATCCTCGCCGCCGGACCACACCCCGCCGTCGACGCGGAAGACCCGGGCGAGGCCGGATTCACGGGAAGCCTGATCATCGCCGACTTTGCCTCGCAGGCCGAAGCTGAACTCTGGGCCGCGGAAGACCCCTATACGACCAACGGCATTTTCCGTCAGGTGACGGTAAAACCCTTCAAGTTGGTCATGCCATGACGCGCACGCACGGACCGGGCCGGCGCCCGGTTGCACGGACCGCGATGCTTGCTCTTCTGGCCCTGCTAGCCGTGGCGGAACGGCTGCAGGCTCAGGAAGAACAGCGCTATGTCAGCGACGAAGTCTTCATCGCCCTCCATGCCGGCCCGGGCTCAAACTATCGCTGGCTGGGCCGCCTCATACCCGGAACGCAGCTGACGGAGAAACGACTCTCGACCGACGGCAACTGGGCCGAGGTTGAAACGGAACGCGGCACGGTTGGCTGGGTGCAGGCGGAGTATCTTGCCAGCGAACCGCCGGCGCAGGTGCGCCTGCCCTCGGTGGTGCGTCAGCTCGAAGATGCGGAACGCGAGGCCGCGGACATGCGCGGCGCCCTCAGCAACAGCGAGAGCGCGCGTACTGCCCTGGAAACAGAGCTCGCGAGCACCGAGAGCAACCTGCAAGAGGTGACGGAAGAGCTCGCGCGCTTGCGCCAGGTTTCCGGGAGTGCGATCGAGACCGCGGAAAACAACCGGCGCCTGGTCGAAGAAGTCGCAGGCATGCGCACGCAGATCGATACCCTCGAAGCTGACAATCTCCGCCTGCAGGAACGTGTCAGCAATAGTGCCTTTCTGGACGGCGCCCTCGCCGTCCTGCTCGGCGTCATGATCGCGCTCGTGGTACCGCGGCTCTGGCCGCGGCGCAAGCGCAGCTCAAGTTGGGCCTGACTATGCTCGCAACCACAAACAAAAACCCGCTGCGCCTGTGGCGCCCTTTTTTGCTGGCCGTCCTCATGGTCTTGCCGCAGGCCAACGCGGCTGCCCAGTCCAGCAGCGGTTTGCCTAATCCGGAGGTGGTCGTCACCACAAACTACGGCAGCTTCACACTGCGTCTGTTCCGGGATAAGGCACCGGCCACGGTCGAGAATTTTCTCGCTTACGTAAAGGATGATTTCTACAGCGGCACGATCTTCCATCGCGTGATACCAAACTTCATGATTCAGGGCGGTGGCATGACGCTCGACATGCAGGAGAAGGAAACGCGCGATCCGATCGTCAATGAATCGCAAAACCGTCTGCACAACATCCGCGGCAGCGTCGCCATGGCGCGGACCTCGGACCCGGACTCCGCGACGGCGCAGTTCTTTGTGAACCAGAGAACCAACCTGCGTCTCGACTGGCAGCCCGGGGCTCCAGGCTACACAGTGTTTGGGGAAGTCATCGACGGCATGGACGTGGTCGACTTCATCGCCAGTTCGCCGGTGCAGCAGGTCGGCCCCCACGCCAATGTTCCTGTCGATCCAGTGATCATTGAAAAGGTGGAGCGCAAGAGTTTGCTGTGATTGCTCTCTCCGTAAACCTCAATAAGCTGGCTTTGATCCGCAACTCCCGCGACACGCGCATTCCCCACATTCCCGCTCACGCGCAGCTGTGCATCGACGCCGGTGCCGATGGCATTACGGTCCATCCGCGACCGGACCAGCGCCATATTCGCGCCGACGACTGCCGCGACCTCGCGGCTGTGCTGAGCGTCGAGTTCAATATCGAAGGCAACCCCTTTGCGCCGCCCCGCGCCAGCGATAGGGCTGGCGTGAGTGACTACCCTGGTTTCCTCTCCCTGGTTCGGGAGCTTCGTCCGGCCCAGTGCACCCTTGTTCCCGATGGCGACGCCCAGCTCACTTCCGATCACGGCTTTAATCTACGCAGGCAAGCGGATGACCTGGAGCCGATTCTCGCCGAGCTTCGCGACCTGGGCATTCGCAGCAGCCTGTTTATGGATCCGGATCCAGAGCAGATGAGCATCGCCGCGAAGATCGGTGCCGACCGCGTCGAGCTGTATACGGAGTCCTTCGCCCGCGTCGTCGATGAAGACGGCGATGTCGACGCCAGCTTTTCCTGCTATCGGGCGGCCGCCGAGGCGGCGCTGGAGGCCGGCCTTGGCGTAAACGCCGGCCACGATCTAAACCTCCAGAATCTGCCTGTGTTCCGCGACCTGCCTGGACTGCAGGAGGTGTCTATCGGTCACGCGCTTACGGTCGATGCCCTGAGCATGGGCCTGGCCGCGGCCGTGCGTGCTTACCAGACCGCCCTCGGCAAGCCGTGAGGAATGCGAGCCCGGCAACTAGCGAAGAGCCGCCACCCTACATCATCCCGCACAACCCGGCACCGGTACGCGTTATGTACGCCGATTCGCAGCTTCTTCTGATCGAAAAACCGGACCTGCTGTTGTCCGTCCCCGGCCGCCATCCGCTAAATCGGGACTGCATGATCAGTCGCCTGCAGCAGGACTATGACGATGCCCTGGTGGTGCACCGCCTGGATCTCGACACCTCCGGCGTCATGCTTGTCGCGCGGGGAAAGGCCGTGCAGTGCGCCCTGTCAAAGCTTTTCCAGGAGCGCAAGGTGGATAAACGGTACCGCGCCTGGGTCGCGGGGGAAGTGAGCGATGAGTCGGGAAGCATCGAGCTGCCGATTGCCCGCGACTGGATCAATCGGCCACGGCAAAAAATCTGCGAAGCCAGCGGAAAAAGCGCCCTCACCCACTACCGCGTTCTCGAACGTCGAGACGGTCGCAGCCTCCTCAGCCTGACCCCGGTGACCGGACGCTCACACCAGCTGCGGATTCACTGCCGCGAGATCGGCCACCCTATCCTCGGCTGCGATCTCTACGCCCCGCCGGCGGTATTGGGCGCTGCGCCCCGGTTGATGCTGCATGCCACGAGAATCGCCTTTCGCCATCCCGAAACGCAGCTTGAGCTCGTAGGGCACAGTCGTGCTCCGTTCTAACGCGAGCCGATTCAGAGATAGCTGCACCAGTCGCTCCAGCTCCCCGGGTAAAGGCGAGCCGCGTCATAGCCAAGCTCTGCCAGACTGAGCAGATTGACGCAGGCCGACACGCCGGAACCGCAGTACACGATCAGTTCCTTGGCATCGAGTAGTTCGCCCCAGGCTTCGCGCTGTTGTGCGGGACTTTGCAATCCGGTCCCTGCGTCCACGAGGTCACTCCAGGGGAGGTTTAGCGCGCCGGGAATGTGCCCGGCCACCGGATCGATCGGCTCGACTTCGCCTCGGTATCGTGGCCCTTCGCGCGCGTCGACAAGGAGCGCACCTTCGGCCTGGCGATCGGCCAGGGCCTCCCGATCAAAGCATCCCGGCCACTGCTCCGCTACTTCCGCAACCTCGCAGGGCGTAGCGGACCCGGCGCCCACCTCAGGTTCGTTGCCCAGGGCCAGCCAGGCGCTGTAGCCGCCAGCGAGAATCCGGGGCTCCAGGTAGCCGAGAGCCCGGAGCATCCACCACGCGCGCGCCGCGAACAGACCCTGGGAGTCGTCGTAAAGGAGTACCGGCGTCGTGCTATCGACACCGTAAGAGGCAAGAGTCCGGGCAAACGTCGCGGGCGGCGGAAGGGGGTGACGCCCCCCGTGCCTGGCGACCGGCGCCGACATTTGCGTGGCCACATCGAGAAAGCTCGCTCCCGGGATATGACCCTCCAGAAAGGCCTGCCGACCGGCACCGCTATCGGCGAGAGAGAAGCGACAATCGAGGATACGACCCTCAAAGGCAACCACCTCACCGGCACTGATAAATCGACTCATGCTGTCTCCGCGTAGACACCGAAACTGGCGATATACTCTGCCACAAACAACAGCGAGGACCGATCATTGGTCAGCAGCAGGCGTTCGCCCTCGGGCCTGGTTATTGTCGCCCGACCGAACCACTCCTCCAGCTGGAGAAACAACAAGGTCGTTCTTTTGCTCATAGCGATACCGTCCCTGGGTGCGGCGATCGGCTTCACGGTGCTCGGCGCCTGGCCGATTCTCCCCTTTGCCGGCGCCGAGTTGGCGGGTCTTGCGGCGGCTCTGTATTACGTGAACTGGAATCTCGAATACCGACACGTCATCACACTGGACGACGACTGCGTGCGCATCGATAAGGGCCACTACGTGCCGCGCCGTCACTGGCGCTTCGAGAGGAGCCAGGCAGCACTCGCCGTGACGCCCGAGGCGCATCCTTGGGAAGGCCCGCGTCTTGCCGTCCACGGTCGTCAGGAAAGCGTGGCGGTGGGTGATTTTCTAAATCGCGACGATTGTCTCTCGCTGCTGGCGCTGCTGCGCAGCGAACTGCGGGTCCGTACCCATACGCCCCGATCCAACCTGCGAGCTTGAGGGGAGGATTGATGAGCGAGAACGCCGCGAGCAACGTGGGCTTCGTGAGCCTGGGCTGCCCCAAGGCGCTGGTGGATTCCGAGCGCATCCTGTCGCAGCTCAAGGCCGACGGCTACAACATCGTTGGCAGCTACGAGGACGCTGCTCTGGTGGTCGTCAATACCTGCGGCTTTATTGATAGCGCCAAGGAAGAGTCGCTGCAGGCCATCGGGGAAGCCATCGCCGAAAACGGACGCGTTATCGTCACGGGCTGCATGGGGCGCGGCGCCGACGCCGAGCGCATTCGCGCCGAGCACCCCAAGGTGCTTTCCGTCACCGGACCCGCCGCCTACGAAGAAGTGGTCTCAGCGGTCCACGAACACGTGCCTGCACCGCCCGCGCGCGACCCCTTCGTCGACCTGATCCCCAGCTCCTCCGTGCGGCTGACACCGCGCCACTATGCGTACCTGAAGATCAGCGAGGGCTGCAATCATCGCTGCCGCTTCTGCATCATTCCGTCGATGCGGGGCGATCTCGTCAGTCGGCCCATCGGCGATGTCATGGACGAGGCGGAAGGCCTGGTCCGCAGTGGCGTTCGCGAGCTGCTGGTGATCTCCCAGGACACAAGCGCCTACGGCGTCGACCTGAAATACCGCACCGGTTTTTGGCAGGGCCGGCCCCTCGCCACACGCATGGAGAGCCTTTGCGACGCCCTGGGTGAACTTGGGGTCTGGGTGCGCCTTCACTACGTGTACCCCTACCCACACGTCGACAAAGTCATCCCGCTGATGGCCGAGGGACGCGTACTGCCCTACCTCGACATCCCTTTCCAGCACGGGAGCCCGGCAGTGCTCAAGCGCATGCGCCGCCCCGCCGCGTCGGAGAAAGTGCTCGGACGCATCCATGAGTGGCGGCGTCAGTGCCCGGAGCTCACGCTGCGCAGCACGTTCATCGTGGGCTTTCCCGGGGAAACCGAAGAAGAATTTCAGGAGTTGCTCGATTTCCTCGACGAAGCCCGCCTGGACCGCGTCGGCTGCTTTATGTACTCGCCCGTGACCGGCGCCGCTGCCAATGAGCTACCGAACCCGGTGCCGGAGGAGGTCAAGAAAGAACGCTACGAACGCTTCATGCTCAAGCAGCAGGCAATCAGCACGGAGCGACTGCGCGACAAGGTCGGGCGGGAAATCGAAGTCATCGTGGACGACGTCGACGAACAGGGCGCCACGGGTCGCTCCACCGCCGATGCTCCGGAGATCGACGGCGTCGTGCATATGCCCGGTGCCAGCGATCTCGTAGCGGGGGACTGGGTGCGCGGCGTTGTAACGCGCTCGGACGAGTACGACCTCTGGATCGAGTGATCGCCGCGAGGGCCCCACGCGCGTGAACATCATCCTCGCCGAGCCCGGAGAGATCGATACCGGCGGGCGTCTCCACCTCAGCGGTCGGCGTCTACGTCATCTTCGAGAGGTTCTCCGCGCCGTCCCCGGCGACCGCCTGCGCGTCGGCGAAATCGGTGGTCGGCTAGGCTCGGGTACGCTTCTTTCGATGAGTGCGGAGCAAGCGACCATGGAGGTCAGCCTGGACAGCGAGGCGCCGCCGCCGCTCCCGGTTCAGCTCGTGCTGGCCCTGCCACGCCCAAAAGTGCTGCGTCGTATCCTGCGCAGTATCACGGAGCTGGGCGTCAAGCGGATCTATCTCATCAACAGCTTCCGCGTGGAAAAAAGCTACTGGCAGAGCCCGCTGCTCCAGGAGAGCGCGCTCCACGCCAACCTGCGGGAAGGACTCGAGCAGGCCGTGGATACAATCGCGCCCGAGTTGCACCTGCGAAACCGCTTCCGCCCCTTCGTGGAGGACGAGTTGCCTGCCCTTTGCCGCGGCAGCGATGCGTTCCTTGCCGATCCCGCCGCGACATGCGCCTACCCCAGCGACCCGCGCGGCGCCTGCGTGCTCATCATCGGGCCGGAGGGTGGCTTCATCCCCTTCGAGCGCGAGCTCCTCGTCGGCGCCGGCGCGCACCCGGTGCACGTCGGACGCCGCGTCCTGCGCGTCGAGACCGCCGTGCAAAGCTGTCTAGGACGACATCTCGCGGCCGGCGCCACGCACGCCGGGTGACATCACGCCCGCCCCTGCACCGCGACTTTGACCGGGATCAATTACCTCTCCCGCGAGGTCTTTTACCGTCAGCCACTACGGTAGTGATCGCGAGTACTCGCCGGTTGCGGCGGGCATCAAGCGATCCCGGCGATGCGTACGGCGAAATGCAGGGGAACTAGAGAGATGCTTAGCGTAGCTGAAATCATGACCCGCGAGCCCTACACTTTGGGCCCGGACGACACGCTCCAGGATGCAGCGCGCCTGATGAGCGAGCACCATATCCGCCATGTCCCGGTGGTAAATGGCGAGGGAGCCGTCGTAGGCCTCGTGTCCCATCGCGACGTTCTGGCCTCGAGCGACTCACGATTGGTCGCCGGCAACGACAGCGCGGAAAACCGTGGTGCGTCCTACGTGGCGCTGTCCGCGGTCATGACCTCACCGGTGCAGACCGTCGATGAACATGAAGCGCTGCGCGCCGTCGCCGCCCTCCTCCACCAGCAGAAGATCGGCTGCCTGCCCGTAACCCGCGACAACGATCTGGTGGGAATCATCAGTGCCTCGGATTTCCTCGAAGTGGCGATGGCGCTCATGGAGCAGTTGGAGCTGGCTGAGCCGGAAGAGGAGTTCTAGCTGGCATAGCTCACCGATTCGGCGAGATATGCCGGCTAGCCGGAAGCGCCCATACCTACCGGGCAGGACACTCCCGTTCCTCCCAGGCCGCAGTAGCCGCCAGGGTTCTTCTCGAGATACTGCTGATGGTAGTCCTCGGCGTAGTAGAAGGGGCCGGCGGCCGCAATCTCCGTTGTGATCTCGCCATAACCCGCCGCCGCGAGCTGTGTCTGGAAGGCGTCGCGACTGGCTTGGGCCGCCTCGCGCTGGGCCTCATCGAAAAAGTAGATGGCTGAGCGGTACTGGGTGCCCAGGTCATTGCCCTGGCGCATGCCCTGGGTGGGGTCGTGCCCTTCCCAGAAGGTCTTCAGAAGATCGGCGTAGCTGATCCGGCCCGGATCAAAGACCACGAGAACCGCCTCCGTATGTCCCGTCTTCCCGGAACACACTTCGCGGTAACTGGGATTGGGTGTTTGTCCGCCGGCGTAGCCGACGGCTGTCGTATAAACACCGTCGAGGCGCCAGAACATTCTCTCCACACCCCAGAAGCAGCCCATGCCGAACACGGCCTGCTCAAGCCCGTCGGGAAACGGTCCACGCAGCGGCGCATTCAACAGCAGATGCCTGTCGGCAACGCTCATGGCCTCTTCGCGACCGGGAAGAGCCTCCTCGGCCGTCGGAAGGGCGCGCTTGCTTCTTATGTCAAAGAGTCCCATTTTGTCTGTCTCCGTTGTCTGTTTACGGCCGAGCGTTTTCCGCGGGTAAGCGCAGGTGAGCGCAGGTGAAGTAGCCGCGATGTTCCCAGCCGAGGGACCCGGCTCTCGCACGCGCGCAAAACGGTTTAGCGGCCCTGAGACCGGCGAACGCAGCATCGGTTCCCTTGGAGCGGCGTCGGCTAGGGTATACCATCTGCGCGTGTATCCGGTTCACCGACAGCATGTCCCGCAGCCCCACTAAGACCTCCCGCGGGGTCGACCCCGGGTCTCCCGCGAAGGGTGAAGTCGGAGCGTTTCTGCAGCAGGCCCGCAACCTGCGCCGCTTCAACGCCGGCCGCGCCCGCCTTGTCTTCGCCATCGACGCCACCGCGAGCCGTCAGCCGACCTGGGATCTAGCCTGCGAATTGCAGGCCGATATGTTTCGCGGTTCCGCGGACCTGGGCGCCCTGCAGATACAGCTTGCCTACTACCGTGGCCTCGGTGAATTGCACATCGGAGACTGGGAGAACGACACCACGGCCCTGGCGCGTAGCATGAGCCGGGTTCAATGCGCGGCTGGGCGAACGCAGATCGGTCGCTTACTGGAGCGTACCATTCGGGACAGCGCCGGCTCAGCGCGGGCACTGGTGTTCATAGGCGACGCCGTGGAGGAGTCCGCCGGGCGCCTCCAGGAGCTCGCCGGACAGGCTCGACTCCATTCGATGCCGCTGTTCCTGTTCCAGGAAGGCTTTGATCCCGAGGTGCGCCGGGTCTTCGAGGCCATGGCCAGGCTCAGCGGTGGTGCCTACAGCCAGTTCAACGAGAGCAGTGCCGACCGGCTCCGGGATCTGCTTGGCGCCGTGGCCCGCTACGCCGCGGGGGGTCACGCCGCGCTCGAAAGCAGCACCACGCCGGGCGCCCGTGCGCTCCTGAAGCAACTGAATCGCTAAGCTAAACCGTGTCACGTTTATTCCTCATCATCGCTGTCGTAGCCGTGTTCTATATTCTGCTGCGACGCATAGCCGCCATGCCGCCGCACCGACGGCGCAGCGAATACCTGAAACTGGGGCTGGGTACGGCGCTGGTACTCACCGTGCTCCTCGCCCTCGCCGGAAAGATGCACTGGCTGGGTGCTGCCATCACCGGATTGCTCGTCGCCGCGCGCCAGGCTCTCCCCGTGATCATCCGTCTCTTTCCACTCCTCACCAGTCTCGGCGGTGGATCGGCACGGGCCGCAAAGCGCTCCACCGTCACCACGCGTTTCCTGCGCATGCATCTGGATCACGAATCCGGGCAGCTGAGCGGTGAAGTTCTCGAAGGTCCTTACCAGGACTGGCAGCTGGATGAGATGAGCCGAGAGCAGCTCGATGCTCTGGGTAATCAGTGCCGCAGCGAAGATCCCGAGTCCCTGCAGCTTCTCGAAGGCTATCTGGAGCAGCGTTTCGGGCAGGACTACGATGCCCCGAAAGGGGAGCCGCCCCCGCCACCTGGCGGTATGTCTCGGTCGGAGGCCTACGAGGTCCTTGGTCTTGAAGAGGGCGCCGACGAGCAAGCCATCGTGGCCGCGCACCGCAGCCTTATGCAAAAGCTTCATCCCGACCGCGGCGGCTCCGACTACCTCGCCGCAAAAATCAATCAGGCCAAGGATCTGCTTCTTGGGCGCTGAGTAAGACCGAACTCTCCCCATTCCATTCGCGAGCAGCCAAAGGATGTCCCGCATGAGCGAGCCCGTTTTTGTAATCCGCAATCAGCTTCAGCAGTTCTGGACCCGCGCCGGTGACTGGGTCGATGGGCGCGAGCCGCAGCGCCTGCTCAAGTTTCGTCATCGGGATGAGGCTCTGAACCAGCTGGTCGAACTCAGCGCTCGGGACATCACGCTGCGCGGTGAGGTACTGCGAGCGGATATCGGAGAGCGGGGCGAGCCGATCGTGGACGCCAGCGAGCACAAAACACCGACTCTGGCTGAGATTGCGGCGGCAAAAGCCGCGGAGAAGGCCGCCGACGAAGCCGCAGGGGAAGGAGAAGCGGACTCCGACGAAGTCGGTAGCGGCGATAGCAGCGCCGAAGCAGATGCTGTGGAAGCGGGGGAACCGCCACTACAGGCGGCGGTCTGAGCCCTTGAGGCATTTGAACCACGCCGCACGTTTCACGGCTGGCGAACACCGGGCCGTAGCTTGAAAGGCGCCGATCTGGCCCCCATCTAGGCACTGAGTCGCCTCGGTACCGGCGCGGCATAGGGAACCGGACCCGCAAACCGGATTGGCCTACTGTTGAAGGTGTAACAACATGATGCGCATTTTCCTGTTTCTGGCTACGAATCTTGCCGTGATGGTGCTTGTGGGCACTATTTTCACGCTGCTGGGTTTTCGCGGCCTCCTCGCGGAGAACGGCGTCGACCTGAATCTCCAGGCGCTGCTCGTTTTCTGTGGTCTGTTCGGCATGGGCGGCGCGATGATCTCCCTGTTCCTGTCCAAGTGGATGGCCAAGCGCGGCACGGGCACCTATATCATCGAGTCGCCGCGCAATCGCGATGAACAATGGCTCGTGGACACGGTCGCCGAGCTGGCGAAAGAAGCAGGTATTGGCATGCCCGAAGTGGGCGTTTTTCCGTCGGATGCCCCCAACGCGTTCGCCACCGGCTGGAATCGCAATTCCGCACTCGTGGCCGTTAGCGCTGGGATGCTGAAGCGCTTTCCCGCCAACGAGATCCGGGCCGTGCTAGGCCATGAAATCGGGCACGTGGCGAACGGCGACATGGTGACACTCACCCTGATCCAGGGCGTGGTGAACACCTTCGTTATGTTCTTTGCGCGCATCATCGGACACACGGTGGATCGCGTGGTGTTCAAGACCGAACGCGGTTATGGAATCGGTTACTTCGTGGTCACCATCGTCGCCGAAATCGTCCTCGGTCTTCTTGCCAGCATGATCGTGTTTGCTTTCTCCCGCTGGCGCGAGTTTCGTGCCGACTCTGCCGGCGCGCGGCTGGCCGGTCGAGGGGATATGATTGCGGCCCTGGAGCGCTTGCGCGGGGGAGCGGCTGCGGCTGAAGATCTGCCCGGCGAACTCACCGCGTTCGGAATCAGCCGTCAGCTCAAACAGGGTTTCGGTGGACTCATGAGCTCGCATCCGCCCCTTGATCAACGCATTGAGGCCTTGCGCTCCGGAGCCTGAGGTCCCACCGTGGCCCCGGCGGGTCGCGGTCGGTTTTCCATAATTCGCATAACAGGAAACGATCGCATGACCACCTCAAGTCGATGGATTCGCTGGCCGGGCTACGTCGCCTGGTTGCTGCTCATATTTCTAGCTGTGGCTGTAATGATCGTCCGCAGCGGCAACTGGCAGCTCGGGTTGGGCATGTATGCCATCGCGGGATTGGCCAGTCTGGGCCTCCTCGCCCTGTTTGCCGTTCTTTTTCTGATTCCCAAGTTCAAGGAGCAGCGCGGAGCCACACTCCGATCGGCTCTGCCCGCGGTGCCCGGCGCCCTGCTCCTGGTTATGGCCATGCAGGGCGCTCAGTATCCGCAGATCCACGACATCACCACAGACACGAATGATCCGCCGATCTTCGAGGCGGCGCAGGCCCTGCGCGGTGAAAACAGCAATCCCATCGTCTTCGATGACGACGTAGTGGCGCAGCAGCTCGAGGCCTATCCAGATCTGGCGCCGCTGCGCAGCCCGCGCTCTTTCGCCAGCAGCTATAACCTTGCGCTGCGCACCGCGCAGGGCATGGGCTGGGAAATCACCCGTGAAGACTCCAACGCGGGTTTCATTGAGGCCGTAGATACGACTGCGCTCATGCAGTTCAAGGATGACGTGGTGATTCGCGTGCGCACCAACGCCGACGGCAGCATAGTGGACCTCCGCTCGGTCTCCCGCGTAGGACGGAGCGACCTGGGCGCCAACGCGGCGCGGATACGTAGATTCCAAAAAGCCTTCAGTAAAGGCGCCGAGGGCTGAACATGCGAAGCCTGGGTATTTTGCTCACGATAGGTCTCGTCGCGGGAGCGGTCTCCCTGCTAACCACCCGTGGCGACGACGCAACGGCGGCGGAGCTCGATTACCTCAGCTTCGCCACCGAAGACGAGGCCAACAGCACCGAGATTTTCCGTAAGGCAAGTCCCGCTGTGGTCTACGTGACGACCACTGCCCTCGCGCGCCGGCGCTTCAGCAGGAACGTCACGGAAATTCCGCGCGGGTCGGGGACGGGTTTCGTGTGGCACGACAGCGGCCTGATCGTGACCAATTTTCACGTGATCGCGGGCGCGAATCGCATGCAGGTCACATTTGCCGACGGCAGCAGTTCTCCGGCGGAGCTTATCGGGAGGGCACCGGAGAAAGATCTCGCCGTGCTCCGCCTTCTGGAGCCACCCGAGGATCTGGTCACCCTACCCCTCGGCGACTCGACCGAACTCTCCGTAGGACGCAAGGTTTTAGCCATAGGCAATCCCTTTGGCCTGGACACAACGCTTACCACCGGAGTGGTCAGCGCCCTCGGGCGTGAGATCAAGGCACCGAGTGGCCGACAAATCCGCGGCGTTATCCAGACCGATGCGGCGATAAATCCAGGCAACTCCGGCGGCCCGCTTTTGAACTCCCTGGGCCAATTGGTGGGTGTGAACACTGCGATCTACAGCCCAAGCGGGGCGAGCGCGGGCATCGGCTTCGCTATCCCGGTAAACACGGTGCGTGAAGTCGTACCGCAGCTCATAAGCTACGGCCGCATACTGCGACCGATCATGGGAGTTGAACTCGCAAGCGATAGCTGGCGGCGACGCTACCGCATTGAGGGCCTGCCCATAGTTCAAGTGTTTCCCGGCTTACCTGCGGCTGAGGCCGGGTTGGAAGGCGCAATGCGCAACCGGCGCGGTGAGATCGTTCTCGGTGACGTGATCGTTGGCATTGATGACCGCGATGTGCGCAACCATGACGATTACCTGTCGATTATGGAAGATCACAAAGCCGGCGATCAGGTGAGCGTGCGTACCCGGCGCGGCGACGAGGAACGCAGTGTTGAGGTTACGCTAGCGGAGTCTCAGTAAGCTCCGGAGCTTCCAGGGCGGCGCAGAAATCGCGAATCCGCTTACACGCCCGCTTGAGCAACGTACGTTCCTGCGCGAGACCGATACGCACGAAGTGGCGGGCGGAAGGACCAAAGGCTTCGCCGGGAATCACGGATACGCCCTGCTTCTCGAGCAAGCCTTCTGCGAAGGCCTTACCGTCAAGACCGGTCCCTGACACGTCGCACATGATGAACATGCCGGCATGGGGTCGAACGCAGCGGAGTTCTTCAACGCTATCGAGGCGCTCAAGCATGAAGTCGCGCCGCTGGCGGTATTCGTCGCGCATGGCGGCGACGTAAGCCTGATCATTTTCCAGAGCGAAGGCGCTGGCGTCCTGGATGAACTGGGGACTGCCAAAGAGTGTCGCTCCGGCATAGGCCCCAAGGTGTTGAATCAGGGCCGGCGGCGCAACGACCCACCCGATGCGCCAGCCGCTCATGGCGTGGGACTTCGACAAGCCGTCGATCATTACGATGTTGTCCAGACTGTCGGCGCTTGCGCGGGCCGATGAGTGCTTGCCCTCGTAGCAAAACATCGAATACACCTCATCGCAGACCAGCCAGACGTTCCGCTGCCGGCAGTAGGCCGCGAGTTCGCGGATATCAGCGCGGGGGATGATGGTACCCGTGGGATTCCCGGGCGTATTGATGAACAGGACGCGCGTATTCCTATTGATGGCTCCTTGCAATGCGTCCAGGTCGAGGGAGAAGCCCAGTTCCGCCACCAGCGGCACGCTCCGCACGTCTGCTCCCAAGGCCTGCAGGATCGGTCGATAGCCCACGTACATGGGCTCGGGCAGCACAATCCCGTCCCCTGGATCGAGGAGGCAGCTGAGCGCCGCATGAATGGCCGAGGTGGCACCGGGGAAGATGGCGACCTCGTCAACGCTGCAAGGATGAGGGGACGTCGCGGTCTCCAGATCCGCTACCGCCCGTCGCAATTTGAGTTCGCCCAGCGACGGGGAATAGTGCGTCCGACCAACGCGCAGGTAGCTCACCGCGTTGTCGATTATAGGTTCCGGGGTGCGGAAATCCGGGTCGCCAACGGATAGGAGAATCACGTCCACGCCATCGCGCTGGAGTTCCAACGCTCGGTCGTGCACAGCCCACACCTCACCGTCTTTCGCCGCGAGTCGCTCGGTCAGCTGTGCGTACCTGGGCGTGAAGCGGGATATCGCCGGATCCGGCTGGGAGCCCGGTGGTGTCGATTGGGCGTCGCGGCTCATGGCTACTCGTTCTCGGGCTGGAATGCGATTATAGCTTCAGCACATCCTAGTAAAGCGCGGTGTTGGCCGCCCCGAAAACAAGAAAAGGATCGGACTTCAATGAAACCCTGGCTACGCTGGAGTCTCCTGGCACTCTTCCTGATTGCAATGGTCATCATCCAGTTCATACCTGGAGAAGGCGGACCGGCGCCGACCGGGGAGCCGTCGGAAGAAATCGAAGAACCCTGAGATGCCGACGAAGGCGCATTCCGGGACCGGCTGAACGATCGTGCTGCAGCTTGAGATCAACACCGAGTGGCTGGCCATTGTCCTGGCGCTCTTCTACTTCCTGGCCCTGGGCAGCGCCGTGGAGGCTATCCTGAAGGCCCGCACCGCCCAGGGTGCCATCGCCTGGGTCGTTTCTCTGCTCACCCTGCCCTATCTCACCGTTCCCCTGTACCTCGTCTTCGGGCGCAACCGCTTCGATGGCTACATGCTGGAACGACAGCAGATCGAAGGGATTGCCGACGCCAAGCTGCGCGCGACGCGCAGCGAACTGCTGGACTTCAAAGCCGATGACGCGAACGCTGACTTCTACCGCAGCCTGCATCATCTCGCGCGGCTACCCACGGTGCGCGGCAACGACGTGGAATTACTCGTCGATGGCCAGGCGACCTTCGAAAGCATCGCGGCCGGCATTGAAACAGCCCGCCACTATGTACTGTTCCAGTTCTACATCATTCGCGACGACGCGCTCGGACAGCGTCTCGGCGCACTGCTCAGGGCCCGGGCCCGCGACGGCGTGCGTGTCTACATGCTCTACGACGAGGTCGGTTCGGCGGGCTTCGGACGCAGCGGGCTTTACCAGGACCTGCGTGACGCAGGCGTTCACATCGCCGCCTTCAATACGACGCAAGGTCGGCGCAATCGCCTGCAGCTGAATTTCCGCAACCATCGCAAAGTGGTGGTAGTTGATGGACATCGTGCCTGGATCGGCGGACACAACGTTGGCGTGGAGTATCTCGGGAAAAATCCGAAACGCGGCCCCTGGCGCGATACACACATCTGCATCCATGGCCCGGCGGTAATCGGCGCTGAGCTCACCTTCGCCACGGACTGGCTCTGGGCGCGCCGGGAACAGCTGCAGATTGACTGGAAGTTGCAACGCGAGGCTCCGGGTCGAAGCTCCGTGCTGCTCTTTCCGTCGGATCCCGCGAGCGATTTTGAAGAAGCCGGTCTGATGTTCCACCAGATCATCGCCCAGGCCCGGACACGAATCTGGATCGCCAGCCCCTATTTTGTGCCGGATCGCGGCATCGTCGCCGCGCTACAGCTCGCAGCCCTGCGCGGTGTCGACGTGCGGGTCATGATCCCCGACAAATCCGACGGCCCGGTCGTGGGTCTGGCCAATTGGTCCTTTACCCGCGAACTCATGCCAGCCGGTGTCGCCGTCTACCGCTATGAGCCGGCCTTCATGCATCAGAAGGTCCTGCTCCTCGACCGCGAACTCGCCGGCGTCGGGACCGCAAACTTCGACAACCGCTCGTTCCGCCTGAACTTCGAAATCACCGCCCTGATTCACGACGCCGAGTTTTGCGACGAAGTCGAAACCATGCTCACCGCGGACTTCTCCCGCTCCCGCCAGGTTACTCCGACCGAACTTGCAGCTAAGCCGTTCTGGTTTCCCTTCGCGATTTCGGCGGCCCGGTTGATGGCTCCAGTCCTGTAGCTCCGCTTTGTGTCGCTCCACTTTTCGCCCTTAAGTCTTTAGCGTAATTCAAGAGCGCGCCGCGGCACATTACTCCGCTTCGCTGGGATGGGGGACGCTACGCTCCGCAATGCGCCGCGGCGCACTCAGGCATTCGGTACGCGATGCCGAAGTAGGTTTGAATCCGCCGTTCCGACACTGGACATACAACGAGGAGCGTCAGCCAGGGGTGGGATTGAGAAAAAACCGAGCCAGGGGAAGCCAACGGCCAGAAAGTCGAGCGTGGACGTGAGGGAGAGGGCTTGGTCTGTAGTAGGTCGGCTGACGGATACGGAGCGCCTGGATGGCGCGACATGGGCCCGGCCAGGGACGGCCGCCCTTTGGCGCCCGGTCAGCCGACCTGTTCCAGGCCGGGCCCTCGGACTCAGAGCACGAAAAAAAGTCGCGGTAAACCTAGGAGCTGTGTGCAGAGTCCGCAGGATCTTGATCTAGCGTGAAGTTGACTCCCGCCACGCATTTGGATCGATATCAAGATCACTCCATTCCTCGGGATCCAACACCGGCTCCCGCCCCGCGGCAAGCTGCGAGTCATAATCTCGTAGCAACCGCAGCGCCAGCTTCGACATCCAGATAAGGCCGATCAGATTAACCACGCCAAGCAGCCCCATCGTCAGATCGGCAAAGGCGAACACCGTTCCAAGATCCTGCGCCGCGCCCCAGAACACCAGCCCAAGCACAAGAATGCGGAATACGAAAAACAAGCGCTGATTCTCCTCGCTGAAATAGTTCAGGCTGTTTTCGCCGAGGTAGTAGTTGTACATGATCGAACTGAAGGCAAAGAGAACCAGGGCAACGCTGACGAAGCTACCGCCCCAGGCGCCGAGATGCGCGGCGAGCGCGTTCTGCGTGAGGGCAACACCGGATACATCGGGACCCGCGGACGCATAGACATCGGAAAGTAGAATGATGAGCGCCGTACAGCTGCACATGATCAACGTGTCGATGAATACGCTGAAAGCCTGCACGATGCCCTGGTTCGCCGGGTGACGGACGGTGGCCACGGCGGCGACATTTGGCGCGCTGCCAAGGCCGGCTTCGTTGCTGAACAGTCCTCGTTTCACCCCCTGCATGATCGCCACGCCGATTCCCCCACCCAGGGCCGAATCGAGACCAAAAGCGCTGCTCACTATGGTGGCAAACACAGCGGGTACCCGTTCGATATTCACTCCAATCACCAGTAGCGCGGCAGCGAAATAGCCGACGGCCATGATCGGTACGATGACTTCCGCAACGGCGGCGATGCGCTGGATTCCGCCGAAGAAAACGAAACCCAGGGACACGACGAGGAAGGCTCCGCTGATCCAGGTGGGTACGCCGAAGGAATCCTGTAGCGAGGTCGCGACCACGTAAGACTGTACAGCGTTGAATCCAAAACCGAAGGTGACGAGAAGCAGCAACGAATAAAGCACGGCCAGGCCGCGTTGATTCACACCGCGGCTCAGGTAGTAGGCCGGGCCACCACGGAAACTACCGTCGGGTTCACGGCGCTTGTAGAGCTGTGCGAGGGAGCACTCGAAGAAGCTGGTCGCCATACCCATGAGGCCGATGAGCCACATCCAGAATACCGCTCCGGGACCGCCCAGGGTAATGGCAACGGCGACACCGGCAATATTGCCGCCGCCGACGCGTCCGGCAACGCTCACCACCAGGGCCTGGAAGGAACTGACCTGTCCCGGCTCGTGGTGCAGGGCGTCGCCGAGCACGCGGAACATGCGTCCGAAATAGCGGAACTGGACGAAGCGCGAGGCCACGGTGAAGTACACACCCAACCCAACGAGGAGCACGATCAAAACCCGGCCCCAGAGGAAATCGCTCACAGTGGCGAGCATGCTGGTGCTCCTATTCGCTGACGCCCAAGATGAAAATCACGAGCAGGGCCGGCGGCACGACGTAGCGGATAAGGCCGAACCATAGCCGGTAGGTGCCGGCGCCGAGGGTCGTGAACTCATCGCGACTGAAACGCTGCTGCATAAACCATCCGGCAAAGATCGCGATCAGGAGCCCGCCCAGGGGCAGCAGAATCTGATTCGAAAAATAATCCATGATCGCATTGAAATTGCGGTCGCCGAGACGCAGGCCATCCAGCACGTTGTAGGAAAGGATGCTCAGGATACTGAGCGCGGCGATGCTGCCCACCACAAGCACGGCGCTGGCGTGTCGGCTGATGCCGTAGTGTTCCTCGATCCAGGCGTTCACCGATTCGATAAGACCGACCATGGATGTGATCCCGGCCACGGAGAGCATCAGGAAAAACAGCACCGCAAACACATGCCCCCCCGGCATGCTCGCAAAGGCGACGGGCAGCGTCTGGAAAATCAGGCCCGCGCCGGCCGCCGGATCCAGACCGTTGGTGAAGACAGCGGGAAAGATCACCAGCCCCGCCAGGAGCGCCACGGCGGTGTCGGCACAGACGATGATCAGCACCGATTTGGTAATGGAAATCTCCCTCGGCAGGTAGGAGCCGTAGGTCATCATCCCGCCCATCGCGACGCCGATGGAGAAGAACGCCTGGCCAATGGCGGCGAGCACGGTGGCGAAGGTCACCTTGCTGAAATCCGGAGTAAACAGCCAGGCAATGGCCTCGCCAAAACCACCGGCAAAGTAATTGAACGTCGCAAGTCCGAGGAGGAGGAAAAACATCAGCGGCATCATTACGGTTACCGCGCGCTCGATGCCGTCCTTAACCCCGGCAAAGATGATGTAGCCCGTTATCGCCAGACCGATGAGGGTCCAGAAGAGCATGCCGGCATTGTCACCGAGAACCGCGCTGAACTGTGCCTCGGCAATGCCGGCATCCACGCCGGAAAAGCCGGTCGTCACAGCCTTGAAGAGATACCAGAGCACCCAGCCCACCACCACCGAATACACGATCTCGATGGTGTACGCGGCAAGCAGTCCCATGCCGCCGACCCACTTCCACTGTCGACTGCGTTCGCTTTCTCCGGCAACGCGGGCCATGGCGATGGGCGGCGCGCCGTCCCCGCGCCGTCCGATCATGAGTTCCGCCATGAGGATGGGAACGCCGATGAGGAATGCACAAGCCAGGTAGATAATGACGAAGGCCGCGCCCCCGTTCTCGCCCGTCACATAGGGGAAACGCCAGATATTTCCGAGGCCCACGGCGAAACCGACGGAAGCCATGAGAAAGGCAAAAGGAGAGGACCAGTGCGAGTTCGCACCGCCGGCTGTGGCCATGATTTGGCTCCGTTCTAGCTTATTCGGGGCAGTCTACACAAAAGGCTTGGGGGCCACAGCGCGGGGTCGCTGCCCGGATTCAGAGTGGCGCCGTGGCTGCGTGGAGCCAGTCGCGCGTCGCGGGATCGTTGAGGAGCGGACCGATTTCCCGGGCCACGCGGTCATGGTAAGTGTCGATCCAGTCCCGTTCGGCGGCGCTCAGCCGTGCCAGGTCAATAAGCCGTCGATCGAAGGGAACCAGGGTCAAAGCCTCGAAACCCAGCATCCGACGCTCATGGGTCGCGTCTCCCGCTTCGCAAACTACAACGAGATTTTCGCAGCGAATGCCGAAGGCCTCGTCGCGGTAATAGCCGGGTTCATTGCTCACGATCATGCCCGGCTTGAGCGCAGTGGCATTCCAGAGTTTTGAGATTCGCTGGGGCCCTTCATGCACGCTGAGGAACACGCCAACGCCGTGCCCGGTCCCGTGATCGTAGTCCCGCCCGCTCCGCCACAGATACTGCCTCGCCAGCGCATCCAGGTGTGTTCCCGTAGTGCCCGGCGGGAAAAGAATCGTGTCGAGCGCGATATGCCCCTTCAAAACCAGTGTGAAGAGCTCACGCATCTCAGCGCTCGGCGTACCGATCGCCACAGTCCGGGTGATGTCTGTGGTCCCATCGATGTACTGACCGCCACTGTCGACGAGGTAAAGACTTCCGTCCTCGAGCCGCGCCGGATCGTTGTCGAGATGGTTGTAGTGGCACATCGCCGCGTTGGCCGCAGCGGCTGAAATAGTATCGAAGGACGGTTCCTGATATCCCGGGACTCCGGCGCGAAGCCTACCCAGTTGTTCGGCAAGCGCGGCCTCGTCATGCAGTCGTCCGGCATCAACCTCCGCATCCAGCCAGGCAAGGAAGCGGATCACGGCTACCGCATCGCGGCGATGGGCGTCGCGCGTTCCGGCGAGTTCAACGGGGTTTTTGCAGGCCTTGGCCAGCTGTACCGGATCTTCTGCGACGAGGAGCCGCGCGCCACCCGCGCTAAGAGTTTGCTGCGACCAGGCATTCGCCGTAGTTGGATCGGCCATCACCGTAGCACCGGAAAAGCTGCCCAGCAGCGCCTCGCCCTCTCCGGGACCGAGGAATTCGACGCCATCACCAACATGCGCGTGTACCGACGCCGGGATCCGACGGGGATCCACGACGACCTGCATGGAACCGTCACAGGACAGCAGGGCATAGCTCAGCAGTACCGGCAGGCGGGGCACGTCACAACCGCGTAGATTCAGCAACCAGCTCACGGACTCCGGCGCAAAGATGAGAGCGGCGTCAGCGCCGGCGGCGCTCACGGATTTACCCATACGCTCGCGCTTCGATGCACTGCTCTCTCCGCTGTGCTTCTCCCCGAGGCATAGTGCCTCTGCGATCTGTTCTGCGGGACGATCTTCCCAGCATCGATCAATCGGATTGTCCGCCTCCGCCAGGAGTTCGATCGCTGACTCACCGAGTCGCTTCGCGGTCGCGTTGAACCACTCGAGGGAAAACATCCGCGGATCCACGAGCACACGCGACCCGGCAGGCAGCTCGTGCGTCAACCAGGCTGCGGGCGGCTCGTCCATCAGATCGTGAAAACTGAAGTCTTGTGCGGAGACCTGTCGCCGCACCTGCACGGTGTAGCGACCATCAACAAAGATCGCGGCGCGATCGGCGGTGACCACGACAGCGCCCGCTGAGCCGGTAAATCCGCTAAGCCAGCGCAGGCGCTCATTGTGGGTCGGAATGTACTCGCCGAGATACTCGTCTGCGCGCGGGACAACGAGCGCATCTACCCCACGCCGGGCCAGCTCGGCGCGAAGGGCGACGAGGTGCCGACGCGTAGCATCGAAGCGCGCGTCGCCAGGCGTTGGGATCGGCGAGTTCACGGTTCAGATCGGCTCGAAGTCCTCCTTGCCAACGCCGCAATCCGGGCAGAGCCAGTCCTCCGGGACGTCCTCCCAGCGCGTCCCCGGAGCTATGCCATCGTCGGGACAGCCTTCGGCTTCGTCATAGATGTAGCCGCAGACGATGCACTCGTACTTGCGGAATTCCGTTTCACTCATGTTTTTCTTCCGACGTCTGGAGGGGTGCTGCAGGATTCATGAAGGCGGTGGACCAATGATCAAGTTGCCACCAAGGCGCAGAAGATAGCCGTCTTCCGTTGGCGTGGCAAACAACTCCAGGGCCCTTGCAATCTCGGTGGCCAGGCGCGTATCGGCGTCCCCGATCTGTATATCCAGCTCATAGCGCGTATCAGCGAGCGTTATCGAACCGCGGGCCGGGACGGGACCCGAGATCGTATCGAGCCGGGCGCGGAGTTCTTCGCGAGCATCACCCTCGATCTCGGCGACATAGCTGCCCAGCGTATGGTCCACCTGCGGCGCGTTCCAGCGCGCGTCCTGCAGGACGATACGTCCCTCGGCTTCCGCCGGCAGGCCGTCGCGCAGCACGAGGTTCTGAAACTGCAGACTCACGCGGCCTTCCACGGCAAGCGGAGCCAGGGTCCGCAGGAGACGCGCATCGACGTTGGCGTCCAGGTTCCGCACGACCACCCGGCCGGGACGCCATTCGAGGCTGGCGCTACCGCGCTGCGCGCCCCAGTCACTGTTCAGGCTTATGCGCGGTGCGAGAGCGAGAAGGCTGCGGGGGTGGAACTCCCAGTTCACCGTCCCCAGGTGCAGCATGCCAGCCCCGGTGCTGACCTGGGCGCGGGCGGCATGGCCGTGGAGCAGCGAACCGGATACGCCGGAAAGGCGCACAAGCTCCGACGGCAGCAGCGCCGGTAGCAAACGCGCCGGCAGCGTCGAGACGCCGAACAGCAGCAGCACCAGCCCGACGGCTGTAAGCCCCAGGGCCCGCTTCACTGCAGTGCCGCGATGCGTACCGTCGCGCTGACGGTGCCTGCAAGCTGGGTCTGGCTGAGTGACAATTCCTCGACAAGGAGTCCCTGGCCGTCCTCGAGCGCGTGCAACCAGCGCAGAAGAGGTTCGAGGGGCGCGGTTTCAAAGCGTACCTGCACGCCACCGCGACTGTTGGGCTGCAGTCGGCTCGGGCGCAGGCCGAAGCGCTCGGCGGAGCGATTGACCATAGCCGTGAGGTTGCGCCCCGCAGTTGGCGCCGAACCTCCGGCCTTGCGCAGTTCGGTGATTTCCGTTGCCAGACCGTCAACGCGGGCGAGGATGGTCGCGGTAGCGATATTACGCGCTGCCATTTCCTCACGCGCGTTGCCCAGAGGCATGAGCACCAGCAGCACAAACGCGTACACCGTCACGGAGGCCGTCATGAGCAGGAGCGCGAGCTGCTCCCGAGGGCTGAAGCGCAGGAACCAGTCCTTCATCGAGCCGCCTCCAGGCGCAATCGCGCGCGGACGGAATCGCCGCTGCGCGACGAGCTTTCCAGAGTTGCGCCGAGGCCCTGGGTCGCAAGTCCGGTCCGCAGTTCTTCCACCGCGTTGAAGTCCGGTGCGAGAAGATTCAGACGCAGTTCGCTGCGCGCCTGACTGTAAGTGAGGCTGGCGAGCTGCACCCCGTCCTGTTCCGCCACTCCCGTGGCGAGGGGGGCAAGCGCCGCTGAAAACGTGCTGCCGCCTGTATCACCGCGCAGCCCGGCCAACTGTTGGCGCAGCTGGCGCTCAGCGTCGACCAGATTGCCGCGGGGATTGACGCCGCGGTACACCGCTTCGATCTCGCGCCGAAGCGACTCGTTTTCGCGCTCGAGACGGCGCAGGTCGAGCCAGCCGGAGGCGATATGCAGTACCAGGGCAACACCGACCAGAGCGGCCACGGAACGCCATTGCGACCACCAGCGGGTGTACGGAAGGCGAGGTGCATAGTTGCCCTGGAGGAGGTCCAGCGCCGGTTCCTCATCGGCCAGCCACAGCGCGGCGCTGAGATCACCGCGGCGCCACTCGGCAACATCGCGCAGCTCTTCGGGAAGGCAGGCCAGCGACCCGGCCTCGTCGAGGCCGTACACAATCAGGCGTTCGGGAACGCCCTGTGCGGCGAGACCGTCGAGCAGCATCGGTAACAGCGACAGTTCGATTCGTGACCCCGCATAAGCTCCCCAGCGGAGCAAGCCGCTATCGCCTTCCAGTACCAGCATCCATTCGCCGTCCTGACGAGGCAACAACAGCGGCTCGGGGACCCAGGGCAGGAGGTCCGCAAACTCCGCAAGTTCCTCATGCCATGCCTCCATCGACGCATGCGCGACCACGGCAACGACGCAGCGGTCCCGCTCATGCATCCGGCGAGCGAAATGCAGCGCCTCGATGTCGTCCGTGAAGCTGTCCTCCAGGCGGTAGGGGAGAGAGGTATCCAGGTGGCGCCGCTCCTCCGCGGGAACGTCGATCTCGAGCAAGCGAAGATCACCGCCAGGGGCAGCAAAGACCACATTGTGCTGGCGCCGCGATAGCTCGGCGAGCAGAGCACTGCGATCCGCCACGGACTCGAGCCCGGTAGGCTCCATGCCGGGACGTAGCCAGCGCAGCTGGCCGTCGCGCAGGGCAAGCACGGACCGGTTTTCGCTCACGGCTGGTTCTCTCCGGGGGATGGCGGCAGATCGTAGAAACTGGCGTCGAGGCGCTGGACCACGGTAATCACATCGGCTTCACGACGGAGGACACTGTACCGGCGCACCTCCCGATCAGCAATCTCGACCCGGGCCGTAAGCAGGAAATAGGAGGACGTCTCGCCAAGCATTTCGGAGATCTGGGCCGTTGAGGCGCCCTCAAACTCCGGCTGCTGAAGAAACTCAGCCAGATCAGTAAAACCACCGTCGCTGCGACGTTCCACGATGGCCTGGACCTCCCCGGGCCTCAGAGGCTCGAGATTTCCATCGACGTTCAGCGCCTGCAGTACGCTTGGCGGCGCCGTGTGAATATTGATCTTCGCGGGCTGTTGCGGCCACACCGTAACCAGCGGACGCAGGGCCGCATAGATTTCCGGGGTGACGTTCGCCACGGCACGCAGCTCGCTGACGCTGGCCATGGGGCGATCCGCGGGACGATAGGACGGTGTCAATCCGATGTAATAGGGAGCTTCGGCGCCGTTCAGCCGCGGGTCGCTGTCGGGGTCGATCCAGTCGGCGATCGATTCCACGATCGTCTGCGCGGTAAAGGTATCCATCTCGGCGCCTTCGATACTCTGCAGCAGGCGGATGAAGATCTGCTGCGGCGCGCTGTAGGCCCCCGCTCCCTCTCCCGCCTGGGGCGCGCCACCCAGACTGTTCAGGTTGAAGCGTCCCTGCAGGTCTTCCAGTCCGCCGAGAAGCCAGCCACCCTCATCCAGCGGATAGGGTTGCGGGGGCTGCGCCCAGATCTCGTCCAGGGAATCGCGGGGTAGGTCGCTCGCGGCATCGGCCTCGGCGTCGAGGGCGAGGGCCCGAGCGGCCAATTCCTCCGCGCCGCGCAAGTAGGCGTCTCGCTGGGCGCCGAGCAGCACATTGGACACGCGTTGGTAGTTGATCAGGAAATCGCGCTGCAGCGCCACGAGGAGCGCGGCACAGAGAGCAAAAACCAGCAGCGCCACGACTAACGCGACGCCACGCTGTCGTGTTGGTCTAGCGCTCCGGAAGCTCATAGATCCTCCGTAGCTCTCCGAGGTCATCCAGCTGTAAGCGTAATTCCAGCGCAACGGGGGCCTGAGGCAGGGCCTGCTGCCCCGCGCCAGGTTGCGCGACCCAGTTCAGTGCCCAGGCCTGGGTGTCGACAACGAAATCGCGGTCGACCTGCAGCTCCTCAACGTTGGCCAGGAAACGCACTTCCATGGACTCAACACCGTCCATGAGACGAACACGCTGAAGCTCGGCATCGACGGACCGGTCCAGCGTCGTGTTATAGGCTCGCCACAGAGAACCCTCTTCCACAAAGTAGTGAACGCGCTGTAGATCACTGCGAGGCAGCTGCAGGCTATTGTGCCAACCCGCGCGCGTCACGCTCAGCGGATAGAGCGCCAACGGGCCACCCGCCATCGAGGGCTGCCAGTTGCCGAACTCATCGCGAACGGGCCGCTCCACGAACTGCCGCAGGTCCCGGTCGATGATGTCGAAGCTTCGACCGAGATCCCGCGTGCGTTCGCCGCTGTCGCGCAGTGCCTCGCTGCCAATCATGACATTGTTGATTCCGGCATAGGCGGCCGCGGCGATGAAGGCGGTGATCGCCATCGCGATAAGCACCTCAATGAGGGTAAAGCCGTCCTCGCGCATCAGCTTTCCTGCTCCACGCTAAGGAACGCAACCAGGGTAAACAGCGAGTCCGCATTCTCGCCCTCGCGATCACTCACGCGGATTTCGACGCGGGAGAGGTCGGGAACGTCGGTAGCCGTCGTCACGATCTGCCAGTACCAGTCGCGCTCGGCCAGGACGTCGCTGCCCGTCAGGCGGCCGCGCAGATTACCGCGTCCACTACGCAGAGCCAGGCGAAGCTCCGCAAGCCGGTTCCCCGCCACCAGACGCGCGAGAGACCGCTCCCGGAGATAGGCCGTGCCATCTAGCTGCTGATCCAGGGTGAACAGTAGAGCCGGTACGGTGACTGCCACGATGAACAAAGCGACCATAACTTCGACGAGCGTGAAACCGCAGTCTCTAGCGCGCATTGGCAAGGGCCCGTTCGGATTCAAAGGCGTCGCCGCGGAATACCTCGAAGCGGCCCAGCGCATCCCAGCTTGCACGCCAGACGAGCTCGTCACTTTCTTCATCGATAAGCATGAGCTCACCGTTCTGCGTTTCACCGCTGGCCGTAAGCAGCCATTGGGGCTCGCGCCCCGTCCGTTCGTCCTGCGCCTCGGGTGCGAGCAGAGCCACTTCCGAACTATCGAGGTTGAGGCGTAGCTCCGTGCCCTCGGGAAACTCAATCGCGTCGTAGAGTTCGAGTTCATCTACCGGTGCGCGCCAGCCGGCCGTGCGACGCTGACGCCAGAGCGCGCGGTGCACCGTCTCACCGCGGGAGTTGCTGTCGATGATGAAGAGCACGCCATAATCGCTCCCCGTGGCGACGGCCTCATCGAGAGCGAACCCGGCGACGGCCAGGAGTCTGTCAAGACTCTGGCGCAGCTCGCGCTCGCGACCGCCAGCATCCAGATTCAGGGAAACGAGACTGGTGAGCAGCACTATGACAAACAGCACTACCATAATCTCGATGAGACTGAAGCCGGCAGCGGGCCTGCCGCCCTGACTCGTCCGGGCGTTGCGGCGCCTCGCGACTGGCTCAGTTCTCGCTTTCCGACCAGTTACCGATGTCCGCATTTTGCGCATCCCCGCCGGCAAGGCCGTCAGCCCCGAGCGTGTAGATATCAATCTCACCGCGATCGCCGGGGCTCAGGTAGAGATAGGGGCGATCCCAGGGGTCGCGGGGCAACTCACTAAGATAGCCGCCAGCTTTAAAATTCCGCGGTATGGGATCGATGGCACTTTGACTCACGAGTGCCTCGAGCCCCTGTTCCGTACTTGGATAAACGTAGTTATCGAGACGATAGATCTTGAGAGCGGTTTCAATAGCTTTGAAGTCCGCCTGTACTTTCTTCACCCGCGCATCGTCGGCCTGATTGAGCACCGTCGGCGCCACGATGCTGACCAAAAGACCCATAATCACCAGAACCACGAGGATTTCCACCAGGGAAAATCCTCGCGAAGCGCAGCCGGCTGCACGCATTCTCATTGCTTACCTCACCATTGTGTTCATTTCGAAGATGGGAAGCATTATGGCGAGCACGATCAGCAGCACCATCCCCCCCATGAATACCACCATTAGCGGCTCGAACAGGCCGAGCACGGTCCCCAGAGTCATCTCCAGTTCCCGCTCCTGATTCTGCGCCGAGCGTTCGAGCATGTTTTCGAGTTCACCACTGCTCTCGCCACTCGCCACCATATGCACCATCATCGGCGGGAAGTGACCGGCGCGTGTCAGCGCCTTGCTCATGCTGCTGCCTTCGGCTACCTGCACCGCGACTTCCTCGCTGGCTTCGCGCAGCACGAGGTTTTGCAGCACCTGCCCGGCGATGCGCAGGGCTTCCAGCAGAGGTACGCCGCTGGCCATCAGGATGCTGAGCGTAGACGCGAAGCGCGCCGTGTCCAGGGCAATGATGAGGCCGGAAACGGCAGGGATGCGGAGCAGAATTGCGTGCCAGCGCCGTCGGCGACCGGGATTGCGAAGCAGCCTTCGGGAGACGATGACCAGTGCGACTATGCCCAGGATCAGCCAGAGACTGTAGGCACGAAGAAAATCACTCGTGGCTATAAGCGCCTGGGTAAGGATGGGTAGCTCGCGGTTGCTGTGGGAGAACATGCCCACCAGCTCGGGGACGACAAAAACCATCAGCGCGATGATGACGGCAACGGCCACACCGAGAAGAATAAACGGGTAGATCATGGCCATACGCAGCTTCTGCGAGCTGTGCTGGCGCTGCTCGGCATAGTCCGCAAGCCGCTCAAGCACAGGCCCCAGAAAGCCGGCATGCTCGCCGGCAGCCACCATCGCGCGGTACATCTCGTTGAATACCTGGGGATAATCAGCCAGCGCATACGCCAGGGTGTGACCTTCACTGACACGGGAGCGCACCTGCAACAGCATGGCCTTGGCCCGGGGTTTGCGCGTCTGCTCCGCGGCCGCCTGGAGACAGTCCGCAAGCGGGAGATTCGACTGCACCAGCGTCGCAAGCTGCCGGGTCATGAGCGCGAGTTCGCCGGTCTTGATACGCGTGGGCAGCAGGCGCTGTCGAAGTTCACTGTTGGCCGCCTCGGCGCGAACCGCCGCCTGGACTTCGATGGGCCTGAGCTTCTGGTTGCGCAACTGAGCGCGAACCTGGCGTTCGGAGTCGGCTTCGAGCACACCCCGGACTAGCTTGCCGCCGGGATTGAGAGCACGGTATCGGAACGCTGGCATCGGGACCCGGTGGCCTGTCCGATCAACCGGCCGCGGTGACGCGCAGCACTTCCTGCAGGCTGGTCTCGCCGGCGAGGACGCGCTGGCGACCGTCGTCAAGAATGCTGGCGGAATGCTCGCGCGCGCTGCGCGTCATTTCCTGCTCGGCGGCTCCGTCGTGAATCAGCGAACGCAGCGTCTCATTGACTTCGATAAGCTCGTAAATCGCGGTACGGCCGCGGTAGCCCGAACCGTTGCAGCGCGGGCAGCCCACCGGATGATAGATCTTCTGGTCCGGCGGCACGCTTTCGAGCCCGAGGAGTTCCGCCTCTTGCTCAGTGATGGGCTCGGGTCGGCGACAATCGGGACATAGCAGGCGCACCAGACGCTGGGCCATGACGGCGAGAAGACTGGATGAGAGCAGGAACGTCTCCACGCCCATGTCCTGGAGTCTCGTCACGGCACCGATGGCCGTGTTCGTGTGCAGGGTGGACAGCACAAGGTGCCCGGTGAGTGACGCCTGGACGGCGATCTCCGCCGTCTCGAGATCGCGGATCTCGCCGACCATCACCACGTCCGGATCCTGGCGCAGGATAGCCCGCAGCCCGCGCGCAAAGGTCATATCCACTTTGGTATTGACCTGCGTCTGACCCACGCCCGGGAGCATGTACTCAACCGGGTCCTCGATGGTCATGATGTTCCGCGCGCTGTCGTTGATGTCCGAGAGCCCCGCGTACAGCGTGGTGGTCTTACCCGAGCCCGTTGGACCGGTTACGAGAATAATGCCGTGCGGATTGTGCAGCGACTGCCGGAAGCCCTTGAACACAGCATCCGGCATCGCAAGCTGCTCGAGCGCAAGCTGACCGGACTGCTTGTCGAGGAGACGCAGCACAACGCGTTCGCCATAGGCGGATGGCAGCGTGGACATGCGGATGTCCACCGCGTGACCCGCAAGCCGGATGGAGATGCGCCCATCCTGGGGCACGCGGCGCTCGGCGATATCCAGGCGCGCCATAACCTTGAGGCGCGATACCAGGAGCGGACCGAGCATGCGCTGCGGTGAAAGCACTTCGGACAGCACACCGTCGATGCGGTAGCGCACGCTGAGCTTGTCCTCGAAGGTTTCAATGTGGATATCCGACGCCTTTTCGCGCACGGCCTCGGAAAGAATCGCGTTGATCAGGCGGATGATAGGTGCATCGTCTTCGGCGTCCATGAGATCACCGGCGTCGGGGATCTCCTCGGCGAGGCGACTGAGATCAACGTCCGAGCTCAGATCCGCCGCCATCTGCACGGCCTCGCTGTTATCACGCTGGTAGGCTCGCGTGAGGCGCAGCTGAAAATCGGCCGCCGGTAGATCCTGCAAAGTCAGCCCTCGCCCCACTCTGCGCCGGAGCTCAAGCAAGACGTCCACGGCCAGGGGACCTTCATGGAGCACGCGGTCCTGGGCGTCCGGATCGAGGACCACCCGATGCTCCTTGGCGTAGGCAAAGGGCAGCTTCAGCGGCCCCGTGTCGCCGGCGCCTTCGTCCACTGCCGCGGCAACGTCCTGCTCTACTTCAAGTCCGGTTTCGAGAACGCTCACGGTGACTCCGGGATTTCGGGCCGCACATTTTCGCGGATGACCTCGAGCTGGCGAATCTGTTCCTCCCAGTCGGGGAGAACGGGCATTTCCTGGTCATCGTAGAACTGGAGACCCGCCTCCCGCAGCTTGCGCTGGCGCTCGCGAATCACGCGGTACTTCAAAGCCGTGGCGCCAGCGAGTTGGGTCTCGTCGCGAATGATCGTGGGGCGAATAAAAATCAGCAGATTGGTCTTGGTGATTGAGGTCGAGTCATTGCGAAACAGGCGTCCAAGCAGGGGTATATCGCCCAGCAGCGGTACACGCTGTTCGCTGGCCTGAACGTCGTCCTTTATCAATCCACCCAGCACAACCACGCGACCGTCACCAGCCAGAACCTTGGTCTGCAGGCGACGCTCGTTGGTAATGAGATCGGCCGCCGCCGCGGATGCGAGAACCGTGGCTCCGGTTAGCGAGTTGACCTCCTGCTCGATATCCAGCACCACCGAATCGCCTTCATTGATCTGGGGCGTCACCGTGAGAGTGATGCCAACGCTCTGACGCTCGATAGTCTGGAACGGGTTCTGTGCCCCGTTTGCCGCGCCGGTGTTGGTAAACGCGCCGGTGACAAACGGCACTTCCTGGCCGACGGTGATAAACGCTTCCTCGTTGTCCAGCGTAAGCAGGGTCGGCGTCGACAGGATATTGGCGTTTTGCTGATCCTCGAGGGCATTGAGAATGACCGTCATGGAGAGGTCATCGTCGACAACGCCCCATCCGAGTGTCGTACCCGGCGTTTGGGAAAGGGCTCCGGCGAGGCTACCGATATCGAAGTCACCCACCGTGGCCGCGCTGTCGCCATCCGAGTCACCGGGCGCCAGGGCGCCGACAATGTTGCGGGCTCGGACATCGCGGGAGTCGATGTTGCTGCCAAATAGGCCATCGTCGTTGGCGAAGAGCCATTGCAGGCCAAGGTTCTGGCCATCGATCACTTCAAGTTCGACGATGATAGCCTCGACGAGCACCTGGGCACGACGGATATCGAGGCGCTCAACAACGGCCTCAAGGGCCGCCATCTCATCGGCGTCGGCGGTGATGATCAGGGAATTGGTGCCCTCGTCCGCTTCGATCGTCGCCGTGCTTTCGGTGGTCCGGTTCGGTCGTCCTTCGCCGGAATCCAGTTTGCTGATGTTCTGCATGACCCGGGTTAGCACCTCAGCGATCTCCACCGCCTGTGCGTACTCGAGGTAGATCACTTTGACGTTGCCGGTCTGCTCTAGAGGCGTATCGACGTAGTCGATGAGCTTGCGGATGCGCGCTCGCTGAAGCTCATCGCCGGTGACCAGAACGCTGTTGGTACGCTTGTCCGGGACCAGCAGCACGTCGACTTCACCCCCGTTCGCCTTCGCCTCTGAGGCATTCAGGGTCTCGAGCATACGCACCACATCCTCGGCCACAGCGTGACGCAGGGCGATGACGTCGGTTTCCTGCACCGCGGACTGGTCCATGCGCTCGATGATCTCGCGAATACGCGCGATGTTGGCGGCGACGTCTGAAATGATGATGGCGTTGCTCGGAGCGTAGGCGGCCATATGCGCCTGCTGCGGCACCAGAGGCCTAAGCACGGGAATCAGCTTTGCGGCTGAGATATTGTCGAGGCGCAGTACCTGGGTCACATATTCGTCGTTGACCGAGCTCGACAGTCCGCTGCCGGCCACGGGCACGGAAGCGGATCGCGCGTCCTTGTTCTGGATAACTCGTATTACTCCCCCGGAGCGGACCGCCGTATAGCCGTGCACATCGAGAATCGACAGGAAAAGGTCGTAGAGCTCATCCGAACTCACCGGCCGTGAAGATATGACCTTCACTTTTCCCTTGACCGTTGGATCGACCACGATCGTGGTGTTTGTCGCTTCGGCCACGAACTTAATCAGCTCCTGAATATCCGCCTCTTTCAAGTTGACCGTAAAATCCTGGGCAGAGACCGACAGTGACAATAAGAGGGACAATGCTCCCAGCGCAGAGCGCAGCCCGGGTAAGCCGGGCGAGACTGCGCGGGGCCAGAGTCTGTAAAGCAAGGACCGGCTCCGGCATAGCAGCCCGTGGAGCAACTCTGGCGTCATGATCCATCCTCCTCGAGGTTGACACTGAGGGTGATGGGCTGACCGTCGCGCTCGAGTTCAAACGAGGCCGAGGTAGCGGAGCGCATGGTCTGGTAGAGCCGCATGGTATTCGCCGGATCGGAGAGACTGAGTCCGTTGATTCCCGTCACCAGGTCCCCGGCCTGGAAACCCAGTGCGGAAAACGCGTCCGCGGCGCGGCCCGGTGCCACGCGGTAGCCGCGGAGCTGCTCTCCTTCGCGTACGGCACTTACGCGCACCACGTCCACCAGGGACTCGGGATTCTCGTAGAGGCGCTTCCGGTAGCGCGACGCCACGTTGGATGCTCCATCGTGTTCGTCATCCTCGTCGTCTTCCACGGCGTTCTCATTCACTGGAGGGGACGCACGGAGTGACGCCACGGGCGCAGCAGCCGCGGTGCGACGCAGGGCACTGTCCTCAAACAGCTTGAGAAGTTCGTAGCGACCGCCGTTATCGAGGACGACCATCTCCGGCAGCACTTTGGCCAGAACCACGTCTCCCGAGACCGGGAGGTCGTCGCCCACCTGATAGAGCTCTTGCTGGTTGTTGTTTTCGATGACGGCCTGCCCCAAACCGGCGTCGGTAGCGGCGACCACACCGCGAAGGGTTAGAGGGAGGCGGCTCTCCGGAGCCCCGTCCTCGATACCTGCCAGAGCCGAGGCCGCCTCTGCCTCGGCAGCGGCTGCCGCCTCCGCGTCCAGCACATCATCGGGCAGGCTT
Source organism: Pseudomonadota bacterium (assembly GCA_039818725.1). Classification (GTDB taxonomy): domain Bacteria; phylum Pseudomonadota; class Gammaproteobacteria; order Pseudomonadales; family Halieaceae; genus Congregibacter. Next base: position 98,869 of record JBCBTK010000011.1, read on the forward strand.
TCCCCCGGCAACCCGAACAGGTGGCTTGCGGCCAGCGCATCAACGTCTACGCTGGGCCTTGCGAGCTCGGTGGCGCTATTGTTCATGGGATTAATGATTGTTGCAGCCGGAAGCGCGCGCGCCTCAGGGAAAAAACTCCATGCCGCTCGCCACAAGGACGAGACCATCCAGACGATGAGGAGCCCATATAGCGCTAAACGTAGGCGCGGGAGTACGTCTGGGCGGGTGGCGATCGCCAGCAGAGCCGAACCGGCGTTTGCGGACTGTGAAAGGCCGCTCGCGAGCCGCGTTTGCCAAAGCTCCGTCACCTTCGTTCCCAGCCTAGCCGTAGTGAAGCGGCCAGGGCCCCGAATTCAGGACGCTCCGCAGGACGCGCAATTGAAGAGCATGATTGTGACACTACTGTGAAACACCCCTCCGGGCGCGAAACGGGTCCAGCGTACCGGCCCCTCTTTCGCCCTGGCATACGCGTCGCAGTTCACTCCTGCGCGCGATAGTAATCCATGAGAATCTGTGCAACCTCCGGGCGCGAGAACTCCGGCGGTGGCGCAATGCCCTTGCCGAGCATCTCTCGAACAGCTGTCCCCGAGAGAAGCACGAAGTCTTCCTTTTCGTGATCCGGCGCATCCCGCATCATCACGACGCGATCAAGCTTGCGGCTATAGGCCGTGTGGTCGGCGCGATAGATGTCGATCTCGAGCGCATCGGCGGGTACTTCGTCGTCAAAAATCGTCTGCGCATCGAAGCCACCATAATAGTCGCCGACGCCAGCATGGTCGCGGCCGACGATAAGGTGCGTGCAGCCACAGTTTTGCCGGAATACCGCGTGCAGCACCGCTTCACGCGGACCCGCATAAAGCATGTCGAATCCATACCCGGTGATCATCACGGTGTTGGGCGGGAAATAGACCTCGACCATCTTGCGGATCGAGGCGTCACGCACCTCCGCCGGAATATCACCGGGCTTGAGCTTGCCCAGGAGCATGTGGATCAGAATACCGTCGGCTTCAAGGTCCTTGAGGGCCATGCGGCACAGTTCTTCGTGAGCGCGATGCATGGGGTTCCGGGTCTGAAACGCCACGACTTTTTCCCAACCGCGCTCGACGATCTCGGCGCGAATGTCGTAAGCCGTTCGAAATGTGTCCGGAAACTCTGACGCAAAGTAGGAAAAACTTAGAACTTGGATCGGACCTGCGACAAGCCTCCGTCCCTGCGAGAGGAAAGTAGCCACCCCCGGATGATTCGGATCGAGAGTTCGGAAAACCTTTTCGGCGATGGCGTTCATCTGCTCATCGCTCGCCTCTTCCACCGAGCTAACGTCCATAACGGCGAGCACCGGGTGCCCATCGACGTTGGGGTCGCGCAGCGCTATGCGCTGGCCGGCGGCCACGGAAGTGTCTTCCGTAATATTCAAGATGGGAACGGGCCAGAACAGCCCCGACGACGTGTGCATATTCTCGGCGATGGACAGCGCATCACCCAGCGTCATGTAGCCCGATAACGGGTTGAAGTATCCTGCGCCGAGCATCACCGCGTTTGCCGCAGCCGCCGAGCTTAGCAGCATCGATGGCAAACTCTCTGCCTCCGCTGCGAGATCGCGTCGGGCGCTTTCATCCATGACATAAAGCGGCTTCAGCGCGTCAGATCCGTGGGGCTGAATCATGTAATTTCCTCAGAAAAAAACTAAGCTCAAAACTGGTTACGAGTCATCTCGCAAAGTTGTGACGACTCCCTTTCGTATAGACATCGCGGAAGTCGTGTACGTTCGCCGCCTGTTTGCTCGCGGCATAGTCGCGTCATATTAGCTGTACAACCGCACCGCACAGCCCCGCTGCATCACATTCCACCGGCTCGACGAGTGAGTCGACCAGGGTAGCCGCCGGTTGTTTACAACCGCTGCTCCATAAAGTCCTCGCATACGCCTCTACGTGAAAGCCACGCCACTCCGTCGGCCAGACTGTAGATGCCGAGGACCGGGCCGTACGCCTTCGATAAGCTGGGCGGCAAGCCTGCGTGACCCCAGGCAGGGATCAGGCGGCGGGTATCAGTCCGCGACGCTCGAGTTCAGCGAGGATCAGCGATACCTCCTCATCAAGGCTCTGCTGATCGGAACGTAGATGCAGCTCCGGTTTTGCGGGAGCCTCGTAGGGATCATCGATACCCGTAAAATTCTTGATCTCCCCGGCCCGCGCTTTCTTGTATAGCCCCTTGGGGTCCCGCGCTTCGGCAGACTCGAGGCTGCAGTCGACGTACACCTCAATGAATTCGATTCCCGAGGCCTCGTGAAGTTCACGAACGCCGTCGCGATCAGCGACATAAGGACTGATAAAGCTGGAAAGGGCGAACACGCCGGCATCGGCAAAGAGCTTTGCGACTTCGCCAATGCGGCGAATGTTCTCCGCGCGGTCCTCGGCCGAAAAGCCCAGATTCTTGTTGATGCCCATGCGGACATTATCGCCATCCAGGCGATACGCCAGGACACCACGCTCGTGCAGTACGCCTTCAAGTTCGACGGCAACGGTGCTCTTGCCGCTTCCCGATAGGCCAGTGAACCAAATGGTAGCGCCGCGGTGTCCAAGGATTTTTGCCCGGTGATCGCGCGTGATATCGCCTTCGTGCCAGTGCACGTTTGTCGCTTTTTGCTCCGCCATGGATGGTTCTCAGAGGTGTGTCAGAAGAGTGCCATAGTAACACGGCGACAACCGCTACTCAGACCATGAGTAGTCCCAAACGTGAGACAGATACCGCATTACCGCCGGCGCGAAGAACCTTTGCCAGGGCGGCGCCAGCTGAGGACAGCATCTGCTCCGCAAGGCGCTCCGGGGAGTCGAGTTTGTACGCCGCCGGGTCCCAGCAGACAAGCCCGGCGCTCAACGCGATCTCGATAACAGCGCCGCGGCCGTCGTCGATGGGATTGGCGGCAAGCTCCACCCGGAGACGCTCGGCAATATCGTGTGCCTGGGGCTCGCCGCAGTCTGGAAGCAGGACTGTGAACCGGGACGTCGATGTTCGTGTCATGACGTCGGTGCTGCGCAACTCCTGCTGCAGGTGCTCCGCCACATTGCGCATCACAAGATTGACCGCGAGCTCGCCGCGACTGCGTCCGATTTCATCCAGGTCGTCGATGCAGATCAGCTGGAGAGCGAGCGGCGTGCCCGTACGACCGGCGCGGGCAATCTCCCGCGCGAGCTCGCGCTGCAGCGCTCGCGAGTTGCCGGCCTCCGTCACGGAATCGACGAGTGCCAGCTGCTCCGAGCGCTGCTGCGCCTGGACCCGCATCAAGCTGCTGGCGATTAACTGGGCGAGCAGAGCGAAGAGGCGCAGGTCGTCTTTTCCATAATCCTGCATGCCGTCCACGAGAGCGATGTGATAACTGCCTATAAGGCGACTCCCATCCCATAGGGGCATCACCACGGCGCCCAGGGCCGAGGGCGCTGCCCGCAGCACGCGAAACATGCGCGGATCCTCCAGCGCCAGGAGCGTAACTTCAGGCGTGTCGTCGAAAAGGTCGTAGAGAGAGTAGCTGTCCTTGAGCAGCCCCAGTTCTTCGCGCTGACGATGACGGGCTGGCAGCAGCGCGGCGCTGTGGCCTTCAGGGTCCAGCAGGCGCAGTTCCGCCCCCGCGGTCGCAAAGCCCGTGGGCAGTTCCGTCAGCAGGTATTGCACCAGAGGCGCCAGCGAATCGAAGGACAACAGCAGGCGCTGGGCGTCCTCCAGACAGTTGAGTACGTGGCGATGAAGAGTGACCAGGGATGTATCGGCGACAGGCTCCGGCGGTGCCTTGGGAAGCTCCGTCAGATCAATGTACGTGATCGCGGGGTCATGTTCGTCGTCGTCCTTGCTCACCGTCGTCATTTTTTACCAACCGGGTGTAGCTTGCAGTGTACTATACTGGCCACACCAATCGGGGGCGGCAGTAGCCTGAGACGCGCGCGCCAAGCGTGATGCGGACCCTTTGAACCTGATCCGGACAATACCGGCGGAGGAAAGGTTGGTGGCGCTCAAAGGAGCGCGGCGGGCTCAGCCGGGACAGTCAGAAGACAGTCATGATCGTCCGGGTTGTCGCAGGATCGACCGATAGGGTCAGTTGTTGTCTCACCGCCGCTCCGCGCTGTCGCCACAAAGCCGCTCCGCCTTAACCACGGCGGAGCACCAATGACCAGGCACTACTTACCCCATGCTCGCGCGACGATCGCCTCTGTGACGTCGGCATATGCCGAGACATCGTCATATGCCGATGCTGGGGGGACAGCGCACCGTACCCCAGCGGCGACCTTCGTCGGTTCTCGATGTCGCGGGCTCAGATTCTCAAAAAGTCGACCGAAAAGGCATCGAGGGGCGAGCAGGCATCTAGGCGTCTGCTTGAAGGGCCACGGTTCCACAGTCCATTCAGTGATCGCTGCTCTGCTGCTCGTCCCTGCGACAGGCTCCTGGGCCCAATCAGATACCCCGAACAGGAATCGGACAGACGCGTCGGACCCTCTGCGCATAGAAGAGGTTGTGGTCACCGCCGAACTCCGGGATCTGCCCTGGTTGCGCCAACCGGGCTCTACCTCGGTCGTGAGTGGCGAACTGGCAGCACGACGCAACGCGGTCCATCTCGAAAACCTGCTGCGGCTGACTCCCAATGTGAATATCGCCGGGGGAAGCTCCCGGGCACGGTTCTTCCAAGTCCGGGGCATCGGCGAGCGAAGTCAGTTCGTGGAGCCGCTCAACCCTTCCGTGGGCGTACTGATCGACAACATTGATTTCAGCGGGCTGGGTACGGCCGCCATGCTCTACGACATTGAACAGGTGGAAGTGCTGCGGGGTCCCCAGGGTACGCTGCACGGCGCTAACGCGCTCGCCGGCCTGATCAATCTTCGCAGCGCCGAACCCGAGGACCGCTTTGGCGCCCGCATCAACGCCACGGTGGGTGACTACGGTCGACGCGAACTCGGCGCCAGCATCACGGGGCCCCTCGCCGGGGACTCGCTGCTTTACCGCTTTGCCGCCTACGAACACCGCAGCGATGGGTTCATCGATAACGCGTTCCTGGGCCGCGATGACACCAATGAACGTGAGGAACGGCTGCTGCGGGGTCGTCTCCGCTGGTCGCCATCCGATTCGCAGCGCGTCGACCTCAATCTGCTTCGTACCGATACGGACAACGGCTACGACGCCTTTTCCCTGGACAACACCCGCGTCACGCTGTCCGACGAGCCGGGCCGCGATGCTCAACAGAGCGACGCGGTCGGCCTGCACTACACCCGGGATGGCGACGCGCTGCGTTTCGAAATCCTGGCCAGCGCCGCCGACAGCGACAGCGAATACAGCTATGACGAAGACTGGAGTTTTGTAGGTATAGCGCCGGACCTCGAGTATTCGTCCTTCGATCGCTACCTTCGGGAGCGACGCAGTTACAGTGCCCAGCTGCGTTTGAGCAGCAACCGGGCCATCGACACGAATCTGGGTGCGCTGCACTGGGTCGCGGGCGTCTACAGCCTGGACGACGACGAGTCATTGCGCCGGGAATACACCTTCCTTAGCGAGGACTTCCGCAGTCGCTTCGACGTGCGCACCGTCGCCGTCTTCGGTCAGGCGGAGCTTGAGCTTGGCGAAGCCTGGACCGTTGTCGCGGGCCTGCGTCTGGCCCGGCGGGCCATGGACTACAGCGACTCGCAGGACGTCGACAGCTCCCCCGATGAATCGCTCTGGGGCGGCAAGCTCTCGGTCAGCTACGACACCGGCGATCGGGGACTCCTGTACGCCGCCCTCTCCCGTGGCTATCGCGCCGGCGGCGTAAACGCCGGCATCCTCGCCTACCCGGACCCCGACGGCGATCTCGCAGCGCGGCTCGATCCCCTGCGCTTTTTCGATACGGAAGAGCTCTACAACTTCGAACTAGGGCACAAGGGCGTCTTCCTGGATGGACGCCTCAGCAGTGCCCTGACGCTGTTTTACATGGATCGGAGCGAGCAGCAGGTCCGCGGTTCGCTGGTCATTCCGCGCGACGACAACAGCACGGCCTTTGTCGACTTTACGGACAACGCGGCCGACGGTTACAACCTCGGCATCGAATGGGAATTGCGCGCCAGCGCTACATCGAAACTTGAACTCTACGGCAGCCTCGGCCTGCTCCGGGCGCGCTTCCGCGAGTACATCAATGCGGACGGTCGCGATCTCGACGGTCGAGACCAGGCCCATGCGCCGCGCTATCAGTTCGCCGTCGGCGCCAGCTACCAGCTCTTCAGCCGTTTGCTGTTGGACATGCAATACGAGGGTCGCGACGCTTTCTTCTTCTCGGATCGCCACGACGCCAGATCCACATCCTTCGGCGTAATGAATCTGCGGGCCGCCTGGCAGCAGGAACGCTGGGAGCTGTCCCTCTGGGCCCGTAACCTGTTGGATGAAGACTACTTCACCCGTGGCTTCGGCAGCTTCGGCAATGATCCGCGCAAGGGCTACATCGTCGAAGAGTACCGCCAGTTCGGCGAGCCCCGACAGATCGCGGCAAGTCTGGAGCTGCGCTTCTGAGCATGGTGCTTGAAGCGGTCGCGGTGATCCTCGGCCTTCTCTACCTGGTGCTCGCTATTCGCGAGCAGCGCAGCGCCTGGGTATCCGGGGGCGCCGCGTCCCTGCTCTTTCTTCTACTTTTTTGGCAGGCGTCCCTGCCGATGCAGGCGCTGCTACAGGTCTACTATGTACTGGTATCGATACACGGCTTTCTACATTGGAGCCCGAATCGGGCGGCCGCGACTCCCAGACCGCATCACGCCTCGGCCCGGACCCACCTGCTCTACGTGGCTGCATGGCTGGTGGCTACCGGACTTATACTGACACTGCGAGCGGGCGCGGACACGCTGCCGGTCGTACTCGACAGCGTTACCAGCCTCGGCGGTGTGCTCGCAACCTGGCTGGTGGCACGCAAAGTCCTGGAAAGCTGGCTGTACTGGATTGTCATCGACCTCTTATCCATGCTTCTCTATCTACAGTCCGGTCTGTACGCCACCGCGGCACTCTATGCGCTGTACACCATCCTGGCTTACGTAGGTTTCAGGGAATGGCGGAAGCACCTGAAGACGACGTCCACGCTCGCTGCCAGCGCGTAATCGAGGCATTCCATCGTTGGGCGCCGGACGAACCCGAGGCTCCACGGGTGAGTGGTTGTCTGAACGAGGGGCACAGCAACATCTCCCTGCTCCTGACCGGTCATAGGGCAAGCTGGGTGCTACGGCTGGCGCGATCGGGATACGTACACGGTGTCGATCGAAGCCGTGAATTGATCTTCCACGGGCGTGCGGCCGCGGCGGGACTTGCGCCCCGGGTGCTCTTTCACGATCTCGCCGCGGGAATCCTGCTCACTGAATTTGTTGGGGCATCGACGGGCAAGACTCCGCACTTACGAAGTGCCTCAGCAGACCCGCGCGATGATCCGGAATCCATCGCGGCCCTGCTTCGCGCTATCCACGGGCTCGACTCGAACCTCCCGGACGCCCAGGAAAACCACTGCGCCAGCCGGCTCGACACGCCGGCGTACCTGCGGGACTGGAGATCATCGCTGAGCCACGACCCGCTCGAATCCCTGGATGCCTCAGCCTTGAGGTCACTGATGGAATGCAGCGAGCGACTGACAGAGGGACCCGTAAATGACTGCCTGTGCCACAACGATCTGCTCCGCGCCAACCGCGTTCACGATGGCCAGCGCCTGCTCGCCATCGACTGGGAATACGCCAGCCTCGGAGACCCCTACTTTGACCTCGCCAACGCAGCCTGGGAGCTCACAGCCGTGCGGCAGGTCGAACTTCTCCATCATTATCTCGGGCGGAGGGAAGAGCCTCGCGAAGCTCAGCGCTTTGCGGATCAACTCCGCATGCAGGCGGCCATCTCATGCTGCTGGCATGACGTCCGCGGACAGTCGGAGCTGGCAACGAAGGCCCGCGCAAGGCTTTGCAATATGCTGCAGCTAAAGTGGCTAACGAATTGACCGGTGGAAACGAAGACTCCGGCACCGAGGCACAGCCGGGCCCCTGGTTTATCCTCGGTGCGGGCTGTCTTGGCACGGTCCTCGCGTTCCGCCTGTCCCGCCAGGGTGTCCCCTGCAAGCTACTCAGCCACCGCGGGGCCGACGAACGGAGCGTTCTCGTAGACGGCGACCCCTACGGTGTCCGCGTTGAGGCGCTTGCCGCACAAGCTCCGCAGTCCATCGGTCGCCTTCTGCTCACAACGAAAGCCGGCCAGATTGACGCAGCGCTGCAACTCGCTGGGCCAAAACTGCAAAGCGACGCAGTACTCCTCACGCCGGCCAACGGTCTCGGTTTTGCGACGTCCCTGGAAACGGCCGGGGTTGAGCTTCCGCTACAGCGGGCCGTGAGCACGGCCGCCGCCTATCGAGACGAAGCCGGAAACATAGTTCTGGCAGCCATCGGCGATACGCGCGTAGGCGTCCCTGGCGCTGCGCACCCACCCGCCCGCTGGTTCCTCGACAGCCTCTCGCGGCTCCCCGACTGGCAGTGGGACCCGCAGATCGCAACGGCCATCGAGCGCAAGTTCGCGATCAACTGCGTCATCAATCCGCTCACCGCGCAGCGGCGCTGCCTCAATGGTGACTTGCTTGACCAGGGCGAGGGGGAGGCGCTCCTTGAGCAGTTGTCCAGCGAAGTGGAAGCGAATCTACGGTCCCTGGGTCTTTGGCGCGAAGCCACCCCGCTCCAGCAATACGTCCAGAAGGTATGCCGCGCCACCGCCGTCAATCGCTCTTCCATGCTCCAGGATGTGCTGGCCGGCAGGCCCACGGAAATCGAGTACCTGTCGGGGGAACTCCTGCGCCGGCGGGCGTGCCTGAACTCACCGCCGGCGGCAGCGCTTTCCGAGGCGCTATATGAACAACTCCGGGAACGGGCTAATCCAGGAGATAGCTGAGCTGCGCTTCGACCAGACCCTCGATACCCGCGCGAAGCTCTTCTCCGGGAATGTCGGCAGGCACTTGCAGCGCCCGGCGGTTTTCCTTGGTCAGGCGATGCCCCACGAGTTCTACGAGGCATTCCTCGCTCTCGCAACTCAGGGCCAGACCCAATCGTCGCTTCGGCACACAGACGTCCCGCAGGCCTTCCTCGCTAAGTGTAAGACGTGAATCGCTGTCGACGCCGCGCCCCAGAACGATAGCTCGCTTGGCTTGTCGTTTGACCATTGTAGTGAGCAACTCATAGAGCGCGTGGGGATCTGATCCGGTGAGCAGCTGACGCGCCCCGGGTTCGATATAGGGTTCTTCCACCGAGATGCACGCTCCGGGACGCGCGGCGTACATGCCCGCAAGCAAGGGCGTGCCCAGCGCAGCCAACACGATGAAGCCTCGCGCACCGGCGGAGCGGTGCTGCCAGAACTCAGCCAGCGCACCGGCAACTCTCCGGCGCAGAGGGAGTCGGCGCAGGGACGCTGGCAGGGGTGTGACCGTTCCCTCTGTCGCGGAGTTTCTATCGGCGGCCAATGCCCTGGCGCCAAGGTTGCCGGGCGCGGGGAGGCGAACACGGATGGTGCGCAGCCGCTCTCGCAGGGTCGCACCTGTCGATGGGCGCCGCTGGGCTTCAAGCGCGAGTAGATCCAGGAGCAGGTCCTGAAGCAGGACCCGGGCTAAAGCCGGCGTCTCAGCCAGAAGCGGCTTTTCCTGGAGTCCGAGGAGCAGCTGTTGGCGATCCACCCGTCCCTCCCGCTCGAAGGGATGCACACCGGTCAGCATGCGATACAGCAGCAGTCCAAGAGCGAAGGCGTCGCTGCGGGCGTCGCTGTCCGCTCCTCGGAGTTGCTCGGGACTCAGCGCAAATTCACTGCCAGCGTCCGGACGCGCGCCGCTGTAGACCGCCGCCCCCAGATCAATCAATACAGCGCGACCATCCTCGCCGACGATCACATTCGCCGCGGACACATCCCCGTGGACAAAGCCGGCGATGCGCAGCGCATCGAGAGCCAAGGCCAGATCGCTGGCAATGGCGACGGCGTCAGCCGCGGGTAGACGTGTTTCACAGCGCAGCAGCTGTTCGAGGCTGCAGCCCGGCACGTAGCGGGTGACGAGCGCAAGGCGCCCGTCATGAGCGACAACGTCCAGCACGTCGACGAGTTTTGTGCAGTTCAGTTTTGCGAGACGCCAGGCCTCTCGCTGCAGCCGTAGGCGCTCGCGCAAACCGCCGTCGTAGTGGTAGATCTTGATGCACACACGTCGCTGCAAACGCGTATCCAGAGCGAGCAGGACGCGGCCCTGCCCGCCCTCGGAGAAGTCGCGCAACACGCGATAGGGAGCGAGGTCCCGTCCCACCTCAGAGTCCGGCCTCCTCCGCGCCGGCCTCCTCAGCGCCGGACTCCCCGGGAGCAGAAACCTCCGGAGCCATGCCGCCGGCTCGTAGCCTGGCCTGCAACCCGCGTTGAGAGATCTTCAAGCGCTGCGCCGTGGCAATGAGGTCACCGCGACAGCTGTCCAGCGCACGAAGCAGTTCGACCAGCGGCACGTCGGCTGCGAGACGACAGCGCGGCGATGTTTTGATGCGCCGGTAGACCGCGGCGCGGGAGACGCCGAGCCGGCGCGCCATCGCCGCCACTTCGAAGCCGGCGGCGTCCCAGGCCTCGGCGAAGGCGGTATCGTCAAGGTCGGCAAGTCGGCCCGGGTCACCGTCGACCTCGGTCTGGGCGCCATCCGGCGAATGTGTTTCCTCGGCGATGCGATGGTCGGTGCTCGCTGCCGCGACCGGAGCAAGGCGCTGCTGCAGCGATCCCAGGGCCCTTGGGGCGCCCTCCACCAGCGACGCCTCCACCTCCCCCGCCAGATGCTCAAGCTCGCGCACATTGCCTGGCCAGTGGTGAGCGAGAAGGAGTTCGAAGAGCCGAACCCAGCGTGAGTTGTCGCCCGGCGACAGCACCCGCCGATGCGGAACACAGCCGCGGCGCTCGAGAAAAAGGAGTATGAGCAGGCCGATGTCCTCCGCGTGCTCCGACAGGGCGGGAAGGCGTAGCTCCTTACCCGCCAGGCGATAACGGAGTGCTTGACGAAAGGCGAAGCCCGGTTCGTCGGGATCACGCTCCATCGCGGCGACGACACCCAGTTCCACTCGCTCCGCCGGTCCTCCCAGCACCTGCACTTCGCGCTCCTGAAGCGCCCGGAGAAGCAGTGGTTGCAGACTGGGCGATGCGTCCCCGATCTCATCCAGGAACAGGGTCCCGCCCGCGGCGCGCTGGAAGTAGCCTTCGCGATGAGCGTCCGCGCCGGTGAAGGCACCGCGCCGCGTCCCGAAGAGGCTCGCTGCGGCGAGGTCCGGAGGTATAGCCGCCACGTTCACGGGTACCCAGGGGCCCCCGGCTCTTGGTCCAAGTTCGTGTAGCGCCCGGGCCACCAGTTCCTTTCCCGTGCCCGTGGCGCCGATGAGCAGCACGTCTTCGCCGCGCTCAGCGGCGCTATGCACGGCGCGACGCAGCTTGCGCATGGCGCGACCTGTGCCGACCAGAGCCTCGGGCGTCGCCGGTCCCTCACTATCGGCCGTCGCACCCGGCAAGAGTCGAATATGAAGAAGAACCTGCTCGGCGAGTGCCACCGAGAATCCCCGCAGCAGCTGCTCGGAGCCGATTGCCGCTGAGGTCGCTATGGCCTGACCGTCGACGCGCAGGCGCGATGCACCGCCGCGTCGATACAGCGTCCAGGCTCCATCTTCACAAACCAGGCGACAGGCCTGGCGGCTTATGTGTGAGTTGGCGAGGCCAACAGTTTCCTCGTTTATGGAGGTGAACAGAGGCTCGTGGCGACCAATCGCAAAATCCGGCGCCGCGGCTCCCCCATCCGCCCGCAGCTCGACCACCGCGCCAATGAGTTCGCGATCGGGATGCCAGGCCACCATAAGCTGCCAGGCATCGCCGGCGGTCTGGTCTTCGCTCGCGAATACGGGCAGGGGACGGGTGCGCGCGTACTCGTCCGCTGGGGAAGGATTCTTCGCTTCCGTGGTGCGCTCCCCCTGGTCTTTGCGGCCTGCGCCTTTCAATCGTCTGACTCCTTGTTGCCCCATCGGCCCGGCTAGAGCCTAGCAGGCGGGGCTGTCGCAGCGCGCGCTGGCGGCGCGCAATGACCGAAATTAACAGCTCGCACTGTTCCGCCGGCGCAAATCCGAGCGCAGTCGAGACCAGGAAAACCCGGGACCGGGATCGGTCTTTCGTCCCGGAGCGATATCGCTGTGCCCGACGATCGAGGCGGCGCTCAGAGTAGCGTAGCGTCGTCGCAAAGCATCTACGAGCGCAACAAGAGCTTCATATTGCGCGTCTTCGTAGGCTTTTGTATCTGTCCCCTCCAGCTCCACACCCAGGCTGAAGTCATTGCACCGGCTGCGCCCCGCCCAGGACGAGACCCCGGCGTGCCAGGCGCGGCAGCTGCAGGAGACGAACTGCGTCAAGCCGCCAAGGCGATCAATGAGGAAGTGGGCGGATACGCGCAGACCCTCAAGCCCGGCGTAGTATGCATGGGCCGTGCAATCGAGCCGGTTACAGAACAGCGCCTCGATGGCTCCGGTGCCAAAGCGGCCCGGAGGCAGCGAAATACTGTGCACGACGAGCAGCTCCGGTTCACAGCCAGAGGGGCGATCATCGAAATTCTGCGACTCTATGCGCCGCGCGCCACGGTGCCAGCCCTCGCCGTCAATAAGATCTGTCATAGCGGCATTGTGCGAAGGCCTATCCCGGGCGGCAAGGCCCTCGTCCCATACCCGTGCTCGGTGCACACTGGTACCATGCACCCTTGTGTTAACGCCCCGGTTCGATGTCGCTTCCCCTTACGCCTCCCTCCCCCGCGGTCGTCCAGACCAATGTCGACGCCGCCCTGCGCGAAGACCTGGGTAGCGGAGACATCACGGCCGAATTGCTCCCCGAGTCCGAGAGCGCGATTGCGCGAGTGATCTGCCGTGAACCGGGCGTGCTCTGTGGCAAGCCGTGGGTCAGTGCGGTCTTCGCCACGATCGACGGCCGGGTCGAGCTGAATTGGAACCTCGATGACGGAGACGCCATCGCCGAGGGGGCGCAACTGCTCGAGCTTCGAGGTCCCGCTCGCGCCCTGCTGAGCGGCGAGCGCCCGGCCCTGAACTTTCTCCAGACCCTGTCCGGTACGGCCACGCGTTGCCGGCACTACGCAGACCTGGTCCGGGGCAGCGGTGTACGTATTCTGGATACGCGCAAGACACTCCCCGGACTTCGCGAGGCACAGAAGTATGCCGTGCGCTGTGGCGGCTGTTTCAACCATCGCATGGGCCTGTACGACGCCTACCTCATCAAGGAAAACCATATCCTCGCCTGTGGCGGCATCCACAGCGCCGTTATCCGGGCCCACGAGCAGGCTCCGGGCAAGGCCGTGGAAGTCGAGGTGGAAACTCTGGACGAACTGGATGAAGCGATTGACGCGGGATGCGATCGCGTAATGCTCGACAACTTCAGCCTGGATAATCTCCGGGAAGCGGTACGCCGAACCGATGGTCGGGTGGAACTCGAGGCATCGGGCAATGTCACCGAGGATACCCTGCCCACGATCGCGATGACGGGCGTCGACTTCGTATCCATCGGAGCCCTGACAAAGGACTGCAAGTCCCTCGATCTGTCCATGCGCCTGGCCTAGAAACAGCGCTGGCCGACGCCGAACTTCAGTCCTTGATCAACGCCACGCGGCTCACCAGCACCCCATTGCGATCGGCGTAGACGTGGTCTCCCGGCAGTACGGAAGTGCCGCCGACATCGATGGCGATGTCACGCTGACCTTCGCCGCGTTTATCGGTCTTCTGCGGACAGCACCCTAACGCCTTCACGCCAAGATCCAGGGTGTCGAGTATCTCGACGTCGCGCACAACGCCGGCGATTACCAGACCGCTCCAGCCATTCTCCACGGCCTTTGCGGCGAGCATATCGCCGAGCAGTGCGCGTCTTCGGGACTCGCCGCCGTCCACGACGATCACCCTCCCTTCACCGGTCGTTTGCACGAGTTCCTTTACCAGGGAGTTGTCCTCGAAGCACTTCACGGTGACGGCCTGACCGCAAAAGCGCTCGCGCCCGCCGAAGTCCCGCCACGGCAGGAGCAGCGCCCGGGCGTCCGGGGCTTCGTCAGCGAGGTCCGGCGTACTGAAGACGGGTGTCGTCACAGCCAGCCCACGGGGAAGTCTGTCAATGGGCCGCCGGCGGCCGCAACGGCACCGGCATAGGATTCGCAGCGCGGCAGGAGACTGCTGGCATAGAATGCGGCGGTCGCGATCTTGCGTGCGTAGAATTCGCGATCACTGCCGGCGGCGAGCTGGCGCTCCGCTATGACCGCACCCCGGGCAAGCTGCCAGCCGCCAAACAGGAAGCCGGTCTGCATCATGTAATCGAAGGCCGCGCCCCGCGCCGCTTCGGGACTGTTAGCGGTCATTTGTAGAACCGCTTCCGTGGACGCCGTCTGCAACGCAGCGGCATCCAGAAGGCGCTGTCCAATGGTCGCCATACGTCCGCCGAATTCACGCATGGCGCGGGCGTCGGAACTCAGCTCATCGAGAACCTCCGCCATGGCGCTGCCGCCGTCGCGAGCGAGCTTGCGGCCCACGAGATCGGCGGCCTGAATGCCGTTAGTGCCTTCGTAGATCGACGTGATTCGGACGTCGCGCAGGTACTGCGCGGCCCCCGTTTCCTCGACGTAGCCCATACCGCCATGAACCTGCACGCCGAGGGATGTGAGTTCCTGGCCGGTCTCCGTCATCCAGCCCTTGATCACGGGGATCATGAGGTCGATGCGCGCCTTCGCCGAAGCGCGCTGCTCCTCGCTCCCGTGGTGCGCGAGGTCCATGGTCACTGCCTCACTGTAAGCCAGGGCGCGCATGGCCTCCGTAAGGGCACGCTGCGTGAGGAGCATGCGCTTGACGTCGGCGTGCTGGATAATCGGCACACCGCCCTGTACGCGCTCGTGAGCGTAGGCCACGGCCTGCTGATAGGAACCCTCAGACGCGCCGAGGCCCTGGATCCCCACTTTGAGCCGGGCCTCGTTCATCATGGTGAACATGCAGGTAAGGCCCCGATTCTCCTCGCCCACAAGGTAGCCCACGGCGCCTCCCTCATCGCCGTAGGCCATCACACAGGTAGGGCTGCCGTGAATGCCGAGCTTGTGCTCCGTGGACACGGGACGCAAATCGTTCATCTCACCGAGGCTTCCGTCTTCGTTGACCAGGTACTTGGGGACGAGGAACAGAGAAATCCCTCCGGACCCTTCCGGCGCGTCGGGCAGGCGCGCGAGCACGAGGTGAATGATATTTTCCGCCGCATCGTGATCGCCCCAGGTGATGTAGATCTTCTGGCCCGTGATCAGGTAGTGATCACCGCGACGTTCAGCGCGGGTCTTCATCGGTCCGAGATCGGAGCCCGCGCCGGCCTCGGTAAGGTTCATCGTGCCGGTCCACTGGCCGCTGTGGAGTTTGTCGAGATAGCGCTGTTTGAGCGCGTCGCTGCCGTGCGCGGCGATGGCCAGGGCCGCACCGCTGCTCAGGAACGGTGCCAGGGCAAACGCCATATCCGCGCTGTTCCACATTTCGGCGGCGGCGGTTCCGTAGACTTCCGGTAAACCCTGGCCTCCCCAGTTGGCATCCGCGGAAATGCCGAACCAGCCGCCCTCCGCCAGCGCCTGAAGCGCTTCCGCGTAGCCTGGAGTAATGGTGACCTTGCCGTCCTCACAGCGGGCCGGATTCATATCGCCAACGCGGCGCAGCGGGGCCAGCACTTCGCCGGCAAGGCGTGCGGCTTCGTCAAGGAGGGCTGTGGTCAGCTCCTCGCCGACACCCAGGTCGCTAAAGCGCGGCAATGCGCCAAGGCGCCCCCCGGCGTCCAGCACTTCATCGATCAGAAAACTCATGTCTTCCACAGGCGCTCTGTACATGCGGTGGCTCCTTAGTTGGTGGGACCTGACAATGGAATCGAAACTGTCCCTTGGGGCGGTTTACGGCGCGGCGAAGTATAGAGGCTTGGCATGACCGCTTCATCATCGCGATACTGCGCGGCAAAGGCCGCCGTCCCTGGGCACAGCCGGGTCCGCTCATGAATCTGCATCGCATAGATCTCAACCTGCTCGTATACCTTGACGCGCTGCTTCGGGAGCGCAACGTGACACAGGCTGCGCAGCAGCTGAACCTGTCGCAGCCGGCCATGAGCAACGGACTGCGGCGTCTGCGAACACTGTTTGATGATCCACTGCTGGTGCGCACGTCTGAGGGCATGATGCCCACCGAGCGCGCCCTGGAGCTCGAACCTCTGGTGCGCGACGCCCTCACGCGCATCGATCAGGCCGTGCAGCCCCGCTCTGAGTTCATACCTGCGAGTGCAGAGGGTGTTTTTCGCATCATGGCCAGCGACTACGCCGAATCCACCCTGTTCCCCTCGGTGCTCGCCGCCCTCCGCGACCAGGCACCGGGGGTCACGCTGGATATCATGACGCCCTCGGACGTGAGCTTCCTGGATGTGGAGCGCGGCAAGGTCGATATGATCATCAACCGCTTCGACACCATGCCGCAGTCCTTCCACCAAATCCCACTCTGGGAAGACAGCTTTTCCTGCCTGCTCAGTCCGAACCACCCCATCCTCGACGACTTTACCCTCGACAACTATCTTCAAGCCGACCACGTCTGGGTGAGCAAAACGGGCATGGGCGTCGGCGTCGGCGTCAATCCGGATGACGTCCAGCGCCTGGGCTGGGTGGACGCCGCCCTGGACAAGCTGGGCCGCAAGCGGCAGATCCGGGTGTTCACCCGGCACTATCAGGCCGCGATGACCCTCGCCGAGCACAACGACCTGATCGTGACCCTGCCGACCCGCGCCGCGTTGCTAAAACGCGATAACCCACGTCTGGTGCGCCGCGATCCGCCGCTGGACATTCCGCCCCTCGAGTTGAAAATGGCCTGGAGCCCTCTGCTGCAGCACAACCCGGGAAATCGGTGGTTGCGCCGATTGATCACGGCGATTGCCCGGGACATCGCGGCAAGCGACGAAGAACCCGCCTGACCCAGACGCCTTCGCGTTGATTTCCGTTAAACGCAAAATTCACACCGCAAATGCCCAGGATCAAAGTCATCCGCTTGGGGAATCTTACCCTGCCCCCTAAACTGGCGAGTTGAGCCAGTCTGAAGCGGAGATGAGAGCAATGACGGAGCGGGTTACGCGCGCTGGACTTCAGGTCGCCACGGTGATCGCCGATCTCGTGGAAAAGGAAATCTGCCCCGGCTCGGGCGTCGAAAGCGCCGCCGTCTGGGAGTCCCTCGCAGCCATCATTGCGGAGTTGAAACCGCGTAACGAGGCCCTCCTGGCCGAGCGCGACCGCCTGCAGGCAAGAATCGACGCATGGCACCGGGAGCACCCCGGCGCCGACTACGATCGCGCGGCGTACCGCGGCTTCCTGGAGGAAATCGGCTATCTGCTCCCGGAACCTGCCCCCTTTTCCGTAAGCACCGAGAACGTCGATGACGAAGTGGCCCGTATCTCCGGCCCGCAGCTCGTGGTCCCGGTGATGAACGCCCGCTACGCGCTTAACGCAGCGAATGCACGCTGGGGTAGCCTCTACGACGCGCTCTACGGCACGGACGCGATCGCCGAGGACGACGGCGCGGAGCGCGGCGGCGCCTACAATCCCGTGCGAGGTCAGCGCGTGATTGCCTGGGCCCGCGACTTCCTTGACACACATTTCGCCCTGGCATCCGGCAGCCATGCCGATGCCACCGCTTATCGTCTGAGGGACGGCAAGCTCGAGGTGCACAGCGGCGGCGACGTCAGCCTCCTGGCGAAGCCCGAGCAGCTGCGCGGCTATCGTGGTGACGCCGAGGCGCCCGAAGCGGTACTCCTTCGTCACAACGGTCTGCACGTCGAAATTCAGATCGATGCCACCAGCCCAATCGGATCCACAGACCCGGCCGGCGTCAAGGATCTGCTCCTTGAGTCCGCGGTGAGCACGATCCAGGACTGTGAGGACTCCGTCGCGGCCGTCGATGCACAGGACAAGGTGATCGTGTACCGGAACTGGCTCGGCCTGATGAAGGGCGATCTCAGCGAAAGCTTCAGCAAGAGTGGCAAAACGCTGACCCGGACTCTGAACCCGGATCGGCGCTACACCGCCGTGGACGGCGGCGAATTGGTCCTGCACGGTCGCAGCCTGCTGTTTGTGCGCAATGTGGGTCACCTCATGACGAACGAGGCGATCCTTGACGGAGATGGGCGAGAGATTCCCGAGGGAATCATGGACGCCATGTTCACCTCGCTGATCGCCTTGCACGACCTCCGCGGCGACGGTGAACTGCACAACTCTCGGCGCGGCAGCGTCTATATCGTAAAGCCGAAGATGCACGGTCCCGATGAAGTCAGCTTCACCGTGGACCTCTTCAGCCGCGTGGAGGACGCCCTGAATCTGCCGCGAAACACCCTGAAGCTCGGCATCATGGATGAGGAGCGACGCACCACGGTCAATCTCAAGGAGTGTATCCGCCGTGCCAGCGAGCGCGTCGTATTCATCAACACCGGCTTCCTGGATCGTACCGGCGATGAGATTCACACCAGCATGGCCGCTGGCGCCGTCACCCCCAAGGGCGAGATGAAGGCAGAGACCTGGATCAAGGCATACGAAGACTTCAACGTGGATACCGGCCTCGCCTGTGGCCTCCCCGGCCACGCCCAGATCGGCAAGGGCATGTGGGCGATGCCGGACCTCATGGCCGCGATGCTGGAACAGAAGATTGGCCATCCCCGCTCCGGCGCGACCACGGCATGGGTGCCGTCGCCCACGGCGGCCACGCTACACGCGACCCACTATCACGAAGTCAGCGTGGCCGACGTACAGGCCGAGTTGGCAAAGCGCGAACCGGCTTCGGTGGACGATATTCTCGCCATTCCTCTGCGAGGCGCCACGGGGCTGGATGCACAGGCGATCCAGCGCGAGCTGGACAACAGCGCTCAGGGTATCCTCGGCTACGTCGTGCGCTGGGTCGAGCAGGGCGTGGGCTGTTCCAAGGTGCCCGATATCAAC
This sequence comes from Pseudomonadota bacterium, assembly GCA_039818725.1. Taxonomy (GTDB): domain Bacteria; phylum Pseudomonadota; class Gammaproteobacteria; order Pseudomonadales; family Halieaceae; genus Congregibacter. Next base: position 117,878 of record JBCBTK010000011.1, read on the forward strand.
AACGTGGGGCTCATGGAGGACCGGGCAACGCTGCGTATCTCATCTCAGCACATTGCCAACTGGCTCGCCCACGGGGTGTGCTCCGAGGAGCAGGTGCGTGAAACGCTGCAGCGTATGGCCGTGGTTGTGGATGAACAGAATAGCGGCGACCCCGCCTACCGGCCGATGGCACCTGAGTTTGAGAACAGTGTGGCGTTTCAGGCGGCCTGCGACCTGGTATTCAAGGGCGAGGAACAGCCGAGCGGCTACACCGAGCCCGTGCTCCACGCGCGGCGTCGCGAGTTCAAGGCGCGCGCACAAGCATAAACGCCCTGAGGCAAGCATCGGCGCCTTCGCCTTACTGATGGTCCAGCGCCGGGTCTACGCACCGCCTTTGTTCAAGCCGTGCCGACAAGAGCCTCAAGCGGGGCAAGGTATTCGTAGCCCAGGGCTTCGGCCACAGCCTCGTAGGTGATGCTGCCGTTGTGCACGTTGAGTCCGTTGCGCAGGTGCTCGTCGTCTTCGAGGGCCTGGTGCACCCCCTTCCCGGCCAGGGCGGCGACGTAGGGCAGGGTCGCGTTGGTCAGTGCCAACGTCGAAGTACGCGCGACGCCTCCCGGCATGTTCGCCACGCAGTAGTGCACCACGTCATCAACCATGTAGCAGGGGTCCTCATGGGTCGTCGGTCGCGACGTCTCGAAACAACCGCCCTGATCGATAGCGACGTCCACCAGCACCGAACCCGGTTTCATACGTCTCACGAGGTCAGCCGTGATCAGCTTCGGCGCCGCGGCACCGGGGATGAGCACCGCGCCGACTATGAGGTCTGCTTCCAAGGCAAGGCGTTCAATGGCATCGGCGGTGGAGAACAGGGTTTTCAAGCGGCCGCCAAAAATCATGTCGAGCTCTTTGAGGCGGGCGATGGAGCGGTCTACGATCGTGACGTCCGCACCCAGGCCCATGGCCATACGCGCGGCGTTGATACCCACCACGCCCCCGCCAATGACCAGCACCCGGGCAGGCTCGACACCGGGCACGCCCCCAAGCAGCGTGCCGCTACCGCCCTGGGACTTCTCAAGGCTGTGGCAGCCGGCCTGGATCGACATGCGCCCGGCAACCTCACTCATCGGCGCCAGGAGGGGAAGACCACCCTGGGGACTGGTTACAGTTTCGTAGGCGACAGCGGTGGCCCGTGACTCAACGAGCAGGCGGGTCTGCTCCGGGTCCGGGGCCAAGTGCAGGTAGGTGAAGAGCAGTTGTCCCGGGCGCAGCATGCGACACTCACCCGCTTGCGGTTCCTTAACCTTCACGATCATCTCGGCTTCGGCGAACACGGTAGTCGCATCCGGCGCAAGATCGGCGCCAGCGGCCGTGTACTGTGCGTCGTCGAAACCAATGGCGGCACCGCCACCGCTCTGGATCAAAACCCGATGCCCGGCGCGAACCAGTTCCCCCACACCCGCGGGCGTCAGTCCGATTCGAAATTCGTTGTTCTTTATTTCCTGGGGTACACCGATAAGCATGGCGGCATAACTCCTATTTTCATTCACTGTTCTTTTTGGCCGGTTCGCGGCCGTTTTTTTGCCGGTTTTGGCGGACCGCGGGCAAGCGGCGCGAAGCTTACCGGTGCATAGACCGAATCGCCCTACCTCCTTGGGGTGGCCCTCCTGTCAGCTACCGGGTTCAGTCGTCCCCGTCCATCTGCACATCCTTGTACTGCAGATTGGTCAGCTGCTCGGACAGGAGGCCCAAAAGGAAGATGATGACTCCGGACGAAACGAGCAAAGCACTCATGTTGGTGAAGCGCCAGGTCTGGGTGCCGATGACCGTGAAGGCGTAGTTCAGGAAACCGAGGCCGGCAACGGTGACCGCAAAGGGGAAATAGACCTTGAGGGGCGAGTAAAGCGTGCCGATCTTGAAGATAATCAGCAGGAAGCGCAGTCCGTCGCGGAGCAGGTTTATGTGGCTGCGGCCTTCGCGCCGGGCCACATCAATGGGGAGGAAGGCGACCGAATAACCGGCCCGGTAGAACGCCATGGTTGATGTTGTCGGATAGCTGAAGCCGTTGGGAAGCAGATAGAGAAAGCTCAGGAAACGTCTTCGATCCACCGCGCGAAAGCCGGAGGTCAGATCATCAATCTTCTGTCCGACCATCCAACTGGCGAGGCTGTTGTAGAACCCGTTCGCCGTCCAGCGCGCCACGCTGGCCTGGGAAGCGAGACCAGCTCGCGCGCCGACGACCAGATCGTAGCCCTCCCCATGTCGTTGAAGGAGTCGTTCTACGTCAGCAGGGTTGTGTTGGCCGTCTCCGTCCATGAATACAAGCACGTCACCGGAGGCTTCCCGCGCGCCGCGCTTGATCGCGGCTCCGTTCCCCTTGCTGTAGGGCTGGACCACAACCCGGGCGCCCGCATCACGGGCAAGCTGACCCGTTTCGTCGTCCGAGCCGTCGTCAACAACGATGATTTCGAAATCGGGATGCAGATCACCCAGCCTGGAAACAACCTGGGCGATGGTCGCGGCTTCATTTTTCGCGGGTATGACGACACTTACATTCACGGGCGACTCCTGTGCGTGCCTCGAACGCGATACCGAGTCGGGCTACTAATCAACTTCGGTATCGGCTTCAAGACCAATGAGTGCTGGCGCGACGTACTCCAGGAAGGCTCGCTCCACCACGGAGAGTCCGCCCCGCGCCACCAAGGCGCGTAGCTGCTCGCTATCCTCCTCGTAGGCGGCGGCATCGCCAAGCTGTAAAGCCGCTTCAATTTTGAGCAGCAAGAACATTGCGTTGTCCGGTTGAATCTCAGACGCCATCGACGCATAGATGTACATTGCGACGTAGTTTTCCAGAGAACGTTCAAATTTCGCGAGGTCCTGGAGTCCGCCAACCTTAAAGCGAAGAGGCGGCAAATCCGCGCGTTCGCCGGCGATTACCACTTCCCTGGCCCACGCTGACACGTCGTCCCAGGCCCCATCGGGGCAGGTATTGGTATCCACCATTTTTATCATGGATCGAGCGACCGAGGTCCGAATAGGATACGCGAGGGCCGCGCCGTCTATGGGTGCGAGTCGCTCGGTCAGCGGTTCACCGGCGTAGCAAGCGACCACAACGCTAAGTAGCCCTAGGTCACCAAGACCCATGGATCGCGCAGCGGGTTCACTGTTCGCGAGATCGTAAGCACGCTGCATGGTCGCATGTGCTTCTTCACTGCGGCCTGCCGACGCAAGTCCAAGGGCATACTCCGAGTGCACTCGAGACGAGTTTGGGTGCCCCGTAAGATGGTGTTCGAGTAGTTTGGATCTGCTGTTCCAACGCTCCGTGAAGTTCCAACAGGAAAATGCTTGAGAAAGCGCAAAGATCACCAGTGCCGACAATGCCAGTCCGTATACACCGACCTGTTTTTTGCCGATACCCAACTGCACAAAGATGCCTAAGAGAGCGATCGCCAAGCCGAGGCTGGGAATGTAGTTGCGATGTTCGAAATAGATCTCGAGTGGGATAAAGCTGCCTTCCAGACTGTGCCCGATGAGAAAAAATGCAAGGCCGAAGGCAATGAGGTCGGCCTTCCCGTTGAGAAGGCAGCGGGCTATCCAAGCTACGGTGGCCGCCAGAAGCGCTAGAGGCAGCCAGAAACGAGACAGGGTGCTGACATTGGTAACAACCGGATAATCGTCATGGATCAGCCCAAGCCGTGACGTATCGGGCACGAAAAACTGACGGAAGTAGTCCAGGAGCACCGCCGGGGCCGACAGCAGCCTGTCCCCAAAGGAAAAATTTCGAACCGCATAGCGCGTCTCTGCATGGGTGTACTCGAGTATCCCGAGAGCGGCGAAACCCACCAAACCAACAGCGAGCAAAATCATGGCCGGGAGTCGCAGACGTCCGCCGAGCAGTGGCGCGAAGATCAGCACCTCCATGGTTGCCAGGTAGAAGGGAACCAGCGCCCCCAGTTCCTTGGCGAAGGGCGCGGCAAGAACGGCCATCAGACACATTCCCCAGGCTGTGATCTTTACAGGTCGGCGTGTCGACGTGCGCGCCACTGTATAGCTAACGCAAGCTAGCAGCGCGAAGAAGCAGGCAAGAGATGCCATCCGCTGGACGATGTAGAGAACCGTACTAGCCTTTTGCGGGGTGCAGGCCCACACCATGGCCACGAGGGCGGCGGTCAACAATGGCTGACGCGCATTGAACAGTCTTGCCAGTAAAAAAATCAGCGCCCAGCAAAGGAGCGTGTTGATAGCGTGCAGCGCGATACCGACGCGTTGAGAGAAATCCGCTGAGGCGTTGAAATACAGCTGCTCCGTAACGAAGCTCAGGATCGTAAGCGGACGACCCAAAGGTCCAGAGCGGTCGCTGAACACTAAATACCAAAAGTAGTCGGGGTTGTCCCTAACGATGCGGAGTGGGTACACGGACGTACCGTCATCGAACAGGTACCCACCACCGATCCCGGGGGAAAAGCAGACCCAGCAAGTCAGCATCAGTGCGGTTGCGAACGCGAACGTGTAGTACGCGCCGAGTGACGGTCGAATAGCCCAGGTCAAAGCAAACTCTTCAAAGCTTGGCGCACATTGGAAACATCAGAAGGTGGTGCTGTGGCTGCGGTATGGGTTTTCAGTTGTGGTCGCTTCCTATGATGCGGGAAGGTGTTTCGATATGCGAACCGAGCCATGATGCAGCTTAAACACCCGGAAATTCTGCAGCCTTGCTCAGCGGAGTGTGCCCGCGCTCGGCGGACACGACACGTTTTCCATGCGCGGGCGCAAAAAAAACCCCGGCGAGGCCGGGGTTGATTAGCTTTCTCAGCTCCTGGCTTACAGCGCGTCGCGGCAAGTCGCGGGCAGGAACTTGCGGAGCGTTGCGTCGTCGGGACCACACTCCCAAGACATGCGTCGCGAGTTGGGGTCGAGCGTACCGCGCAGTCGTACTTCCTGAGTCGCCATGCCACCAAGCTGAGCGGTGCCGGAGGTAACGAGCTCGTAGGTGATCTGCGTGGACGTAACCGCCGGGATCGAGGCTGATACGACGAACGAAGCGACGCCGAAGCCAGTCTGAACGATACCCGCCTGCTCGGCGTCGGCCGGCAGTACTCCACGGGCCGCGGTGAATTCCGCAATGGAAGTCTTGGCCTCTGCCATTGTGGCGAGAGCTTCAGACATCCGCGCGCGGATTGTGTAGTCCTGGTACGCGGGCAATGCGATGGCCGCGAGAATACCCACGATCGCGATCACGATCATGAGTTCGATCAGGGTGAAGCCCTGCTGGGCCTGACGTGCTTTCATACTGCTCATGTTCTTCATGGTCTTGTCCCCTGGGAACGTTTGGAAATCGTCCGGTCCGCCAGTTAGCGGTCCGCTCGTTAAACCTGATGCCTGCGCTCTGCACTGTCTCCCGTCACTCGAAACCGAGGTCTGATGCTCGTAGCAGGTATCAACATCAAAATGACGCAACGATTTGGGCGCGTCGATTGTCTGACGCCCGGTTCTTGCACAAGCCGGGCCAACAAGCTGAAGAATCAGTTTATTTTCTTTTATTTCAGTAAGTTAAGATCAGCGCCTCAGCTTCCGAAAAGCCTCGCAGTCGGGCATCTGCAATGCATAAACGGGCCAAAGCTGACATTTTTTGTCACTACGGTTCAGGTGCTGCCGGCAAACCGCATGTGATGCGCGCCTCGAAAACCAAAAATGCCAAATAAAATACATACTTGCGCGCACTGGCCGGGTTATTTCACGGGTGTGCCAGGAGTTATACTCGCGACTAAAGCCCTCGGTAGAAACGGATGAACGAACGAGTCAGCGGAAAACCTTCGGGCCTGGCCGGGCGACTGGTCATCGAGGGACTGATGGACGCGGAGCAAGCCAACAAGGCCCAGGCCGCCGCTGCCGACGAACGCATCCCGCTCGTTCGTTATCTCGTGGACGAGGTCAAAATCGACAGCCGGCGCCTGGTGCGCATCGCATCGCAGGAGTTCGGCGCCCCACGCTTCGACATAGAAGCCTTTGATTTCCAGTTTCTTCCTCAGGGTATCGTCGAGCCGGATCTCGTAACCAAGCACCACGCACTTCCGCTTTACAGCCGCGGCAAGCGGCTTTTCATCGCCGTTTCAGATCCGACGAATCTCTCCGCCCTCGACGAGATCAAGTTCCATACGGGACTGTCCACTGAGGCAATCCTCGTCGACGAGCACAGTCTGCAAAAGGCCATCAGCCACTGGACGGAAGCCCAGGACGATTTAGAGGGTGGGCTGGACGATCTCGAATCCGCGGAACTCGACGACATCGACGTAGGCGCGGTCGACGAAGAGGCCCCGGCCGACGAAGACTCTAATGTCGACGAGACGCCAATCGTGCGCTTCGTTAACAAAGTTCTCGTGGACGCCATCAAGCAGGGCGCGTCGGATATCCACTTCGAACCCTATGAGAAAGACTACCGCGTACGCTTTCGTACCGACGGGGTCCTCCAGGAAGTCGTGCGCCCGCCGCGCAACCTGGCGCCACGCCTGTCCGCAAGACTGAAGGTCATGTCGCAAATGGACATCTCTGAACGGCGCGTGCCGCAGGATGGCCGAATCCAGATGAAGCTTTCCAAAAATCGGGCCATCGACTTCCGGGTCAACACCCTACCGACGCTATTTGGCGAAAAAATCGTCCTGCGAATTCTCGACCCGACCAGCGCGCAGATGGGAATCGATGCGCTTGGCTACGAAGCCGATCAAAAGGAAATGTACCTCAAGGCTCTGCACGAACCACAGGGCATGATCCTTGTTACGGGGCCCACCGGTTCAGGAAAGACAGTGTCCCTTTACACAGGACTGAACATCCTCAATCAGCCGGAAAGGAACATATCCACTGCTGAAGATCCAGTTGAGATCAATCTGTCCGGCATCAACCAGGTACACGTAAACCCGAAAGTAGGACTCAATTTCGCCGAGGCGTTGCGCTCTTTCCTGCGACAGGACCCTGATATCATCATGGTCGGCGAGATCCGCGATCTCGAGACTGCGGAAATCGCTATCAAAGCGGCGCAGACGGGCCACCTCGTGCTGTCGACGCTGCACACCAACAGTGCTGCGGAAACAATTACTCGCCTGCTGAATATGGGCGTGCCTGCCTTCAATGTAGCTACCTCAGTTTCCCTGATCATTGCCCAGAGGCTCGGACGACGCCTTTGCAAGGAATGCTGTGAACCCGCCGACATCCCGCAGGAGGTTTTGATGGAAGAGGGGTTCACCGAAGAAATGCTTGAAACGGCAACCATCATGACGGCCGTCGGCTGTGAACTGTGCAACGATGGCTATAAGGGCCGGGTCGGCATTTATGAAGTAGTTCGCATTAACCAGGAGCTTGCGAGCATTATCATGGCTGGCGGAAACTCCCTAGAGATATCGCAGAAGGCCCGTGCCCTTGGGTTTGATGATCTACGTAGATCGGCATTGAAGAAGTGCGCAGCTGGACTGATCAGCCTCGAAGAGGTTAATCGCGTCACCGTAGATTAAGCGGGGCGTCGTTCGCAGTCCGGATATTCACCGGGAGCGGGAGACCGAAAGCCGCAGACAGGCTGAGGGTGTCCCAGCGTAACTGCAGCCAATAGCCAGCCGTGGTCAAGAGATGCATCCAATGCCCGGGCCTTTCGGTATCTATGATGGCAATTCCTTCGTGCGTGAGTTCCAACCACACGGTGCGGGAACAGCAAGGCAAGCGGCGGTGGACATTCAAGTGTGGAAGCGGGTAGTGAGATAAGCAATGGCGACAACGGCGACCAGTGAACCATTTATCTGGAGCGGCACGGACAAAAACGGCCGCCAGACTACGGGTGAGATCAGCGCACCGTCGCAAGCCATGGCGCGTGCCCAATTGCGCCAGCGGGGCATCACACCTCGTTCGGTGCGGCGCAAACCCAAGCCACTATTCGGCGCCCGGAAAAAGCCAATTAAGCCCGCCGACATTGCCATCTTCACTCGACAGCTTGCGACGATGATGAAGGCCGGGGTTCCCCTGGTACAGAGCTTTGACATCGTTACCGATGGCCTGGAAAACCCATCAGTGCGCGAGTTGATTGTGAAGATAAAGAATGACGTCGCGGCGGGCAGCGGACTTGCACCGGCGCTTGAGAAGTATCCTCGCCATTTCGACGAGCTTTTCTGCTCCCTGGTGGGCGCCGGGGAATCGGCGGGTACGCTGGAAACCATGTTGGATCGCGTGGCGACCTACAAAGAGAAGACAGAGGCCCTGAAAGCAAAAATCAAAAAGGCCCTGACCTACCCGATCGCCGTTGTTGTCGTAGCCCTAGTGGTCACCGGTATTTTGCTTGTAAAAGTGGTTCCGCAGTTCGCGGTAACGTTCCAGAGTTTTGGTGCGGATCTTCCAGCCTTTACATTGTTTGTTCTCCGTCTATCCAATTTCATGCAAGCCTGGTGGTTCATCATTTTGGCTGGCATTGTCGGCAGCGTCTTTGTTTTTAAAGAAGCTCGTTTGCGTTCCGTATCTTTCGCGGAATCCATCGACAAGCTGATGTTGAGGCTGCCAATTTTTGGTGGGATTGTTCATGACGCTGTAGTGGCTCGTTTCTCTCGCACCCTGGCCACCACCTTCAACGCGGGTGTTCCCCTCGTCGAGGCTCTTGAGTCTACCGCCGGCGCCGCGGGGAATGCGGTTTACAGCAAAGCAATCCTGCAGATCCGCGATGACGTTACCACTGGTTCTTCGCTTTATCAGTCAGTAAAGAGCACGGGGCTATTCCCGAACATGCTCCTCCAGATGGTTTCCATCGGTGAGGAGTCTGGGCAACTCGATGAGATGCTCGACAAAGTGGCGACCCATTACGAAGAGGCGGTAGACAATGCCGTCGATAGCCTCAGCTCTCTGATGGAACCAATGATTATGTCGATTCTCGGCGTCCTAGTTGGCGGGCTTATGGTGGCGATGTACCTGCCAATCTTCATGTTGGGATCTGTTATCTAAATCCCACCCCGGCGGGACGACGCTAGCACCACGACCATGAATTCCCTTGGCGATCTCCTCGCTCGCGAGCCCCTGTACCTTGCCCTGGTGCTGACGCTTATCGGGCTCATTATCGGCAGCTTTCTGAACGTGGTGATTCTGCGCGTACCGCGCATGCTGCAGCGTGACTGGGAACGGGATTGCCGCGCTCTCCTGGAACTGCAGGACGAAGACGCGGAACAGGACCGCTTCTCCCTGGTGTACCCGGATTCCCGGTGTCCGAGCTGCAACGCGCCAATCCGGGCCTGGCAGAACATACCGGTGCTCAGCTATTTGCTGCTGCGAGGACGCTGCGCAAACTGCGGAGTTTCCATAGGCCTTCGCTATCCCTTTGTGGAGGCACTCACCGCGGTGATGAGCGTATGCGTCGGCGTGTTTATCCCCTGGGGTCCCGCGCTCCTGGCCTATCTCGGCCTGACCTGGAGTCTGATCGCCCTATCCGGAATAGACATTGACACACAGCTTCTTCCCGACGACATCACCATGCCACTGCTGTGGGCCGGCCTCGGTTTCAATCTCCTTACCGGGACCGTCGCGTTGGAAGATGCCGTAATCGGGGCCATGGCCGGTTACCTGTTGCTCTGGTCCGTGTATTGGCTGTTCCGTCTAGTGACGGGCAAGGAGGGTATGGGCTTCGGTGACTTCAAGCTCCTCGCCGCCCTCGGCGCCTGGATGGGATGGCAGAGCCTGCCGCTTATCGTCATCATGTCGTCCGCGGTAGGCGCCGTACTCGGCATGGCGATTCTCGCCCTGCGGCGAGAGGGGCGCAGCCAGCCCCTGCCCTTTGGTCCCTACCTCGCCGCTGCGGGATGGATCGTGCTGCTTTGGGGCGACACCATTTCCGCCGCGATCATGCCCGGCCTGAGCGTTTAGGAGGCGGCATGGAGCGACAGCCCCGTATTGGCGTGACCGGCGGTATCGGCAGTGGCAAGAGCGCGCTCACGGAACGTCTGGAGGCGCTGGGTATCGACGTTGTGGACGCCGATCGGGTGGCCCGTGAAATCGTTGAGCCCGGGACGGCGGCGCTCAGCGCGATTACCGACCGTTACGGAGCGCAGATACTCCGGGCCGACGGCTCCCTGGACCGTCCCGCGCTGCGCCATATCGTATTTACCGACCCGGCAGAACGGGATTGGCTGGAAACCCTGACGCACCCCCTCATCGGCCATCGCATAGCCGAGCAGCTCGCCGCGGCTACCTCTCCTTACGTGGTCCTGGCGTCACCACTGCTCCTCGAGGGGTCGCAGCATGAGCTGGTTGATCACGTTGTTGTCGTCGACGTGCCCGAGTCTGTGCAGCTGCGCCGGGCCAGCGCCAGGGATAACAATCCGGTAGGGCTGGTGAAGCAAATCATAGCCGCGCAGCTGCCGCGGGACGAGCGGCTGGCGCGCGCCGATACGATCGTGGACAACAGCGGCACACTGGAGGATCTCGACGAACAAACGAAGCAGCTGCACCACGCGCTGCTCGAGCTTGGTACTAAGAGTCTCGCGAAGCGATCGCTCTAAGCCGCTCCACGATAGGTAGGTTAGCCTTGGGGAAAGCGTACTCGGCAAGCTCCTGCACGCTGACCCAGCGCATGGGCTGACCTTCGCAGGGCACGGGATCTCCGCTGAACTCGTGCACGAGATGCACGTCCAGACGCACGCGTTTGTCCCCATAATCGTGTTCGACAATCAGCAGCTGCGCATGGGACTTCAGCTCTATCGCCAGCTCTTCGCGGAGTTCGCGGGCCAGGGCCGCGGCGATGCTTTCACCATTCTCGCGCTTGCCGCCGGGAAACTCCCAGAGGCCTCCCTGGTGCGCATCGGCCCGACGCTGGGTCAGCAGTATGCGCCCCTCGGCATCACGCAGCACGGCCACGGCCACGTCGACCGCATCCCGAGTTTCAGCTGCGGTATTCAGCATTGATGCGAACGTAGTCGTAGGAAAAGTCAGAGGTCCACACCGTATCGCGGGCGGAGCCCCGCCCGAGGTCGACTTCCAGCGACAACTCCTTCCCGGCCATGACCTCGGCGACCCGGGCCTCATCGTAGTCTGGAGAACGGGCGCCCCCCTCGGCGATGGGCAGCCCTCCCAGGCGAATGCGTACGGCGTTCACATCAAGATCATCAATCGGTGCCCTCCCCACGGCGGCGAGGATTCGCCCCCAGTTAGGATCGCCGGCGAACAACGCTGTTTTTACCAGCGGCGAGTGCGCCACGGTAAAAGCCACATCCAGACACTCGAGGGGTGTGGCTCCCCCGCTGACCTCTACCGCTACAAATCGACTGGCGCCCTCACCATCGCGGACCAGCCCCTGAGCCAATTCCAGGCAAAGGCTGGCAAGGGCCTCGGCGAAGGCCTGGGCGAGTTCACTCCCCGCGCTGCAATTACCATTTCCCGCGGCACCCGTCGCAGCGAGCAGAACGGCGTCGTTGGTGGACGTATCACCATCTACGGTGATGCGGTGAAAGGAACGATCGACGGCGGTGCCCAGCAGTTCCTGCAGAAGGTCGCGATCAATGGCGATATCGGAAACCAGAAAGGCAAGCATGGTGGCCATGTTTGGCCTCAGCATGCCTGCGCCTTTGGCCATACCTTTGAGGCGATAGCTCTTGCCGTCGACTTCGAAGCGGCGCTCGGCGAGCTTGGGCCTCGTGTCAGTGGTAAGGATTCCCCAGGAAGCGTCCTCCCACCCTTCACTGCTACAGGCCGCCATAAGATCGGGCAGCGCGTCGGTGATCCTTGCTACGGGGAGGTCTTCTCCGATAACGCCGGTGGAAAAAGGCAGCACCTCCTCAATCTCAACGCCGGCCAGGGCGGCTGCTCTGGCGCAGCACTCGCGGGCGGCAGCGAGACCGGGAGCACCGGTTCCGGCGTTCGCATTGCCCGTATTGACAAGAATCAGCCGTGGACGGCCCGAACACCGCTGCAGGTGCTCGCGCGCAAGCTGTACGGGTGCGGCACAAAAAGCGTTGCGGGTGAACACCGCCGCGGCCTTCGTTCCCGGAGCAAGTCGCAGGGCGACCAGATCGCGACGATCGGGGTAGCGGATTTCAGCCTCGACGGCGCCGAGGCTGACACCTGCCACGGCGGCTTCGTCGGAAGTCGTCACCCTAGAGAGCGCCGTGACATTGCTTGTACTTCTTCCCGCTGCCACAGGGACAGGGCTCGTTGCGGCCGACCTTTGGCTGATCGCGGGTAAACGGCTGGGCCGGTGCCTGCGCGGCGCCGGGTCCCGCACCAGCGCCCGAACCCGCTGCGGCGGGAGAGCCCGTCGCGGGAGACTCCGGCGGCATGGCCGACGCTTCCGCGTGCTGGAACGCCATCTTGGCCTTTTCCGCCGCCTCACGACGCTGCTGTTCGATCAGAGCCGCTTCGTCGCGTCGCTGAATCTGAACGTGGCTCAGGAATTTCACGACTTCATGCTTGAGGTTCGACAGCAGGGTCTGGAACAGCTCGAAGGACTCGCGTTTGAACTCCTGCTTCGGATTCCGCTGGGCATAGGCGCGCAGGTGGATACCCTGGCGCAGCTGGTCCATGGTTGCCAGGTGCTCTTTCCACAGCGTGTCCAGCACCTGCAGCATGATCTGTTTCTCGATGCGCTGCATGTCCGGGCCGACTTCTGCCGCCTTTTTCTCGTAGGCCTCCTGCACGGTGGCCACGATACGCTCGCGGATGGCCTCCTCGTGCAGCTTGTCATCCTCTTCGAGCCACTGCTGAAGAGGCAGCGGCTGGGCGAAATCTGCTTCGAGCTGGCGCTCTAGCCCGGGAACGTCCCACTGTTCTTCCACGCTCATGGGCGGGATAAAGGAGTCGATGCACTCGTTGACCACATCCGCCCGTATAGCGGTTACGGTCTCGGAGATATCACCATCGCTCAGCAGGTCATTACGCTGCTGATAGATGATGTGGCGCTGATCGTTGGCGACGTCGTCGTACTCGAGAAGCTGTTTGCGGATATCGAAGTTGCGTCCCTCGACCTTGCGCTGTGCTTTCTCGATCGCGTTGGTCACCATGCGATGCTCGATGGCCTCGCCCTTCTCCATGCCGAGGGCCTGCATGAAATTCTTTACCCGCTCCGAGGCGAAGATGCGCATCAGGTTGTCTTCGAGTGACAGATAGAAGCGCGAGGCTCCGGCGTCACCCTGACGACCGGCGCGGCCGCGCAGCTGATTGTCGATGCGCCGCGACTCATGCCGCTCGGTGCCAAAAATATGCAGGCCACCCGCTTCGAGCACCTTTGCGTGGCGCTCTTCCCAATCCTTGCGGATTGCCTCGAGCTTGTCTTCACCGGCGCCTTCGGCGGCGCGCAGCTCCGTCTCCAGATTGCCGCCAAGTACGATGTCCGTGCCGCGGCCCGCCATGTTGGTGGCGATGGTTACCACGCCCGGCCGGCCAGCCTGAGCGATGATCTCCGCCTCCTGAGCATGGAACTTCGCGTTGAGCACCTTGTGTTCAATTTTCGACTTGCGGAATCGGTTGGACAGCTCCTCGGAAGTCTCCACGGAGGCCGTACCTACAAGTGCGGGCGCTCCCGCCTCGATGGTATGCACCACGTCCTCAACGATGGCGTCGAATTTCTCCTCGCGGGTGAGGAACACGAGGTCATTGAAGTCCTTGCGCACCATGGCCTTGTTGGTGGGAATCACCACCACCTCCAGGCCGTAGATCTGGCGAAACTCAAAGGCCTCCGTATCGGCTGTACCGGTCATACCGGCCAGCTTGCCGTAGATACGGAAGTAATTCTGGAAGGTGGTCGACGCCAGCGTCTGGCTCTCGCTCTGGATATTGACGCCTTCCTTGGCTTCGATGGCCTGATGCAGACCTTCGGAGAGACGCCGGCCCGGCATGGTGCGACCCGTATGCTCGTCGATGAGCACGACCTGGCCCTGCTGAACGATGTACTCCACATCGCGCTGGAAGAGCACGTGGGCGCGAAGTCCCGTATGCACGTGATGCAGGAGCGCGAGGTTGGTAGAGGCGTAGAGGCTGTCACCCTCGTCCAGGAGCTTCTCGGCGACGAGCATTTCTTCGACAAACTCGTGGCCCATCTCGGTGAGTTCGACCTGGCGAAGCTTTTCATCGACGGTGAAGTGGCCCTCCTGGCCCTCCTCATCGCGGGTCAGACGCGGCACCAGCTGGTTGATGCGCTTGTAGAGCTCGGAGCTGTCCTGGGCGGCGCCGGAGATGATCAGCGGCGTGCGCGCTTCATCGATGAGAATCGAGTCCACCTCGTCGACGATCGCAAAGCTGAGGCCGCCCTGCAGTTTGTCCTGCAGCGAGAACGCCATGTTGTCACGCAGGTAGTCGAAGCCGAATTCGTTGTTTGTGCCGTAGATAACGTCGGACTGATAGGCGAGGCGCTTTTCTTCCTGACTCTGACCAGAGCGCACCACGCCCACGCTAAGGCCGAGAAAGTTGTATAGGGGCCCCATCCACTCGGCGTCTCGGCCGGCGAGGTAGTCGTTCACGGTGACCAGGTGAACGGCGTCGCCGCTGAGGGCATTCAGGTAGGCGGGCAGGGTCGCTACCAGCGTTTTACCCTCGCCGGTGCGCATCTCGGCGATTTTGCCCTCATGCAGCGCAATACCGCCGATCAGCTGTACGTCGAAGTGGCGCATGCCCATGACCCTACGGCCGGCTTCGCGGGCCACCGCGAACGCCTCGGGAAGAATGTCGTCGAGGCTTGTACCCTCGGCCAGGCGCTCGCGGAACTTGTCCGTATGCGCGGCGAGATCAGCATCGGAAAGCGCCTTGAGATCATCCTCAAGTGCGTTTATGCGACGCACCGTCTTGCGCATGCGCTTGAGTTCACGATCGTTGCGTGTTCCGAATACCTTCTTGAGTGCTTTGTTGATCATTCCGTTAATGCCATGGAAACGCTGACTTCGTTATATGGGGTCTGTCTCTAGATTACCTAGGGGCGGACGTCTGCGACCTCTCACCCGGGCCCAAAGCTGTGGACTGCAACTAGCGCAGTCTGCGGCGTCGCCGCCAGGTGGCCCGCCGTCCCGCGCCCGGCCCAGAGGCGGACTCCGCAGGGATCGACCATCGCCACAACGCTGAAGCCCTGCTTGCAGAGCCCACTGTTCACAGCTCGCAGCGAACGCTGTTCTCAGGCCGAAATTCTTGAGACCTGTGGAGCAGACAAAAGTGCCGGGAAGGGGGATCAGCTTAAAAAACGGCGCGAAATTTTGGCACAGACGCCGATGCAATGCCATCGGCCAGGGCGGGGCTCATGTTGCCATTTCAGGCCACTGCGTTGGCGGCGACTGGCGCGGCGATGTATGCCGCCAATCGTGGCGCTATGCCGTATCAGATAGCGAGGCGCGGCGCTGGAGCCGGGACGTAAGAGATCGGCGCGCGCTCAGGATCGTCGAAGGTCACCATTTCCCAGGCGTCCTCCCGGGCCATCAGAGCTCGCAGGGATGCGTTGTTCAGCGCATGTCCCGACTTGTGCGCCCGAAACTCCCCAATCAGACCGTAGCCCAGGAGATAGAGGTCGCCAATCGCGTCCAGGACCTTGTGTTTGACGAACTCGTCTTCGTAGCGGAGACCGTCCTGGTTGAGGATGCGGTACTCGTCCACGACGATCGCGTTATCGACGCTGCCACCGCGCGCCAGCCCTTTGGAGCGCAGATACTCGATTTCATGCATGAAGCCGAAGGTACGCGCACGACTGATTTCCTTGACGAAAGAGGTGCTGGAGAAGTCGATCTCCGCGTGCGCCTTTCGGTCGCGGAACACCGGGTGGTCAAAATCGATCGAGAAGGAGACTTTGAAGCCATCGAAGGGAAGGAAGCTGGCTTTTTTGTCTCCGTCCTCGACCGTTACCGGACGCTTGATACGGATGAACTTCTTAGCGGCGGGCTGCTCTTCTATGCCCGCGGACTGGATGAGGAACACAAACGGTCCGGCGCTGCCGTCCATGATGGGCACCTCGCTCGCGCTGACATCGACGTAGGCATTGTCGATACCCAGCCCCGCCATCGCGGACAGAAGATGCTCTACCGTGGACACGCGGTGACCGTCGACCATGAGCGTGGTAGAGAGCGTGGTATCGCCCACATTGGACGCTGTAGCCGGCACTTCGACGACGGGATTGAGATCCGTGCGACGGAATACGATGCCCGTATCGATGGGAGCAGGAGCGAGGGTCAGGTATACCTTTTCGCCCGTATGCAAGCCGATGCCCGTAGCCTTGATGGCATTGCGCAGAGTCCGCTGTCGAATCATACAACCTCCCTGTTCATGTCCCGCACCACGGTCATGCGATGCCCCCGGCATTGCAAAACCACCTTCTTCCAATCCGCCACGCTGCCGAGGCGCGCCCCAGCCGAGACCTGCAGCCGG
The DNA here is from genome assembly GCA_039818725.1 of Pseudomonadota bacterium. Taxonomy (GTDB): domain Bacteria; phylum Pseudomonadota; class Gammaproteobacteria; order Pseudomonadales; family Halieaceae; genus Congregibacter. The sequence goes on from JBCBTK010000011.1 coordinate 134,198, forward strand.
CCCTAAGACCACGGGACTTCGCGATTGTTCCGCGAGTCCTATACCGCCATGGTCTCCGCCCTACCCCGGGACCTACCGCTCGCCCTTAGGGCGCCGCAGAGGAGCCTTCAGCCGCGTAAGCCAAGGCGACGTCTAGTCGGCTTGGCGTCGCAGAAAAGCAGGGATGTCAAAGTAATCGTCACCCAGCTTCTCTGCCGTCGCCCGGGCTCCTCCCCGCGCCTGACGACGCTGTGGCGGCATGTCGTACTCGCCATAATTCGGCGCAGGCGCCGCGCCTGCCTCGTCGGCGTCGATTCCGGCCTCGCCACGCTCCATGGTCGCCGTTCCCGGCAGTTCGCCGGCGCGATCAACCGAGCGATCTACGCTAGTCGCGCGCGCAGCACGCGGCGTATCAACCACCTGCAGCCTGGCGCGCGCTACCGCACTACCCAGACCCGTTGCCACAACGGTGACTCGCAGTTCATCCTGCAATTCGGGGTCAATAACGGTTCCTACAACCACCGTTGCCTCTTCCGACGCAAATTCCTCAATCGTGTCACCCACCTCGGAGAATTCGCCGAGGGACAGATCAAGACCGGCGGTGATGTTGACCAGAATGCCGCGTGCACCCTCGAGATCGATGTCATCGAGGAGCGGGCTGTTGATGGCGCGTTCGGCTGCTTCGCGCGCCCGGTTCTCGCCGCGTGAGCTTCCGGTGCCCATCATGGCCATTCCCATTTCGGACATCACCGTACGCACGTCAGCAAAATCAACGTTGATCATGCCGGGTCGAATTATGAGGTCCGCAATGCCCTGAACCGCGCCCAAGAGTACATCATTCGCCTCTCGGAAGGCATCGAGGAGGCTGGTATTTTTCCCCAAAACCTCGAGCAGTTTTTCGTTCGGAATCGTGATCAAAGAGTCGACGTGCTGCTGCAGCTCGCCCAATCCCGCCTCGGCAATGGTCTGACGCTTACGACCTTCGAAACTGAAGGGCCGGGTGACCACCGCCACCGTGAGAATGCCCAGTTCGCGGGCGACTTCCGCTACGATCGGCGCACCTCCGGTGCCCGTACCACCGCCCATGCCCGCGGTGATGAAAACCATATCGGCCCCACGCAGGGACTCGGCAATCCGCTCGCGATCTTCCATGGCTGCGGCGCGGCCGATTTCCGGATTGGCGCCGGCGCCGAGTCCTTTGGTGATCTCGCCGCCCAACTGCAGGATGGTCGGTGAGTCCACGTCAGAAAGTGCCTGGGCGTCCGTATTGGCACAGATGAAATCGACGCCCTCAACGGCGTTCTCAATCATGTGCTTCACGGCGTTGCCGCCGCCACCGCCAACCCCGATCACCTTGATGACGGCACTCTGCGGTACGTTATCTACCAGTTCAAACATAGCTATCTTCCCCTTCGTTGCTGCCGCACATAGGCGGCGTTCCTTCCCAAGAAACTGTTGCTGCGCCCTCGCAGACGCCCCTAAAAACTCTCCCGCAGCCAGGTCAGCATGCGAGACCACCAGGCTTCGCCCGGCGTCGTCGTGCGTCCTGCCCCGGCCTCGCCCGCATGCCTTGCGCCGTAGAGCAGAAGACCGACCGACGTCGAATACACGGGGTTGCGCACGATGTCCGCGAGACCCTCGATGCTGGCCGGATAGCCCACACGCACGGGCATGTGAAAAATCTCCTCGGCAAGCTCTGCCGCTCCTTCCATTTTCGAAGTACCCCCGGTGAGGACGATGCCCGACGGAATCAGGTCCTCGAAGCCGGAGCGGCGCAGCTCCGCCTGGATGAGCGTGAACAGTTCGTCGTAGCGCGGCTCGACCACCTCAGCGAGAGACTGGCGGGACAGATCGCGCGGTGGCCGGTCACCTACCGATGGCACTTTGATGGTCTGATCCGCTCCAGCGAGCTGCGTAAGTGCGCAGGCATAGCGGATCTTGATCTCCTCGGCGTGCTGCGACGGTGTGCGCAGTGCCATGGCGATGTCGTTGGTGACCTGGTCTCCGGCGATGGGAATAACCCCGGTATGGCGGATCGAGCCCTCGGTGAAGATCGCGATATCCGTGGTGCCACCACCGATATCGACCAGGCACACGCCGAGCTCACGTTCGTCGTCCGTGAGTACGGAATAGCTGGACGCGAGTTGCTCCAGAATGATGTCTTCGACGTCCAGCCCGCAGCGGCGTATGCACTTCTCGATGTTCTGGGCGGCGTTCACGGCGCAGGTCACGAGATGCACCTTCGCCTCAAGGCGCACGCCGGACATGCCCTGGGGCTCCTTGATCCCCTCTTGGCTGTCGATCACGTATTCCTGCGGCAGGACGTGCAGCACCTTCTGGTCCGCCGGAATCGCAACGGCACGCGCGGCATCGAGTACGCGTTCGAGATCGAGTTCAACGACCTCCTGTTCCTTGATCGCCACAATGCCGTGGGAATTGAGGCTGCGAATATGCGAGCCGGCGATGCCGACGTACACAGAGTGAATCTGGCACCCGGCCATGAGTTCGGCTTCGTCCACGGCGCGCTGAATGGACTGCACCGTAGACTCGATATTGACTACGACGCCCTTCTTCATGCCTTTGGACGGATGGCTGCCAATGCCCACGACCTCGATGCTGCCATCGGGCGCCACCTCGCCAACGATCGCCACTACCTTTGAGGTGCCGATATCGAGTCCGACAATCATGCGCCTGTCCTTTGCCCCTGCCATTACTGGTCTACCTGTCCCCCGCTGCCATACCGAGTCCGGCCACCTGCTCGATCTCTGCAAAGGCCACGGCAGCACCCGTTTCGTAGCGCAGATCAACACGTCGGACGGCGGTATCGCTATGCACGAGTTCGCTCCGCCAAAGCGCCACAAATCGTTGCAGACGACCGCGGAAGTCGCGGTCGCCGAGCTGTAGCGCCGCACCGTTATTGAGCGTTACCGCCAGCTGGCCAAAATCGTCCTCGGCGAGGGCCACCGGCGTGAGCGCCAGTGGCGCAAGATCGATGCGCAGCTGCTGGTAGTGGCTCATGAGCCTCGCTGCGCTGCCCTCGGGCCCGCGGATCGCGGGTAGATCCGCCCAGCGCTTGGCGTCCGCGACTTCGATCACCCGCGCCTCATGATTGAGGTAGGCTGTAGCTCCCCAGCGCGCGATGGGCACCTGTTCGACCACGCGTACTTCCAGCGTGTCGGGAAAACGGCGTCGGAGTTCGGCGCGGTACACCCAGGGCAGGGACTCGAGGTCTTTTCGAAGGCTATCGAGGTCGAGAAACAAAAGTCCGTCGCCGAGCTCTCCCGCCAGCGCCTCGCGCACCGCCGCATGGCGCAGGTTTTCCAGCTTGCCGCCGACCACGATGCGCTCCACGGGCAGGGAACGAAGCGCCTCCAGGGCGAGCATGGCAATGCCGGCGATAGCCGCAAGGGCGAAGAGCATGACACCGCTCTGCAGCATCGCCGCGCCTCGCGCGACCAGCCGCTGTATCGAGCTGCTTTCCCGCTTCGACTTCGCATTTCGAGTGTTTTTCTTTCGGCGCACTGCCATCAGCTTCTCTCCCCGCCGCGCGCCGCGGACCAGGACAGCCACAGGATTTCCTCGACGAGCGCCGGCAGTTCAATCCCGGCTGCCGCCGCGGCCATCGGCACCAGGCTATGGGTCGTCATCCCCGGCACGGTATTCACCTCGAGGATCTGGAACTGTCCCGTGGCTTCGCGCATCACATCGACCCGCCCCCAGATCGCGCCCTCGACTTCACTGAACGCCCGTAGCGCCAGGCCGGTGAGCGCACTTTCGTCCTCGTCACTCAGCCCACAGGGGATGTGATAGCGGGTGGCGTCGGAGTGGTACTTCGCCTCGTAGTCGTAGAACGTACTCGCCGCCTCGATGCGAATAGGCGGCAGTCCGCGATCGCCAAGGATGGCCACCGTGTATTCGGGACCATCGACAAAGCGCTCGGCGATGATCACGCTGTCGTACTCCCGAGCCCGCTCCAGGGCAGCGGCGACCTCGGCCTGGGAGTCCACCCGGCTCATGCCGAGGCTGGAGCCTTCGCAGGCCGGCTTAAGGAAGAGCGAGCCCCAGGCGGCCAGGGCGCTGGACAGCGCTTCCTCGCTGTCAATCACGGCAAAGTCCGCCGTCGGCAGTCCTACCGCGCGCCACAGACGCTTGCAGCGCAGCTTGTCCATGGCCAGCGCCGAGCCGAGGACGCCGCTGCCGGTACCCACGATCCCCAGTGCCTCAAGGAGACCCTGGGTGACGCCGTCTTCACCCCCGGCCCCGTGCTGCAGGTTGAACGCGAGCTCTATGCCTTCGAGTTGAGTCCACCAGCGCGCTTCACCGGTATCGACGGGTCGCGGATCAAAACCGCCATCGCGCAGGGCTTGAAGGACGCTGCGCGCTCCCGCCAGGGACACGTCGCGCTCACCGGACCGTCCTCCGTAGAGCAGAGCCAGGGGAATATTTCGCAACGCCGCGCGATCAGTCATTGCTCAGCCTCCGCGGCGAGCAGCCGCTGCGCGAGACGACCGATATCCCCGGCCCCCTGGGTGACCAGCACGTCGTCGTCTCGCAGCTGTTCGCTGAGCAGTTCATCCAGCAGGTCGAGCTGCCCCACGTAGAGCGGATCGATGGCACCGCGCTGGCGAATGGAGCGGGCCAGCGAGCGGCTATCGGCGCCGGCAATCGGTTCTTCTCCGGCGGTGTACACCTCCAGCAGGAGCAGATGGTCGACCTGGGACAGCACGCTCACGAAGTCGTCATAGAGATCGCGCGTGCGGCTAAAGCGGTGTGGCTGGTAGAGCATCACCAGCCTTCGACCGGGGAAGGCCTGGCGCGCCGAGTCCAGCGTCGCCGCCACCTCGGTAGGGTGATGGCCGTAATCGTCGACCAGGGTAAAGCGGTGGCCACCGAGTTCCTGGTCGGCATATACGGAGAAGCGGCGGCCGACACCGCTGAACGTCTCCAGCGTATCGCGGATAACCGCATCTTCAATGCCCTGATCCGTCGCCACGGCGATCGCCGCCGCCGCGTTCAGAACGTTGTGGCGACCGGGCATATTGAGGGTGACGTCCAGCGCACCATGACCGTCGGGACGCTCGAGGCGAAACCGGCTCCTGAGCCCCGCTGCCTCAAATCCCACAATGCGGTAGTCAGCGCCCTCGCTGAAGCCGTACCCCAGAAGCGGGCGGCCGAGCTCCTCGCGAAGACCGGCAAGCACCGGGTCATCCACGCAGAGAACGGCGAGTCCGTAGAACGGCAGGTTGTGCAGAAATTCCACGAAGGTCTGACGCAAGCGGGCGAAGTCACCGCCGTAGGTGTCCATGTGGTCCGCTTCGATGTTGGTCACCACCGTGACCATGGGCTGTAGATGCAGAAACGACGCATCGCTCTCGTCGGCCTCGGCAATCAGGAAGCGCCCCGCGCCGAGTCGGGCATGCGAGCCCGTGCTGTTCACGCGACCGCCGATCACAAAGGTGGGATCGAGATCCGCGGCGCCAAACAGGGCAGCGATCAGGCTGGTGGTCGATGTCTTGCCGTGCGTACCGGCAACGGCGATCCCGTAGCGGTGACGCATTAGCTCGGCGAGCATTTCGGCGCGCGGCACCACCGGGATGCGCTGCTCCCGCGCTGCGATCAGCTCCGCATTGTCCGTCCGCACGGCGCTGGAAATCACGACCACGTCGGCACCGCTCACCGAGGCGGCATCGTGGCCGACAACGATGGCGACGCCCATGTCCGAGAGGCGCCGCGTCACGCTGCTCTCGCGTAGATCGGAGCCGCTGACACTGAAACCCAGGTTTACGAGCACCTCGGCGATGCCGCTCATGCCGCTTCCCCCGACACCCACCATGTGAATGCGGTGCACGCGGCGCATCTCATCGCTGCGCTGGATAAGAGGAGCGCTCACGACAGCAGCTCCTCGGCGCAGTCGGCGAGATCGCGCGTCGCTTCGGGCCGGGCGCAGCCGCGAGCGGCACCCGCCATCGCGGCGAGGAGTTCACTGTCGTCCAGCAGTGAGAGCAGCTCGGTCTCAAAATGACCCGCAAGCTCAGCCTGGGGCACGAGCAGGGCCGCTCCCGCGTCAGCGAGGAATCGCGCATTGGCCGTCTGATGATCGTCGATGGCGCCCGGCAAGGGTATGAGAATCGACGGTCGACCGGTCGCTGCGAGCTCGGCGACGGTCAGCGCACCCGCGCGACAGACCACGAGGTCGGCCCAGGCATAGGCGGCGGCCATGTCCTCGATAAAGGGAAGCACCTCGTAGCCCGGGATCCCGGCGGCGACCGAAGCGCGCAGCGCCTCAACATGGGTCGGGCCGCACTGATGGCGCCAGCGGCATCGTGCGCCGAGCTTCCGCGCCACGGGCGGAAGCGCGTCATTCAAGGCTTTGGCACCGAGACTGCCGCCGAGGATAAGAATTTGCAGGGGCCGCTCGCCGTCCCAGGCCCATGGGCCGTCTTTCGCGACGTTGAGGACTTCCTGGCGTACTGGATTGCCCAGATAGCGGGCGTCGCGATGGGCGCCGAGTACGCCGGGAAACCCAGTGGCAACGCAGTTGGCGACGCGAGCCAGCAGCCGGTTGGCGCTGCCCGCGACCGCGTTCTGTTCCTGCAGAAGCAGCGGCCGACCCAGGCAGCGCGCCGCAAGTGCGGCGGGCACCGACGCATAGCCGCCGAGGCCGACAACAAGGCGCGGCCGGTAACGCAGCACCAGAGCCAGGGACAGCAGCAGGGACCAGGCGAGCATCACCATGGCACGCACCTGGTCCAGCAGGTTTTTACCGCGCAAGCCGCGCATCGGGAGGGTGTGCAGCGGCAGTTGCGCCTCGGGAGCGACTCGAGCCTCGAGTCCGCGCGCGGTGCCGACCCAGCGCGGTGCGTAGCCTCGATCGCGCAGGGACAAGGCGAGGGCCAGGGCGGGATAGACGTGCCCTCCCGTTCCGCCGGCGAGTACGAATACACAGGGTGCGGGGCTCATGAGCGACGCCTCCGCAGCGGCGCTCGACCGTCCGTGGCCACGCGGAACACCAAACCCAGCAACGCGCAGCAGGTGATCAGGCTCGTTCCGCCGTAACTGACCAGCGGCAGGGTCAGTCCCTTCGTTGGGAGCAGACCGGAGCTGACACCCATGTTTACAAAGGCCTGACCGGAAAACATCAGGGCTACGCCAAAGCATAAATACGCGGCAAAGCTTTCCCGGCGCTCGAGGGCGGCCCGCCCCAGGAAGAAGATGCGAAGCACCAGCGCGAGGAAAAGCAGGATCAGCGCAAGTGCGCCGATGAAGCCCGTTTCCTCCGCCCAGATAGAGAAGACGAAATCCGTATGGGCCTCGGGAAGGTAGAAGAGTTTCTGCACGCTGTTCCCAAGGCCAACGCCGAACCATTCGCCACGCCCGAAGGCAATCAGCGACTGGACGAGCTGAAAGCCCGCGCCGTAGGGATCGGCCCAGGGATCGGTGTAGGCGATGAGCCGCTGGAGTCGGTAGGGCGCTGCCTGAATAAGAAAGACGCCAAGCAGACCCGTAGCCGTAACGATCAACGCGAGATGCGCGAGGCGCATGCCGGCCAGGAAGAGCATCCCAAAGGCCGTCGCGAGAAGTATCACGGCCGCGCCAAAGTCCGGCTCCGCGAGCAGCAGCACGGCAACCAGGCCGAGAACCAGGAGAGGCCTGAAGAACCCCTGCCAGCTTTCCTGCAGCGCCTTGCCCTGGCGCGTAATGTAGCCGGCCAGGAAGAGAATCATGGCCGCCTTGGCAAGCTCCGAAGGTTGCAGGGTCAGCGGTCCAAGCGCCAACCAGCGTTGGCTGCCATTGACGTTACGGCCGACTCCAGGCACCAGCACGAGGATCAGCAGCAGGCTGGACAGGAGCAGCCACACCCAGGCCGTTCGGTACCAGAACGCAGTGGGCATCGCGTAGGCCACCAGGGCGGCGCAGGCAGCAATCAGCAGGTACGCGAGGTGGTGTTGGCTGTGGTACCACATGTTGGCGTGCGTGGCCTCGGCATAGCCTACGGACGCTGAACTGATCACGATAAGGCCGATCGCCAGAAGGGTGGCGCTCAGAACCAGTAGGGGGCCGTCAGGCACGACCATCGCTGCCGCAGGGGAGCTCGTGCTCATCGGGCTAGCACCTCCGCGACGGCCGTGCGGAAGGCCTCACCGCGAGCCTCATAGCTCGCAAACTGATCAAAGCTGGCGCAGGCGGGTGACAGCAGCACGGTCTCTCCGGTCCCGGCAATCGCCGCGGCCCGGTTCACCGCGGCAGCAAGGGTGCCGACCGACTCGATGGTCGTCGTTCCCGCAAGCGCATCCGCGAGAAGCGGCGCCGCCTCACCGATGAGCAGGAGGTGTCGGCAGTGTCGCTCCAGCGCGCCACGCAGGGGTCGATAGTCGGCCGCTTTGTCTCGGCCACCGGCGATGAGAACGAGCGAGCGGTCCGCCCCGAGGCCGTCGACCGCTGCGATGGCGGCGGCGACGTTGGTCGCCTTTGAGTCGTTTACCCACTGCACACCATCGCGCTCCCCCACCAGTTCGCAGCGATGGGGCAGGCCCCGGAAGCCGCGCAGGGCGTCGAGCATGGCTCCCCGAGGCAGGCCCGCGGCGCTGCCAAGCGCCAGCGCCGCGAGCGCATTCGCCACATTGTGTCGACCAGGCATGGGAAGCTGATTGACCGGCATGAGCAGATCGAAGCCCTCGGCAAGGAAGATCTCGCCATCTTCCCTGCGAAGGCCAAAGCCCTGCAGATCCGGTTCGCGCAGCCGCCAGCTGATCTGGCCGCGGCTCCCCGCCAGCGGCGGGATCGTGAGCGGATCATCGGCGTTATAGACCACGGTCTTGCTGCCATTGAATATCCGGTGCTTCGCCTGATGGTAGAGCGGCATACTTCCATGACGATCGAGATGATCCGGAGTGACGTTCAGCACCGTCGCCACGTCGAGGCCGAGTTCACCGCTCCGCTCCAACTGGAAGCTGGAAAGTTCAAGTACGTAGAGCTCGGCATCCTCGTCGAGGAGGTCAAGGGCCGCCGTACCGAGATTCCCCCCTACCCCGGTATTCAGTCCCGCCTCCCTCGCCATGGCGCCCACCATCGCGGTTACGGTGGATTTCGCATTGGAGCCGGTGATGCCCACCACCGGCGCTCGCGCTTCCTCCACGAAAAGGTCGATGTCACCCCGCAGCCGGGCGCCGGCGGCGATAGCCTCCTGCAACCAGGGCTCGTCTGGTGCGATCCCCGGATTCACGATCAACTCGCCCGCGGTATTCAGCACGTCCTGGGGAACCGCCCCCGTAAGCAAAGGCACGTCCGGGAACTCGGTCTTCAACTGGGACTGCCCCGGCGGCGCCTCCCGGGTGTCGAACACGCAGAAGTCTTCTCCGCGCCCGGCCAGATAACGCGCTACGGAAAGCCCCGTCACGCCGAGACCAATCACGACTTTGCGCTGGGTGCTGCTGATGAGATCGGCCATGGCTAGTGCAGCTCCCATCAACGCAGCTTCAGAGTGGCCAGGCCGAAGAGCACCAGCATCACGGTGATGATCCAGAAGCGCACGATCACCCGCGGCTCGGGCCAGCCTTTAAGCTCGTAGTGATGGTGGATCGGTGCCATACGGAAGATCCGGCGGCCGGTGAGCTTGAAGGACGCCACCTGCAGAATCACGGAGACCGTCTCCAGAACGAAAATTCCGCCCATGATGAAAAACACGATCTCGTGCCGGGTGATTACCGCCACGGTGCCCAGCGCGGCGCCGAGAGCCAGGGCGCCCACATCGCCCATAAATACCTGGGCGGGATAGGTGTTGAACCAAAGGAAGCCGAGACCGGAGCCGGCGATGGCGCCGCAGAACACGGAGAGTTCGCCGCTCCCGGCAATGTAGGGAATCTGCAGGTAGTCGGAGAAGTTCACGTTACCGGTGAGGTAGGCGATCAGACCCAGGGCCGTGCCCACCAGCACCGTCGGCAGAATGGCGAGGCCGTCGAGCCCGTCGGTGAGGTTCACCGCGTTGCTGGCACCGACAATCACGAAGTACGCGAGTACGATGAAGAGCGGCCCCATGGTGATCGCGAAATCCTTGAGGAACGGCAGATGCAGCTGTGTGGTGACCGCGGACTCGGAGTCAAGGAACAGAAAGACGGCCGCGCCCAGTCCTGCCAAGGACTGCCAGAAGTATTTCCAGCGCGCCGGCAAACCCCGGGGATTCCGCTCCACCACCTTGCGGTAGTCATCGACCCAGCCGACGGCACCAAAGGCGGCGGTAACCAGAAGCGCGGTCCATACGTAGGCGTTGGACAGGTCGCCCCAGAGAAGGGTGGCAACGGCGATCGCTACGAGGATCAGCGCGCCGCCCATGGTCGGGGTACCGGTTTTCCCGAGGTGAGTCTCGGGACCATCATCGCGAACCGCCTGGCCGACCTGGTAGTAGCTGAGGCGACGAATCATGATCGGCCCCACCAGCAGGGAGATAGCCAGAGCGGTCCCCGCGGCAAGGATGCCGCGCAGCGTAAGGTACTGAAAAACGCGGAATCCCGATTCGAACTGGGAGAGGTATTCCGCCAGAAGCATCAGCATGAACCCTGCCCCCCTCCGGCGACCGCGCGCAGATCAGCAATCACATGCTCCATCGCCGCCCCGCGGGATCCCTTGACCAGCAGAACATCGCAGGTCGCCATGAGTTCGGCGGCACTCCCGGCCAACTCGGCCCGGTCTCGAAACAGCTGAGCTCCGGTGCCAAAGGCATCTACCGCGGGCGCGAGCGCATCGCCGACACCGACGAACAGTTCCAGGCCGCGCTCCCGGGCGCGCTCGCCCATCTCGGCGTGCATCCGCCGCGACTCCGGTCCGAGCTCCAGCATCTCACCGAGCACGAGGCCGCGTCGGCCTCCGGCGCCGGCCAGAAAATCAATCGCCGCGCGGACGGAGCCGGGGTTGGCGTTGTAGCTGTCATCGATAAGCGTCAGCCCGTTGGCGAGCTTCTCATGCTGCAGCCGCCCCGGTTCTCCCTCCGCGGCGGCCATACCGTCGGCGATCGTATCGATGCCCAGACCCGCGCCCCGGGCGAGGGCCGCCGCTACCAGGGCGTTGGCCACGTTGTGCCGACCGGGCAAAGGCAAGCGCACGGGAGAGCGCTCACCATCCACCTCGAGCTCGAACTCCGTACCCTCGGCCGCCAGATCGCGAAGGTCGCGCGCGGTAACGTCTGCTGGTCCATGCAGGGACCAGCTCACCGTCCGCGCGCCCGTTGCCTCGATGCGCTGCTTCCAGAGTTCACTGTAGGGGGAGTCGAGACTGAGCACGGCGATGGAGTCCTGCCCCAGGCCGTCGTAGATCTCGGCCTTCACGTCGGCCACATCCGCCACGCTGCCGAAGCCGTCGAGATGGGCCTCCATGGCATTGAGCACGGTGCTGATCCGCGGCCGGGCGAGATCGCAGAGGTAGGCGACGTCGCCGCGGCCCGTGGCGCCCATTTCAACAACGGCGTAGCGCACATCGTCGGAGAGGCGAGCAAGGGTCAGCGGTACGCCGATCTCGTTGTTGTAGTTCCCTCGCGTCGCCACGGTCGTTCCCGCTCGACTGAGAATGGCCCGGCAGATGTTCTTCACCGAAGTCTTGCCACAGCTGCCCGTGATGGCGAGGACACAACCTTCGTAGGCATCGCGGTTGCGCCGGGCAAGCGCCGTCAACGCGGCGAGGCTGTCTTCGACGACCAGGCAGGGAATGGGTGCGGATACGGGCCGTTCGGTCAGCGCCGCGATGGCGCCGCGCTCGGCCGCTGACTCAACGTAGGCATGGCCGTCCACTTGAGCGCCGGGGACAGCGACGAAGAGGTCGCCGGCTTCCACTCGCCGCGAATCGACCGCGGCGCCGCCCACGGCGACCGGTCCACCGTCATAGGGCGCTCCCAGGTATTGCGCGACGACGGCGAGATCCAGAGACGCCATCATGCGGCCATCTCCCCGAGGAGATCACGAGCCACGGCCAGATCGCTGAAGGGCAGCCGACGTCCGGCGATTTCCTGGTAGTCCTCGTGACCCTTGCCCGCTATCAGAACGCAGTCGGTCGCGTCGGCCTGCCCGATGGCAAAACGAATCGCTTCGCGGCGATCCACGCGTTCCGTGAACGCTCCAGTCATGCTCTTCGCGACCTCGGCAACGATCGCTTCTGGGTCTTCACCACGGGGGTTATCACTGGTAATCACCGCAAAATCCGCAACGCGGCTCACGGCTTCGGCCATCAGGGCGCGCTTGCCCCGGTCGCGGTCCCCTCCACAGCCAAACACCGCGATTACCCTTCCCTGACACTGCACTTTCAGTGCGTCGAGAACCTTGAGCAGCGCATCTGGCGTGTGCGCGTAGTCCACTACAACCAGCGGCGCGCCGGCCACGCGCAACGGCTCCATGCGGCCCGGGACCGGGCGGAGCTTCGCGGCACCGGCGAGCACGTCGTCAAAGGGCATACCGGCCTCGAGCGCCGCCGCAATGGCCGCGAGGAGATTCGACAGGTTGAATGCGCCCAGGATTCCCGAGCGCACCATGGCCTCCTCCCGGGGACCGGAGAGTCGAAAGCGCAGGCCCGCACTGCTCATTTCAATGCGGCTGGCGCGCACATCGCAGGACTGAGCCAGGCCATAGGTGGTGACCTTCACACCTTCCGGCGCGGTGCTGCCGAGACTGGCTCCGAAAGAGTCCTCGGCGTTGAGCACCAGTGCCCGCAGCGACTGGAAGCGGAACAGGCGCGCCTTGGCCTCGCCGTAGGCATGCATATCTCCGTGATAATCGAGGTGATCACGGGTCAGGTTGGTAAACACAGCGGTATCGACATCGATCGCGTCAAGGCGTCCCTGGTGCAGCGCGTGCGAAGAGGCCTCCATGGCGACAAAGGGCACCGCTTGCCCGGCCCAGACCGCCAGCTCGTGCTGCAGCGCGATCGCATCCGGTGTTGTGTGCGTGGTGGCGCGGGCAGCGCCATCCAGAGACGCGCCGAGCGTGCCAATCACGCCGCAGGCATAGCCCGCGGCTCGCACGAGCTGCCCGAACAACTGACTGACCGTTGTCTTTCCGTTTGTGCCGGTGACCGCCGTTACATGCAGCGAGCGACTCGGGTGGCCGTAGCAGCGGGCCGCCAGTTCTGCCAGCCTGTCCCGAAGGCCTGGAATCACAACAATCGGCAGTGACGTCGCGACCACCGGACGCTCGGTCAGCGCAGCGATGGCTCCCGCCCGCTGGGCCTCATCGAGCATGTCGTGGCCGTCGTGCTTTGCACCGCGCAGCGCCACGAACACGTCGCCCGGATTCACCCGGCGACTGTCCTGGGACATGCCCTGCACACGGAAGTCGGCGAGCGCATCCGGCACGGCCGCATCGCCCTGAAGGAGCTCTCGAAGATTGAGCACTGGCTGCGCGCTGGCCATCACTGTTCTGCCCCCGCATCGAGAGCGGCCACGAGTTCGGTCCGGGTCTCGGATCCGCTCTGCTGCGGCGGGACGCCCAGGAGACGCAGCGCCTCGCCGGCGACGCGCGCGAATACGGGGGCTGCGGCAGCGCCGCCGCCGTAGTCATCGCCCTTGGGACGATCGAGAACCACCACGGTAACGAAGCGCGGATCGTCGGCGGGAGCGAGACCGGCAAAGAGGGCCACGTACTGATCATCGAGGTAGCGACCGTCACCCACCTTGTGAACAGTGCCGGTCTTGCCGCCCACCACGTAGCCGGGAATCCGTGCGCGCCCCGCGGTGCCATTCTCACCGGTCACGGCGGCAAGGACCTCTCGCACCTGCCGAGCCGTAGCGTCGCTGATGACGCGCTGAAACTCGGGAGAGGCTTCGCGATGCAGCAGTGAAACCTCGGGAAGGTAACCGCCGTTGGCAAAGACCGCGTAGGCGCGTGCCAGCTGCAGGGGTGTGGCGGTCAATCCGTAGCCGAAGGCCAGGGTGACCTTTTCTATCTCACGCCAGCGTGGCCGCTGTGGCAGCAGCCCCGAACTCTCGCCGGGAAAGCCCGTGGCGGTGGGCTCGCCCAGGCCAAAGCGCTGGAACACATCCCAGATCGGCTGGTGCCCGAGATCCTGGGCGACTTTTGTAACGCCTACCTGACTGGACTTTTCGACCACTCTCGACAGGGTGATTTCACCGTAGTTGCGCGGGTCCGGCAGTACCTTGCGTCCCACGCGGATGCGCCCCGGATTCGTGTCGATAATCGTGTCGGGCGTGTAGCGACCGCTCTCGAGAGCCGCGACCAGGGTCAGGGGTTTCATGGTCGATCCGGGCTCGAACACATCCGTGAGCACGCGATTGCGCATTTCGCCCATGCTCACGGCGCTGCGGTTATTGGGGTTGAAGTCCGGATAGCTGACCGAGGCGAGCACCTCGCCGCTGTGGCTGTCGAGAGTGACGATCACGCCCGCTTCGGCGCCCGTGAGCTTGACAGCTCTTTGCAGTTCACGGTGCTGCAGGTACTGCAGGCGCAGGTCTATGGAGAGCTGAAGCTTACGCCCGGGACGCGCCTCTTCCACCACACCGATATCCCGCACCGCATCACCGCGTAAGTCCTTGATGTAACGCTTGCGCCCGGGCTGGCCGCGCAGCCACTCGTCGTAGGCCAGCTCCAGGCCGGATACACCGCGGCCGTCAACGTTGGTGATCCCTACAAGCTGGGCCGCGACCTCGCCCGTCGGATAGAAACGCCGGTATTCACGCTGGGCGCGGACGCCGGGGATATTGAGCGCCAGAACACCGCGGGCATGATCGGGTTGAAGGTGGCGGCGCAGATACATGAACTGCTTCCCGGCATAGCGCTCCAGGCGCTCCCGGAGTACCGCTTCCTCCTCATCCAGAGCCGACGCCAGCTTCGCGAGTTGATCGCTCGCCGCAAGGCGCGGCGGATTGGCCCACAGGGAAATGACCGGCGTGCTGATCGCCAGGGCTTCTCCGCGCCGGTCCGTGATCAGACCCCGATAGGCCGGCAACTCCGCCGTGCGCACCATGCGCATGGCGCCCTGCTTGCGCAGGAACTCGGCACCGCGATCGGTATCGAGCACTTGCAACATGAGCACCCGGCCAGCGAGGGCGGCGAACAGCAGCACAAGCAGCGCCATCACCAGCCAGCTGCGCCACGCGAAATCGGGTGCGGAGCTACGCGTCACGGCTTGAGCACCCGCACGCTTTCCGGGCCCGGGGTAATCAGGCCGAGGACCTCACGCGCTTCAGTCTCGATGCGGTGATGCGAAGACCAGGTGCCCTGCTCCAGCAGAAGGCGGCTGTGCTCTTCCTCCAGGTACCAGCGCTGCCCTTCCAGAGTTTGTAATTCCGCATAGGCACCGCGGACCCGGTGCGTGCTGGCGATAATGGCAAAAGCCGTCACCAGGGCAGCCAGTGCCAGAGCGAGCAGTGGGAGAAAGGTGCGCAGGATCATGCTCAGGCCACTCTCTCGGCGCAGCGCATCACCGCGCTGCGCGAGCGCGGATTGGCGGCGACCTCTTCAGCGCCGGCGCGCTGCGCCTTGCCAAGCAAGCGCAGCGGAGGCTGCTGCGTGTCGGTGTCGCGCAGGGGTATGCCCCGGGGAAGCTGCGGTGGCCGACTCATGCGGCGCAGGTACTGCTTGACGCGGCGGTCCTCCAGGGAATGGAAGCTGATTACGACAAGGCGTGCGCCGATGGCCAGGAGCGGCAGCGCGGCTTCGAGAAGCTGATCCAGATCATCGAGCTCGTGGTTCACGCGTATGCGTATCGCCTGAAACGCCCGGGTCGCCGGGTGATGATGCTTCTCCCAGCGCGGGTGCGCCTCGCTCACAACCGCGGCCAGCTGCGAGGTGCTGATTAGGGGGCCAGAATCCCTGGCCTTTCCTATGGCCGCGGCGATGCGGCGGGCATAGCGCTCCTCGCCGTAGTCGCGCAGGACGGCCTCTATCTCGGCCACCTCGGCATGCTGCAACCACTGGGCGGCGGACTCTCCACGACTGCGATCCATTCTCATGTCCAGGGGTCCGTCCCGAAGGAAGCTGAAGCCTCGCTCGGCGACATCCAGCTGCGGGCTGGACACGCCCAGGTCGAGCAGGATTCCGTCAACTGCATCGATCCCGAGCCGCGCGAGTATCTGGGGCAACTCGGCAAAGGATCCACGGGCGAAGCTGAGACGCGTATCCTCACGAGCGAGTTCTCGCGCCTCCCGTTCGGCGTCCTCGTCCTTATCGATCGCGAGGAGCGTCCCCTCGGGCGCCAGGCGACGCAGGATTTCGCGGCTGTGCCCACCGCGGCCGAAGGTGCCGTCAACGTAAATGCCGGCGGGGTTGCCTACCAGCGCTTCGACCGCTTCGTGCAACAGGACCGTGTCGTGTGTGTCCGCCATCTAGAGAGGCAGATTGAGTAGCTCGTCGGGGAGCGGCAGATCGGCGCCGACATCCTCCAGGGCCTTATCGCGCTCCTCGATCCAGAGCTCCTCGCTCCAAAGCTCCAGTTTGTTACCTTGTCCCACGAGGACGAGCTTCTTTTCCATCTTTGCGTAGTCGCGCAGCGATGGCGGCAGAAGCATGCGCCCGCTGGCATCCAGCTGGATATCAGTGGCATAGCCCAGCATGAGGCGCTGAAAGCGCTTCACGCCGGGATTCAGGGACGGAAGAGACTGTAGACTTTCCTCAATACGACCCCAGGCAGGCATCGGGTAAATGATCAGACAGGGAGATTGGGTATCGATGGTTACGACGATATCGCCGCCGCACTCCTCCACGAGGGGCTCACGCTGGCGCGCTGGGATCGCCAGGCGACCCTTCGCGTCCATATTGATGTGCTGGACCCCACGGAACACGCTACCGCTTCCCCTTAGCTCCCCAAAATTCCTGCTATTCCCACAAATAGCCGGAATTACCCACATATCACCACTTCGCGACACTATAGGGCGATGGAAAACTCGACGTCAAGGGAGCCGAGACTGAAAAATCCTGTTATTTCAGGGGTTTGGAGACGAAATAGGAGATGTAAGGAGGAGTTTTCGGGCGAAGCACCGAATGGCAAAAAATCACAAAAACATATAGGTAGCCAAGGTACTTAAGTAGTTACTTTAAGTTTTAAGTGCGCAACATTCTGCTCTGGACAGTTTTTAGGTCAAATCTGTCTAATCAAGCGCGGTCGAGCTGAGGCCGAGGCCTCGCGAAGCAAGAAACTGCTCAAGATCCCTCACTCTGACGCGTGATGGACGTGCGGAAGGTCGTGCATCGTGCCCGGTGGAGGTAGGCGCGAAGGCGTCGTGACTGTTTCGAGGAAGTCGTGACTGTTTCGAGGAAGGCGTCGTGACTGTTTCGAGGAAAAAGGAGTCGGCCGATAAGCCGGGTTCTGTCGAGGACGATCATTCATCTGGGACGTACGTCACCGTCCGCCTCTAGCGACCTACCCGAATCCACTGCGGGCCACAGCGAACGGATTCCTATTTGGTCTTGCTCCAGGTGGGGTTTACCATCGCCGTCGCTGTTACCAGCAACGCGGTGCGCTCTTACCGCACCTTTTCACCCTTACCCGACCACTCGCGAGCGGTCTGGCGGTTTCCTTTCTGCTGCACTTTCCGTGGGCTCACGCCCCCCAGGCGTTACCTGGCACCCTGCCCTATGGAGCCCGGACTTTCCTCTGTAGCTCGCATAAGCGCCTACAGCGATCGCCTGGCCGACTCCGCGCGCAGGGTAGCGGGGGCTCCGGCGCCAATCAAGGCTGGGCCTGGCGTCTGAGCAGGGCGTTGTAGAGATCGCGACTGCTATGGCCGGAGTGACGTGCCAGCAGCTTGGCGGCCTGCCGCGCTGGCACGAGCTCGGAAAGTTCCGCGAGTAGGTTCATCAGGGCCGGCTCATCCAGCACTCCTTCGTCCCTGGGCGCCGGGCCCACAAGCACAACGAGTTCCCCCCGCGCCTGGTTGCTGTCTTCCGCCACCCAGTCCCGGAGCTCCCCCAGGGCGCCGCGACGCAGGGTCTCGAAGCGCTTGGTAAGTTCGCGAGCCAGGGCAGCCTCTCGATCGGCGCCCAGGCACTCCACAAGGTCCTCGAGAGCTTCCTGAATTCGATGCGGCGCCTCGTAGAAAATCTGCGTCGCATCCGCCGCGGCGATGCTCTTCAGGTGCTGGCGACGTGCATCGCGCTTTGCTGGAAGAAAGCCGCCAAAGGTGAAACGGTCGCTGGGCAGACCGGAAGCCGAGAGCGCCGCGATGAGGGCACAGGCTCCGGGCACGGGTACGACAGCCAGTCCCTCCTCCTGAACGGCGCGCACGAGGCGATAGCCCGGATCTGAAATGGTCGGAGTGCCCGCGTCGGAGACCAGGGCAACGCTTTCGCCCGCGGCGATGGCCCGGACAAGGCGTTGAGCCACGCTGTCGGCGCTGTGCTCGTGATAGGCGAGCATCGGACGACTGATGCCCAGGCTTGAGAGCAATTGCCCGGTGCGGCGCGTGTCCTCGGCCGCCACGGTGTTCGCGTCCTGCAGAACCTCCATCGCGCGCCGGCTGATATCCCCGAGGTTACCTATGGGCGTCGCGACGATATACAGCGCCGGTTCCATCACGCGGCCCCTTCCCTAATAATGCGCGGCGGATGCGCGCGATGAACGTTGAGGAGAATAGCATGCGTTCCGGCCCGGCCCGGACGCGCGCCCCTGCGCTGCTGCTAATTATCTCTGTCGCTTTTACGGCGTGCAGCGATTTGCCGACGCAGACCCCGGACCGGGTCGCCTTCCCGCGCGGCGGCGAGCCGGAAGACGGATCCGGCGCCTACCCCGATCCGGGTGCCGAGGTAATCGACGAAGAGTTCCTGACGCTGCCGTCGATCGACGATGGATTGTTCCGCCCGGTGCGCAATGCCCTCGCGGGCGGAGACTGGCTCGCGGCAAGGCTTGCCCTGCCCGTACCCCGGTCGGACCCCGGGGAAGCGGTAACGGCGTCGCAACGGGCAACGGATCTGTGGGTCATCTACTACCGGGCAAAAATCGAGTATCTCCGCGGCGACCTTGAATCGCATGCAGCGCGCGTCGCTGAACTCTCGGCCGCGGCACTGCCCGTGGACCTGGAAGTCGAGCTGCTGGAGCATCAGCTTTCCGTGGCCGAGGCGCGCGGGGACCAGGCTACGCGCTTCGATCTGGCGCGACGCCTGCTCGACCTCGGCGGCCATCCCGCCAGAAACGCGGATGCCTGTCAGGATGCGCTGTGGCAGGCCGCGCAGCGTCTGGTCGATGAACGACGCCGCCCCCGCTCTGATGACACGATTTCCCGCGGCTGGCTTGATCTCGCCACCACCCTGCGCAGCGACCGTGCGCCCACCGAAATCCTGGCCTCCCTGGCATCCTGGCAGGCCAACTACCTCGAGCATCCGGGAACCGACAAGGCCCTGAGCCTCGCAGAGGCTCTGCGCGCGGACGCCAGCGCCGAACGCTACACGCTGCTCCTACCCCTGTCCGGGCCCCTCGCGGCCGCGGGGGATGCCCTCGCACGGGGTGCTCTCGCGGGCTACTACGCGGAAAACGCGCCCGGAGTGGTTGTCGACATTGTGGACAGCCGGCGCTATGAAAACGTGTCTGACGCCCTCTTGAGCCGGAACGGGCCATCGCCCGCCGTAGTGCTGGGTCCCCTGGGCAAGCGCCAGGTCGCCGAATTGCTTCAGTCTCCCCCGGAGGGGCAGGCCATATTGACGCTGAACCGGCCCGAGCAGCCCCTGGCCGCCCCGACCGTACTGCAGCTTGCGCTTGCACCGGAGGACGAAGCGCGTCAGCTCGCGGAACTCGCTTTTGCCGAGGGCGCCCGGCGCGTGCTGCTGGTGCGCCCCGAGAGCGCCTGGGGTGAGCGGATCAGCCGTGTGTTCGAACAACGCTGGTCCAGCCTCGGCGGCAAGCTTGCGGCCACCGCGCGTTACGCCGAGGCGAGCGGCTACTCGAGACTGATCCGCGACGCCCTGGCTCTCGATGCCAGCGAGGACCGGGGGCGCCGGCTGCGTTCGCTGTTCAGTGATGGCATTGAAACCTCGGGGCGCCGTCGCGACGACCTGGACGCTGTATTCCTCCTCACGCGTAGCAGCGATGAGGCTCGGGCGCTCAAACCGCTCTTGAACTATCACTACGCCGGCAACCTGCCGACCTATGCGCTGTCAACCGCGGACGCGGGTGGCCTGGATCCGGCCCGGGACCGCGATCTGGAGGGCCTGCGCCTTCTAGTCATGCCCTGGCGGCTCCAGGAGGGCGCGGTACCTGGGCTGGGTGGTGAGCGCGCCTCCGGCAGCTTCGATGCGCTACACGCCCTTGGCAGTGATGCCTACCGGCTCGCACGACGCTGGTCCGTCCTTCACAGCGACGCCCGACCGCTGCAACAGGGTTTCACCGCGGAGCTGCAGGCCGATGCGAGCGGAGTCCTGCATCGCCGTTTGCAGCCGGCCGAATTTAGCCGAGGACGCCTGACACCACTCTGACTAGACTGATCCCGTGCTCACTCCCGGGAGTTTCGGCATCGTGCGGCGTGTCAAAATCCAATCCCCAGCTCCACGCATAGATCATGTCGCCATTTCTTTTCCCGCCCGCGTGGTCGGTTATGCACCAGAGCACGGTGGGAACGGCAAAGGCATCCAGCTTCTGGGCATCCGAAACTCTTCTCCCCGATGCTAAACGGCGAATCCTTTGAAGCGCGCGCGGCCGAGCTGCTGGAAGCCCGTGGCCTACGGATCATCGCGCGCCGCTACCGCTGCCGCCTGGGCGAAATAGACCTGGTGGCCCTGGACGATCAACGCCTGGTTTTCGTGGAAGTCCGGGCTCGCCGACACGCCAGCCACGGTGGGGCGGCCGCCTCTGTAGACCGCAGAAAGCAGTGTAAACTGGCGCGATGTGCCGCCCACTTTCTTCGCAGTCAACCGCAATGGCGCAACCTGTCCTGCCGCTTCGATGTTGTCGCATGGCAGGCGACGACGGACGGCAGCATGGAGGCACGCTGGCTGAAGTCGGCCTTCACGCCCTGAGTAAATCTGGCATGAACAGCTCCTTAATGAGTGCCGCTGGCCATACAGGGCTGCTCGGCGCTTCGTCCCTTCCGAGATGAACAGCTACGAGCGGGTTGCCGGCACTTTTCATCGTCGGATCGATTGCATCGCCAGCGCCGTCGATGATCTTGCTCCAGGCATCGAACGCGGCGCGGCGCTGCTCACGCAAGCTGTGCTTGACGACCACAAGATTCTGGTACTCGGAACAGGAAGTGACGCCGGCCTAGCGCTGTCGCTGGCCGAATGCCTGCGCGGCGCCGAAGCCGGTGCGCCGGCGCTGCCGGCTCTTGCCCTGGTCCAGGACGATGATGCCGGGGAAGAGTCCGCGCTGTGGCGGGATCTGCGCATTCTTGCGCGCGATGGGGACGTGCTGCTTTGCCTCGATTCCCTAGAAGGCGCCCCCCTCGCCCTCGCCTGTGCGCGCCTGGCCGAAGAACGCGGTCTGATCATGATCGCGCTTTGCGACTCCTTTGAACCTCCAGCTGGTGCGTCCATTACGCTCCGGGCTGACGATCGGGCCTTGAGACGGGAACTCCTACTGATGGCGAGCCACTGCCTGCAAACCGAAATACGGCATCTGCTGCTCGGGGAGTAAACCGCACATCGTGTAGAGCGTTCGCCGTATAAACTGCTCGGCGAAGCCGCGGCCTGCTGTTTACACTTCGCGCAAAGTCCCCAGTTGCTCTATAAACGACCTATGAAAGTACTGCATCGCGTCATACCGAGCCGCCGGTCCTCGCTGGGCCTCGTGCTGTTACTGATCATCCAGCTGCTGACCGGGTGCACGTCATTGATGGTGGCGATGAATTCGAACAAGATCGAAGACGATCCCGGTGAGCGCACGTTCTATCAGCGCCTGGCCGATGAGAGCATCGAAACCAAGGCTATCGTCAATCTGCACGCAGCCGACGAGGCCTACGACGAGGCGCACCTTGTTGTCCAGAGTTACAACGGTTATGTGCTGGTCGCTGGCCAGGTGCCCACGGAAGCCCTGCGTCAGAAGGCCAACGATGTGGTTCGGGAGATTCGCGACGTCCGCCGCATTTACAACGAGCTCGAGGTTGCCGCCGCGAGTTCAAGCATGACCCGGGCTGGAGACGCGTGGATTGCGAGCAAGGTGAAGACGTTCCTCCTCACCGGTCGCGACACGCCGGGTATGCGCACGAAGGTCGTGGCCGAGGATGGCGTCGTCTTCCTGTTGGGCCTGGTCACACGCGAGGAAGCGCAGCGCATAGCGGCACAGGCCGCCGATGTATCCGGCGTCCAGCGCGTGGTGCAGCTGTTTGAGTACATTGACAGCTGATCCAGGGTCCTCCGAAGCGAGGTTGCATCTGAAATAGGGCGGGCGTTTCTTTTCCTGCCTGAGGCCGCGCATGGCATATCGGGCCCTCGGGCCCGCGTAACACTCGCGGCGCAGACATCGCCGGGCGACACCGTATTTCCTCGCAGAGAATCTGGTCGACTGGCAGGGGCCTATTTCACAACCGTCAGACTCGGCTTTCCACCGCGACGTAGTGGCGTTGGAGCGGTACCGCCGTCTTCGGGATCGGGCTCGCTGTCGTCCTCGGGCTCAAAGGCCATGCCCTGCCCGTTTTCCCGGGCATACACGCCGAGCACAGCGGAGATGGGGATGAAGACGTCGGTGGGGCGGCCGCCGAAACGGCCGTTGAAGCTCACGCTGTCGTCGCCGAGCTGGAGTTCAATCACGGCTGACGGCGACAGGTTCAGGACGATCTGTCCGTCCTTCACGTATTGATCTGGAACCTCAACGCCTTCCTGAGTCGCATCCACAATGATGTGTGGCGTGCAGCCATTGTCCACGATCCACTCGTACAGCGCGCGAAGCAGATAGGGGCGACTCGAATTCACAATTCGGCCAGGCGCCCTAGAGACGCATCTCGCGTTCCTGTTCCGTGAGGCTCTGCAGGAAAGATTCCCGCTTGAACAGCGAATCCATGTAGGCCAAAAGCGGTTTCGACTGCTTGCTCGGCCGGATATCGATGCCGAAGGTCGGCAGCCTCCACAGGATGGGAGCGATGCAGCAGTCGACAAGCGTGAACTCGTCGTTCATGAAGAAGGGCTTTTCGCCGAAGATTGGCGCGATCGCCAGGATGCCCTCACGAAGCTCTTTCGTCGAGCGCTTGACCACGTTGTCGCTGCGCGAGTTCTGGATCGACTCGATGAGCGTGCACCAGTCCTGCTCAATGCGATGCATGAAGAGGCGGCTCTCGGCGCGCGCAACGGGGTACACCGGCAGCAGCGGTGGATGGGGAAAGCGCTCGTCGAGATACTCCATCATTACCCGAGTCTCGTAGAGAGAAAGTTCTCGATCAACGAGAGTTGGCAGCGAGTTGTAGGGGTTCTGTTCCGACAGCGCCTGGGGTGGGTGCGCGGGATCGACATCAATCACCTCCGCTGACACGCCCTTTTCCGCAAGGACTATGCGGACACGGTGGCTGTAGTGAGAGGTCGGGTCGGAATAAAAAATCATGGTAAAGCCTGGGCCCCAAAAAAAAGAAGAAATGCGAAAACGCGAACGGTGGCGAGAGGTTTCTCCTCACGCCACCGTGGCTAAAACGAAACGCCCACGATCGAAGGATCGTGGTACTGCGGGCCGTTCGTCAGTGTACGTCTTTCCAGTATTCGCGATTGAGCAGCGTGGCAAACACGAAGAATACCGCAAGGAAGAGCAGGGAATAAATGCCGATGCGCTGACGGTCGGCCTTCATGGGCTCCGCCACGTAGGCAAGGAAGTTGACAAGATCGTAAATTCGGCCGTCAAACTCGTCGATGGTCATGCGGCCCTCTTCGGCTACGACCAACTGGCCGCACTCGTCCGCATGGCCGGCCATCTCGGTGCCTGAGATAGGTTCGACCTCACCAGCGTGCGCCTCTCCAGGAGCGCAGGCGAGCAGCCCCTGCAGTTCCAGCAGCGCATGGGGCATGCCAACATTCGGGTACACCCGATTGTTGACGCCATAGGGGCGAGTGTCGTCCTGGTAGAAATTACGCAGGTAGGTGTATAGCCATTCGGGCTGGCGTGCGCGGGCGACCAGGGTCAGATCCGGCGGCTCGGCGCCGAACCACTTCTTGGCGCGATCGCCATCCATGGCGTTGTCCATGAGCGCTCCGACCTTCACTGCGGGATCGAAAATCAGATTCCCCTGCATCATGTCCTCGGGAATTCCGAGGTCCGCGGCAACGCGGTTGTAGCGCGCATACTGCAGCGAGTGACAGCCCATGCAATAGTTCATGTACGTGCTGGCGCCGCGCTGAAGTGACGCCGTGTTTTCGATGTCGAGCTCGATCTCATCGCAGGGCATGGTGCCGCAGTCGTAGGCCGACTCGGCGCCCACTACCTTGAGCGGGATGAAGGTGAGTGCAAGGATCAGCGCCAGGCCGGCCAGAGAGCCAAGGGCGCCGATGCCCCCGTCCATAGTCACGCGCTCCGGTACAGGTTTCGGCTTGTCCATCGCGCTCCAGACCGGCATCAGCAGGAAGAAGGCGAAGTAGAAGATCGAACAGACCTGGGCCAGGAAGGTGCGCCCCGCCGTTGGAGTTTTCACGCCAAGCACCCCGAGGATCAGGAACGAGGCGGCGAACAAGATCAGCATCCACTTGTTGAGGTTCCCGCGATAGCGCCAGGACTTCACGGGAGAGCGGTCCAGCCAGGGAAGAGCAAAGGGGATCGCCACGCTCGCCGCGAAGGCTATGAAGCCCCAGAATTTGTCCGGCACCGCGCGAAGCACCGAATAGAACGGCGTGAAGTACCAGACCGGTGCGATGTGGTCCGGCGTCTTCAAGGAATTCGCCTGTTCGAAGTTGGCGTACTCGAGGAAATAGCCGCCCATCTCGGGCATGAAGAACATGATCGCGCAGAACACAAACAGGAATACCGCAATCGCCTGAACATCGTGCACGCTGTAGTAGGGATGGAACTTGATGCCATCCAGGGGGACGCCGTCAGGGCCCTTGTTCTTCTTGATCTCGACGCCGTCGGGATTGTTCGAACCGACTTCGTGAAGAGCGAGGATGTGCAGTACGACGAGGGCGAGGAGAACGATCGGCAGAGCCACCACGTGTAGAGCGAAGAACCGGTTTAGCGTGATGCCGGAAATCAGGTAATCGCCACGGATCCAGGTGACGATATCTTCACCAACGACCGGGATGGCACCGAAGAGCGAGATAATCACCTGCGCGCCCCAGTAGGACATCTGTCCCCAGGGGAGCACGTAGCCCACGAATGCCTCGGCCATCAGCACGACGAAGATGAGCATGCCGAAGACCCAGATGAGTTCCCGAGGCTTTTTATAGGATCCGTAGATCAACGCTCGGAACATGTGCAGGTACACGACCACGAAAAACGCCGAGGCGCCCGTCGAGTGCATATAGCGAAGTATCCAGCCGTAATCGACATCACGCATGATGTATTCGACGGAGGCAAAGGCGTCCTCCTGGCTGGGCGTGTAGTTCATGGTCAGCCAGATGCCCGTGAGCAGTTGGTTGACGAGAACCAGCAGCGAGAATACGCCGAAGTAGTACCAGAAATTGAAATTCTTGGGCGCGTAGTACTCGCCCATGTGCGTATTCCAAGCGCGAGTGATGGGCAGACGTGCGTCCACCCAGTCGCGCAGACCGATCAACATATTAGCCATCAGGCTGCCTCCGCATCGACGCCGATCACCACGACGTTAGAGCCTTCGAAAGAGTAAGGGGGCACGACGAGATTTGCCGAGGCCGGAACGCCGGAAAACACGCGTCCGGCGAGATCAAACTTGGAACCGTGGCAGGGGCAGAAGAAGCCACCCACCCAGGAATCACCGCCGAGGTCAGCGGCACCGACCTCAGGACGATACTTTGGTGCGCAACCGAGATGAGTGCACAATCCCTCGACCACGAGGAGTTCCGGCCGCAGGCTGCGCTCGCGTCCGGAGATGTACTCAGGCTGTTTCGAGATGGCGGAATCGGGGTCTTTCAGATCGCCGTCTATGGCCGCAAGCGTTTCGAGCATCTCGGGAGTGCGCCGCACCACGTACACAGGCTTACCGCGCCATTCGATGACTACCATCGCGCCAGGCTCGAGCTTGCCGATGTCCGCCCTGACGGGTGCACCGGCGGCCTTGGCCTTCGCGGAGGGGTTCCAGGAACCCAGAAACGGTACGGCCGCTGCGACCACGCCGGCAGCCGCCACACCGCTGGTGGCAACCGTGAGGAAGCGACGGCGCTTCTCATCAATAAGTGCGTCTTGCGCGCTGGTTCCGGGGGCCGCTGATGCTGTAGCAGATGCCATGGTAAACCTACTCCTTGTTGATGTCGGACGGCCGAGGCCGGGTCCGACGCTGCGCCTTACCGGCGGTGCTTAAACGTCTGTCGCCGCATTACCGCAGCCGCGTTGTCACGACGCCTTCCCAGGCCGTGTTTTCAGTTCGTTTCCCAGGGCCGGTGAAGCGTCGTGGCCTCAAACCCGTCTCGACCTCGAACCAAAATGCACGGCTAAAACATGTGCGAACCGGGGCATTCTGTTTTTCGTCCAAGTATCCGGCCCTGGCTTGCGCGGCTTTCCCGCGCGAAAGACCGCGTGGGAGTTCCCCGAACCGATTCCGGTGCGACTGAAATGGCGGCAAGATGGTAAAGACTTTGCTCTGCGTAGACAAGAAAATATACGCAAACATGTCACCTAATCGATTGCCCAAATCATTGATTTCTCAGCAAACTTGGACAAAAGTCGAAGCAGCATCCGCGAAGCGTGATCGCGGCCGGTCATTCCGGCTCCGAGCATGGGAAAGTGCCAAAAAAAAAACCCGTGTCTTCAGGACACGGGCCTTTTCTTTGGTGGCGGACGGCAGCACTGACATTCGGAGTCACGTCATAGACGCGTGGCACCAGAACGCCGGGGCCGCGTCGGCGCGCGATCAGCGCTTGGAGAATTGCGGACGCTTACGGGCCTTGCGTAGACCGACTTTCTTGCGCTCTACCTCTCGCGCGTCGCGAGTCACAAAGCCTGCGCGGCGCAGCGTGCCGCGAAGTGACTCGTCGTACTCGATGAGTGCCCGCGTGATGCCGTGACGAATCGCTCCGGCCTGACCGAAGCTGCCACCGCCCTCGACGGTTACCTTGATATCGAAGTTCTCGCCCATCTCGACCAGGTCGAGGGGCTGACGCACGATCATGCGCGCCACTTCGCGCCCGAAGTATTGATCGAGCGGGCGCTCGTTGACGGTGATGCTGCCGGCACCGCTGCGCAGGAAAACACGCGCGGTGGACGTCTTGCGACGACCGGTGCCGTAGTACTGGGTAGTGCTCATCCTGACTCCTAAATCTGCAGCGACTGCGGCTGCTGCGCGGCGTGCGGGTGCGCATCGCCGGCGTAGACCTTCAGTTTGCGGAACATGGCGCGGCCCAGCGGGTTGCGGGGCAGCATGCCCTTTACGGCACTCTCGATGGCACGTTCGGGGGCTTTCTCGATCAGCTTCTCAAATGACATGGACTTCAGACCGCCCGGGTAGCCGGTGTGGCGGTGGTACATCTTGTCCGTGCGCTTGGCGCCGGTAACGCGCACTTTCTCGGCATTGACCACAACGATGTAGTCTCCGGTGTCAATGTGCGGCGTGTATTCAGCCTTATGCTTGCCGCGCAGGCGATGCGCGATCTCGGCGGCCAGGCGCCCGAGCGTCTTGTCGGTGGCGTCAACGACAAACCAGTCGTGCGCTACTTCGCCTACCTTTGCGCTGTAGGTTTTCATTACTGTCGCCTCGGGGGGCCAAAAAAAGAGCGCGGATTTTACTGATGCCGCCCCCCTTTGGCAAGCACGAATTACGCGATTATCGAAGGCCTACAGCCGGGTTCGCAGTGCTCGCTTCGTCGCGGGCCGGGCACTGTGCCCCGCGTTTAGAGCACTGACACATCGCGCACCACGAAGCCGGCCAGCGACGGTGCGTTGCGGAGTGAAGCGTCCCCCTTCCCAGCGGAACGCAGCAATGCGCCGTCGCTGGCCAGACTTACGCTCGAAATAGCCACAATTGAGGTCGATCAAGGCCGGTGCGGCGCCGCCAGGTATTCGTGGGACTGCATCTCCCGCAGACGCGAGATCGTGCGCTCGAACTCAAACTCCAGTCGAGTGCCGCTATACAGCTCCATGGGCAAAGCTTCCGCCGCAACCACAAGCTTGACGTTGCGGTCGTAGAACTCGTCGACGAGGTTGATCAGGCGGCGGCACTGGTCGTCTTCATGGGGACCCATGCGCGGGACACCAGACAGGAGGACGGCGTGGAATTCGCGTGCCAGTTCGATGTAATCGTTCTGCGAGCGCGGTCCGGCGCACAGTTCGGGAAACTCGAACCAGGCCACGTCGTCGGCAAGGCGGCGGCAGGTGAGGTAGCGCCCGTTGATCTCGATGCGCTGCCAGTGCTGGACCGTGTCCGGGGCGAGGGCGCTAAAGCTTGCCTCCATGCCGGCATCGGCCTCGGGGCCAAGGGGGGCGTAGTAGAGCTCCGCCTGCTCAAGCGTTCGCAGCCGATAGTCGGTCCCGGCGTCCACGTTGAGCACCTCCGTGTGCTCCTTGAGCAGATCTATCGCGGGCAGAAAACGGGCGCGCTGCAGACCATCGGCGTAGAGGCCCTCGGGCGCAATGTTGGATGTTGCTACGAGGCTTATGCCGCGCGCGAAGATCGCGTCAAGGAAGTTGGCCAGGATCATGGCATCCGCGATGTCGCTGACGAAGAACTCATCGAAGCAGATGACGTCGGTCTCCAGTGCCAGCCGGTCTCCGATCTTCTCAATCGGGTTTTCCTCGCCCTTGAGCTCGGTGAGTTCGCGATGTACGCGTTGCATGAAGCGATGAAAGTGCACGCGCAGCTTGCGGTCAAAGGGAAGGCAGTCGTAGAAGGCGTCCATGAGGTAGGTTTTACCGCGCCCCACGCCGCCCCAGAAATAGAGGCCACGTTCGGGAACCCGGCCGCCGCCGAAGCGGCGGCGCAGGCGCCCGGCAAAACCGCTGCTGGCTTCATGTCGTTGCTGCAGGCGCTCGTAGAGGCTTTGAAGGGCGCGTACGGCAGCTTCCTGTGCCGCGTCGTGACTGAAGTCTTCGCGACTTAAGTCTTGTTGGTACCGTTCCCAGGGTGTCATGGCTTTTGCTTCTGGGTTTGCCTCGTGAGCCCGCTCACGTCGTACCCGCCCGGCCTCACTTCGTCCGTTGCCGCGGTACGAAGAATCTGCCGTCCGCAGGGAGCTCTCAACCAAGCGCTTTATGCCGTCCCACCCCGCGGCGGACGGCTCCGGGCGCGAACCTTACTCGTGTGGCCAAGCAGATAGCAATCGCTCTATGACACTAAACACACCGCGGCTATACTCCGCCACCCGCCCACGGAGCAAGGAGCTCGTTTTGGAAGGAGTCACGCAGGAACAGGTGATACCGGTTCTAATCGGAGCCATCGTTGCCCTGTTTATCGGCTACTTTATCGGCCGCCGCGGCGCGCCGGGGAGCGAGGAGAATCGGAAGCTGCAGAGCGAACTCGATTCGCTGCGCGACGACCGGGCTCGCTACGAGCAGCGCGTGAACGCCCACTTCGCGGAAACGGCAGGGAAACTCAACGCCTTGACCGAAAATTACCGCGAAGTCTACGAGCAGATCGCCGGCGGCGCGGCGGCGCTGTGTTCCTCAAGCAGCGGAGCGCGCTTCGATGCCCTCGCGGCACCTGAGTCCGAGGACAACTCGGGCGATACGATCGAGGGCAGCAGCGTCCAGGTTGAACCACCGCGGGATTACGCGCCGAAGTCGTCGCCTGACGAGCCCGGCGTGCTCAACGAACGGTTTGGGATCGATGGGGAAGACGTACCCCCGGATGGTGCTAAAGCAAGTCCGTAGCAGGCGCCAGCCGCGCCCGCGTTGCCTTTGTACGGGAGAGCGCTGAATCCGACGCGGACAGAGACATGTCCGCCTAGCTCACTGGATTGGGAAACGCTGGCTGCGCGGACACGCCCCGGTCAGTACGTTCATCTGTGCGACCTATTACACCGCAGGCCGATTGCTCCCTAGACCGGATTGTCGCTGTCTAGGAACGTCCACTCGAGGTCGAAGGCTTCGGCCACGTGCGCCGCGAGGGCCTGCACACCGTAGCGCTCGGTCGCGTGGTGACCCGCAGCAATATAGGCGATGCCCAGCTCCCGGGCGGCGTGAACGGTCTGTTCGGATATTTCTCCTGAGATGTAGAGATCGGCCCCGCGAGCCGCGGCGCGTTCCACGTAGCCCTGCGCCGCGCCGGTACACCAGGCCACGCGGGTCGCGGAGTCCTGATCGCTTCCAATAAGAAGCGGGTCCCTGTCGGTCAGATCCCGGACCTCGGCGCACAGGTCGGCCAGGCGTCGCGGCTCCGCTAACGTGGCAACCGAACCAACGGAAGTGGAATCCCCGGGATCGAGAGGCTCTCCGGCGGGAAAACCCAGACGCTGGCCAAGCTGGGCGTTGTTGCCCAATTCCCCGTGGGCATCCAGAGGCAGGTGATAGGCAAGGAGGCTCATATCGGCGCCAAGCAGTGTTGCCAGGCGTCGCCTTTTCATTCCCACGATCTCGGCATTTTCTCCACGCCAGAAGTAGCCGTGGTGAACCACGAGCGCATCAGCGCCCCAGTTGACCGCAGCGTCCAGCACCGACTGGTTGGCAGTAACGGCCGCGGCGATACGCGCGACGCGTTTCGTCCCTTCCACCTGCAGCCCATTGGGGCAATAGTCTCGAAAGCGAGCGCTCTGCAAGAGCTCATCGCAGTAGCCGACCAGTTTGTGAAGGTCACATGCCATGCTTGAATCCTGGGGCACCATTCGAAGGGCCCGCATCATATACTCTGCCTCCTGATACCGCTGAAACGAGACGCCATGCGCTCGGCACTGAGCTTTCTGATCTGGCCCGTAATTACCGGGGTGCTCGCGGGTCTGCTTTTTCTGAAGCAGACGCCGGGACAGCTTGGCGCGCGCCCGGCGGGAGCTGAGCGCAACAGCTATCGCTACGCCGTGGCAAGCGCTACGCCATCCGTGGTGAATATCTACACCGCGCGCCGTGTGCAGGCGCCCAGCCCCCTGCTCAACAATCCGTTCATGCGCATACCGCGAGGCGTACCGCGCCAGCGCATCGAACGCTCCCTGGGCTCAGGGGTGATCATGCGTGACGATGGCTACATCCTCACCAATAACCATGTGATCGAGGGAGCGGAAGCCATTCAGGTTCTGCTCAGTGACGGTCGTGACGCCGCGGCGACGGTCGTGGGTCGCGATCGCGATACCGACCTCGCCGCCCTGCGCATCGAACTGGAAAATTTGAGCGCGATCTCTCTCGCCGATTCGGATCGGCTTTCCGTGGGCGATGTCGTCCTGGCGATTGGTAACCCCCTGGGTTTCGGACATTCCGTGACGCAGGGAATTGTGTCGGGCCTCGGGCGCTTCGGTATGAATCCGGAAACCTACGAAGGCTTTATCCAGACCGATGCCGTGATTCACCCGGGAAACTCCGGGGGTGCCCTGGTAGATACCGAAGGTGCGCTGGTCGGTATCAATAGCCTGATCTATACATCCAGCGACGGCGCTGGCGTCGGCAACACCGGCATTGGTATTTCCCTGGCCATTCCCTCAAATCTTGCCGAATTCGTGATGGACGATCTGATCCGCTTCGGACGGGTAATCCGCGGCTGGCTGGGTGTTCGAGTCGAGCAGCTACCCATGGCACCGGACGCCTCCACGCCTCAGCTACTGGTCCGCGGAGTCGCCCCGGAGAGCCCCGCGGCCCGGGCCGGGCTTCGCGCGGGCGACATCATCACGCATTTCAATGACGAGCCCGTGGGTGACATTCGCCTGAGTATGTACGAAGTGTCTCTGCTGCGTCCCGGCGATCGCCTCCCGATTACGGTGGAGCGCCAGGGCAGCACGCTGGACCTGAGCGCCGTGATTGGAACACAGCCCCCCTCCGCCGACGCCTGACCGCAAACAATAGCGACCGGGCATTGCCGGTCGATGGATGACCTTAGCGCCGCAGCGCCGCGCTGCGAGCGTGCGCGGGAAGCGATTCGCCTTCGGCCAGGGTTTCCGCCATGGCGGCCAGGGGGCGCACGCCCTCACGGCTGCAGTGAATGATCGAACTGCGCTTCTGGAAATCATAGACGCCCAACGGTGAGAAGAAGCGCGCGGTTCCCGCCGTGGGGAGAACGTGGTTGGGCCCGGCGCAGTAGTCCCCGAGCGCCTCGCAGCTGTACACGCCCATGAAGATCGCTCCCGCGGCGCTGATCTGCGGCAGAAGGGCGTCGGGGTCTGCGACGGCGAGTTCCAGATGTTCAGGTGCCAGGGCGTTGCTGACAGCCGCCGCATCGCTCAAGTCCCGGGCCTTGATGAGCGCGCCGCGACTCTGGAGCGAGGCACGGATAATGTCTTCCCGCGGCATTGTCGGCAGAAGTCGCTCAATTGCCTCGGCTACCGCATCCAGATGCTCCGCGCTGGGTGACACCAGCACCGCCTGGGCGCTTTCGTCGTGCTCGGCCTGGGAAAACAGGTCCATGGCAATCCAGTCGGGTTCCGCCGTCGCGTCCGAGATGACCAGAATCTCCGAGGGCCCGGCGATCATATCGATGCCCACGCGACCGAAGACCTGGCGCTTGGCTTCGGCCACGAAGCGATTCCCCGGCCCCACAATCTTGTCCACGCGGGGAATGCCGGTACTGCCGAGGGCGAGCGCCGCCACCGCCTGAGCTCCGCCCACACAGAACACCCGATCTACCCCTGCCAAAGCGGCCGCAGCCAGCACCAGGGGATTGACATCGCCGCCAGGAGTGGGTGCCACCATGATGATTTCGCCGACACCGGCAACGCGCGCCGGGAGGGCATTCATCAGCACCGATGAGGGATAGCTCGCCTTGCCCCCCGGGACGTATACGCCGACGCGCTCAAGAGGCGTGACCCGCTGTCCCAGGCGATTTCCGTGCTCGTCCTGGAAGGTCCAGCCTTCGCTGAGCTGACGCTCGTGGAACGCCTGTATTCGCCCGGCTGCGGCCGTGAGCGCATCGCGCTGTTCATCGGCTAAGGACGCAAGAGCGGATTGCAGGTCGGAGGTTTCGATCTCCAGTTCGGCAAGCGTCGCCGCCTCCAGCCGGTCGAAGCGCCGCGTGTACTCAAGGAGCGCTGCATCTCCCCGCTGCTGCACGTCTTCGATAATGTCGGCAACGGTGGCGGCGACGGTGCTATCGCCGCTGTCCTGGGGGACGGCGAGTTCCGCGAGGTCAGCGGAAAATCCGCTGGCCGAACTGTCCAGGCGACGCATGCGCATCAGGCCGCGACAGCGTCGCCGATCGATGCGACGAGAGCGCTGATCGCTTCGTGATGCGAGCGCTGCGCCGCCTTGTTGACGATGAGGCGCGAGGTGACCCGGGCGATCTCATCGCGCGGCTCCATGCCATTCGCACGCAGCGTATTACCGGTGTCGACAATATCCACGATCATGTCGGCAAGTTGCATGGCCGGGGCGAGTTCCATGGCACCGTATAGTTTGATCAACTCAACCTGCAGCCCGGCGCGGGCGAAGTGCTCCCGCGCCACGTTGACGAACTTGGTGGCCACTCGAATGCGCCCCCGGGAGGGCTCGTAGCCCACCGGCGCCGCGGTCATGAGTCGGCAAGGTGCTATGCGCAGATCGAGCGGCTCATCAACCCCTTCCGCCCCCTGCTCGAGAAGCGTGTCCTTGCCCACGACACCGAGCGCCGCCGCGCCGTAACGAACGTAGACAGGAACATCCACACCCCGCATTACAACAAGCTGCAGGTCATCTCGCGTGGTGGGAAAGATCAGCTTGCGGCTGGCGCTTATATCCTCGCGGGGCTCGATGCCGGCCTTTGCCAGGAGCGGCAGGGTTTCGCGGAGAATACGACCCTTGGTCAGCGCCAGCGTGAGTTTCGTCTCAGGCACGGCCACCCGCCTCTACTTCCGGCTCTTCGCTCGCCGCCGGGGCGCGTTCCGCCACGCGGCGGATATCCGCACCGAGAGTCTGCAGCTTTTCCTCGATGCATTCATAGCCGCGATCAATGTGATAGATGCGCTCGATAAGGGTCTCGCCGCGTGCGACCAGGCCCGCGATCACCAGGCTGGCCGAGGCGCGAAGGTCGGTCGCCATGACCGGTGCACCATTCAACTGGGGCTGCCCGACGATAACAGCGGTGTTGCCCTCGATGGTGATCTTCGCGCCCATGCGATTCATTTCATGCGTCTGGATCAGACGGTTTTCAAACACCGTCTCCGTCACCGTGCTGGTGCCCTCGGCGATCGCGTTCATGGCGGTGAACTGCGCCTGCATGTCCGTGGGGAAACCCGGATAGGGCGCAGTGCGAATGTTCACCGCTCGCGGCCGGCGACCGTGCATGTCCAGGGAAATCCAGTCTTCGCCACAGCGGGTTTCGGCTCCCGCTTCGTCGAGCTTCTGCAGAACCACCTCCAGGTGCTCGGGCCGGGCCTCGCGCAGGTGCACGCGCCCGCCGGTGGCCGCCGCCGCGACGAGATAGGTGCCGGCTTCGATCCGATCGGGCATCACCTCGTAGCTACAACCGTGCAACCGATCAACGCCGTCGATCACCAGCCGGTCGGTACCGTGGCCAGTGATTTTCGCTCCCATGGCGATAAGGCAATGGGCCAGATCCACCACCTCGGGCTCGCGCGCGGCGTTCTCGATCACGGTCCGCCCTTCGGCCAGGGTGGCCGCCATGAGCAGGTTTTCCGTACCGCCCACGGTCACCGTTTCGAGCACGATGTGCGCCCCGCGCAGGCGGCCATCAACAGAGGCGTTGATGTAGCCGCCGTCCACCACCACCCGTGCGCCCATGGCCTCAAGACCGCGCAGGTGCAGGTCTACGGGGCGACTGCCAATGGCGCAGCCGCCCGGGAAAGACACCCGGGCCCGGCCGTGCCGCGCGAGCGTTGGCCCAAGCACCAGGATCGACGCGCGCATGGTCTTCACCAGTTCATACGGTGCGGCGTATTGCGTAATGCTCCGGGCGTCAACTTCGATGCTCATGCGCTCGTCGATGGTCAGATCGACGCCCATGCACCCAAGGAGCTCGATCATCGTTGTGATGTCGTGAAGGTGCGGTAGATTGCTGACGGTCACCGGCTCGTCGGCGAGCAGCGTGGCCGCCAGTATCGGGAGTGCCGCGTTCTTGGCGCCGGAGATGCGCAATTCACCATCCAGGCGTCGGCCGCCGCATATGAGAAGTTTGTCCATGGAAACAGATCAGACCGCGCTTCAGGCGTCGCGGGCGCTCCATTCATCCGGGGTAAAGGTATGGATGTTCACGGCGTGGATGGTGCCCTCAGCGATCGCCTCGCGCAGCGCTGCATACACAGTTTGCTGGCGCTTTACCGGGCGCTGATCGGTAAACACGTCGCTGACCACTGTTATGTTGTAGTTGGCGCCGGCGCCGTCCACGCTGATCACGGCATCAGCATCCGCCTCGCGCAGAGTGCCTTCCAGCAAATCTTCTACCCGTTTTGCGTCCAACATCTATCTCCTTGGTTCAGGCCTGAGGTCATTCCAGTTTCCCTGCAGGCGACCCCGGGGAAGCGTTGCATGGGCGTGCTTTGCCCTGACAGAACGCGGCTTCAAATCCGGGAACGAGGGCGTTCCCCTCATGTGATCGCCGGCTGACCGGATAAAGAACGCTTCAGGCTTCTTCGAGGGAATCCGCGCTCCAGTTGTCGATAACGGCGTCCAGATCCCCTCCGGACTTCCGCGCCGCGGCTTCGAACTGGCTGCGATAGATCTGGCCGAGATTGACACTCTCGACGATCAGATTGCGCATTTGCCAATAGCCGTCGCCATTTCGCGCCATTTGATACACCACGACATAGGGCTGCCCCGAATCGCTATAGATAAGCTGGCGCAGTGTCGCACGCTCATCATTCACATCGCCGGCGCCGCTGTCGTCGATTTCTACGCGGGTACCCCCAAAGGCCAGCAGACCCTTGCTGTAGGTGCGCACGAGGCCGCGGCGCATGGTGTCGCTGAAGCGATTGAGCTGTCCGCGGAGCTTGTCGCGCCCGGCCTCGTCAAGGCTCCGGTAGCGCGCGCTGGTTGCATACTGGCCCATCACGCCGCGAGCGAAGCCGCGATAGTCAACGACCGGATCCAGTACCTTCTCCACCGCGGCGTAGTAACGCTCCGGGTCTTCGTCGACGTAGTCGCGGGCCTCGTCGATTACCGCGAGCATCTGCGCCGTGGTATCGCGAAGTACGTCTTCAGCACTCTGGCTGCGCGGGTCGACCGACGTCCCCTCGTCGGTACCTTCCTGGGCGCGGACCCCGGTCGCGACGAGGCCCAGCAACATCGCAAAGACTGCCAGGGCGGCTTTGATGTGTGTCCACGAAAACGACTGTCGGTGCTGTAGTTTCATCTCGATCCTGTTCGCTTGGGTGCCTGCACCTGCGGGCGCTCTGCGGCATGCAGCGGTCACGACGCGAGTCGCTGTATGCCGATCCGGGTTTTCAGCAGCAATATCCGCTTTAGCGATCGCTGCGTACGTGTCTGCATGCAAATCCATCGCCTTACCTTCTATCTCCTTGAACCGACTCACAGTTCGGCCGCTTACGCGGCTGTAAGACCGGCCTTTAGCGGGTATACTGCGCCGCCCCTCAAAGATGCCTCCGTCAGGCGGGCGCGCATTCTACACGGTTTCAAGGACATCCCGCTCGCACCAATGGATCACACAAATACGCGGCCCGCGGCTGCCTCGACCATCCCTGTCTCGGTCTTGGACAGCGCCTCGGGGCCCGCGGTTCAACGATGGGCCGCAGTGACTGTCCTGCGGTGATTGATGCCTGAAGCACCCACAGCCTCGCCGCGTTTATCGTCGCCGTGATCGTTCCCCTCATCACGGTGCTCATTGCGTTCGCAGTGCTCGTATGGAGCGCTGATCTGTTCGTTGCGGGTGCCGCATCGATCGCGGAGAACGCAGGACTGTCCCCGGTGATTATTGGTCTCACGATCGTTTCCCTGGGTACGTCGGCCCCCGAGATTCTCGTCTCCATTACGGCGGCCCTGGCGGGCTCTGGTGGCCTGGCCATCGGTAACGCTGTTGGCTCCAATATTGCCAACATCTGGCTGGTTCTGGGCATCACGGTACTGGTTGCGCCGATCCAGGTGTATCCGGGCTGTATGCGCAGTGAAATGCCCACCTTACTGGCGGTCACGATCGGGGCCGGTCTCCTGCTCATCGATGTCGAACTGGAACGCATGGACGCATTGCTGATGCTCACCGCCCTCTTTCTCATCATGGGGCGCATGATTCACTCGCAGGTCGCCGAAGCGGATCCCGCGGCGGGCCTCGACGACGACGAGCTGCCTCATCTCGGGGCAATGAAGGCCGCCTTGGCCTTCGCCGCGGGCCTTGTCCTGCTTATCGCGAGTTCCCGGGCGCTGGTGTGGGGCTCAAGCGCCGTGGCATCGAAGCTCGGCGTTTCGGAGCTGATCATTGGCCTGACCATTGTCGCCGTGGGCACAAGTCTTCCCGAGTTGGCGGCGACGGTCGCGAGCGCCGTTCGCGGTCACGCGGAGATCGCCATCGGCAACGTCATCGGCTCCAACATGTTCAACCTGCTCGTAGTCATGGCCATGCCGGGCCTTCTGGCACCGGAGCAGTTGCCGGAAAACTTCCTGTTGCGCGATTACGGCGCCATGTGCGTGGCGACGCTTGTCTTCGCCGCAGCGGTCTATGCAGGCCGTAATCATCCCAGGGCAGAGGCGGAGCATGGTTACCTCGGCCGGGGTATCGGGCTGCTGTTCTGCACCGGGTACGCGCTGTACTATTACGTACTGTTCCAGACCACCTAAATTCTTATGACCGAACCGGCCGGCTTCCTGTCTTCGGCGCAGCGCACGATCCGCATGGAAGCCGAAGCGGTATCGGCCCTCGAAGATCGCCTTGGCCCGGACTTTGAGCGGGCCTGCGAACTCATTCTCGGCGTCGAGGGGCGCGTGGTGGTCAGTGGCATGGGTAAGTCGGGCCACATCGGCACCAAGCTCGCCGCCACCCTCGCGAGCACCGGCACACCTTCCTTTTTCGTGCATCCGGGCGAAGCGAGCCACGGCGACATGGGCATGATCACCGCCGCCGACTGTGTTGTCGCGCTGTCAAACAGCGGTACGACTCCCGAAGTGCTCACGCTCCTGCCTCTGCTAAAGCGCCTCGGTACGCCCCTTATCGCCATGACCGGCGCACCGGAATCGACGCTCGCGGAGGCCGCCGATGCGCACCTCAATACGGGTGCGGCGATCGAGGCCTGCCCGCTGGACCTGGCCCCGACGTCGAGCACAACCTGCGCCCTAGTTATGGGCGACGCCCTGGCCATCGCCCTGCTGGAGGCCCGGGGCTTCACCGCCGAAGACTTTGCCTTCTCCCATCCGGGAGGCGCGCTGGGACGCAAACTGCTGCTCAAGGTGGAAGACGTTATGCGCGCAGGCAGCGCTGTGCCCCGCGTCGCCACGGAGGTTCCGCTCGCCGAGGCGCTGCTTGAGATCAGCGCCAAGGGCATCGGCATGACCACGATTGTGGACGACGCAGGTAATCTGCTGGGCGTGTTTACCGACGGAGACCTGCGGCGCGCCCTGGACCAGCAAATCGACGTGCATCGCACGGCCATCGGCACGGTGATGAGCGCAGACCCCGCCACCATCAGCGGAGGTCTCCTCGCCGCCGAAGCCCTGCGAATCATGGAAGAGCGGCATATCAGTGCTCTCGTCGTCATAGACGATGAAGAGAGTATCGTCGGCGTCGTTACCCTGCTCGGTCTCCTTGAGGCGGGAATCGCGTGAATCCAGAGCGCGCTCTCGCGATACGACTCTTTGCCCTGGATGTCGACGGGGTGCTCACTGACGGCCGCATCAGCTACAGCGACACTGGAGAAGAACTCAAATCATTCAATATCAAAGATGGGTTAGGCATCAAGCTGCTGCAGCGAGCGGGTATCAACGTTGCGATTATCACCGGGCGTCGATCGGCCATTGTCGAGAGGCGGGCCCGGGAGCTGGGTATCGACACCATCGTGCAGGGACGCGAAGACAAACTCATCGCCCTTCGCGAGCTTTGCAGCGAGCTAGAGGTCAGCCTCGAGCAGTGCGCCTACATGGGCGACGACCTGCCTGATCTGGGTGCGATCCAGGCGGCGGGACTGGGCTTCAGCGTCGAAGACGGCAGCCGCGCCGTTCGCGAAGCGGCGGACTGGTGCAGCAGCCGACGCGGTGGCGACGCCGCGGTGCGGGAAGCCTGTGAAACGCTCCTGATGGCGCGCGGTGAGCTGGCCAGCCTGGAATCCGGCTACGGCGCGGAGCCTGCCATCCGGTGAAGAAACGCCTGTCCATTCCCCTGTTGCTCTGCTCCGGCGGTCTGGTCTATGCCCTTCTCGCAAGTCCGCCGGTGCAAATCGCCCCGGAGCGCGCGGACCCGGCCTCCGATGAACCGATTCCGGACAGCTATGCCGCCGAGGTTTCCACACGTGTTTACGGCGAGAACGGAGAGCTTCTGGACCTTACCAATGCCTCTCGACTACGCCGCTTCAGCGCAAACGGCCGCATGGAATTTGATACCCCCGCACGGTTCGGGCATGCAGGGGATGAGGGCTGGCGGGCATCGGCGGAGAACGGAGAACTTATCGAAAAAACGGAGGTCATGTATCTCTCGGGAGACGTGAGTCTCAGCTACGCCGCCGAGGGTGTGGAGTTTCTCAGTGAGAGCATGGTGATTCACATCGCCGAAGGCATCGCGCGCAGCACCGCCCCCGTACGTCTGTGGCAGGGCGAGCAGGAAACGGTTGCCGACCAACTCTATGTCGAGCTTGATCGAGAGATAGCCGTGCTCACCGGCAACGTGCGCAGTGTGTATGTTCCATCCGAGTAGAGCGCGCGGCGTAGCGGCCCTTTGTGTCGGCGTGTTGGTCGGCACGCTGCTGCCAGGCCCCGCCCCGCGGGCGCTGCCCGAGGATCGGCTGCAGGCCATTGAAATCACCGCCGCGCGTGCCGAACGCAACGAACCCCGGGGATACACGCTGTACAGCGGCAACGTGGTTCTGGTCCAGGGCAGTCTGCGCATCGAAGCGGACAGCCTGACTATCTTCCACGATCAGGTCGCCGCCGATCGCATCATCGCCCAGGGCGCGCCGGCACGCCTCCAGCAACGCCCCGCTCTCGACAAACCTTTTGTAAAGGCCAGCGCCGAGCGTATCGTCTACGAAAAATCCAGCGAACTGGTCCTTCTGCGCATTGACGCCCGCATCGAGCAGGAGGGAGCAATCGTTACCGGCGAGTCCATCCGTTATTTCATGGCCGAGCAACGCGTACGCGCCGATTCGGCGGATGAGTCGTCCCGGGTTCAGGTGTTCATTCCCGCCGAGGTCGTCGAACAGGCGTCTGAGGGCAGCGGCGACGGCAACACCCAGGAAGAAGGCGCTGAGACCGTGCCGACTGAAGAGGAAGAGAACGGGGCGAGGAGCAGGCCCGAGGAAGCGCGTGGCGGTTCTGGCGGCACATAATCTGGCCAAGGCTTACCGCGGGCGCAGCGTCGTCAAGGATGTCAGCCTGCGAGTGGAGAGCGCCGAGGTCGTTGGGCTGCTCGGACCGAACGGAGCAGGAAAGACCACCTGCTTCTATATGATTGTCGGGATCGTGCGCGCCGATGCCGGCAGCATAGAAATCGACGAGAACGCCATCACGGCGCTGCCCATGCACGAACGCGCGCGCCGCGGCATCGGCTACCTGCCGCAGGAAGCCTCGATCTTCCGGCGCATGAGTGTGGCCGACAACCTGCTTGCAATCCTTGAAACGCGCCGCGGTCTGTCCCGTCGCGATCGACGCCAGCGCTGTGATGAATTGCTCAAGGAATTCAACGTCAGCCACCTTCGCGACAGCCAGGGACAGGCCCTCTCCGGCGGTGAGCGACGACGGGTGGAGATCGCCCGGGCGTTAGCCATGGAGCCAAAGTTCATTCTCCTCGACGAGCCCTTTGCCGGGGTCGATCCCATCAGTGTCGGGGACATCAAGCACATCATCCAGCACCTGCAGGAGCGGGGCATTGGAGTGCTGATCACGGATCACAATGTTCGGGAAACCCTGGACATCTGCGAGAAGGCCTACATCGTCGGCGAAGGCCACATCATCGCTGAGGGAACGCCGAAGGAGGTGCTGGCCAACGGGCAGGTCCGTAAGGTTTATCTCGGCGAAAATTTCAGGCTCTGAAGCTGCGGGCACGGGTGATCACGGTAGGCAGGTCGTTGACAGGGCCCCGCCTAGCTGTCCTTCGCACCACCAAACGCCGTCCCCCCCAGCCGCCCGAGAGAGCATCGGTCCGGGCCTGGTGACACGATGTCCCGCGACTTTCGTCACGTTCCTTGGTCTTGATTAATGCAATAACTGCGCCAAAGCGTTGCACGGCTTCGACGCGACACCTACACTCGTGCCCTGAGAGGTCGCCACGGACGGCCTGCAGCTTCAACGATACGGGGAAAAAGCGCAGCGCGCATGAAGCAGGGACTGCATCTAAAGCTAGGCCAGCAGCTGACCATGACGCCGCAGCTGCAGCAGGCTATCCGCCTGCTCCAGCTCAGTACCCTGGATTTGCAGCAGGAAATTCAGCAGGCGCTCGAAGAGAATCCCATGCTGGAGGTCGAAGAGGACTCCGGTGATGCGGCCCTCAACGGTGCCGAGGTGGACATCGCGTCTCACGACGGTCCGCTGAACGATCCCGAAGCCAATCTCGAAGCGGCGGATCCGGTCGCCAATGCCGACTTCGAGCCGGCCATGCCCGACGACCTTCCCGTGGATACCCAGTGGGAAGACATCCTGCCCTCCAGCGCCCCGCCGCCGGCGGAAGGCATGGCGGACGATATGGACTTCGAGGGACGCAACGGCGCCGAGGAAAGCCTCCACGACCACTTGCTGTGGCAGCTGAATCTCACCCGCATGTCCGATACGGACCGTGCTATTGCCCTGGCCATTATCGACGCCACGGACGACGGTGGCCGGTTGACCAGCTCCATCGAGGAACTGCTGGAGCTCTTCCCGGAAGAGATGGAGGTGGAGTCCGAGGAGATCATCGCCGTCCTCCATGCATTGCAGCAGTTCGAACCGGTGGGCGTATTCGCCCGTGATCTGCAGGAGTGCCTCACGCTGCAACTGCAGACGCTCCCCGCCGAAACCCCTTATCTGGAGCAGGCGCGCACGCTGATCAGGCGCTACATCGCACCGCTCAGCAACGGCGACTATGCGCAGGTCATGCGGCGCATGAAGCTGCCGGAGGAGGAGCTGCGCGATGTGCTGCGACTCGTGCAGTCCCTGGACCCCTTTCCCGGCAAGCGCATTGGGAGCGACGACACCGAGTACATCGTTCCCGATGTTTTCGTTACCAAGAAAGAAGGTCGCTGGATTGTGGAGCTGAATCCGGATACGGCACCGCGCCTGCGCATCAACAGTCACTACGCGGGCATGATCAAGCGCGCTGACTCAAGCGCCGATAACACGTACCTGCGCGACAATCTCCAGGAAGCGCGCTGGTTCCTTAAGAGTCTGCAAAGCCGCAATGAGACCATGATGAAAGTCTCATCGGAAATCGTCCGGCGTCAGCGTAATTTTCTGGAGTACGGCGAAGAGGCCATGAAACCCCTGGTCCTCGCCGACATCGCCGAGGCGGTGGAGATGCACGAGTCGACGATCTCAAGGGTTACCACGCGCAAGTACATGCACACGCCGCGG
This sequence comes from Pseudomonadota bacterium, assembly GCA_039818725.1. Classification (GTDB taxonomy): domain Bacteria; phylum Pseudomonadota; class Gammaproteobacteria; order Pseudomonadales; family Halieaceae; genus Congregibacter. Next base: position 176,885 of record JBCBTK010000011.1, read on the forward strand.
GGCATCTTTGAACTCAAGTACTTCTTCTCGAGCCACGTGGCGACCACCAGCGGCGGCGCGTGCTCCTCGACGGCGATACGCGCGCTCATCCGCAAGCTCATCGCCGCCGAAAACCCGCGCAAGCCCCTGTCCGACAGCAAGCTCGCCCAGCTGCTTGAAGACCAGGGCATTCAGGTGGCCCGGCGCACCATCGCGAAGTACCGCGACAGCCTGACCATACCCCCGTCGAACGAGCGCAAGCGCCTTGTCTGAGCGCGGTAGACCCAAGGCCGAAATACACAATAACCTGACAGGGCAGGCGCAGGTCTGCGAAGGAGGAGCCCATGCAAATCAACATCAGTGGTCATCACGTCGAGGTATCCGAGCCGCTCCGCGAGTATGTCGATTCCAAGTTCGAGAGGCTGCAGCGACACTACAGCCAGATCACCAACATGGACGTGACCCTGATCGTCGAAAAGCTCGTTCAGAAAGCCGAAGCGACGGTCCACATCGCGGGCAAGGACATCTTTGCCGCCGCCGACTCGGACGACATGTACGCTGCTATCGACGCGCTGGCCGACAAGCTGGATCGCCAGCTGATCAAGCACAAGGAAAAGCACCGCTCTCACTGAACACCATTGGCGGAGGCCACGGCAGGAATCACCGTGAATTGCTTACAGGAACTTCTCAATCCGCAGCGCGCCCTTTGCCAGATCCAGGGCGGCAGCCGCAAGCGCATCTTCGAAGTCGTAGCCGACGCGCTGGCGCGCGAGCAGGAGGGATTGCACACGACGGAACTCGTCGCCGGCATGCTCGCGCGGGAGAAACTGGGCAGCACGGCCCTGGGCGAGGGCATCGCCATCCCCCACTGCCGCCTCGCTGACTGCGAGACAGCGGCCGGCGTACTCATCACTCTGTGCACGCCGGCCGATTTTGAAAGCCCGGACGGAGACGACGTCGACCTTATCTTCGCCCTAGTGGTACCGGCGGATGCAACCCAGGAGCACCTCAATCTCCTGGCCGACATTGCGCGCCTTTTTTCCCAGGAAGACCTGCGTGACGCCCTTCGGGCCTGCCGCACCTCGGAGGCGCTGTACACCACCGCCATCAACTGGGAACAACGGGGAGCCTGAGTGAACCTGATTATCGTCAGTGGGCGATCGGGGTCCGGCAAGAGCACCGCCCTGCACCAGCTCGAGGACGAAGGCTTTTTCGCCATCGACAATCTTCCGGCCACGCTTCTCCCCGCCCTGGTCCGCGACACGGCACCGGACCTGCCCGAGACCTTCAACGGTATCGCCGTGTGCATCGACGCACGGACGGCCTGGCGCGATCTTAAGGATTTCGAAGCGATCCTGGAAAAACTGCCGGAAGGCGTGAACTACCGGGTTCTCTACCTCGATGCCGATGAATCAACGCTGATACGGCGTTTCAGCGAGACGCGCCGGCGCCATCCCCTCAGCGGTGCCAGCCAGCCCCTTGCCGAGGCGATCCGCAGCGAGACGGCGCTTCTGGAGCCTCTCGCCAGCCGGGCAACCTTGTCGCTGGACACGCGAAACATGACTATTTACGAACTGCGTGATGCCATCCGCCAGCGGCTGGTGGGCAAGGATGCGGAAGATCTCGCTCTGCTCCTGCAATCTTTCGGCTTCAAGCGCGGCATACCCGTCGATGCGGATCTCGTTTTCGACCTTCGCATGCTGCCCAATCCGCACTGGTCCGAGGCCCTTCGGGGGAAGACCGGCCTCGATGATGAGGTCGCTGCGTTCCTCAACGAACATGCGATCACGGAGCAGCTGTTCGACGACATTTCCACCTTTGTCGAACGCTGGCTCCCCGCCTACGAACAGAGTTCCCGCTCCTACCTGACCGTCGCGCTGGGCTGCACCGGAGGCCGCCATCGCTCTGTCTACATGGCCAAGCGACTTTACGAACACCTGAGGCCGCGCCATCCCCAACTTCAGCTGCGCCACCGGGAACTCCAGTAGGCCCGGCGTGCGTCGCGATCAAATCACAATCATCAACCGGCTCGGTCTGCACGCCCGTGCCGCGTCGAAATTTGTCAGCTGTGCCAGCCGTTTCGAGGCTCGCATCAGCGTCGCAAAGGGTGACCAGCGCGTGGACGGCAAAAGCATCATGTCTGTGATGATGCTCGCTGCGGGCCAGGGCAGCGTCCTGGAGCTCGAGATCGACGGCCGCGACGAAGATGCGGCCTACGAGGCCCTCGCGGAACTCGTTGGAGACTATTTCGGCGAAGGCGAATGACCGCCCTACAGCACGATCACGAGCGTTCCCGGGACAGCATTTCCCGCGCCCTGGAAGCGGGAACGCTGCGCGATGTGCGGCGCATGCTGCGCAAGCTAGAGCCGGGAGAGGTCGCCGATATTCTCGAGGCCTCACCACCGCGCCACCGCGACGTCCTGTGGCAACTCCTCGAAGGTCCCCAGGAAGCCGAGGTACTCAATGAGCTAGGCGAGGAGATTCAGCTTGATTTCCTGCAGGCGATGGAACCCGATCGAGTGCGGGAGCTCGCCGGAGAACTCGACGACGACGACGTCGCCGATATCCTGCAGCAACTGCCGGAGGAGTTTACCCAGCAGGTCCTAAGGGCCATGGACAAACAGGACCGGGCCCGGCTTGAACGGGTCTTGGTCTATGCCGAGGACAGCGCGGGCGGCCTGACCAATACGGACACCATCACGATCCGGGCGGATCTCACCCTCGATGTGGTCCTGCGCTACCTGCGACGCCACGAAGAAATTCCGGAGATGACCGATGCTCTTATCGTCGTGGCCCGGGATGATCGCTACGTGGGCCTGCTGCCGTTGCGTACGCTGCTGGTGTCTGATCCGGGAAGCTCCGTGCGGGAACTCATGATCACCTCGCGCAAGCCGATTCCGGTCACGATGCCTGACGCCGAAGTTGCGCGGCTTTTTGAACGCAACGACTGGGTCTCCGCGCCGGTAGTCGATGAAAACGGCATTCTCGTCGGGCGCATCACCATCGATGATGTCGTCGACGTTATCCGCGATGGCGCGGACCACTCGCTCATGTCCCTCGCCGGTCTCGACGAAGACGACGATACCTTCGCTCCTGCCACCAAGGCCGCGCGGCGCCGGGCCGTTTGGCTGGGCGTAAATCTGCTCACGGCCTTCATCGCCGCCTCCGTGATCAATCTCTTTCAGGACACCATCGAAAAGGTTGTCGCCCTGGCCGTGCTCATGCCTATCGTTGCCTCCATGGGCGGTATCGCCGGTACCCAGACCCTTACGGTGCTTGTGCGAGCCCTGGCCATGGGGCAGGTCAACCGCAGCAATTCCTCCTGGCTGGTCAGCCGTGAGTTGCTGGCCGGGGCCTTCAATGGCGTGCTGTGGGCACTTGTCGTGGCCCTGGCCGCGGCGCTCTGGTTCGGCGATTCAACCTTGGGACTAATTATTGCGGCTGCGCTGATGATCAATCTCGTCACCGCTGGGCTTACGGGCGCTCTTCTGCCCATGGCACTGCAGCGCCTCAACATCGACCCGGCCCTCGCGGGTGGCGTAATCCTCACGACGGTGACCGACGTGGTTGGCTTTATGTCATTCCTGGGCCTGGCCACGGTGTTTTATGGCTGACGACGCAGCGAATGACCCGGGGAATCATGCCTTCGAGCCGCCCAGTAAATCGGCGCGGAAGCGAGAAATGACCGCGCGCCAGGAACTCGGCGAGGCCCTGTGCAGCCTCAGCGAAAAAGAACTCGCACGCATTCCCATCGACGATGAGGCCCTTCTCGCGGCGATTAGGGAGAGCCGGCGTATAAGCCATCACAGCGCCCTGCGTCGCCACCGCCAGTACATCGGCAAGCTTATGCGCCACCTCGATCCACAGCCGCTCCAGGATGCGCTGGACGAGCTGCACCGGGAACGGCGCGGCGAGGCCAGGGCCCAGCGCGAACTGGAAGAATTGCGCGACGCTCTGGTGGATCAAGGCGACAAAGCCCTCGGGCGCGTGCTGGAGCGCTTTCCCGTCGCGGATCGGCAGCATCTACGCCAGCTGTTTCGGGAAGCGCGCCGCGAACGCGATGCGCAGCGCCCGCCGGCGGCTAGTCGCCGCCTGTTCCGCTACCTTCGCGAGCTGCAGCAGCCGGAGTAAGCGTGTCATCAAAGATGCGTCGGAACTCGACCTCGGGGGCCTCGATGTCGCCACTGATCTTGTAGACAGCGGATGACATGCGGTTTACCTGCTTCTCAAACACTTTGCTCACCACGAATACCCCCGCTGCCACCGGAATACCGCCGGCGAGGGCCGCCACCCAGGGAAGATTGTTAGCCACGGGCAAGGTCACGACGAGCTCGCCGTTGACCTCGCCGCGCTCCAGATCGGATACGCCGCTGAAGGCAAAACTGCTGGCGGCCCCGTCGATCTGAAGATCGGCTATCTCCACCGTCCCGGCGTGCAGATACAGTTCCGCATCCGCGGTCTCAAAGGGGACACCGCTCTCGAACATGTGCGACAGACTCAAGCCGCGCAGGATTTCGGCGAAGTTCAGGAATCCGATGAGCGCCAGCGGCCCGGGACGTGACTCGAGGACCCGACCGCGCTCCGCATCCAGACGCAGCATGCCCCGGGTCTCGGAGATTTCGAAATCCGAGGGAGCTCCAGGCCATGCCAGGCGCAGTCGCGCACGGCCGGTCTCCGATTCAAGACTGGGATCAAAACCCGCGGCAGCCACAACCGCCCCGAGATCTGCAAAGCTCGCATCGACTTCGAGCGTGGTTTCCTCGCCGTTCTCACCGACTGCCCAACAGAGCATTCCGGCATAGGGATCCGCCAGCTGCGCTCCCCAAAGCGTGCCACTCAAATCCGCGGCATAGAGCGCGTTCTGCGCAGGACGCGGCTGCAGGTCAAAGGCAAGGCTGCCGAGCTCGCGGTCGCCGCTTCGCAGCCGGTCGACGGTCACGCGCACGGGCGGCAGTGCGTCCGCGAGCTCACGCACATCCATAGGTTCTCCGCCGCCGAAGTCACCGATATCGAGGTCTTCTATAGCGAGTTGGAGTTCACCTCCGGGACGCGTCAGACTGGCGGTAAGCCAGCTTGAAGAAATCTCACCGCCCCAGGATTCGTCCACGCCGCTCAGATCGATGCGCGCGGGACCGAAGCGACGCGTTCCCAGGGACAGATCACCCACTTCCAGGCTGCTGACCCGATAGCTGAACGCCTGGGCCGCTCCAGACCCGAGGCTGGCGTCCGCGCCCAATGTACCGGGCGCCTCGTCGACGGCGATGTAGCGGCGCTGAAAATCCGTCCAGCCACTAAGGTCCAAGGTCGACAGTTGACCCGCCAGGCAGTAGCGCGCGTCACAGGCATCGCTCCGGGGTTGTTCCCCTCCGAGCATTATCGAAGTGCGCTCGAGCCCGTCTTCGTTGAAATCGAAGGCCATGCGCAGGCGATCCCCGAGGCTCAGGGACAGACGCGGGGAGGAGACCAGAGGCACGTCAAGGGAAAGCGGGAGGAGCGGTCCCTGCGTTTTTCCGAACGGCGCCGGCGCGTCGAGGCTCACGTTTTGCAGGTCTGACGCAAGGCTTAGCCGTGCTCCGCTTGCATCGTCGAGGCGTAGGCTGCCGCTCAGATCCGCATTCCCCGTGGCAAAATTGAGCACGTCGAGGTCGAGCCATTCGGCCACGGCCCCGGTTTCCACGGTCGCGTCGAGGGCGAGACCGAATCCCCCGCGTCGCGGTGCCGGCTGGGCGATGATGTCGACCCCCCCGCCCAACAGCGATGCCCGCACACGACTTCCAGTGAACCCGGTTTCGCTACTGTAATTGAGCTGTCCGTTGATCCCGTTGAGCGGCAGATCAACTTGCTCGATGCGCGCATTAACTTCGTCGAGCGCCAGGCTGAGATCCACCCAGGGTGAGGCGCCGGGAACCCCCAGGGCAAGGCTGAGAGCGAGGTCACCGCTGACAGGACCGCTGAAGTCCCAATCCGCAAACACTCCCGCCGTAAGCGTAGCCAGGGGCGATTCAGCGAGGAGCACGGAGGCGGCGGCGGCGTCGCCGCTGACGCCGGCCGCGACGTCCAGCCGCGCCTGACCAGCGCTGGACACCACGCGCAGCACGAGGTCCTGCACCTGTGCATCAAGGCTGCGTGCCCGGTCGATCAGCGCGAAGCTGCGACCGTCGTCGACCCAGACTGTGCCGGAAAGATCCGTCAACGCGGGCCAGGCCGGATCGAACGCAAGTTCGCCCTCCTCCGCCCGGAGGAACAGCTGAACCGTGCGGTGCGCATTCCGACCCCGCTTGGTGCTGCCGCGCCACACGAATCCGCCGGCCGGTACCCTTGCGGCGCGCACGCTGTCTTCGAGCCAGGCGAGCAGCGGCGCGGGCAGCTTGTAGGGCAGATAGCGGTTGCGATATTCCGCCGCCGAATCCTCAAGGCCGATGAGGAGCTCAAGTTCGATGCCGATGTCCGTGGGTGTCAGCGGAATATGGAGCGCGAGCAGTCCACTGCCGTCGCCTTCCTCACCGGATACCTTGAGCAGACCGCTGTCGAGGTAGAGGGCATCGCGATCCCAGCTCAAGCGCAGTTCACCGACGGCATCTTCGAAGGCCAGCGCTTCATGGTAGACCTTGGGGAAGTGCATGCTGAGGTCCTGGGAATCGAGCTGCAGGCGTCCGCCCTTGGGGCCCAGAGCGAGAAAACCGCTGACACCGTTCATGACCGGCGCACCGCGCCAGCTGTCCACGGCAACCGTTGCCAGATCAGCGCGCAGCCGCCAGGTCTGTGCCGGACGCGTCAGGTCATCGAGACGTAGCTCCAGCGAATCGAGATGGCCGCGCGGAGCGAGCTCCGGGAGAACCTCACGCAGGCCTTCGGGTATGCCCGGCGCGGCGCCTAGCAGCGCAGGGAGATCGTCGAGTTCGAGATCTTTAAGCCGCACCCGCATGGACTGACCCCACCAGTCGAACTGCGCCCGGTCCAGATCAACGACCTCCCCGGCTCGCTCCACGTGGAAATCCTCGGTCATAAGACTCCAGTGCCGGGCGCGCTGCGAGAGCGCGGCCTCGAAGGACAGTTCATCCACGGGGAGCGACCACGCGCCGCCGCGCTCCTGGAGCCGCAGGTTGCGGCTGGATAGCCGGAGACTGGCCTTGGAGTCACCGCCGGACCGATGGAGCCAGAACTGGGTCGACGTCTCCCCTGCGACAGTAAAGGGAAGCTGCAGCCCATCCCAGAGACTGCCCAGCGCGGCGAGGTCCGGACTGCGAAGATCGGTGTAAACGTCGCCACTCCAGGACGCGGGGCTGAGCGGGTTTCCCACGCCGGCGGCGTCAATTGCGAGGCTGATCGCGGAGCCGTCAAGGCGACCCTGCAGGTGTCGGGCACTGCCCTCGCGCTCCAGGCTCAGGGCCAGGTTGAGATCGAAGGTCTCCCGCGCACTGCTGAGCAGCAGACGGCTGTCGCTCAGACGAACGCGCTCCACATTCGGCAGAAAGGTCTCCAGCCAGTTGCGCAGGGCGTCGCCGCCGCCACCGCGAAATCCCTGCAGCTCGATGGTCCCCGCCTCGGTGAGTACCGCCTGCAGTGACAGACCGCGCACCTCCAGCTGCGATAACTGCAGTGAGCGGCTGCGCAGACTCTCCGGCACATCGATGCGCAGCCGTCCGCCGGACAGGGCCAGCGGCGCCGTTTCTCCATCGCCGCTGGACAGAACAACTCCGGAGAGTCGCAGCTCGGGACTGAACCCGACCCACTCTCCGCTCAACTCCCGGGCCTCGACCGTAAACGGGAGCCGCTCGTTCAGGTTGGCGAGGATCGGTTCCCGAAGTGCCGGAAGTTGTGCGACCAGAAGACGTCCCAGAGCCACATAGATGGCGAGCAGCACCACCGCCAGCACGAGGGCGAGCCACGCCCATGGCGCCAAGGCGTGAAGCCCGCGCACCGGCAGGCTTTCCTCAAGGTGCCATTCATGGCTCACCGAGGCCGCCCTCGCACGCCGCTCGCACTGGAGCTGCGCGTGTCAGAGCAGGACAATGTCGAACTGTTCCTGGCCATAGTCAGGTTCGGCGCGAAAACCGATGGTGCGCCCAATGAAGGATTCGAGTTCTCCTGCGCTGGCCGACTCCTCATCGAGAAGACGCTCGACCACCTTGGGCGATGCAATCACCATCAGGTCTCCAGTCTCGTAGGCCCGTGCATCACGAAGTATCTCCCGAAAGATCTCATAGCAAACGGTTTCCGCGGTTTTGAGAACACCGCGGCCGTCACAGCTTGGACAGGCTTCGCACAGCGTTCGTTCCAGGCTTTCCCGCGTTCGTTTTCGGGTCATTTCCACGAGGCCGAGATCCGAGACTCCCGTTATCTTGTTGCGCGCCGGATCCCGCGCCATGGCCTTTTCCAGCGCCCGATGCACCTGACGCCGGTGTTCCGCGTCGCTCATGTCGATGAAATCAACGATGATGATTCCGCCGATGTTGCGCAGGCGCAGCTGCCGCGCGAGGGCGGCCGCGGCCTCAAGGTTGGTCTTGAACAGGGTTTCTTCCTGGCTGCGTTTCCCCACGAAGGAACCGGTATTCACATCGATAGTGGTCATGGCCTCGGTCTGGTCAATCACCAGATGCCCGCCGCTTTTTAGAGGCACCACACGGCCCAGGGCGCGCTGGATATCTTCTTCTACGCCGTGAAAGTCGAAAAGCGGTCGCTCGCCGCCGTACAGCTCCACGAGCTCCGCCACTTCGGGCATGTACTTGCTGCAAAAATCCCTTAGCGCCGCAAAGTTTTCGTGACTGTCTATGACAATGCGCTCCACGCCCGGGCGCGCAAGGTCGCGTACCGTGCGCAGCTGCAGGGGCAGATCCTCGTACAACAGCTGCGGCGCCTCGGCGGTCTGCATGCGTCGGGCAACCACGGCCCAGAGGCGCTTCAGGTAGCGCAGATCAGCGCTGATCTCCACTTCCCCCGCACCCTCGGCGGCGGTGCGCAGAATGTAGCCCCCGCTGGCCATGTCTTCCTTGCTCACGGCCTCAGCCAGGACCGTCTGCAGGCGCGTGCGCTCTTGGCTGTCCTCAATGCGTTGCGAGACCCCCACGTGGTCCCCGTCTGGCATGTAGACGAGATAGCGCGTGGACACGGAGAGCTGTGCCGTCAGCCGCGCACCCTTGTTGCTTATGGGGTCTTTCACTACTTGCACGGCAACGCGCTGGCCGTCGTGAAGATGCTCGGATATGCGCGAACTCGAGGCCGCCGCGCTGCCGATGATATCGGCCAGATGGATGAATGCCGTACGTTCCGCACCAATTTCCACGAAGGCGGCCTGCATGCCCGGCATCACCCGAACCACACGACCGGAGTAGATGTTGCCGACAATACCGCGGCTGGCCTCGCGCTCGATGTGGATATCCTGGGCCGCCCCATTCTCGACGACGGCGACACGCGCCTCCATCGGTGTGACATTGACCAGAATCTCCGCGCTCACGATCTTCCCGGCTGGGCGGCCAGGCCTACGTTTAGCCCCAGGTCTGTAAGCTGCGCCCGGATTTCCACCAGGGGCAGACCAATGACGTTGCTCACGCTGCCTTCGACGCGGCGCACGAAGCTCCCGGCGAGGCCCTGGAGGGCGTAGGCTCCAGCTTTATCCCAGGGTTCCGCGGTCGCGAGGTAGGCTTCGATAAGCTCATCCTCAAGGGGCATGAACTCCACCCGCGTTATGGCCCTGCCTTCGCGCTGATCTGCCGCGGTACTGCAGCAAAAGGCTGTGCATACCTCGTGTACGCGCCCGCTCAAACGGCGCAGCATGGCTCGCCCCTCGGCCAGGTCGACGGGCTTGCCGAGACTGCGGCCGTCGGCGATCACCGTGGTGTCTGCCGTGAGCAAGGTGTTTTCAACCCCGGCCTCGCGAAGGGCTGCGGCCTTTTCCCGCGCCATGCGCAACACATAGTCCATCGGCGCCTCGACGTCGCGCGGCGACTCGTCGATGTGGGCAGCGCGCTGCTCGAAGTCGATACCGAGCTGGGCGAGAAGCTCAGCCCGCCGAGGGCTTGCGGAACCGAGCACCAGCGCCGTCATCAGCTGACCCGATAGCTTCGCCGCATGGAACGCAGCGTCAGCATCAGCGGCGGCCAGAACAGCGCGGAGGTCAGTGCCGGAAAGAGAAATACGAAACCCTCGATACGAACGCCCTGCAGCCCCAGCAACCAATTCCCAATCAGCTGGTGCAGGCCGGCCAGAATGAACACCACGCTCGCCTGCTGGGCGAGGGTGAATACGCGAAGGCGCTGGTACATCAACCTCGCGAGGGTCACGATGAGGGCGAAGCTAAGCATGTTCTGGCCGATCGGCGCGCCGTCGATCACGTCCAGCAGCAGGCCCACCGCAAGCGCCGTGATAACGCCCACGCGGTGCGGCAAGGCAATAGCCCAGTACACCAGCACCAGCAGCATCCATTCAGGTCGCCACCAGGCAAGCTCCCGCGCCAAGGGCAGCGCGGCGAGGAGCATGGCGACGAACAGGCTGGCAAGAATCACCCAGTACCCCGTCGCCGGTTCACTCACGGGCGACTTCCTCGACCACAGCCTGCGGTCGTGCCTCACCGAACACCAGCAAGACGTGGCGCACGCGATCAAGCTCCGCTGTAGGCATGGCCGTGACACGGGCGAAGGCCTCGCCCGGCCGCCGCTCAACGGCGTTGACCTCGGCCACGGGATACCCAATGGGGAAGCGGCCACCCAATCCGGATGTCACGAGCAAGTCGCCAACGCGGATGTCCGTGGTGGCCGCGACGTGATGGATCGTCAGTTGATCCAGGGATCCGACGCCCTCGGCGACGGCGCGCACGCCGTTTCGATTGATCTGCACCGGGACGGAATGGGTCGGATCCGTGATCAGCAGCACGCGTGATGTCGTGGTGCCGACCTCAAAAACCTGCCCCATGAGACCGCTGGCATCGATGAGGGCCTGCCCCTCGTAAACGTCGGCTTCGAAGCCTTTGTCGAGGATGAACTGGTGCCTTGCGGGATCCGGCGATACGCCGATGATCTCGGTAACGAGCACGTCGTCGCGCAGCAGCGCCGTGGAGTTGAGGAGCGCGCGCAGGCGGGCGTTATCGGCCTGCAGTGATGCGAACTGCTGTGATCGTCCCTGCAGCACGAGGTTCTCGCGCCGCAAGCGGTCGTTGTCATCAATGAGGCGGGAACGGGAGCGGATCGTGTTGTCGCGCCAGCTCGAAATGGCGGAGGGTATGTCCGCAATCCAGTAGACCGGGGTCAGACCCGTATCGACCACCGAGCGAAGACCGGCAAGGCCGTTATAACGAAGATCAGCGACGAGCAGAATGGCGACAAGCGTAAAAGCAAGCGCCAGTTTCGTACCCAGGTGCGATTCCTTGATGAAGAGCGGCTTGATAGCGGCACCTTTTGCTCGGTCCTACAAGGTCCGGGCAGAGCCTCATGCAACACGTTCATTCGTGCTGCGATCTGCTCGTCTGAGACGCCGCCCGCCAACCGATCTGTATCAGGGATGCAGCACAGCCGCGGCACGCGGCCCTGCGCTTACTCCGTTGAGAGCAAGTCTATCGTATGCCTGTCCATGCGTTCCATGGCCATGCCACCGCCGCGAGCCACACAGGTCAGAGGGTCTTCGGCGACGACCACGGGGAGGCCGGTCTCGGCGGCCACGAGACGATCCATGTCTCGCAGTAGAGCACCGCCGCCGGTGAGTACGATACCGCTCTCGGCGATATCCGCAGCGAGCTCAGGCGGCGATTGCTCAAGAGCCGATTTGACCGACTGGACGATGGACGAGAGAGGATCCTGCAGTGACTCGAGAATCTCGTCACTGTTCAGGGAGAAGCTCCGCGGCACCCCTTCGGCGAGATTGCGGCCGCGCACGTCGATCTCGCGCAGCTCGCTGCCGGGAAAGGCACAGCCGATCTCCTGCTTTATTTTCTCCGCCGTGGAGTCGCCGATAAGGGTGCCGTAACGCCTGCGGACGTAAGAGACGATGGATTCGTCAAAGCGATCACCGCCGAGACGGATGGAGTCGGAATACACCACGCCGTTCAAAGAGATGATCGCGATTTCGGTGGTGCCACCTCCGACGTCCACGACCATACACCCGGTGGCCTCTTCCACCTCCAGGCCCGCACCGATCGCGGCGGCCATGGGCTCTTCGATGAGTCGCACTTCCCGGGCGCCGGCGGAGAGCGCCGACTCGCGAATCGCGCGTCGCTCCACCTGTGTGGATTTGCAAGGAACGCAAACCAGTACACGGGGACTGGGACGAATAAAGCGCGTCTCGTGCACCTTGGCGATGAAGTGCTGGAGCATCTTCTCCGTCACCTGAAAGTCGGCGATAACGCCATCCTTCAGCGGACGGATCGCCGTTATGTTGCCCGGAGTTCGACCGAGCATACGCTTGGCATCGGTGCCCACGGCCTCAATGGTCTTCTGACCGTTGTGAATGCGGATAGCAACCACCGAGGGTTCATCGAGAACGATGCCCTGGCCACGCACGTAGATAAGGGTATTGGCGGTCCCCAGATCGATCGAAAGATCATTGGAGAACATACCGCGTAGTTTTTTTAGCATTAAGGCCCGCGCACCTCGCGCCAACGACAGCTTCGGCTGCCAGCCAGGCAGCCCGCGCGCCACCGCCCGGACTGCTCAAAAGAAAGACGTGGGCGGTGCCGGCAATGTCGGCTAAAAAACCCCGTAATTTGCGGCGCAAGGGTATCAATCGCCAGAGGTATGGGCAACAAACAGGTGTTGGGCAGGAAACAAATGCGGTATCTTGCGCCGCTCTTTCGCAGCACCCGGAAATAGCTCCACCACAGCCGTTCATGGACATCAGCAGCGACACCATTCGCGATATGGCGCAGCTCGCGCGCCTGCGCGTAGACGACAGCGAGCTTCCCGATATCACCCATCGCTTTGGCGCGATTCTCGATATGTTTGAGGATCTGAGCGCCGTCGACGTGAGCGGCGTCGAACCGTTGACCAATCCCCTGGATGCAACGCAGCCGCTTCGCGTTGATGAGGTCACGGAGACCAACCAGCGCGAGACTCTGCAGTCCTCGGCACCGCTCGTGGAAGACGGCCTGTATCTCGTGCCACGGGTGGTCGAGTAGTCCCTGGATCGATGGAGCACGGACGTGGCTGAGCAGAAAGATCCTTCAGCGCCGGTGGGTCCTGGCAGCAGCCTGCGGGGACTGCGCGAGTTGCTCGAACGCGGTGAGACCACCAGCGAGGCGCTCACCCAGGAGTGTCTCGACCGAATTGAGGAACTGGACCCTCGGTTGAACAGCTTTATCAGCGTCGACCGCGACGGCGCCCTCGCGCAGGCGCGTGCCGCCGACGAGCGCCGCGCCCAAGGCAAGGCCGGCCCACTAACCGGTGTACCCATAGCGCACAAGGACATCTTCTGCACCCGCGGCCTGCGCACGACCTGTGCGTCGCGCATGCTCGACAGCTTTGTCCCGCCCTACGATGCAACGGTGGTCGAACGGCTGGCAGCGGCCGGTGTCGTTGTGCTCGGGAAAACGAACATGGATGAGTTCGCCATGGGCTCTTCCAACGAAAACAGCTTCTTCGGCGCTTGCCGCAACCCCTGGGACCGGTCGCGCGTACCGGGAGGCTCATCCGGTGGCTCAGCCGCCGCTGTGGCTGCGGGGCTGGTGCCTGCCGCGACGGGAACGGACACCGGGGGCTCGATTCGCCAGCCGGCGTCGCTATGCGGCATCACGGGTCTGAAACCGACCTACGGCCGCGTCTCCCGCCTCGGCATGATTGCCTTTGCCTCGAGTCTTGATCAGGGCGGGCCCATGGCGCGCAGCGCCGAAGACTGCGCCCTGCTCCTCTCGGCCATGGCGGGACATGACCCACGGGATTCCACAAGCTCAGACGTTGCCGTACCCGACTATGCCAGCGAGCTGTCGCGGCCTCTGGCCGGCCTGCGTATCGGCCTGCCGATGGAATACTTCGGTGAAGATCTCGATGTCGATGTTGCCAACCTTGTATGCACTGCGCTTGCGGAGTACGAGGCCCTCGGCGCCGAACTCGTCGAGGTCAGCCTGCCTCGCACCGAATTGGCGATACCGGCCTACTACGTCATCGCTCCGGCGGAGGCGTCGACGAACCTGTCGCGCTTTGACGGTGTGCGCTACGGTCATCGCTGCGACAACCCCGTTGACCTCGAGGATCTCTATACCCGCAGCCGCGAGGAAGGCTTCGGCGCCGAGGTGCAGCGCCGCATTCTGGTCGGCACCTACACCCTGTCGTCGGGTTACTACGACGCCTACTACAAGCGGGCGCAGCAGGTTCGGCGGCTCATCGCCGATGACTTCGCCTCGGCTTTTAAGGAGGTGGACCTTATCGCGGGTCCTACGAGCCCAGGCGTGGCGTTCTCCCTCGGCGCGAAGACCGCGGATCCGACCGCGATGTATCTGGAGGATGTCTACACGCTATCAGCGAACCTGGCCGGCCTTCCGGCCATGAGTCATCCCGCCGGCTTCCTCCGCGGTCTGCCCGTGGGTTTGCAGCTGATCGGTCAGGCCTTCGAGGAATCGCGGCTGCTGTCCGCCGCTCACCAGTTCCAGCAGCGCACGGACTGGCATCGTCGGGCGCCGACCCTGGATCAGGGAAGCGCGGCGCCGTGAACTGGGAAATGGTGATCGGCCTCGAGGTGCACCTTCAGCTCGCCACGGCCTCGAAGATCTTCTCTGGCAGCGCGACCACCTTTGGGGCCGCGGCCAACAGCCAGGCGAACGCCGTCGATCTCGCCATGCCCGGTATGCTGCCGGTGCTGAATGAGCAGGCTGTGCGCTACGCCGTGATGTTCGGCCTCGCCGTCGACGCCGAGCTGGGTCGTCGCTCGGTTTTCGATCGCAAGAATTACTTCTACCCCGATTTGCCCAAGGGCTACCAGATCAGCCAGTTCAGCGATCCGATCGTGGGTCGGGGTCGCTTTGCCTTCTCTCTGGAAGATGGAAACGAGTGCGACATCGGCATCACCCGCGCGCACCTGGAAGAAGATGCCGGCAAGTCCCTGCATGAGGACTTTCACGGCATGACCGGTATCGACCTGAACCGGGCTGGCATGCCTCTGCTGGAGATCGTTACCGAACCGGATTTCCGCAGCGCAACCGAAGCCGTCACCTTTCTCAAGTCGCTGCATAGCCTCGTGACCTACCTCGGCATTTCCGACGGCAATATGGCGGAGGGATCGATGCGCTGCGATATCAACCTGTCGCTGCGCCCGGCGGGCAGCAAGGAACTCGGCACGCGAACGGAGATAAAGAACGTCAACTCCTTCCGCTTCGTAGAGAAGGCCATTCTCCACGAGCGCAGGCGCCAGGAAGACATTCTCGAAGACGGTGGCTCGGTGTTGCAGGAGACGCGGCTCTACGACGCCGAACGCGACGAAACCAGGTCCATGCGCAGCAAGGAAGTGGCCAACGACTACCGCTACTTCCCGGAGCCGGACCTGCTTCCCGTCATAATCAGCGACAGCGACATTGAGACGATTCGCGCCGCTTTGCCCGAGCTGCCGCGCGCGCGCCGGGAGCGATTCATGTCGACTTTTGGACTCTCGGCGTACGACGCCGGCGTGCTCACGGACGAGCGCGCGGTCGCCGACTACTTTGAGCGCGTCGCCGAAGTCTCCGGCGATGCCAAGCTCGCCGCCAACTGGGTCCAGGTCGAACTGCTCGGCGCACTCAACGCCGCCGACTGCGCGATCGATGACAGCCCCGTCGAGGCACCCCAGCTTGGCGCGCTCATAGAGCGCATCAGGGACGGCAGCATCTCCGGCAAGATCGCCAAGCAGGTCTTCGAAGCGATGTGGCAGGGCGAAGGCGATCCGGACGCGATCATCGAAGCCCGCGGTCTGCGTCAGGTATCGGATAGCGGAGCCCTCGCCGCCATGGTCGACGAGGTCATTAACGCCAATGCGGAACAGGTTGAACAGTACCGCGCCGCCGAGCCGGCGAAGCGCAAGAAATTAACGGGCTTTTTCGTTGGGCAGGTCATGAAAGCCTCAAAGGGCCAGGCCAACCCGCAGATGGTCAACGAGCTGCTCAAAGCGCGGCTCGAGGACGACGCCTGAGGCGGCGGCTTTCCCATACCTCGCGATTCATCACCGTCGATCGCGCTGCGACGGAGACCACTGCGCCGCGGAGCACCGAGCGCGGCGCGAAGACTCTAGGAGAATGAAACTTGCGTAAGGACAAGGCCAAGGTACTCGACGAGCAGTGGGACGACGCACGCGTCGCCAGTTTTCTTGAGCCTCGCCCCGGCGACGGCGGCGATCCCGATCACCGCCTTCTGCTACGGGCCTATCAGAGCATGCGCGACAGCGACTTCGCGCGTTTCGTACCGCTGTTTGTGGCTGCGGGCCGCGATCTGAACGCGACGGGTCCCGATGGCAAAACGGTGCTTGAGGAAGTTCGCGAGCACCGCTATGGAACCCCCTATGCTGAAATCCTTGAGGCCGCCGGCGCCGTCTGAGTTCGCGTCCACCCCCGATGTAAGCACCCGGGAAGATCAGGCGAACGGACTCAGCGATCTACGGGTACACGCCCGCGCATGAAGCGCTCCCGATTCTCCTGCTTCTTTCGCTCGCTCTTAGCAAGCAGAACGTAGACCGCTCCCGTGCCTCCGTGTACCGGGTGGGCGCTGTGGAAGGCCTGCACCACGCCCAGATCGCGAAGCCAGTGATCCACAAATCCCTTAAGCACGCCAACGGCCGCTCCTCGTCCGTCGTTGCGTTCCCCCTTGCCGTGTACGATCAGCACACTGCGCAGACCCAGCTCGTGGCATTCGCCAATGAAAGAGAAAATCTCGCGCCGGGCACGTTTCACGTTCATGCGGTGCATATCCAGCCGTGCCTCGGGCTCGTAGCGACCCTGCTTGAGTTTGCGAAACACACCGTTCTGGATTCCCGGTCGCTTGAATTCGAGCACGTACCAGGGGTCCAGCGGTGCGACGCCCTCTTCCGCCAGCGTGTTGCGATCACGTACCGGCTCCTCGACGGCAGCCGCGCGCCGCGCCTCTAGCGCTTCCCGGGGATCGCTGTGCTTCCGACGCACCCGCTCTTCCGCACGGATGGGTTTGACGTCGGCCATCTCGCGAAGGAAATCGTCGTCGCTGTCGTTCGTCATCTGACGCCCCTACCCCCTATGCCGGGCTTGCCCAGGAGCCCGGGCCGCCCATTTGTCGCAGCGTCCTAGCGCTCCACCGCAGCCAAGTCCTTTTTCCATTTCGCTGCTCCAGGTCCGCGATACACTACGTCGATACTGAGCGTCACAGATCAGGAAGAGTTTTGGAAGGCGACCCCATCTACGGAGCTGGCTGTCTCGTTCGCGGCGGCAAGATGCTGCGCCACCCGCGGCTGCGGCCTTTCGTAATTATCCCCCTGCTGATCAACGTGCTGATTTTCGGCTCTTTGATCGGTTGGGGCTTTTCGCGACTTGTCGATGTGGTCAACGGCTGGATGGCCTGGCTGCCGGAGTGGCTGTCGTTTCTCGAATGGATTCTGTGGCCCATCGTCGGCATCGCCGTAGCTCTGGTCACGGGCTACGCCTTCACCGCGATGGCTCTCATCATCGCGTCGCCCTTCAACGCACTCCTCGCCGAGAAAGCCGAGGAACTGATCACCGGCCGCCCGGTAGAAGGTCTCGAGGGCCTCGGCGCCGCCGTCGCCAGCGTTCCCCGCGGCATCTTCCGCGAACTCGCGAAGCTGATCTACTACCTGCCCATGGCGTGCCTGGTACTGATCCTGAGCTTCATCCCCGCGGTCAACGCCTTCGCACCCTTCCTGTGGTTCCTGCTCGGCGCCTGGATGATGAGCCTGCAGTTCGTGGACTACCCGATGGACAATCATCAGTTCAGCTTCCGCGATGTTCGTCTTGCCGTAGCCGATCGACGACTTTCGAGTCTTGGTTTTGGTGGGCTTGTCGCTGCCTGCGCGAGTATTCCTGTCGTCAATTTCTTTGTGGTTCCAGCCGCCGTTGTTGGTGCCACCATCCTGTACGTCGAGGAATTACGCTGACCATCTGGCAGTTTTCGATCAGGCCTAGGACGCAGCGATCAAGTCAGTTGACGGGGTGTATGACGAGGGCGCGACGACCCGCGACTGGTGACCCCGGGGCGCGGGGGACGCCAAAAGACGGCCATCCATGGCCAGGCTTATCTCGCGCCATCCCGGCGCTCGGTACCCCCTCGCCCCGGGGTCACCAGTCACGAGTCGTCGCTCCGTGCCAGCGAAGAGCGGCGTTAGAAAGTCGCCGCTTGGGTTGGAACTTAGAAGCCCACCGTGCGAGTTGCGTGCTTGGATCAGACCGACGAACACTCGGGGGTGGAGCCACATAGCGGAGTACCAACGTAGGGCGGTGTCGTGGTGTGGAGCTGTCAGAGGGTACCGAGCGCCTGGACGGCGCGAGATAAGCCTGGCCATGGATGGCCGCTTTTTGGCGTCCCTCTGACAGCTCCACACCACGACACCGCCCTACGTTGGTACTCCGCTATGTGGCTCCACCCCCGAGTGTTCGTCGGTCTGATCCAAGC
>JBCBTK010000012.1:0-187742 GCA_039818725.1 Pseudomonadota bacterium
ACGCCGGGCTTCTGGCTTCACTTTGTGGCTGGATTAACTCGACCAGGCTGTTTTTGGTTTGTGCCAGTCCGACGAGGCCTCGGTCTGGTATTCCGCTTCTGACGGGTACCGAGCGCCAGGGATGGCGCGAGATAAGCCTGGCCATGGATGGCCGCTTTTTGGCGTCCCGTCAGAAGCGGAATACCAGACCGAGGCCTCGTCGGACTGGCACAAACCAAAAACAGCCTGGTCGAGTTAATCCAGCCACAAAGTGAAGCCAGAAGCCCGGCGTAACGTCAGAAGCAAAACACCAGACCAAGGCCCCGGCGGACTGGCACAAGCCTAAAAGCGATCAGTCGTCCTGATCTCGCCACAAGGTGTTGTAAAGCAAAGCCATCAAGGTCAGTAGGACAAACAAAGCCGCAAGCAAAGGCGTAGACCCAAAGCTCGTAAAGGGCGTGTTCCCGAGCATGACTTCAGCTTCCCCCGTCAGTGTGGCCTCCTCGAACTGAGGAGTCGCACCAAGAACGGTCCCTCGGTGGTCGATGATCGCCGTGACGCCGTTGTTGGTCCCGCGCAAAAGATAGCGGCCGTTTTCCAGCGCTCTCATGCGCGCCATCTCCAGGTGCTGAAGAGGACCGATGGAAGAGCCAAACCAGCTGTCATTGCTGATGGTGACCAGCATTTCGGCGCGTCGGGCACTGCGGGCGACCAGCTCCGGGTAGACGATTTCGTAGCAGATCAGCGGAGCAATGCGGTGATTGCCGGCCTGGAGCGGGGCCTGTCCCGGCCGGCCGGTGCTGAAGTTCGACATGGGGAGGTCGAAGAAGTCGATCAGGCCGCGCAGCCACTGTTCCAGGGGTACGTATTCACCGAAGGGGACGAGGCGCTGCTTGTCGTACAGGCCGCTGCCGAGGCCGAGAGAGACGATGCTGTTGTACACGCGTCCTTCCGCGTCGCGGCGGGGGATGCCGGTGATCAGCGTTGTATCGGTGACGTCGGCCCGGCGCGCGATGGGATCAAGAAACTCGCGAGCGCCCGCGTAGAGTCGCGGTATGGCGGACTCGGGCCAGACGATGAGGTCGAGGGCGAACATGGGCCGGATCGACTGCTCGTACTGTTCCAGGATTGACGCGTAGGCGCCGCGGTCCCACTTGCGTTCCAGGGGGATGTTCGGTTGGTAGAGCCCGACGCTTACCGGTTCGGGGCTGGCCGGCGCTACCCATTCGATGGGTTTGAGCAGCAGTCCGCCACCCCAGAGGGTTGCCAGGAGCCCGCTATAGCTGACCAGCGCTGCCGTCTGGCGGCTTCGCCAGGCGAGGAACAGGCAGCTGGCTGAAAAAGCGACGGCGAAGGACAGGCCATAGACCCCGAGAATCGGCGCCCAGCCGGCCAGCCAGGTATCGACGTGGGCATAGCCCAGATAGAGCCAGGGAAAGCCGGTCAGCAGCCAGCTGCGCAACCATTCGAAGAGCACCCAGAGGGCGGCGAAACCAAGCAGCATGCCGCCGGGAAGAATGCGCACATAGCGGGCGTAGATCCAGGCCTGGAGGGCATGCAGCAGCGCAAGACTGGCGCAGAACACAATCGTTAGAAAAGCGGCGAGCGCGACCGACGCATTGCCGTACACGTCGATGCTCACGTACACCCAGGACGCACCGCTTGCGAACAGGCCGAAGCCAAACAGCCATCCCCGGCCGATGGCCTGACGCGGCGTGCAGCCGGCGAGCAGGTAGGCAAGGAGGGCACAGCCCAGGATCGCGGCGGGCCAGATCGAGAACGGCGCGAGGGAAAGGGTCAGGAGTGACCCGGCCAGGGGCGCCAGCACCAGCACCCGCCAGCGAGGCAGGCTCCCGGCGGGAGCGGCGCTCATTCGGAGACCGGCGGACGCAGGCGGAGGCTGTGGATCTTGCGTTGGTCGGCGTTAATCACCTTGAACTCATAGCCTTCGATATGGGTGACCTCGTTGCGCGTGGGAACGTGGCCGAAGGCATGCATGACAAGGCCGCCGATCGTGTCGAATTCCTCGTTGCTGAGTTCAGTCGCGAAGTATTCGTTGAAGTCTTCGATGGGCGTCAGGGCGCGGACGAAGAAGTCGTCATCGGTGATGCGGCGAATGAACTGGTCTTCCGTCTCGTCAGTTTCGTCTTCGATTTCACCGACGATTTCTTCCAGGACATCTTCAATGGTGACGAGACCGGCGACGCCGCCGTACTCGTCGATGACGATGGCCATGTGATTGCGATTCTCGCGAAACTCGCGAAGCAGCACGTTCAGACGCTTGCTCTCCGGAACCACGACGGTCTGACGCAGCAGACTTCGGATATCGAAGGATCCGGCATCGTCGGCGAGAATCTGCGGCAGCAGGTCCTTGGTCAGCAGAATGCCCAGTACATCGTCGGGGCTGTCGCCGATAACAGGATACCGCGAGTGCCCGCTGCGCGTGATCTGCGGCAGGATATCCTCGAGGCTGGCTTCGGCCTTGATAACTTCCATCTGCGGACGCGGAACCATAATGTCCCGGGCCTGCATGTCACCCACTTCCATGGCGCCTTCGATGATCGACAGCGCGTCGTCGTCGATGATGTCGTTCTCGCCGGCCAGCTTGAGGATCTCGCGGAGTTCATCGCGACTGCGGGGTTCGGAGGAGAAGGCCTGGGCAATCCTGCCGAAGAGACCGCGCTCCTCGCTGCCGTTGCGTTCGTCGCTCATGCGGCTGCTCCGGAGGCGGATCTCGGCGCCCTGTCCAGCGTCGCGCAAGCGGTCTCGTAGGGATCCGCGTGCCCCAGGCTGGCGAGGATGCGTCGTTCGAGAGACTCCATGAGTTCGGCCTCGCCGTCTTCCACGTGGTCATAACCCAGCAGATGCAGGACGCCGTGCACCAGCATATGGTCCCAGTGCGCGTCCCGCGCCTTTCCCTGCTCCGTCGCCTCGCGGTGCACCACCGGAGCGCAGATCACGATATCGCCAAGAAGAGGCAGATCAACCACGTCCGGGAGCTCGGCGGGAAAGGACAGCACGTTCGTGGCGTAATCGCGATCGCGATAGCGCCCGTTGAGTTCGCGCATCTCGTCCTCATCCACCAGGCGCAGGCTTATTTCGGCGTCGGCGGTGCCCGCTTCGGTGGCCGCCAGGGCCGTGGAGACGCTGCGCTGAAGCTGCTCGTCACTGGGACTGTCCAGGGCGCTGTCGCGTTGGATGTCGAGAGTCAGCATCAGCGTTTACCGGTATCCAGAGACGTGGTGCCGCTGTCCTGGGCATCGTAGGCCTCGACAATGCGCTGGACCAGGGGATGGCGCACCACGTCTTTATTAGCGAACCAGGTAAAGCCGATGCCGGGGACAGATTCGAGAATCTTGGCGGCGTGGGTCAGACCCGACTGAACGCCGCGAGGCAGGTCGATCTGCGTGGCGTCACCGGTTATCACCGCGGTCGAGCCGAAGCCGATGCGGGTGAGGAACATTTTCATCTGTTCCCGCGTCGTGTTTTGCGCTTCGTCGAGGATGATGAACGCGTGATTGAGCGTACGCCCGCGCATGAAGGCCAGCGGAGCGACTTCAATGATGCTGCGCTCGATGTACTTGTTGACCGTTTCGAAGCCGAGCATCTCGTACAGCGCGTCGTAGAGCGGTCGTAGGTAGGGGTCTACCTTCTGGCTGAGGTCGCCGGGCAGATAGCCCAGCTTCTCCCCGGCTTCCACGGCCGGGCGAACGAGCAGAATGCGCCGCACTTTTTCTTCAAGCAGCGCTTCCACCGCGCAGGCCACCGCGAGGAAGGTCTTGCCGGTGCCGGCCGGCCCAACCCCAAAGTTGATGTCACAGTTCTGGATACTGCGCACGTAGCCCTGCTGGTTGCGCCCGCGAGGCTTCACCGAGCCGCGCCGCGTGCGGATCACCTGGATCGCCTCCACGCTGCCCGAAGACTCGGGCTGAAGGGTCTCAAGTCCCGCCTGCTGCAATTGCAGGTGCAGCGACTCGGGACTCAGGGTCACACCCTGACAGACTTCGGCATAGAGGTGCTCGAGCAGATTCGCTGCCGCCTGCGTAGCGGCACTATCACCGCTGATCTGGAACCGGTTGCCCCGCCCCGCGATCTTGACGCCGAGACGCTCTTCGATCTGGCGCAGATGGGCGTCCAGCTGCCCGCAGAGGGTAGCCAGGTTTCGTGCATCGTCGGGTTCGAGGGTCAGGCTGCGCGGTTCATGTCCGCCAGGACTGGGAGGCTCGCTTTGGGGAGAAGATTCGCTGTTCAACGTATCAGGGTCGGCGCTCGCCGTAGGTTTGGAATGAAAAGAATAGACCGGTCTGAGCCGCAGTCAACCTTCGCAGTCGGCCGCGGCGAAGCCCGAAATCAGCGCTCACTGCCGGCGACGAGATCACCGCGCAGGGAGTTTGGCAGGGCTTCGCCGATGGAAACATCCACAAAGCGGCCGATGAGGTCGCTGTCCGTGCAGGCAAAATTCACCACGCGGTTGTTTTCCGTGCGTCCCTGGAGCTGTCCCGGATCTTTGCGGGAGGGTCCGGTCACGAGGATGCACTGGGTGCTGCCTACCATGCGCCGACTGATTTCCTGCGCCTGCTGATTGATGCGCGCCTGGAGGATGTGCAGCCGCGACTTCTTGGTGGCTTCGTCCGTGTCGTCGGGAAGGTCTGCGGCGGGCGTGCCCGGGCGTGCGGAGTACACGAAGCTGAAGGAGGTATCGAAGCCGATGTCCTCAATCAGCTTCATGGTGGCTTCAAAGTCCTTCTGCGACTCACCGGGGAATCCGACGATAAAGTCGGATGATAGGCTGATGTTCGGGCGCACGGCGCGCAGCTTGCGGATCGTCGATTTATACTCAAGCGCCGTGTGGCCGCGCTTCATGGCGGCGAGAACGCGGTCCGATCCCGCCTGGACCGGCAGGTGCAGGTGGTCGACCAGCTCCGGGATGTCCGCATAGGCCTGGATCAGGGCGTCGCTGAACTCGATGGGATGAGACGTGGTGTAGCGGATGCGGTCTATGCCAGGGATCGCCGCGACAAAGTGCAAGAGCTCAGCGAAGTCCACTATGTCGCCCTCGTGGCTCAGGCCGCGAAAGGCATTCACATTCTGACCCAGCAGCGTGACCTCACGGACACCGCGCTCGGCGAGCTGGGCGACCTCGGCGATCACATCGTCCAGGGGGCGTGACACTTCCTCACCGCGGGTATAGGGCACGACGCAGAAGCTGCAGTATTTGCTGCAACCTTCCATAATCGACACGAACGCCGTGGGCCCGTCTACGCTGGGCTCGGGCAGGCGATCGAACTTTTCGATCTCCGGAAAGCTGATGTCCACGACCAGCTCTCCGGAGCTGCGGCGCTCGTCGAGCATTTCCGGCAGCCGGTGCAGCGTCTGCGGACCAAAGACAAGATCCACAAAAGGCGCCCGGCGGCCGATATCGGCGCCTTCCTGGCTCGCGACGCAGCCCCCAACGCCGATGATCAGGTTTGGGTTGCTTTCCTTGAGCGGCTTCCAGCGACCGAGCTGGTGAAACACCTTCTCCTGCGCTTTTTCGCGAATGGAACAGGTATTCAGGAGGATGACGTCTGCCTCGCTCTCCACGGAGGTCGGCACGAGGCCATGGCTGTCGACAAGCAGATCCTGCATGCGGGCAGAATCGTACTCATTCATCTGGCAGCCGTGGGTTTTTACAAAGACCTTCTTGGTCACCGCGCTTTCTCTCTTCGCCTGCGTTGCACTCGGGGCGTCTGCTGGTTACCCGCGCGGGGCGTGGGCTTCTCCGGGCCTACGCGCACAGAGCCTGCATGGACCGGTAGCGGGGTATATTTCGGGGCGCGGAGTATAGCTATGAAGGAGGCCTGTGCACAGCACTTCAGCTGGCATTCCTGGGGGCTTGCCGGTATCCTTTCGCGCCCTCCCGCACTGCCACGCGGACGCCGCGGTCTGTCAGCCCTTGGAGCGGGTCCCCGAATCGAGGCCCCGAAACTGGAACCCTGCTGTGTGACCGCTGGGACCCAGGCCCCTGGTAAAAGCAACATCGAGTCACCGGACGCACTATGGCCACCAATCCTGTCTATAAAGTCATATTCCAGAACGGCAATCAGGTCGTGGAACTCTTCGCTCGCCAGATCTACCAGAGCGATATGTGGGGCTTTATCGAAGTGGAGGAGTTCCTCTTCGGCGAACGTTCGCAGCTGCTGGTAGATCCGTCGGAAGAGAAGCTACGCAACGAGTTTGGCGGCGTACAGCGCAGCTACATCCCGCTGCAGTCCGTGATTCGTATCGATGAAGTGGCCAAGGAAGGCAGTGCGCGAATCATGGAGAGCAAAGGGGGAGATGTAGGCAACGTCACCTCCTTCCCTCTGCCCACGGTGCCCATGAAGCCGCGCAGCCCAGAGGACTGAGGTCGCTCACGACCGCGCGGGAACGTTGCCCGCGCTTCTTCCTTCGGCCGGTCACCCAGCTGTGCTTCCGTGCTCTGATCCCGCGGGGCCGGCGGCCGTGCCAGCAGCTTGGAAGCCGGCGCATATTGAAACTGGCGGCTTTTGCCCCCACCTAAAGCCCTAAGGCAGGCGCGGTTTATACCGTGAAAACCTGAGCGAGAGGCTGGGAGCCAGTGAACGAAGACAGCAAGCGACCCGACGCAGAGCGCAGTACGGACGACTCCGAAAATCCGTCGGCATCCGAAAGCGCGACGGAGATCGTGGAGGACCACGACCCCGCCGCGCAGGCGCCCGCGGTGGCGGATGATGTGCTTCCCGACTCGCTGTATCTCATCCCGGTACCGCAGCGCCCTTTCTTCCCCGGTCAGGTGCAGCCCGTGGCGCTGGATCCGGACGAATGGGGCGGGACGGTGCGCGCCGTGGCCGAGAGTGACAACGGCGTACTCGGGCTGATCTACGTGGATCAGCACAAGCTCGGTGACAAGGATCCGGAGCCGCGCCACTTCCCGGAAATGGGCTGCGTCGTGAGACTGCATCGTCCGCCGATGATGGAGGGCAACGAGGGACAGTTTCTCGCCCAGGGTGTTCGGCGCTTCCGTATTCTCCGCTGGCTGAGCAGTAAGCCGCCCTATCGTGTGCAGGTCGAGTACCCGCGCAGTCAGGGTGATCGGGACAGCGATGACATCAAGGCCTACACCATGGCCGTGCTGCAGGCGGTCAAGGAACTGGTGCCGCTCAACCCGCTGTACAGCGAAGAGCTCAAACACTACATCGCCAACTTCAACCCCACGCAGCCAAGCCTTCTTGCGGACTTCTCCGCGGCCCTGACCACCGCCAGCGGCGACAAGCTCCAGGAGATTCTCGATACGCTACCGCTTCAGTCCCGCATGCAGAAGGTGCTGGCGCTCCTGGGCAAGGAGCGTGAGGTGGCGGAACTTCGGGGTCAGATCACGGAACAGGTCAACGACAAGGTTTCTACCCAGCAGCGCGAGTTCTTCCTGCGTGAACAGCTCAAGGTCATCGAGAAAGAGCTGGGGATTTCCAAGGACGATCGAACCTCGGACGCCGAGCGTTTCCGCGCGCGCCTCGAAGGCCTGACCCTGACCGAGGCTGCGGCCGCGCGCATCGACGACGAGCTGAACAAGCTGTCGGTGCTGGAGCCCGGGTCGCCGGAGTACGGCGTAACGCGAAACTACCTTGACTGGGCGACCCAGATACCCTGGGGAGTCACGTCACCGGACAACCTCGAGCTCGGTCATGCGGCGCAGGTCCTCGACCGCGATCACGATGGTCTCGAGGATGTTAAGGAACGCATCCTGGAATTTCTCGCGGTGGGCGCCTTCAAGGGAGGCATCGCCGGCTCGATCCTGTTGCTCGTCGGGCCGCCGGGGGTGGGCAAAACCAGTATTGGCCGTTCCGTAGCCGCCGCCCTCGATCGCAAGTTTTATCGCTTCAGTCTCGGAGGTATGCGCGACGAAGCGGAAATCAAAGGCCATCGGCGGACCTACGTGGGGGCTATGCCCGGCAAGTTCGTGCAGGCCTTGAAGGAAGTCGGCGTCTCCAACCCGGTAATCATGCTCGATGAAATCGACAAGATCGGAGCCTCCTATCGCGGCGATCCCGCTTCAGCGCTGCTGGAAGTGCTAGACCCGGAGCAGAACAGCGACTTCCTCGACCATTACCTGGATCTGCGCGTCGATCTTTCGCAGGTACTTTTCATTTGCACGGCCAATCAGCTGGACACGATCCCCGGACCTCTCCTCGATCGCATGGAGACGCTACGCCTGGCGGGCTACGTCGCCGAGGAAAAACTGGCCATCGCGCGAAACCATCTGTGGCCGAAGCAGCTCGACCGCCACGGCCTCAAGCCGGAGGCGCTGCGCATCAACGATGCCGCGCTCAGGTACGTGATTGAGTCGTACTGCCGCGAAGCCGGGGTGCGCAACCTCGAACAGCAGCTGGCGCGGATCATGCGCAAGGCGATTGTGGGTTTTGTGGAGAGCGACGATCCACACAAGCAGCGGCGCCGGGTGGGCAAGAAAGACATCGAGGCTCTCCTCGGCAAGCCGCGCTTCCAGATTGAGAAACCGCAGCGCGGGATTGGTGTTGCCACGGGACTCGCATGGACAGCCATGGGTGGTGCCACGCTGCCGATTGAGTCTTCCCGCATTCACACCCTCAATCGCGGATTCAAACTGACCGGTCGCCTCGGCGATGTCATGCGCGAGTCCGCCGATATCGCCTACAGCTACATCGTGGCGCACCTGCGCGACTACGGCTGCGATCCCGACTTTTTCGATACAAGCATGGTGCACCTGCACGTCCCCGAGGGAGCGACCCCGAAGGATGGGCCGAGCGCTGGTATCACCATCGCCACGGCGCTGCTATCCCTGGCGCGGAAGGAGCGCATTCGCAGGCCTCTGGCGATGACCGGCGAGCTGACACTCACGGGTCAGGTGTTACCGGTGGGCGGAATTCGCGAGAAAGTGATTGCGGCGCGGCGCGCCAAGATCATGGAGCTGATTCTGCCCTACGCGAACCGGCGCGACTTCGAAGAGCTGCAGGACTACCTGCGCGAAGGTATCAACGTGCATTTCGCGCGCAGTTTCCAGGACGTGTTCGAAACCGTCTTCGAGGACCAGGGCCGGGGGAAGGCGCTGCACTGAGTCAAACTTCGTAGCTGCCGGAAGACACCTTGCTTCCGGCACCCGTCCAGTCCGTGTGAAAAAACTCGCCCCGGGGCCGGTCAACGCGCTCGTAGGTGTGGGCTCCGAAATAGTCTCGCTGGGCCTGTAACAGGTTTGCCGGCAGCCGCGCACTGCGATAGCCGTCGAAGTACGCCAGCGCCGAACTGAAAGCCGGCACCGGCAGGCCGGCGGAGACGGCCCGGGCGACGGTGCGGCGCCAGCCGCCTTCCGCCGCGGCGATCGCTTCGCGGAAGAAATCGTCCAGGAGCAGGTTTTCCAGCTGCGTGTCGCGGCCGTAGGCATCACGAATATTGCCTAGGAAGCGACTGCGGATGATGCAGCCGCCGCGCCACATCGAGGCTACGCCGCCGAAGTCAATCTGCCATCCGTATTCATTCTGCGCTTCGCTCATCAACTGGAAGCCCTGGGCATAGGAGATGATCTTGGACGCGTAGAGGGCATCGTGAATGTCGCTGATCAGCTCGTCGCGCTCCCCTTCAAGAGACCGCACTGCGTCCCCCAGGCGTTCCGCGGCGCGCTGCCGACTGTCCTTCAGCGCGGAAAGACAGCGTGAAAACACGGCCTCGCTGATCAGCGTGAGGGGCATGCCGAGTTCCAGGGCGTTGATGCCGGTCCACTTGCCTGTTCCTTTCTGACCAGCGGTGTCGAGGATTTTGTCTACGAGCGATGTGCCGTCGTCGTCGCGCACTCCGAAAATATTCGCGGTGATCTCGATCAGGTACGAGTCCAACACGCCGCTGTTCCACTCGCTAAACGTGGATTGCAGGGCATCGCTGTCGAGCCCCAGCCCGACGCTGAGCAGGTGGTAGGCCTCACAAATCAGCTGCATATCGCCGTACTCGATGCCGTTGTGCACCATTTTCACGTAGTGCCCGGCTCCGCCTTCCCCGACCCACTGGCAGCAGGGTTCACCGTCGACCTTCGCGGCGATGCCCTGGAAGATCGGGCGAATCGTCGGCCAGGCATCCTTCTCACCGCCGGGCATCATGGATGGGCCGAAGCGCGCACCTTCCTCACCGCCGGACACGCCGCAGCCAACGTAGAGCAGGCCGCGCTTCGCGAGGTCGCGACTGCGGCGGTCCGAGTCCGTGAACAGCGAATTGCCGCCATCGATGATGATGTCGCCGGATTCAAGCATGGGCACGAGCTGGTCGATAAGAGCATCGACCACCGCGCCGGCGCGGACCATCAGCATGACGCGGCGCGGCGCCTTCAGCAGCGAGATCAGTTCTTCCAGGGACTCGCTGCCATGAATGTTGCGTCCCGCCGCCGGTCCTGCGAGAAACTCCTGGGTCCGCTCGACGCTGCGGTTGTACACGGCGACGTCGAAGCCGTGGTCGCTCATGTTGAGCACGAGGTTCTGGCCCATTACGGCCAGGCCGATCAGGCCGATGTCAGCTGCCGGTTCCACTAGATTGCCTCTTCTTTCGCGAGTTAGGCATCAGTATATGTCTACCCGTTTGGCCGCGTATGACGGGTAGGGCGGCAGGCGAGGCCGGAGGCATTGTTCCGCTCCGCTGAGGTGGGGGACGCCGCACTCCGCAATACCTCCGACCTCGCCTGCCTCGTGCCACGTGTCGCGGTCGAGGGCTCGACGGACTGCAATTCGCGCTCTAAACAACGAGCCGAACCAAGCATCCTCGCTGAGGACTCGTCAGGCCGAAGTGCGCATGAACCCCCAAGTGCGTGAACAGGCGGCGCAGACTTCACCACGGCGCAGCGGACTTGGGCTTCGGGTGGACTGCTGAGGGGCACTGAGCGCCTGGAAGGCGCGAAATGAGTCTGGGCATGGATGCCCGCCTTTTGACGTCCCCTCAGCAGTCCACCCGAAGACCGAGGCCGCGTGTGCAGGGGCAAGAGTAACGAGTACCTAACGTTCACCCCGTTGAGGACTACCGCATGGACGTTCAGCCAGAACGATCGCCCGCCGCGGCGCTGGATATCCTTCGATCGTGAGCGAAGGATCCTCCGGATCGAGGAAGTCGGCCAGGGAATGAAAACGCATCCAGGGTGTCGACCGCTGCTCCTCTGTAGTCGTCACGGTTTCGTCGACCAGGCGTGGGTTTTCGAAGCCGAGACGCTGGAGCCAGAGCAGGAGCATCGAACTACTCGGGAGGAACCAGACGTTACCCATGCGGGCGTAGCGATCGCGGGGGAGCAGGCAGGCCCATTCGTCGCCCTGGATAACCAGGGTCTCAAGGACGAGTTGACCGCCTGGTCGCAGACTGTCGCGCAGGGTCTGCAGATGTTCCAGCGGCGAACGCCGGTGGTAGAGCACGCCCATCGAAAACACGCTGTCGAAAGCTGTCAGTTTTTCCGGCAGGGCTTCGATGCCCACCGGAAGGACAGTGACCATGGCGTCGTTCAGAAAGTGCTGGGTGGCGAGGAACTGAACAACAAACAGCGGTGACGGGTCGATGCCGATGACCTCGGCGGCGCCGGCGCCACGCATGCGCCAGCAGTGGTACCCGTTACCGCAGCCGACGTCGAGGACGCGTCGATCGCGAAGGCTGTGGATGTGTGGCGCGAGCCGTTCCCATTTCCAGTCCGAGCGCCATTCCGTATCGATATGCAGGCCGCAGAACTCATAGGGGCCTTTCCGCCACGGGTGCAGCGCCGTAAGTGCGGCTTCCAGGGTCTGGGATTCCTCGGGGCTGAGTGATGTCGCGCTGCTGGCGGTGATGCGGGCGCCGTCGAGTGTAGTGGCGGAGATCTCAGGCCGTGGCAGCCCATCCAGAGCCCTTCGCCAGCGCGGAAGATCGCCGTAGCGTGCCTCCGACAGGCCCTCAGCGACCTGTGCCGCAAGAAGCTCTCCCCACGGCTCCAGCGCGGAGTCGCGCCAGCGTATGCGAAGACTTTCGACATCAATCATCGCAGTGCGATGAGCGAGGCGAAGTTGAAGCACTGGAACCACACATCGCAGGAACGGAAGCCCACGTTTATCAGCCGCTCTCGATGGGCATCCAGTGTCTCGGGCACGAGTACGTTCTCCAGGGAATCGCGCTTCGCCGCGATTTCGAGGTCGCTGTAGCCGTGGGCCCGTTTGAAGTCGTGGTGCATTTCGATGTTCAGTGCATTCAGCGTGTGGTCCGGGAAGACCACCTTTTCCGATAGGACCAGCACCCCCCCGGGCGTCATGGCTTCGGCGATGCGCGACAGGAGAGTCCGGCGCTCCTCGACGGCTATGAATTGCAGCGTGTAATTGAGTACGACCATGGACGCGCCGCTAAGCGCAGTGCTGCGAATATCTTCTTCACGCAGTTCCACACGCTGCTCGTGTCCGTCGATCCGCAACAACTCACGGCAGCGCTCGATCATGGCCGCGGAGCTGTCTATCGCGACGATCGATACATCTCTATCGGATACATGGCGACAAAGCGAAAGCGTGCTGGCGCCAAGGGAACAACCGAGGTCATAGATCCGGCTTCCGGGCTTCGCATAGCGGCCGGCGAGAAGTCCTGTCATGGCAATCACGGTCTCGTAGCCGGGGACGGAGCGCCGGATCATGTCCGGGAAAACGCGCACCACTTCCGTATCGAAACGGAAGGGACCCGGCGCACGCATGGGGTCGCGGAAAAGTTGATCGCTATCGTCAGTCACGGCGGCGCGAGGCTGCCTGGGCAGGGCTTTCGGTGCACCGGCGCATGGTAGCATGCGGCGCCTTTCTCGCAGCGCGACCTCCGCATGGCCGGGCGGGAGTGAGACCCTGGGACACCTGTGTGTGCGCCATCAGCGGTCGCAGAAAAGAGGAGCAGGGGGTATGCAGGGAACGCATGAGTACGCCGACGACGAGCGCAACGCGCACATTCTCATCGACATCAACGGAGAGCACTGGCACCGCGACGAGGCGCGGGTTTCTGTATTTGATTCAGCCTTTGTTCTTGGGGATGGGGTCTGGGAGGGGCTTCGGGTGCAAGGCGGCACCATTCTCTTTCTCGAGCAGCATCTCGAGCGGCTCTACGAGGGAATGCACAGCCTCGATTTCGCTGTCGAGGTTGATCGCAACGCGCTGACTGAACGCCTGTATCGGTTGCTCGAGGCCAACGGCATGAGCGACGGGGTGCACCTGCGCCTTATGGTATCGCGAGGCGTGAAGGCAACGCCGTACCAGGATCCGCGCATGACCGTGACGCCGCCGACCATCGTGATCATTCCCGAATACAAAACGCCTCTCCCGGAGTCAGCGGAGGAGGGCATCACGCTATTCACCGTGCACGTACGCCGCGGCTATTCCGATGTCCAGGACCCGACGCTCAACACGCATTCGAAGCTGAACTGCATAACGGCCTGCATCCAGGCTGCGAAGGCGGGCTGCGATGAGGCCCTGATGCTCGATCCCCACGGTTTCGTCGCAACCTGTAACTCCACTCACTTCTTCATCGTTCGCCGCGGCGAACTGTGGACCAGCACGGGAAACTACTGCCTCGACGGCATAACGCGCCGCAAGGTCCTTGAGATTGCCGCAGCGGAGGGATTCACGGTCCGGGAACGCAACTTCACTCTCACCGACGTCTACAACGCCGAGGAGTCTTTCGTCACCGGGACCTTTGCCGGCCTGGTGCCCGTGCGGGAAGTGGATGGCCGGCGGATTGGCGAGGGACTGCGCGGGCCGGTTGTCTCCGAGTTGCAGGAGGCCTATCGCAGGATGGTGGCCGCGTACATCGCGAAACACGCTACGCTGCATCCCGGACGTTCGACGTCCTGATCCCGTCTCGGATCGACGTGCAGGTCGCACCGTCAAAACGAAACAGCGCGGCCAGGGGCCGCGCTGATCTTTGTTCTTACTGTGTATCTAAGCTCGTGCTTTGCTGTATCAAGCCACGGAGGTCTGAGGAGAGAGCCGCCTTGTGGCGTCCTTGGTAGCGCCTTAGTTGGCGCTGCGCACGCAGGTTCCATCCTCGGCCGCGCGATGATGCTGCGGAGCCCGGGGATGCAATTGGGCAAAATCGCGTTCAACGACCACGTTCGCTCGCTTGGGTTTGCGAAACCGTATGGCCCTCAAAAAAGCGGCGAGGCTGTTGCGCCTTTCGTTGCGATCGAACCGTTCACTGTCCACTGTCATGTCAAAACCTTTTTGTCAGGATTTTTTACGAAGGATAGTGTTGCGACGAAATAGCTCAAGAGAATATTCAATGCTTTTCGTGTGAAAATTGCGCATACCCCAAGTTCAACGCAACGACGTGCCAGGAGGCCGACGGTACCCGCGGTTTCCAGCCGTATAGGCGTCGAGTATTCTCGACGGCCCGCAGCCCTGAGGAGACAACCATGCTCGAACAACTGGAGCGCCTTCCCGACGACCCGATCCTGGGACTGGCCGCCGCCTGCCGCGCCGATCCGAACCCAGACAAAGTCGACGTGACGCTCGGGGTATACATGGATGAGTCTGGCGTCTGCCCCGTGTTCGATGCGGTGAAGCGGGCTCAGCTTGCCCTCGTCGAAGAAGAAGCCAGCAAGGTCTATCTGCCCCCCGCGGGTGTGGCCGACTTCAACGACGGTATGCAACGTCTCGTGCTTGGTTCGGGCAGTGCCGCCCTTGCCGACGGTCGCGTGACCAGCATTCAGGCCCCCGGCGGCTGCGGGGCGCTACGCATCGGCGCCGAGGTCATCTACGCCGCGGCTCCCGATGCCCGCGTGTGGGTTTCCGATCCCACCTGGCCGGTCCATATTCCGCTGATCGGCAGCGTGGGTCTGCGCTTCGAAACCTACAGTTACTACGATGCGGCAACGCACGGCGTGGACTTCGATGCCATGGTGTCGGACCTGAAGGCCGCGGGTCCGGGTGACCTCGTGCTGCTGCACGGCTGCTGCCACAACCCCTGCGGCGCGGATTTGTCGCTGGAGCAATGGGCGGTGATTGCGGACATGGCGGAAGCGCAGGGTTTCATTCCGTTTATCGACATCGCCTACCAGGGCCTGGGCGATGGACTGGATGCGGATGCCGCCGGGCTGCGCATTTTCGCGGAGCGCCTTCCCGAGATGATCGTCGCCGCTTCCTGCTCCAAGAACATGGGGCTGTATCGCGAACGCACCGGTTGCTGCATGTTTCTATGCCGCGACAGCGCAAGCGCCGACGCGGCGCTCAGCCAGGCGAAGGCCGCGGCGCGGCGGGTGTACTCGATGCCGCCGGCGCATGGAGCGCTGCTGGCAGGGCGGGTCCTCGCGGACGAAGCGCTAACGACGGACTGGAAGGCGGAGCTGCAGACCATGTGCGAACGCATCAACGGTCTGCGCGGCCTGCTCGTCGACAAGCTGTCGGGAACCACGGATCGGGATTTCGATTTTATCCGTCGCGAAAAAGGCATGTTCTCGTTTCTGGGCCTGACCAAGGAACAGGTACAGGCGCTGCGGGAACAGCACAGCGTTTACATGCTGGGTTCGTCGCGTATCAACGTTGCCGGGATCAACCAGTCGAACATCGACTACTTTGCCGACGCTGTGGGCGTCGTGCTCCGGGCCTGATACCGGGATCAGGCGCGCTCCTCGAGTTCGCTCCAGCGCTCAATGGAGGCTTCGAGGCGGGGGCCAAGTTCGGCCAGCTCCGCCAGCAGGCGCTGCACCTCGTCTTGCGGGCGGGCATAAAAATCGGGGTCGGCGCTCAGAGCCTCCAGTTCAGCCTGGCGCTGCTCCAGAGTCTCGATTTCGCCGGGGAGGGCTTCTAGCTCTCGTCGCTCGCGGTAGCTCAGCTTAAGGCGCGCAGGTGCAGATGGTGCCGACGGTGCGTGAGCCTGGCCGCTCTTCGCGGATGCTTCGGTTTTTTCCGTATCTGCCGGGCCGGACTCCGTTCTCCTGTCGTCGGCAGTAATAGCGGCTGTAGCGTCCGCCAGCGCTTGCAGACGACCACCGCGCTCCTCCCAGTCGCTGAAACTGCCGGCCTGTTCGTCCACGCTGCCGTCCCCGGGGAGTACCAGGAGTTCAGTGACCACGTTGTCCATGAAGCTCCGGTCGTGGCTCACCAGAAGGACCGTGCCCTTGTACTCCAGCAGCAGTTCCTCGAGCAGTTCGAGGGTTTCGATGTCGAGATCATTGGTCGGCTCATCGAGAACCAGGAGATTGACCGGCCGGCTGAACAGCGTCGCCAGCACGGCGCGATTCTGCTCGCCGCCAGACAGGGCGCCGACAGGGGTGCGCAGACGTTGCGGTGAGAACAGGAAGTCACCCAGGTAGGAGACGGCGTGCCGACGTCGTCCGCCGATCTCGACATATTCGCGGCCGCCGCACACGTTGTCGATGAGGTCGCGGTCCGGGTCCAGCGTCGAACGCGTCTGGTCGGCATAGGCGACCTCCAGCCGGCTGCCGAGCGTGACGCGGCCCGAACCAGGTTCGAGGTCGCCGGTCAGGAGCTGGATCAGGGTGCTTTTGCCCGCGCCATTGGGGCCGACGATACCGATGCGGTCGCCGCGCTGCACCAGGAGCGAACAGTCGCGGATGACACAGCGCTCGCCGCGATGCACGGTAACGCTCTCGAGCTCCGCGACGAGGCGTCCACTGCGCTCCGCCGTGTCGAGCCCCATCTTCGCCATACCAACCTGCTGACGGCGGGCCCGATGTTCCTCGCGCATGGCCTTGAGCGCGCGCACCCGTCCCTCGTTGCGCGTCCGCCTTGCCTTGATGCCCTGGCGGATCCAGCGTTCTTCTTCGCTAAGGCGTTTGTCGAAGAGCGCATTGGCCTTTTCCTCGGCGGCGAGTTCGCGCTCGCGATGGCGCAGGAAGCCGGCGTAGTCACCGCGCCATTCGATGAGATGACCACGGTCGAGTTCAATGATGTGCTTTGCCACGCCCCGCAGGAAGCGGCGGTCGTGGGTGATGAGCACGAGGGCGCAGCGCAGTCCCACGAGCTGCTCCTGGAGCCACTCGATCGCCGGAATATCGAGGTGATTGGTTGGCTCGTCGAGCAGCAGG
The DNA here is from genome assembly GCA_039818725.1 of Pseudomonadota bacterium. GTDB lineage: Bacteria > Pseudomonadota > Gammaproteobacteria > Pseudomonadales > Halieaceae > Congregibacter. The sequence goes on from JBCBTK010000012.1 coordinate 17,012, forward strand.
ATGTCCGGGTCACTGACAAGCGCCTGGGCGAGGGCAGCGCGACGTCGCCAGCCCCCGGAGAGGGAGGCGAGCGTTGCCCCGCCGTCCAGATCCAGATGGCTGAGCAGCGTCTCTACGCGCTGCTGGAGCTGCCAGCCATCGCTGGCCTCAAGCTCCTGCTGCACCCGCGTCAAGGTGGCGAGGTCATCGCTCCCGGCCCGGGTGAGCTCGGCGTACTGCCGCAGGAGTTGACCGGTCTCGGCGAGGCCGTCGGCGACAAAATCAAAGACCGTTGTGGCGTTGGCTTGCGGCAGTTCCTGGGTCAGGCGGGCGATCCGAGTGCCCGGGCGCAGCCAGCGCTCACCGCCATCTACGTTGATTTCACCGAGCAGAACCCGGAGCAGACTGCTCTTACCGGTACCGTTGCGCCCCAGCAGGCCGATGTGCTGGCCGCTGCCGATACTCAGGTCGACCTCGTCCAGCAGTACCTGAGTGCCGTAATGAAGGCTCGCCTTGCTGAGCCTGAGTAGTTCCATGTACCGATGCCTGTATGGCCGCGTTGCCGGCCCCGTCGAAGGATGCGCAGTGTAACGCCAGCTTGCCCCGTTGGTGACTTGCCCCGGAAAAGGGGTGGGAATAGATCCAGGGGCCAATGGTCGGCGAATGCTATCTGTGCAATTCTTTCAGTGCCCAGGAAATCAGGAGAGCCCATGGCGCAAGCCCTGTGGACACCGAGCCCGGCCCGCACAGAGGCCGAGCCGATCGTTGCCTTCGCGCGGCGCTATTGCGCCGATGCCGTCAGCGACGGCGGCCTCGACTACGCGCGTCTGCACAACTGGAGCGTGGCCGAGCCAGAAGCCTTCTGGTCGGCGATCTGGGAGTACGGTGAAGTCGTGGCCACAAAGCGCGGCAACACGGTGCTTGAGAACGGGGACCATTTTCCAGGTGCCCGCTGGTTCCCCGATGCCCGGCTGAACTACGCCGCCAATCTGCTGCGCCATGAAGGACGGGAGACGGCTCTTGTCGGACTCCTCGAGGACGGGAGGACGCGACGCCTAAGCCGCGATGACCTGCGCACCCAGGTTGCGGCCGTCGCGACGGGCCTCCGATCCCTCGGGGTTAAACCCGGAGATCGCGTTGCCGGTTTCCTGCCCAACATCCCCGAGACCATCGTCGCGATGCTCGCTACCGCCAGTATCGGCGCGCTTTGGTCATCCTGTTCCCCGGATTTCGGCGGGAACGGCGTGATCGACCGCTTTGGTCAGATCGCGCCTCGCGTTCTCATCGCGGCGGACGGTTATCTCTACAACGGCAAGCGCTGCGACAGCCTCGAGCGCCTTGAGTCTATCGTTGACGCCATCGACAGCATCGAGGCCGTGTACGTCGTCCCTCTGATCAACCCCTCACCAGAGCTGTCGTCCATACGCTTCGGAAGGCCATGGTCCGAGCTCATGGCCGAACACCCTGAGCCCCTGCAGTTTGCCGCGCTGCCCTTCGATCATCCCCTGTTCATCATGTACTCCTCGGGTACTACGGGTGTACCCAAGTGCATCGTGCATGGGGCGGGCGGTACGCTCCTGCAGCACATCAAGGAACATCGACTGCAGGTGGGCCTGCGCCCGGGAGACGTTTTCTTCTACTTCACCACCTGCGGCTGGATGATGTGGAACTGGCTGGCGTCCGGTCTCGCCAGCGGGGCCACCCTGCTGCTCTACGATGGATCACCCTTCGCGGGTGACGGCGAACTTCTCCTCGATGCTATCGAGCGCGAGGGGATCAATGTATTCGGGACCAGCGCCCGCTTCCTGGCATCTCTGCAGAAGGCCGGCATCCGCCCGGCGCAGGGACGCAGCCTGAGCAGCCTGCGCAGCGTTTTGTCGACGGGCTCACCACTGTCGCCCGAGAGCTACGACTACGTGTACAGGGAATTCAAGGCGGATCTCAGTCTGGCCAGTATTTCCGGCGGTACGGACATCCTGTCGTGCTTTGTGGGTGGCGTCCCGACGCGGCCGGTGTATCGCGGCGAGATTCAGGGCGCGGGCCTGGGCATGGACGTGCAGATCTGGAATGAGGTGGGCGAGGCGGTACGTGAAGAGAAGGGCGAGCTGGTGTGTACCCGTCCGTTCCCCTGCTGTCCCACGGGCTTCTGGGACGACCCCGATGGACGCCGTTTTCACGATGCCTACTTTTCGCACTGGCCGGGAGTATGGGCGCACGGCGACTACGGCGAACTTACGGAGCGGGACGGGTTCATTATCCATGGACGCTCGGACGCGGTACTGAACCCCGGTGGGGTCCGCATCGGTACCGCGGAAATCTATCGCCAGATTGAACGCATCCCCGAGATCCAAGACAGCGTGGTCATTGGTCAGCCCTGGGAAGACGACGTGCGCGTCGTGCTGTTCGTCGTGCTCGCCGATGGTCACAGCCTGGACGACGAACTTATCCGAACGATTCGGCGGACAATTCGCGAGAATGCCACGCCGCGCCATGTTCCGGCGAAGATCCTTCAGGTAGCAGACGTACCGAGAACGATCAGTGGCAAGATCGTTGAACTGGCCGTGCGCAAGGTAGTGCTCGGGGAGGCCGTAAACAACACTGACGCGCTTGCCAACCCGGACGCGCTTGAATTCTTCCGCGACCGCGAGGAGCTGATGGTTTGACGGCCTGGGAGCGAGGCACATGAACGAAGCGATGAAGCCACGCGTCCTGCTTGTGGAAGACGATGCGGGTATCGGGCGCGTGGTTCGCAATGGCCTCGCCAACCACGCCATCGATGTGGATTGGCTGCGCGAGGGCCGCGACGTGATCGCACACCTTCAGCGACAGCACTACAGCGCCTTGGTTCTCGATCTCATGCTACCCGATGCCGACGGCTTCAATCTGTGCCGGGAACTGCGGCTTCGCGGTGTGGAAACGCCGGTGTGCATGCTCACGGCCCGCGACGAGCTCGACGACAAACTCGAGGGCTTCGACTCTGGCGCAGATGATTATCTGACCAAGCCCTTCGCGATCGACGAACTGGTGGCCCGCCTTCGCGTCCTCATGCGGCGCGGCGCGGCGCCGACGCAGCGCCACGCGTTCGGCGACGTTGTTATCGACGCCCGTTCCCGGGAGGTGCGGGTGGACACACAGGAGCTGCTCCTCACTCCGCGCGAGTTCGACACTCTCGCCTGCCTGGTAGCAAACGCCGAAAGACCCGTCTCTCGGGAACATCTCATCGAAGCCGTATGGCAGTCCGAGCGCAGCGTGACGTCCAACAGCGTGGATGTTTACATCGGATATCTGCGCAAGAAGCTCGCCGCGGCAGGGTCCATAGCTCGCATCGAGGCCGTGCGAGGTATTGGCTTCAAGCTCCGCTAGACCGTGTCGATAAAGCAATTCCTCGGTCTGGCAAGCCTTGCCCTCGTTCTACTCGTTACGGGGAGCGCTCTTATCTCGCTTTTCGTGGCTTCAAGCGCCGAGTTGCGTCTGGAGCGCGCCGTACGCTCCTACGAACAGCTGGCGATTGCCACGGGCCTGGAGACCGAAGCAGTGCGTGCCATGTTGGCCGAGCTGCAGACGCGCAGCGGAGGGGAGCTGGACGATTCGCTTTTTTCCGACCGGGAGCGCGTGGCGATTGGTATCGACGCCCTTATCGCCCGTACGCAGGAGGAGATAGGCAGCACCGACGACCCGGATGAACAGGCTGAGGAAGCCCAGGAATTCGTTGCCGCCTTTTCCCTTCGCGAAGATTACGCACGTCTCTTTCGGATCCTCGATCAGGATCGCGGCCGTGACGCAGGTCTCGACGGAGCGACGCTCGCGCAGTACGCAACGCTCGCCGCCCGGCTTGACGACGTGCTCAGCGATGAGCGGGAGGAAGTCGCGGCGGTAATCGCGGACCTCGATGCGCTGCGCGGGAGGGTGATGATCTATGCCGTCGTTTCAGTCCTCGGTACCGCGCTCGCGGTACTTATAGCCGCGGCGCTGTTCTATCGATTTCTTGCCGAACCTTTCGGTCTGCTCGAGTCCGGCTCATCGCAGCTCGCCTCCGGTGATATTTCTCATCGCATTCCGGTAGTTGGTCCTCCCGAGCTTAAGGGTCTCTCCGTGCGTCTTAACGAAATGGCCGGTCGACTCGAGGAGCAGCGCAACGCACTGCGCGACAGCAATGAGCGTCTCGAGGACCTCGTAGCGGAGCGTACGGAGGAGCTTGCGGACAAGGCAGACCGGCTACAGCGTATCGACGATTCGCGACGCCTGTTCTTCGCCAAGGTCGGACACGAACTGCGCACGCCCCTGGCCGTGCTCCTCGGCGAGGCTGAGGTGGCCCTGCAGACGCGGGAATGCAGTGAGGCTGCCTATCGCGATGCCCTGGAACACATCAGCGTCCATGGCGAGCAGCTGCGTCGACGGATATCGGATCTCCTGACCCTCGCCCGCGCAGACGATGGCCGCCTGGGCGTGGAGCTCGAGTCCCTGGAGCTGGTTGATCTGCTGCGCAGCACCGTGGAGAGCGCGCGGGGCTATGCTCGGGTCAACGAGGTGACGCTACAGCTGCGGGCCGGCGGGGCCGCATTGACGGCGAGGGCGGACGCCGATCGTCTCCGTCAGGCCCTGATGGCGCTTATCGACAACGCGATCAAGTTCTCGCCCCAAAACGGTGAAATCGAGCTGCGTATCGACCGCGATGGCGAGATGCTGCGCCTGGAAGTGTCCGATCGCGGCCCGGGCGTGGCGGAGGACGAGCTGGGGAAGATCACCCGGGCCTATTTCCAGGGGGACGCTCAGCCGGCCCGGGCGGGCACGGGGCTGGGGCTGGCCGTCGCGCAGTGGATCGCGGAGCAGCACGGGGGTCGTCTTGACGCGGTAAATCGTGACGGGGGAGGGCTTACGGTGGCGATTCTCCTCCCTGCCAACGTCGATGCGCAGGTGGGCGCACGCGGGGAGCTTTCGCTATCATCCGCGCCCTGAATGGGGTCCCCGATGTTTTCGAACGCTTACCAACCACACCACGATCGGCAGCTGGCGCTCTGGCTGTTGTGCTGCGCCGTTGTTATCTACGGCATGATTCTGCTCGGGGGTGTGACGCGCCTGACCGAGTCGGGGCTGTCGATGGTGGAGTGGCGTCCGATCATGGGCGCGTGGCCGCCCATCGGAGAGACGGCCTGGCAGGAGGTCTTCGACAAGTATCGCCAGTTCCCGGAATACCAGAAGATCAACCAGGGGATGAGCCTCGGAGAATTCAAGGTCATCTTTATGTACGAGTATCTGCACCGGGTACTCGGCCGCGTGATCGGTCTACTGTTTATCGTCCCCCTGGTGTTTTTCGCCGTGCGCGGTGTCGTCCGGCCCGGTCTAATGCCGCGCCTGGCGCTGCTGTTTTTCCTTGGCGGCTGTCAGGGCTTGCTGGGCTGGTACATGGTGAAGAGCGGCCTCGTTGATCGACCGAGCGTTTCCCAGTATCGCCTGACGGCGCATCTGGGGCTTGCGGTGGCTCTCTACGCGGCGATCGTCTGGCAGGTTCTCAGGCTCTGGCCTCGGAGCGCCGCACCGTCGCAGCTGGCATCGCCGCGGCACCTCGCCACAGCCACGCTTCTCCTGGCCCTCGTCTACCTCATGATTCTGAGCGGCGGTCTGGTCGCCGGGACCGACGCGGGTTACTCCTACCCGACCTGGCCGCGCATGGGTGAGGGATTTGTGCCCCCGGGCCTCTACGCCTCGACCCCGGCCTGGCAGGCGGCCTTTGAAGACGTGACGACCATCCAGTTCAATCACCGGCTCTTTGCCTATCTGCTGTTTTTCCTGGTTGGAGGCTTTGGGCTACACCTTCTCATACGCGGCAGCGATCGCCCTCTACGCGTGGCGGGTGCCGCGGTCATTCTCGTACTGCTGCTCCAGCTCACTCTCGGCATCAGCACTTTGCTGAGTCGCGTGGCTGTTCCCGTGGCCGCGGCGCACCAGGGCGGAGCGATTGCCCTTCTCACCGTCATGATCGTCACCGTGCATCTCGTCTACGCGCGCCAGGGCGGGCGGCTCAGCGGTAGCTGACGATCAGATAGCCTTCCAGGCGTTGCTGCCCCTGGCAGCGAATCACGTGGGGTTCATCGGCCCGATAGTGGGCCGTATCACCCCGCTGGAGCACGATGCTCGTAGCGCCTGCGACGACTTCGGCGCAGCCCCGGGCGACGCTGAACATTTCCCGCGTGCCCTCGAAGTGCGCCTCGCTGGCCAGCTCGGCTCCGGGCTCCAGAGCGATGGCGTAGAACTCGATGTTCTTTTCAAACTGCAGCGGCGACAGAGTGCGCAGTTCGCACTGGTCGTCCGCACGGAACAGGGCGGCAGGATCATCGCCGCGTACGACGTCGATGCGCTTGCTTGCGTTGGGATCGTCGACCAGTTCGCCGATGCTGATTCCGAAGCTCTGCGCGATGCGCTGTGTCACCGCCAGCGTTGGGTTGGCGCGCCCGCGCTCGATCTGGCTGAGCATGGAGCGGCTCACTCCGGACTCGGCGGCGAGTTGCTCGAGGGTCAGGCCCTGGAGCTGCCGGTACTGGGCAACGCGCTCACCGAGGAGGCGGCTTGTGGATTCACTCATCGTTCAGCCGCTTGTGCGAGCACAGTGGACGCCAAGGTCAGTCTGCGTAGCCGGGCGGTGGCACGAAAGCACGATGATGCGCCTCCAGGAGTTTTGCCACGGCGAGGGTCGTTCGATCGCCGAGAAAGCGACCGGCAATCTGCATGCCCACCGGGAGTCCTTCCCGCGTCGTGCCCAGGGGCACAACGGTTACCGGGAGATAGGCGTTCAGGGTCAGACCGGCCCAACGCACGAGCTCGCCGTAGGGTCGCTCCACGCCGTTCACCGTGAGACGTCGCGCCTGGAGATCGGGGTTCGGATCGTGGTGGAAAGCCGGAACGTGAACGCATGGGCACAGCAGTACGTCGAAGTCGTCGAAGAATGCCTCCCAGGCAAGGCGGGTACGTTGGCGGATATCGTCCTGGCGGCGCCAATCGTTCAGCGACAGGCTGATCCCACGCATCTGCAGCAGGGGCTCACTCATATCGTCGGGATCGGCAGCGGCGACCATGGCTCGCGCGGATTCGTGCACGGACTCGGGCATATCGACACCGAGCACCGACATGAACAGCTGCACGTAGTTGACGTGATTGGCTTCGAAGTCGACGGCCGGCCGCGCCCCGCTTTCGACACTGGCGCCGAGCTGAGCAAGTGCTTCGGCGGCCGTTTCGATGTGCTCGCGCACCGAGTTTTCAACGGGGCAGAAGGGGTCGTCGGCCCATACGGCAACGCGGAGTTCAGACGGGTTTGTGAAGCTCGGCGGCTGCAGCCTGGCCGGGGGCACGGCGTTGAAGTCCGGTGATGCGCCGGCGAGTACGTTGAGTGCCTGTTCGAGGTCATCGACACAGGTAGCGATGGGCCCGGCAACGGCAAGGTCGGATTCGGCCACCACCTCTTCGCCGGGGGGAAGGTAGCCCCGGGTGCTTACGAGTCCGTAGCTGCTCTTGTGCCCGAACACGCCACTGAAATGGCTGGGCGTGCGGAGGGATCCGCCGATATCGCTGCCGAGTTCGAGTGGCGTGAGGCCGGCGGCGACCGCCGCGGCAGCACCGCCGGAAGAGCCACCGGGCGTTCGCTTGAGGTTCCAGGGATTGTTGGTGACGCCGTACACGTCGTTGAAGCTCTGCAGGTCCGCACTCATGAACGGCACGTTGGTTTTACCAAAGACAATGGCGCCGGCGTCCAGGAGACGTTGCACGGGCGCGGCGTTGCTCGCGGGTATGTTGTCTGCCTGCGCCGGGATTCCTCCCGTCGTGACGAGGCCCGCAGTGCACCAGGCGTCCTTGATCGTCATGGGGACACCGTGAAGTGGGCCCCAGTCCTTGCCTGCGGCAGCGGCACCGTCAGCTTCCACGGCTCGCGCCAGGGCGGCGTCCGTATCCAGGGCGACAACAGCATTCAGGGCTTCATTAAGTCTCTCAATGCGCTCGAGATAGAACTCCAGAATCTGCACGGAAGACAGTTTTCCCGCCTTGATGTCCGACGCGAGGCCGAAGGCGCTCCTATACAGTATGCTCATAAGCCTTTCCGATTAGTGAGGACATAACCTTGAACGCCCCCTTTTGGCTTCAGCTTATCCCGGTGGGCCGCGGGCGGCCACAGCGACGCCGCTGGCTCCTGCCCCTGGTCCTGGCGCTGACAAGCGGACTTGCACATGCCCAGAGCTGCGGTCGCGACGTGGGCGTCGCGGTACAGGTGCTGGGCTCGGGCGGACCCATAGCCGACGACGACCGCGCATCCAGCGCCTACCTGGTATGGGTAGACGGAAAGGCGCGAGTACTCGTCGATGTCGGCAGCGGTGCACAGCTTCGCTTTGCGGAAGCCGGAGCAAGCTTCTCCGATCTCGACGCAGTTCTGCTCACGCATCTCCACGCCGATCACACGACGGACCTGCCGGCGTTGCTCAAGTCAGGCTATTTCTCCAGCCGTGAGCGTTCCCTCGTTCTCGCCGGCCCCTCCGGTGGCGGCAATGCACGGGTCAGCTTCCCGTCGATTGAAGACTTCCTGGCCGCGCTGCTGCAGCCGGGGAGCGGCGCCTATCCCTACCTCGGAGGCTACCTTGATGGAAGTGACGGGCTGCCCTATCTGCGCGTCGTCACAGTTGAGATCGAAGAAGCCGAGGACGACGATGGTGTGGAAGACGAAGGAGATGAGGAACTGGAGCTCACGCGCATCATCCTTCGCGACAGCCCCGTGCAACTGGAGGCCGCCGGCGGTTCCCATGGACCGGTACCCTCGGCGTTCTATCGAGTCACCGCGGGTGGGCGACGCATTGTGTTTGCCGGCGACCACGACGGTCACGGTGATGCTTTGGCCGAGTTCGCCGAGGACGCTGATCTGCTGGTGCTCCACATGCCCATTCCCGATGCGGCCGGCCGGGCTGCACTGGCGCTGCATGCCACGCCGGCACGCCTCGGTGAGATCGCCGACGAGGCGGGAGCCGAGCACGTGCTGCTGAGCCATTTTATGGCGCGCTCTCTGGTGAATCTGGACGAGAACCTGGCCTCCCTAACGGCGTCCTACGATGGGAAAACGACTATCGGCAGCGATCTGCTCTGTGTTCCCATTCCCTGACTGGTCTGCCAGTTAACGGTTCAAAAAGGGCTTGAGGGACGTAAATCGGCCGCTATATTTGTCATAGAAAATTCATGCAATGCCGCTTGCACGTCATTTGGGCGTCACATAACGAGCCTACGGTTCGCCCATGCGAGTTATCGACAGCATTCAGGACTTCGACCGCCGGATGTTGCTGCTTCTGCAGCACTCGCAGAGTTGGCTTGCCAAGCGTCGCCGCATTATTTCGCGCAGCGCTGATGGTTATCTCTATGTGGTTGTCGGGGCGCTCATTTCCATGCTCTGGGAGCGCGGCGGTGACGTGTTCCTGCAGCATATCGTTGCTGCCTTCGCGATAGAGCGGGTCAGCTACTGGATCCTTAAAAACGGCCTGCGACGTCGCCGCCCCTCCGATGCCCTGCCGGAGTTTAAGAGTCAGATTACCGCGGCTGATGAGTTCAGCTTTCCCTCCGGTCATACTTCGGCGGCGTTCCTCTTCGTTACCCTGCTGGTGCTGCACTTCGGCCCGCTGCTGCTACCCCTCTACATCTGGAGTATGGCCGTGGCCATGTCCCGGGTATGCCTGGGCGTGCACTTCCCCACCGATACCGTGATGGGCGCCGTGTTAGGTACCAGCGCTGCCCTCTCTACAGCCTATTGGCTGTTCTAAACGCCCAGGACTGCCCGGCGCTTACAAGTGAGAATTCTCTATGGTGTTCAGGGCACCGGTAACGGGCACCTGAGCCGTGCTCGCGCCATGGCGGCGGCCTTCGCGGGTAGCGCCCTCGATGTTGATTTTTTATTCAGCGGTCGCGAAGTGGGGCGCTACTTCGATATGGAGTGCTTTGGATCGTTTCAGGCGCGTACCGGCCTCACCTTCGTGAACATCGACGGTCATGTAAATTACTGGCGGACCATCATCGGCAATCGCTATCTGCGCTTCATCCGTGATGTCATCGCCCTCGACCTGTCCTCCTACGACCTTGTACTCACGGATTTTGAGCCGATTTCCGCCTGGGCCGGCCGCTTGCGCGGCAAACGTGTGATCAGTCTCGGACACCAGCCGGCCTTCGACCACGCGGTGCCTGTTGCCAACCGAGACCTGCGCACGTCGCTGGTAATGCGCCTGTTTGCCCCCGGTGATGTGCGCGTAGGCATGCACTGGGACAAGTTCGGTGCACCCATTCTCCCGCCACTTGTGGATGCCGGTCCCGGTCCCGTATTGCATCGCCCGCGCAAGGTGCTCGTCTACCTGCCTTTCGAATCCCAGTGGCGCGTCCATGAACTTCTGCGCGCCATTCCCGAATTTGAGTTCCACGTGTATGCGCCGGATTCGAAGCATGTCGATGAGGCCAACCTCCATCTTAGGCCTACGTCTCTCGAGGGTTTCCGGCGCGACCTTCACGACTGCGAAGCGGTGTTGTGCAACGCTGGCTTCGAACTCTCAAGCGAGTGTCTGGCCCTGGGCAAGCGATTGCTGGTGAAACCCCAGGGTCGGCAAATGGAGCAGGCGTCGAATGCGCTTGCGCTGCGCAAGCTCGGCTACGGTATGTCCATTAATGAGTTGGATGCAGGGTTGATTCGAGACTGGCTGAGCCACGACCGACCTGCGCCTCAGATTGCCTTCCCTGACGTGGCCGCAGCTCTGGTGCGCTGGATCGAAGCCGGCGACTTCGGTCCCCGGGCTCTTGAATCCCTCTCTGAATCCCTCTGGCGTCGGGTGCGAGTCAACACCCCGAAGCTCTTCCACGGAGCAACAAAAGCGGAGCCGCGACCGCGTACCGAGCCGCTCTGAACCCAGCGCTCAAGCACGAGACCAAACGGCCAGGCTCTTACGTATAATAGGGAACTTTGCTTCACTCCCGTAGCCCTAAGCTGACTCACTGGCTGAGCCGCACGCCGAGACAAATTCATGGCCGAGAAGTACCCGGCGGAGGAAAACGACCTCTCGTCGTTGTTCCGATTTTTTATCACCATTCTCTCGCCCGAACGCAGTTTTTATGCGTTGGCGATCGTTTATGGCGTCGCCATAAGTCTGCTGTCGCTGGCGACGCCAGTGTCGGTGCAGATGCTGATCAATACCGTCGCCAACATCCAGCTCGCCACGCCGCTTGTGGTCCTGTCGCTATCGCTATTCGTTCTTCTGCTTTTGGCCGGGGGGCTGAATGCTCTACGCATCTATATTCTTGATGTTTACGGGCGCAGATTCTACGCACGCATCGTCTCGGAAATCGCTCTGCGCACGATCTATGCGCGCAACCCGTTCTTCGATGACACGGGTAAGAGCGCTCTATTTAACCGCTATTTCGACATTATTATCGTAATGAAGATGGTGCCCAACGTGCTTGTGGGCGGCTTCACCATCATCCTACAGGCCGTGGTCGGTTTCATCCTGGTCTCGTCCTACCACCCCCTGCTGCTGGCCTTCAACGCGACGATCCTGTTTTTGATCTGGCTGGTGTGGATCATCTGGGGTCGTCGCGGCATTCGCAGCGCGGTGGAACTCTCGCACCGCAAGCACTACACCGCAGGCTGGCTTGAATCCCTGGGCCATGCGAACGGTTTCTACAAAACAGAGATGCACATCGATGAAGCTCTCCGCTACACCGACGAGGTCACGGCTTCCTACATGACGCAGCATCGCCGCCACTTTCGTCACCACTTTTCTCAGACGCTGAGCTTTCTGTTTGTCTATGCGGCGGCGAGCGCGGCGCTGCTGGGGCTCGGGGGGTGGCTGGTGATTATCGGTGAACTGTCCCTCGGGCAGCTTGTCGCGGCGGAGCTGGTGCTCTCCGCTGTCTTCGTAGGAGTGTCGCAAATGGGTATTTACATGAGCTACTTCTACGACATCTGCGGCGCCGTAGACGAGCTGTCCCTGTTCTTCAAAGTTGAACAGGATCAGCCCAAGGAAGCGCAGCGGCGTATCGGCGGCGATTCAAGCCTGACCTTCAACAAGGTGGTGGTCGGCCCGACAATCACCCTGGATTTTTCGATTCCCCCGGGGTCCCGAGTCTGTGTTTACGCGGACAGCCATCGCGCCCAGCGAGTCTTCACGCGGCTCGTGCGCGGACACGCGGTGCCGGACAGTGGCTATATTGCAGTAGGCGGACAGGACCTTCGAGAGCTGAAGGCCTATGAAATGCGCCAGGAAGTGATCGTGCTCGATCGCCCGAACGCCGTGGAAACCAGCATTCGCGAGTTTCTGCAGCTCTCGGCGCCGACCACCGAGCCCGTAGACGTGATACGAGTGCTGGAAATCGTGGGTCTCGCGGAGACCGTGACGCAGCTCCCTCAGGGCCTGGATACGGAGATTGTCGGCACGGGATGGCCGCTGTCGATTGTCGAAACCATGCAACTCAAACTGGCCGCGGCTATTGTCTCGAATCCGCGGGTGATCGTTCTGACGCAGGCCTACGATGGCATGCCCGAAGTGTTCCTGCTCCGTGCCATGGACGCCCTTCAGGAACGCGGCAACACAACGATTGTCTACTTCACCTATGAAAATATCGATATGCGCTACGACCGCTTTCTGCGCCTGGGCTACGACGAACAGATCATGGTGAACGACTATGACGGCCTCTGTGAGGTGATGGGACTGGCGGAGCACCCTATGCGCGTTCCTCTATCCATTTACGGCGAGACCGCCGTATCCGCGCGGCGGGAGTCTTGAACATGGGTGTTGGTTACCACGCGGAAAAATTCCATACCCTCAATAGCATAGGCACACCAAACGTTGGACGCGTTGTGGGCGTCGGCCTGCTCTTTTTCATCGTGTTCGTGGTTCTTTTCCTGATTTACGTGCCCTGGGTGCAGACCGCTTCGGGGCCAGGTTCGGTCACGGCGCTTAACCCCAATGACCGCATGCAGGAAATCAATGCGCTGGTATCCGGCCGTATCCAGGAGTGGTACGTGCGCGACGGATCGCGGGTCAAGGTGGGCGACCCCATCTTGCGTATCGTCGACAACGATCCGAAGCTCCTTGATCGTCTGCAGGCCGAGCGCGAGCAGATCATGGCCAAACTGACGGCCGCGGAAACCGCCCTGGAAATCGCGCAGATCGATAAGCGAAGGACCGAGCGCCTCTTCGATGAGGGATTGGCGGCCCGACGCGAGTTTGAACAGGCACGGATACGCGTGGAGCAGCTGCGCGCCGACGTGGCGCAGGCCGGAGCTGAGCTGAGTCGCGTGGACGTCAACCTGTCGCGCCAGTCTGTGCAGATCGTGCGCGCTCCCCGCGATGGCGTGATCCTGCGCGTAAATGCCGGCGATGCGGCGACCTTTATCTCCGCCGGGCAGGTGGTGGCGACCTTTGTCCCGGACAACGCAGAGCGTGCCCTCGAGCTGTACATCGACGGGCGGGATGTGGCGCTTGTGCGTGACGGTGCGAGCGTCCGTGTACAGTTTGAAGGCTGGCCCGTGGTGCAGATCAGTGGCTGGCCTTCGGTTGCGGTCGGTACGTTCTCAGGGCGCGTTATAGCGATCGACCCCTCAGCCCAGTCCAACGGTCGCTTCCGCGTTCTGGTGGAGGAGGACAGGAGCAACGGCGAAACCTGGCCGGATCGGCGCTTCGTGCGCTTCGGCTCCAAGGCGCGCGCCTGGGTCCTGCTCGACACGGTACCGGTGGGCTATGAAATCTGGCGCCAGCTAAACAACTTCCCCCCGAACTTCGTCGGTGAATCCGACCCGATGGTGGCCGAGGCGCAGTGACCAGCGGCGGGATGGAACGGTTCGGGGGCGAGCTTGCCCCGGTCGGGTTTGCGCGCAGGCTTCTGGCTTTACTATCGGCCGCGCTGTGGGGCGCGACGCTTCTTCACAGTGAGGTAATACTTGCCGACGTACCCGTGGCAGAGCATCCGCTGCTACCCGAAGAAGTCCTGGCCGCCGCGGGAGAGCACTTCCCCACGATTTTGAAGGCGCTCGCTGATCGCCAGGCTGCTGCCGGGCGTGTCACCGAGGCGCTTGGTGCGTTTGACATCGTGTTCGCCGCCGATGGCTTCGATCGCACGGAGGGCTTCTGGGATGGCACCTCCATCATCGGCAAGGCGACCAAGCCGCTGCGGCCCTGGGGCGCACAGCTCTACGGCCAGTATGCAATCTCCAATGGCGAATTTCCCATCTACGAAGACCAGAACTTCACGAATACGGGAGGCACGGCCAAGCTCGGGTTTCTCTTCAGCCTGCTTCGCGATCGGAATATCGACGATCGCCGCTTCGGCCAGATCGATGCGGAGCTGGCGCTTCGGCAGGCGGATCTCGAGGTTCTGCTGACGCGGGTTGGCGTCCAGCAGCGGGCTCTCGCAGCGTACTGGCGCTGGGTGGCGACGGGTCAGCAGCTTGCGGTCTATGAAAATCTCCTCGCCATCGCGCTGCAGCGCGAGGGCGGCCTGGAGCAGCAAGTCGAAAGCGGTCGCCGTGCCGCTATCTTCATTACGGAGAACCGGCAGAACATCACGCGCCGTCAGACGCTGGCCACGGCGGCTCGCCGGGACTTTCGCGTGGCAGCCAACCAGCTCGCCTTCTTCTTGCGCGGTGAGGACGGAAATCCGCTGTTGCCGGGGACGCAGCGCCTACCGGCGGAGCCGCAGATTGCCGCACTGCCTCCGGTGCCGGCGGCGGCGTCGCTGGACGTGCCGGCACTCCTCGCCCGCCGTCCCGAACTGCAGATACTCCAGACCGGAGCCGAGCGCGCGTTGCAGAAGATCGCGCTGTCGGAGAATGAGCTCGAGCCAAGACTTGATCTTAACTTCGAACTGGCCGAGGGCTTTGGAGCCATTGGCGAAGGCGGCGCCTCCCGTGATTCCACTGATGTGATAGTGGGCTTTACGTTCAGCGTACCCCTTGAGCGGCGCCAGGCCCGTGGTCGTATCTCCCAGGCTCGGGCCCAGCTTGAGTCGCTCCGCCAGGAGCAGCGCCGCGTGGAGGATCAGGTAGAGATCGAGCTGCAGAACATCCTCCTCGAACTCGATACGGCCCTGGATCTCAAAGCCCTGGCGGAGCAGGATGTGGACCTCTCGGAGACCATGCGGCTGGCCGAAATCCGGCGCTTTGAACAAGGTGCGAGCGACTTCTTCCTGGTGAACATCCGCGAGGAAACGGCCGCTGATGCGCGGGTTCGATACTACGAAGCGCTCCAGCGCACGCGCGTCGCGCAGGCGAATTTCGATGCCGCAACTGTAAATCTCATACGGCTCGGTATAGACGAGTGAACTTTAGCCGGCGCAACCTTGCGTCAGGTCAATCTCCGCGCAAACGCACCCGCTCATAATCGGTACCCCAATCCTGTCTGGGTCTCATTCCGATGCGCGAATTGTCGGCGCCAGCCTACCGCCTCGATGGCGATGGCGTGCTCCGGGAACTGGAGACTTCAACCTCCGGTTTGACGCAGGGCGATGCCCAAATCCGCCTTGACGAGCATGGCCTGAACGAGATCGCCTTCCGCAAAACACCGGCCTGGCTGCGCTTTCTGCGCCAGTTCAACGATCCCATGGTGATCATTCTGATTGCCACTGCACTGACCACGGGCGTACTCAGCGCGCTGGGCAGTCATATGTGGCCGGACACGATCGTTATTTTCTCAGTGGTCCTCCTCAATTCGGTGCTTGGCTTTGTTCAGGAGGGCAAGGCCGAGGGGGCGCTCGACGCGCTGCGCAATATGATGGTGCAGGAGTGTCTCGTTATGCGCGATGGAAATCGGCAGCGCATCGCGGCAAATACGCTGGTCCCGGGCGATGTGGTGGTGCTCGAAGCCGGCGACAAGATTCCCGCCGATCTGCGCTTTATAGAAGCCAGCAACCTGCACGCAGATGAATCTTCGCTCACCGGTGAATCAGTTCCCGTCAAGAAGACCACGGACGCCCTGGAGGGCGAGAATCTTGTGCCTGGAGACCAGCGCAACACGGGTTTTTCCGGGACCTATATCTCGCAGGGAAGCGCCCTGGCGGTGGTGACTGCCACTGGCAGCGCCACGGCCTTTGGTCAGATTGCCGACATGGTCAAGACCGTGGAGAGCACCGCCACACCGCTGCAAATCAAGATGAAGGAGTTTGTGCGCAGCCTGATCGTGGCCATTCTGATCATCGGCGCGTTCAACTTTGTTTACGGTATCTACCTTGGCTACGCCATGCCCTACAGCTTCCTTGGCGCCGTGAGCCTGGTAGTCGCCGCCATCCCTGAGATGCTTCCGGCCCTGGTTACCTCCGTGCTCGCGCTCTCGGGCGTCGTAATGGCGAGGCGAAAGGCCCTGATTCGCCGTTTACCGGCGGCCGAAACCCTGGGCGCAACTTCAGTGATCTGCTCGGACAAAACGGGCACGCTCACGGAAAACCGAATGACCGTAACGCGGGCCTTTGCCGGTGGCATGAGTTATGAGGTGACGGGGAAAGGCAATGCGCTGAGCGGCGATTTCATGCTCGATGCGCCGGTGAGCGTTTCCCAGCAGCCCGCCCTGCAAATCCTCCTTGAAGCCGGCTATCACTGCAATAACGCCCGCGTACACGGTGGTGAGAGTCTTGGAGATCCAACCGAAGTCGCACTACGCGTGGCGGCCATCAAGGGAGGGCAGCATGACGGCGGCGTACGGCGGCTTGCGGAGATGCCCTTTGATTCCTCCGTAAAGTACATGGCCGTCCTGGTCGAGAACGACGGAGAGCGACACCTCTACGTCAAGGGCGCTCCGGAAGTGATTATGGGCATGTGCGATCGGCAGCTGAACGCGGCCGGTGACGCGGCGCTCCTGGACTCGGATATCGCCTCAGCGCGCGCCGCGCAGTTCGCTGGGGAGGCGCTTAGGACGCTGGGCTTCGCGGGTAAACGCATGGAGGCAGGCAAAGCGGATCTCACCACCGACGATCTGCACGACCTCGTATTTTACGGACTCCAGGGCATGATCGACCCACCCAAACCGTCGGCCATTGAGGCCGTCGGAGCTTGCCGTCGCGCTGGCATTCGCACCGTGATGATCACCGGGGACCATCCGGATACGGCGCAGGCCGTAGCGCGTCAGCTGGGTATCGATGCCGGCACGGCATTGACGGGAACTCAGCTCACAGAGCTTGACGACGAGGAGCTTCGCGTAACGGTGGAGCGCGTGTCGGTTTTCGCCCGCGTGGCGCCGGAGCACAAGAAGTCCATTGCCGAGGCGCTCCAGCACAACGGGCACGTCGTGGCGATGACTGGAGATGGAGTCAATGACGCACCCGCACTCAAGGCCGCCGATATCGGCGTCGCGATGGGGCAGGGCGGCACGGAGGTGGCCAAGGAAGCCTCTGACATGGTGCTCGAGGACGACAACTTCGCCACGATCGTCGCGGCCGTCGAGGAAGGGCGTCACGCCTGGAACAACCTGCAGAAGGCCATTCTCTACACCCTGCCCACCAATGCGGCCCAGGCGCTACTGATCATGGGTGCGGTACTGATGGCGGCGACGATACCGATCTTTTCGGCGCGCTTCGTACTCGAGCCCGTGCAGATCCTGTGGGTGAACCTCCTCGATTCGGTGCTGCTCACCATGCCGCTGATGCTCGAGCGAAAGGAGCGCGGATTACTCGATGTCCCCCCTCGCGACTCCGAAGCGCACATCATCAACGCCCTGTTCCTTCAGCGAGTCGTGCTTATCGGCTTTGCCATCGCGCTGCCGGGCTTCGGGCTGTACTACTACTTCGGTCACAGCGCTGTGGGGCCCGGTGGCGAGATTCTGAACCCACTCCTTCTCACCCAGGCGCAAACGGCGGCGTTCTGGGGAATCCTTCTGGCGCATTTCGGCTATCTGGTCAGCGCTCGTTCTGTGCACCGCTCCGTGTTCAGTTTCAATCCGTTCAGCAATCCCTGGCTGCTTGCCGGAATTACTCTGAGCATCTCGATTCGCTTCATCCCCACACTGGTGCCTTCGGCATCGGCATTGTTTCGCACCGCACCCTTCCCCATCGACTGGTGGCCCATGATTCTCCTGTGCTTCCTGCCGAGCTTTATCGCGATTGAACTCGACAAGCTGGTACGTTCCCTGAAGCGCAGCAAACGTCCGAAAAGTGGTGGGTCTGTGGATGGTTTTCGAGCGGACCCAGGTAGGGCCGGGGGATGAGCTGAATTGGTCGACGGGCCCGGCTGTACTTCAAGCTGCCTAGATCGACAGCGCGTCGATCATGGACTGAATCTCCTCGCCGTGATCCTCAAGGAGGGCGGCGAGTTCTTCAGGGGTGGTGCGCAGGCGAGCGAGCGCGTCGAGGTCGCCCACCTGCGCCGCCGCGCGGAAGCCGGCACGTGTGAGCAGGTTGGCAAGGAACAGGATGTCGCTGAGGTCCGCCGCTCCGGCGCGATGCCGCGCCTTGACCTCCTGTTCGTCGACACCGTGCGCCACCGACGCAGGGAATTCCCAGGATTCAACGATGGCCCTCGCTACACCGGTATGCCATTGGGACACGATGCCATCGAGCGTTGTGCGGTCCTGGAATAGGGCCGGGTACTCAGCCGCGCGCATGTAGATGTAGAACTTACCGACGGCGTGCAACAGGCCGGCGAGCATGGCTTCCTCCGGCTTGCCACCGAAGGGACAGTACTTGCCGAGCGCATAGGACACGGTAGCCACCTTGACGCTATGGCCGCGGAGGGAATTGAGCTCTTCCATGGACGCACTGCCGTCCGGACATTTGAACGCTTCGCGCGCGGCATAGGAAACAAAGAGATTCTGAACCATATCCATGCCAACTCGGGATATCGCCGTCGGGATATCGGTCACCTCAATCGGACCCCGGCGCATCATGGCCGAGTTGGACATGCGGAGCAGGCGTGCGGCGAGCGTCGGTTCGCTGGCGACGATCGCCGCCAGATCAGTTACGGTCGAATCCGGGTCGTTGACGCACTGCTGGACGCGCAAGGCCGTATCCGGAAACGGTGGCAGCTCAAAGTCTCCCTCCGCCAATTTTTCACCGAGCTGCCGTACAAACTCGAAGGCAGGCACGCGAGGTTTACGTTCTTCCTCGTCCGGGAGCTCAAGCTCGATGTCATCGAGTTCGAAGTCTTCGTCGGAGGAAGGGTCTGTCGAGTGCGGACTGTTTATGGGAACACCATGATGCCATCGATTGTAAACGTGTATTCCGCGCTTAGAGCGGCAACTCGCGCGAGGTAACGCACAGCACCAATTGTGACACCCTTGTATCGGTGCGTCACGACTCAACTCTCACCCGGCTACCGCTGCCACCATGGCTTCCGCCGGGATGTACCGCCCGTTCCGTTGCGCTGTGATCGAGGAGGTCTCGTTCCAGCCCAGCCGGCCAGGCTCGCGAACATCAGGGCGAAGGTTCCGGGCAAGGGAATCGGATTGCCAGGGTCCGGATTCGGATCGTCGGGCACATCGAAGCCGATCCAGGCGCCCGGATCGGGCGCGGCCGCGAACCAGCTCATGGCATCGCTGAGCGACAGATCCGGACCCAGAAGCTGAAGTGAATCTCCGGCGCCATCCGCGCTCCTCGGCCAGCTGCTGGTATCGTCGTAGCGCAATCGGAAGACGGCTTCCCCGCCGGCATCAAGGAGTTCGATGGTCTCTCCGCTGTTTGAAAGGCCGCCCCGGGTATCCAGTAGGGTACCCGTGAAAGCCGGAAAGCGGGCGCGAAAACCATCCGGGTTGGGCGCGACTATGAGCGACGCAAGCGGCTCCAACGAGATATCCGGCAGCAGCAGGTCGATGCCCAGGCTGAAACGAAAGCCCTGCAGGCTGAGCGTGTTCGGACCTGTATTGCTCAACTCAAGGAACTCATCGGGGTCCACGCCCGGGCTGGGCCCGTTGTAGTAGATCTCTGTGGGGAGAATGGCGGCCTGCAGCGGTGCGCATGCGCAGAACACGGAACACAAGGCTGCAAGAAGTGAGGGCAAGCGCCCGGACCTGCATTTTCGCGAACGCCTGCAGGGGCGAGAACGCCGGTAGGATTTGCACGGGTTCTTGATCTTCGTCGCGGGAACGCTGCAGCGCATGTCGGACCTCCATAGCCGGATGGATTTCGTACATGCTCGTCTTCTGCGCTGTCAGATCGAACGTCCGATGCGGGCAGGAATCAGCCTTCCTTGACCAAGTAGCTATTGCGGAACAGAGCACCCGGCATAGCGAGTGAAGAGAAGAGTGCCTGACCTCCGAGGCCCGCCGGGAGCACTTGACGGCTTATCAAGGTTGAGCGAACTAAAGCAGCCCCGTGTCCGCCACGACGCCGTCTGCCCAGGATGTGGCTGAGCGCAGCATGGGTGCCAGCACCTCCGGCGTCCAATGGGAGTCTTCCGTTGCGGCCGCGTCGATGTTCCCCTGCTCTATGCTGATGGCCAGTTCCAGGGCTTCGCCCATGGCCCCTTCTCGATCTACAAGTGCGGCGACCAGCTCTTCGCTAATGGGAAGGTTCTTTACGACCTCGTCCATCGGGAGATCCATGAGCGCATCGAGGACAGAAAAGAGACCAACGGTGAAAAAAGCGCCCGGGTCGCCGTGCTCCATCGTGTCTGTCATCAACTCGCAGAGCTTGGCGCGAACTAGCGCGATCACCATAAGGGCGGCCGGTTTCTGTTCAACGCGGGCCATGAGGAGCAGCGTGACCAGACTGCGAATGTGGTCGCGGCCCAGGTAAACGACCGCCTCACGGACCGAATCCATGGTTCTGTTGAGGGCGTTCGCCGCCGAGTTGACGTGATTGAGCACGCGGACGGACAGGGAGACATCGCGGCTCACCACCTCGGCGATTTCTACGATTGGAACATCCGGATCATTCAGCTGCCCAAGAAGCTGCAACATCGCGACCTGATTCGATGACAGCTTCCGCCCGGACATCACCTTTGGCCGGGCGAAGAAGTATCCTTGAAAGTAGTCGCAGCCGAGCTCCAGCAGCGCGTCGAATTCCTGCTCCGTTTCGACCTTTTCAGCGAGTACCTTCTTCCCGCGAGACTTGAGACGGTCTATTTCCGCCTTCCAGGTATCTCGTGGGAGGCAATTGATTTCCAGCTTCACGATGTCCACGTGGGGCAGGGCGGATTCGTAGCGTTCGTCGTAAATAAAGTCGTCGAGGGCGAGGGTGAAGCCTCGCTCGTTGAGCTTGCGCAGTCCTTCAAGCCGCGCATCGTCGAATTCCACGTCCTCAAGCACTTCGAGCACTACCTGCTCCGGGGGCAGCGGCAGCAACTCCGGTTCCTCGAGGAAGCGTTCGGGAAGGTTTATAAAGGCGAAGCTTTTGCCCACGAGGGATGGGAGACCGATTTCGTTGGTGGTCGACAGCACCTCGGCGGTGGCGAGGGTGCGGTCAAGGTCACGGGGTGCCATATTCACCTGCGAATCGCGAAAAAGCAGCTCGTAGGCGTACAGCTCCCGCTTCCGATCCAGGATCGGTTGCCGCGCAATATAGTAA
This sequence comes from Pseudomonadota bacterium, assembly GCA_039818725.1. Taxonomy (GTDB): domain Bacteria; phylum Pseudomonadota; class Gammaproteobacteria; order Pseudomonadales; family Halieaceae; genus Congregibacter. Next base: position 38,474 of record JBCBTK010000012.1, read on the forward strand.
TCAGGCACGGCAGACTCGCATGCCGTCTGCCTCGGACCGGCTCATAATACGCCTGCTCAGTTCAGCCGCTGAGCGCCTGAACCATGGATTCGACGGCTTCCTTCTCCTCTTCGAGGATACCCAGGAGCTTGTCTGTGCTCAGGCGCATTCTTGCCAATGCGTCCTTGCCTTCCAAGGCTCCAGCGACATTGCTGCCATGACTGCGCACTATGGCTTTTGAGATATGCAGGATGTCGCTGAGATCGGCCGAGTCTATGCGGTCCCGCTCGTCGATGTCCTGTTCGTCCACGGCATGGGCAATGGACTCGGGGAAATTCCAGGATTCCACGATCGCCCGTGCAACGCCCGTATGCCACTGCGCGAGCAGGCCCTGGAGCGCCTCCGTTTCGGCGAAGAGCGCCGGATGATCGGAGGCCTTCAGAAGGATGTAGTACTTTCCGACGGCGTTGAGCAGGCCCGCGAGCATCGCCTCGTCGGGGCTCTTTACAGAGGAGACATGCTTGCCGAGCACAAAGTTAAGGGAGGCTATCTGTACGCTCTCTCGACGCAGGGCATTCAAGTCGTTGAGACAAGCGGCGTCCGGCGGAATCTTGAAAGCCTCCCGCGCTGCAAACGAAACCGCGGCGTTCTGCACCATCTCCATGCCGGTGCGGGAAATTGCTGTGGGAATATCAGTCACTTCCATCGGACCGCGGCGCATCATGGCCGAGTTGGCCATGCGCATCAGCCGCGCAGCGAGTGCCGGTTCTTTGGCGACGATCGCGGAAAGCTGCTGAATGTCCGAGTCCGGATCGCGTATGCATTGCTGCACTTTGAGAGCCGTATCGGGGAATGGGGGTAGGTCGAAGTCGCCCTTAGCGAGATCCATGCCCAGCTGCCGGACGAATTGGAATGCCGCGTTGTCGTGTCCAGGCGGCCGCGCGGGCGCCGTGGATTCGTCTTCCTTGAAGGGATTGTTGCTGTTGTCCGGAGCGACTTTACCTGGACGCTGTTGGCCATAGGTACTCATGTATTCCCCCTGCTCTCGCGGCGGTGATTATGGCGCTGCTCGGTCCCGATGTCACAGCGCAAAACGAGGCAGACGACGCATTTCAATGGTTGACTTGGCGCGGGCAAATCGACAAACTTCGCGACCCTCGAAACGGCATCGCTCCGTCCTGCCCTTTCGAACGTTGCTATAGAGTCGGCGCCTGGCTCAAGCTCTAGCGCTGACCGTCGCTTCAGGCCTGACGCCTGACATACGTGGCTACGTAGCTCAGCTGGTTAGAGCACAGCATTCATAATGCTGGGGTCGGTGGTTCAAGTCCACCCGTAGCTACCACTTTCTTATTTCAAAATCAGCAGCTTAAGCAGCGCTCAAGCTGCTTTGCGGTCTGCCCTTCCACTTCGGATCGCAAACTTCAGCCAGAACGTTCGGCACGAAACTAGCGCTCGATCTTCTCGATGAGAGGCGCCAGCCTGTACCCGTCGATCACCCTCTGCGACGGCCGATAATGCCGAACCGTGACGTTGAATACGCCCGACGCATTGCTGATCGGAATCCTGTTCGGAGCTTCTGAATCGCAACCCATACTCACGGTGTAGCTGCCATCCGCATTCGGCAGAGCGAGATTGCTGTTCACGTGAGCGATATCGTCAAACATGAAACCCTTACGGTCATAAACCGTGAAGGACCAGAACGCGTCATTGCCCGGGTCTTCGAAGGTGGCCTGGTAGCAACCCTCAGCGGGAAGGTTGGGTGACACCTCGTAGATATTGTCGCGCGCCTGTGCCCCGCCCCAGCCCGCCGCAGAGGCGACCTGGTGGATCTCAGGTACGAAGAATGCCCGGGACTCATCCGTTGGTGCCGTGAACATTCCCACCGTCATGGCCCTGGCACCGAAGGTGTTGAGTAGCTCTACTCGCCGGGCCTTGAGTGCGTTTTCCACCGCGTAGAACGAATCACGGTTTACGGGTTCCGCAGAAAATAGCGCGCTGCTCGCCGCATTAACACTCATTCCAGCCTGGTATTCCTTTACTTCGTCTGGCGTGAAGGTCGAATCGAGGCGAACAATGACGAAGACGTGCGTTCCCTTATGCGTTGCCAGCTGAAACGTGCCTCCCCCATAAGTCATCGGTTGGGTGCGATGACCCTCCGTGACGGGCTGCATCGACAGGTATTTGCCCTCGGGCACCTGCGGCAAGGTGATCGTCGCTCCTTCCGAAACATTCACGACCGCGGCGGAGTAGTACGAGTCGCGGTTCATGCGCACCACGGCCTGGGACTCTGTCGGCGTCAGTTGCGACCGGTGTCTGAAGCGATTAACGCCGCCCGCTGCCGTCTGGATGTTAAGCATCTGACGCGCCGTTTCAGCCTGTGGGTACAGGGAGTCCGTGACTATGAGACCTGATTCGGAAAAGTACTCCTTGGCTGAGGTCACCGGCTCTGCCTTAACCAATACAGGGCAGACGCTGATGAAGACAGCGAGCGACTGGGCAAAACGCCTGGTTACTCGAAATGACATATGTTTCCTCACGGGCTGGTTAGACATACGACACGCGCACGCCGCCACATCGATAGAACTCTGGCTCATCTTGAGCGAGAGAAGCAGAACACCCCCGGCCTGCCACACCTGGCAGCACCTACCGGAGCACCACCTGACACCAAGCCGTTTTTCGCTGAGCAGCATCCCAGCACAACGGCACTACACCAGCAAGGACGCCAGTGAAAATCGCTTGGCGAGAGCGGTCGCGCGCGCTGGTTCAGTAAGGAACGGATTTGAACGGCATGCCTAACGCTGCGAACAGGATTCTCGGGTCAATAGATGGAAGCTCCGACAGGTCTGCAGGTCTACTACGGCCCGAGATCAAACCCCTTGTAATCGAGGAGCAGTCCACACACGGGGCTGATCGTTTCTCACTAGACCCTGTTGATGATGCCATTCCACTCACTGGGTCATGACTCTGAATCGATAGTTCTCAAAGTTTCTGGCGCTCCTCAACTAGCGTGGGACGCAATCGCTTATTTTGCCGCACGCACGGGGTATGACAGATTTTCTGATAGGTAAGTCACGATACGGCCGTACTCATCGTCCGTGAGTGCCATGCCGCTACCCACCATCATGCTCACGACCTGAAGCCATTCGTCAGGCGCACGCGGTTGTACCAGCACGAGGTCGATGCCGTGGCAGCGCGTGCAGGCTTCCATCACCAGTTCTCTGTCGATGGCGTCAGGCAACGTGCGGACAGTGCTAGCTGCTTTCGCAACCCGGTTCTCGGCTGTCTGCGCGACAGCGCTGGTTTGCAGCATCGTCAGCGTCACGCAGGCGATGCTCAGAAAAGCGGCGCGGATCATCATCTTTTCATCAGCGGCGGGTCGGTGTTGGGGCGGTGAGTTTAGTCGATACTCAGGGCCACAAGCTCAGCGGGGTGATCCACACCGCCGATGCCCACAACAATGTACTGCCTCCCCCGGTACTGGTAGCTGATTGGCGGCGATGTCGTACCTGCGCCCAGATCGGCTTCCCAGACTACGTCGCCCGTGCGCTTGTCGTACGCGCGGAACATATTGCCGCCGCTCAACCTGGGCATGCTTAGCCCCACCATGTCGCCTTCACCAAGGAACAGGAATTCCTTGGTGAGTAGGGGAGCGGCCCGGCCCGTCTGGCCAAGGGGAGGTAGGTCGAGGTCTTTGAGGGCAGGGTGGTCGCGTGGGCCTTCACCGTTGGGAACCATCCACAGATGCTCACCGCTGTTCATATCGATCGCCGTAATCCGCCCATAGGGCGGCTTGATCAGGGGCAGCCCCTGCGGTCCCTCCAGATAGAGCTTTGATTCCGGCGGGCGGCGGTAGTTGTCTTTACCGATCCAGGGAATCGTGACTGAGGGAACGTAGATCACGCCGGTTTCAGGGTCCAGCGCGGCGCCGTTCCAGTTGGCGCCACCCACCCAGCCCGGCAGGTATAGCGTGCCAAGCTTGCCGTCTGATCCGCCGGCGGGTGACGGCGCGGTATACATCGGGCCGTAGTGGTAGTTGCTCAGAATCTCTTTAGCTTCCGCGCGCAGCTCCGGGGTGAAGTCGATCAGCTGGTCCTCGCTCATGCCCTGGCGATCGAAGGGGGCGGGCTTGACCGGAACGGGCTGCGTTGGCGATGACTTTTCGCCGGGCATGGTTGTACCGGGAACCGGTGTTTCAACAATGGGGAACAAGGGCTCACCCGTGGCGCGATCAAAGGCGAAGACGTAGGCCATCTTGGTGACCTGAATCGCCGCTTTACGAAGCTGCCCGTTGACCTTGATGTCCGCCAGCATTGGCGGCGTGGGCAGATCGTAGTCCCACAGGTCGTGGTGCACCGTCTGGTAGTGCCAGACCTTCTTGCCGGTCTTCGCATCCAGCGCGACCAGCGCATCGGAATAGAGATTGTCGCCGGGCCGCGACACGCCGTAATAGTCGCTCGGCGGCGCGCTGAGCGGGAGGTAGACGTAACCCAGCTCTTCGTCCGCGCTGAACATGGACCAGACTTTCGTTTTGCCGCCCCGGCGCCAGGATTCGTTTTCCCAGGTTTCTATGCCGGGTTCGCCTTCCCGGGGCACGGTGTGAAAGGTCCATAAATGTTCGCCGCTGCGCGCGTCGTAGCCACGCACGTCGCCGGTCAGGGATGCCTTGTTGATATCGCCGGTGCCCGTGGCAATCGGCTGACCACCTACAACGATGACGCCCTTGACCACGATGGGTGCGGGAGCCTTCCAGAGGAAGAGATTCTTGGGGTCGTCGCGAAGATCGACACGGCCCTTGTCGCCGAAGCTTGTAACCACGGCACCCGTGCGGGCGTCCAGCTGATAGAGATAGGGGCCGCGTATCGTGACAATCCGCAGGTCGTCACCTTCGCCCCAATGGGCCAGGGCACGGCTCGCACCGGTAAGCCTAAGCGACGGACTGTCTTTCAATTCCGCCTGTCTCCAGATCAACTCGCCCGTGCCCGGGTGCCTGGCCTCGACCTGGCCGACCTGGTTGCTGATGTACATCACGTCGTCGATCACCAACGGCGCGTTACGGAAGTTATTCGATGGTGATAGCGTGGGGTTCTCCGCGAGCACGGTGGGATCCATGGCCGGTGCGCGCCATACGACCTTAAGGCGGCTGATCGTCTCGCTGTTGATCTGATCGAGGGGGGAGTACTTCGTGTCCCCGAGATCGCCACCGAAGTGAACCCAGTCCCCTGCATTCTCGGCGAAGGCCGATGTACCGCCCAGGGTAATGGCAAGGGCCAGTCCAACTGGTCTCAGTGCGTTCAACTTGAGGTGTGCTCCCTGGGTCTGGAAATACTTAAAGGCGGTCCGATTCACTTCGCGGTTAGGCTTCGTAGCTTGCGGATATCTGATACCTACGGTCAACCTCCACCGGGGCACTCACCGGTGCCACCGCCACCGCTCTTTCCTAGGAACGCCCGCTTCTCACGGGCAATAGTTGGTCGCACGAATCGCTCGCCCGAACCCCATCGACAAGTCAGGGCGGCTGACGGTCCGAAGCGGCCTTGAGCAAGGTAATGCTGATCCCCGCCGGCCCCGGGATATCGGTTGGATCCACCGGATCACTGCCGAAATCCACTTCATCCGGATCCGGGAAACCATCGCCATCGCTGTCAGCACTAATGGGGTTGGTGCCAAGCTCTGCTTCACGATTGTCGCCAATACCGTCGCCGTCGCTATCGGAGCTTTCACTGGGATCTGCGGGAAAGGCGTCCTCACTATCCGGCACACCATCATTATCAAAATCGAAGGGGAATGGATCGCGATGGTCGTCGCTGCCGTCGCCATCACTGTCGAAAACTATCTCACCAACGCTGTTGCAACCCGCGGCATTGTCGGCGACCAGCACATCAGAGACGTCCGGCGGATTACCATCCGCCGGACCCGGGCCTGCGTCATCGACAGCGTCGAGGAGCCATGCCAGCGGTGAACAATCGGACAATGATGCGTTGAATCGCACACGCAGGCTATCCGAGACTTCCCGCAACGCCGAGAATCCCGCGATGTTGGTGAGTGCTGCATTGCCGACGATATCGAAGTTCTGCAAGCTTTCCATAGCCTGAAATGCATCCACGGAGTGCAGAGCGGGAGAATCAGAGACACTTACACTCTCAAGGGTTTCGAGTGCATCAAAGCCACGGATTACCTGCAGCGTGGCATTCGTCTCGAAGACGATAAATTCCGCAGCCGTCAACAGCGGAAAGCCCTTCACTTCAGCGAGCAGCCCGTTTTCACGAAATATCAGCCCGCCTGTCGTACGCAGCGCCGGGAAAGAAGCCAGAGTTGTCAGCTTGGGATTGTCGCCGATTGACAGCAAGTCGCCCACGTCCGTCAGACTGTCGAAATCATCAATCGTCGTAAGCTCCGCGTTTCGATTGATGATGAAGGCAGTCCCCACGCTCTCCAGCTGAGTGAGCCCGCTTACTTCCTCGATGAAGTCGTTTCCGTTGATGAGGAGCTGACCAGATACCGTTTGCAAACCCTGAAGACCGTTCAGGTTTAAGACGCTACTGCTCGCTATCTCGAAATCACCATTGACGACTTCCAGATCTTCAAGCCCCGCAAAATCGCTGTGACCGCGCGTTCCGACCTGGAAAAATCCAATGATTCTGTCGATGGTCGCCAGTCCGGAGAACGGGTTTGAATCGCGTAACTGGCCGCCGATGCTCAAAGCGGGTGTTACGAGTGTCGTGCGATCGCAGGAGGGTGAAATATGTGTTGCGATCGCGTCAAGATCGGCCTGGGACCTGCTGTCGTCGTTAATGCCGATAGCGCAGGGTTCAATAGGCCCCCACTCGAATTGAACGCGGGCGAATCGTGTGCCGCCGGGTGCGGTGGTTCCGCCGTCACCGAAATTCACCCGCAGCAGGTTTTCGTTGCCTACCTGAGCGTCCACCTCTCCCGGCACAATGTCCAGTGCTACGCCGTTTACCAGAACAACGGCTACGCCATCGATACGCAGGAGTTCAAAATCAAAATAGTCGGCGTTCTCGTCGGATCTCGTACCGAACAGCCGTCGTGTTCTGTCCGTCCCGAAAAAACCGACCTGCGCCTCACCGGTAGATCGACCAAACAGCATCACATAGCGCCTAGCACCGTCGGCTACTTCAAGAAGGCTTCCGGATCCTGGGTCGCGGTCTGCGCCGATCACTCTTAGTCGAGCGGAAAGTCTGAAGTCCACGCCCGATTCAAAGCCGGGCAGATCCTCAGCATTGAGCTGCCAGCGCGTACGGCCGGTACCATTGACGTCGCTGATTTCCCAGACCGGGATGTTGTATTCCGGGTCGATAAGAGACTGGTTGCTGGTGATCGTACCCGCCTCGGTCAGCGTCCAGCCGTCGTCGCTCGGCAGGTTGCCGTTTTCGGTTTGTATCGATTGTGGGGGGAACTGTGCGAAGGCATCGGGAAGAAGCACGCACGCAACACATGTCATCAAAAAATGTCGGAGCAGCTTCAGCCCTACAACCCCTGATGTACTCGGCCGCTTAGCCCGTCTCTGGAACGACTTCCTCACACTGTAAGCTTATGGCACCCGGCGCTGGCTTGCCCACGATGATTTTCCCCACGGATCGGGGAGTCCATAGCCGATCGTTCAGACACTGCCGGACGCCCTTCACGCATGACACGACCGGAGCCCCTTCGTTTCTTCTTCCTTTCCAGCGGGTTCGTGTTAGGCGATGGATATGCCGAATGCGACAACTCGCTGTCCTTCGACGAGATGTTGCACGGTGACCTTTGGGGACGGCTGGCTCGTTCCAATTGACAGCACCATCGTCGGCACCCGCGTAGTCGGTCCTAATGCCGACGATCCGCCAACGAAGAACGGTGGCGCCCTATCGAGGAGCTCGAGGCTGGTAACAGTACGCTCGATCCCGATGACGTGCCCGCGGCATTGGAAACAAACCCCGCGATCCTTTGCGGGCTATCTGCTCCGGTGATCCGGCCGCGGCCGGGTGTCGCTGAACCTGTGGTAACAAACGCATGAACGAACATCAAAGCGCGGTGCCCGACATGGTCAAACTGCGAATAAGGTTCCAGTTTCAAAGGGATGGAACGTAGCTGTAAATCAAAATCGGATGCTATGATTTCGCGCCAGCCGTGAGGCTTGATAGTGAAGCACGGCTGCGCATCAACGAGCGACACTTCCAGCTTCAAGCCCAAGTAAACACCCGTTTTCGGCAATGGAGCACGGATACCGTGAAACCATCACCTGCCATGTTTCCGTGCAGTCCCCGGAGAAACACGTGGCCGCGTGTTTAACCTTTGTCTCTGACAGCCGCTATCTACCGCTGACGTTAATCGCAGCGGCTACCGCGGTGGCCGGGTCCCGGAGCCGGCTCACGATTGCGCTGCTGGGAATCGGTATCAGTGAGCCGGTAAGTGCCGATGTTCGTCAGTATCTGTCCGACCTCGGTGCCGATCCCCATATCGTCGACATCTCCGAAAACGATCAAGGATTAGACTGGTCGAGTCTGAGTACCATGCGCAGCGGCATATCCACAGCGACTTATGGGCGCCTCATTGCTCCGGAGGTGCTCCGGGACTTCGACAGCATTCTGTACCTGGACGGCGATGTGCTGATCGACGGCGATATCGACGAGCTGTTACGCTCTCCGCCGGCGCACTTTGCCGCTGTGGAAGCGCTGCACCACGCCGAGATCCCGCCGCCGCTTTATGTGGCGAACCCCACGATTCCGCGACCGCCCTCCTATTTCAATGCGGGGCTGTGCCACATCAACAGCGATTTCTGGCGCCGGGAAGCATACTCGCAACGCGCCCTCGAACTCCTCTCCTCTAAGGAGATCGAGCTTCCCATGAGCGATCAGGATGTGCTCAATTTCCTCTTTGGCTTTAGTTATCAAAGACTCGATCTGCGATGGAACTTCACCTGGCCCATGTCTCAGAGGCTTCCCGCGTTGCGACCTTTCATTGCTCACTTTGCGGGACAAATGAGGCCCTGGGATGACGAAGAGTGGCGATGCCCCGAGGTGTTCAAGACGACTTACCAGCGCTATCGAGAGTCACTACCAGCCTCGGTGGCTCAGTACTACCCCAGTCTCTGTTTTGACGACCAGCAAAAAGCCGGCCTCAGAAGGCAACGTCTGTTGCGTGCATTCCGCCGCAACCGGGGCGGCGAATGGAATCCGAAGCATGCCCCTATGCTGCGCAACTGGTGCGGTGAGGGCGATTAGCGGTGCGCTCCGGCGCCACGCCATGACGACTCGGCATCCAGCGCACCTGTCGGGTGGGTTCCCCGCGGGCCGGAAATTCGATGTCCCGGAAGTAGCCCATAGCCGCACGGAGGAGCGAGGCGTATGACCGGAGTAGCGGTCGTCGTTCCCGCCTACAACGCCGAAGCGCATCTGGCGGATGCGCTTCATTCAGCCCTCAATCAGACCCATCCCGCCAGGGAAATCATCGTCATTGATGACGGAAGCACTGATCGGACCGCCACGATAGCCCGGGAATTTGGAGAAAACCTCACGGTGATCTCACAGTCAAATCACGGTGTCTCGGCGTCTCGAAATCTTGGAATTCTCCGTTCGTGCTCCGAGTTTGTCGCCTTTCTGGATGCTGACGATCTTTGGCATCCGAGGAAACTGGAGCTGCAAATGGCCGCTCTCGCCAAACACTCCGACGCGCCGTTTGTTTTCAACGACATCGTGCCATTCGCCGACAGCCCACCGTTTTCAGATCCGGCCGGGACCGAGGCGCATGCCATGCGGGTCGATCTTTTTCCGGAGCTCTTCCGGCACAATTCCGTGCATTGCTCATCCGTGCTCGCCCGTAGAGAAGCGTTGGCGCACGCCGGCCTGTTCGATGTGGATCAGCGCGGCGCGGAAGATATGGATTTGTGGCTCAGGCTATCGGTGTTGGCGGCTCCGGTTAAAACGAAGGCTGTGCTGTCGGGTCTGCGGCAACACCCGCAGCGGACAACCAAGTCCATCAGGTTCGTTCACGAGAAACTGAAGGCGTTCGAGATGATGATGCTCCGCTGGAAGTCGGAGGCCGATTGCGTGGTGGAACTTCAAGTGCTCGCCCGCAACGATTCCGAGTTTCTGGCCTATGCCTATGCGGAGAGCGGCGACTTTGCAGCCGCGAAGGAACTCTTTTTGAAGACAGCTCGCTGGGGGAAAAAACCCATCAAGAATCGGCTCAAGGCGGTACAAATGCACTTCAAGCGTTCTGCCAGGGGCCAACAAATCTGACTTCCTCTTTCCGAGGAGTCCCATTTGCAGGCGTCGTAGAAGGGAGTTAGAGCGTTCCATGTTCCCGGACACGTCTTCCGGGTGATAGTGCCAAGCATGCAGCGAAGCATATTTTGCGGCGTCATCGAGTAGCCTCTAATCAGCCGTGGGCGGCGCGCCAAGCATACGCTGACACAACGATCTCTGAACTGCTTGTGCCGAGAACTTTCTGGACACGAGTGCATGCGCCTCGCGGGTAAGCTTCGCGGCGAAAGCCTTGTCGGTCAGCAACCGCCGACAGGCCTCCGCAAAGCGCTCCGGGTCATCGGCGAGCAGCAGTTCCTGCTCGTCCCGGACCCCCAAACCTTCCGCGCCAAGAGTCGTGGCGACCACCGGAACGCCGAAGCTGAACGCCTCGATTATTTTTATCCGGGTACCTCCGCCGAAGCGTATGGGAACAATCGCCAGGTCCGCCCGTTGATACAACGGTGTCAAGGACTCTACTCGACCAAGAAAGGACACCTCCGCTCGAGCCAGCGCGAGATGATCTTCCGATGCGCCCGGTCCGGCGATCACGCAGCGGAGCGGCCCCGGGAGAGACCCTCGCTCCAGCAGCGGAAAAATTTCTTGCAGAAAAAAATGCAGTGCGTCGTTGTTCGGTGCGTAAGACAGCGTTCCGACGAATAGAATCGTGTAGAGCGAGTCTCCGGATTCCCTGCGCGTCGTATCGCCGGCGGGTATGCTTCCGGTGCAACCTTCCTGCTGCTCTGTGGTCGGCTCCTTTGTCAGTCCGTTTGCGACGACGCCGATGCTGGCGCCCGGATTTCGAACGCGCAGTTCCGCGGCGTCATCCTCCGAGCACACCAGCACTTCGTCCGCTTCCTGGAGAATCCGATCCTCGAGCTTCGCCTGCCGCCGCGCGAGCAGCCTGCCGATCCAGAAAAACTCTTTCCCTGCGCGATCTGAGTTGAGCGCGTTTTCCTGAGCGATCACCTTCGACTCGATGTCATCGAAATCCACTAGCACGCGGCGCGCAGCAAGGTGAGGGCCGACGATTTGGTAGCAGTCACAACGGAAATAGAGCGCCAGATCGAACGGCTGTTCCGAAAGCGTCTCGGTCTGATCGACCCCGGTGAACTCTTCGGCGGATAGCAGCCGGGGCCTGGCATCCACGCAGGCATGCTTCAGGAGTGAGAGGCCAGGCACGCCCGAAGGGCGAATCCAGGGCTTGTGGAAGTTGATGCGATGAACCGCTACATCATCCGGCAGCCTTAGCGCGTTCGATTCAGGAGCGCTGTCTCGCTTTACGAAAATCAGTGTGACGGCCCCAATCGCACGCAGGGCTTCAAGGTGGTTCCACGCGCGCTGGGAGGAACCTCCACCATTCGGATCCGGCAGGTGCTTGGTCACGAACACGATCGAACGCGTGATAAGCCGTTATCTCCTGTGTGTTGATAGACTGGGTACCCGATCCTGGATCGGCAGCCGTATCTACTTTGGTTTTAGCTGTGCATCCGCTCGCTGTCGTTTGAGGATGCCCAACGTCTTGGAGGCCTGGAGCATCGAAGCTAACCAGATCGGACTTGCTTTCCCGGCGAGTCGCTGGCCCATCCAGCGCGCGGTCTGGACGAGAAAGACGCGGAGCCGCCAGCGCTCCATGCCGAACAGGGTTTTTGCGCCCGCACGTCTCGCCAAGTCGCTGGTGTAACCCTGCCCCGCAAAATAGGCACGGACCCAACGAAGAGTCATTCGAGATTTCGGTAGATAGTGCTCAACGGAACAGGCCGGCACCCATACAACATCGGCGCCGTTTGATCGTAGTTTGTTGATAGCCTGCACCTCCTCGCCACCGACCAGACTCTTCTCTTTACGACCGAGGTCCGGATCAAATCTCAGGTCATCGAAGGCGTCTCGACGAAACGCCATGTTTGCGCCAAAGGGATATTCGTTGCCCGCCAGCGCGCGTTCCTCGTCGCCGAGATCTCGCAGGGCAAAGCTGGAGGCAAGCGTCTGCATGTTGTCTTTCACCCAGCGGGGTGGTGTCACCTCGTACCAGGGAAGTACCTTGCCACCGAAAACGACGCCATTTGGCCAGCGTCGGAACGCCTCGCTATAGTGGCGCAACCAAGCCGGATCCACGATCACGTCGTCGTCGGTCCACACAATATAGTCGCAGTCGCAGTCGCTGTGCTCGATCGCGGCGTTCCGCGCGTTTGAGAGACCCTGCTTCCGCTCCAGAATGTAGCTGATAGGCAGCTTTTCCCTGAAATCCTCGACCACTTCGGCCGTTTTGTCCGTCGAATTGTTATCGACTACCAGCACATTCCATTCGCAGTCCTTGGGGGGCTGCAGGGACTGCATTGCGTGCAGAGTTTTTGCGAGTAGATCACATCGATTCCAGGTGCAAATCGCTACGGTTAGTCGCATTACTTCCACCCGAAGTGAATAAGCAGGGAACAGGCGTGAGCAGATGAGTTAGGCACGGTCATGAACAGAGCTCCCTCCCTTCCGTCGGGCGAGTGGCCAGGAAAGTCTCAAGCTGCCGGATACCTCGCAGACCAAGTTAGGCGCGTTGTCAGACACCGCCATATGACTAAGCACCAGAGTCCCACAGAAAGGTGGCCATGGACATCCTCTCTGTTCTGGCTACTTGCGCGAACACTGAGGTGCGCGACAGGGGGTCAAGCCGCGGCCGCTGGTATTAATCGCGGGCTCCGGCGAGATTTGAAATGGAAGCGCGGTCTTGAATTGGATGCTCGTAGGTAGGCGGCGCCCTACGAACTCGTGATATTGGGGTGGTTTCACTGCGGAGTAGTCGCTATCGGGGCGTTCAGGAGGAGTAACAAGCGAGGCACAAATGCAGCGCCATAAACGCCGCCAGTATACGAAACTACGTAGAGAATGTTCTGCTGCAAGCGTGACCCAGTCGCCAGGATTCCAACGCCTTCACCAGCCAGGTCCTGCAAGCTTGCTCAAATCTGGAGTAGCGGGGCACTTGAATGGTGTTTAGAAGGTAGCATTGCGATGCGGCTCCACTGTTTGAATCGATAGCCGGGCAATGTCGGCAAGCACGCGCGGGCAACGAGCCACGGGTTAGCTCTTGCAACTGATGTCGGATTGCCGGAAGGCTAGGGAATTTTTTGCCTTCAGGTATAGGGAAACAAAACGAAGTAGTTCGTCCCTCTGGTTACAGTCTTTTCAAGGCATTTGGATAGCCCTTCAAACGCCGAAACGTGTAAATCTTGTGCTGGGAACCCAGTGCAACCTATGCGCCGATGGGAAGGCAGGGTCCACGCCAGGCTACTGGCCCAGATCTATAAGCTGCACCGCGTGCCGGTCAATGATGCCTTCGCCCTGCAGAACAACAATCACCCGACTGCCATCATCCGCGAAGAAAACATGCGTCCCGTCTGCACTGGCGCCGCCGGAAACGGTGGGGATACTCGCGAGAGGCCGCGATTCGATGAGGTTGAAAAAGCGATCGCTGTACATCAGCAGCTTACCCGCGAATTCCGCATCTGCATTCTGGCTGGGCACCATGGCCCAGGTGTCGATCTCGGTGCTGTGGTCGGCCCACTGCACCCGTAATCCGTCATCCACCCCACCGGAGTACGTCATATCTAAGTTGGCGTCGCTGCTTAGATTGAATGTGTTGCCGCCCGCCACCGCGGCGCGATCACCATCTTCACTGATCCAGATGTTGCCGCTGATGTCGAAATCACCGTGGTAGGGCGAGTCGCCGAGGTATGTAGGCGGATACGTACTGACGTCCCACTTCTCGAAATCCGAAGGCGAACTGCCAGTGTCCGCTCCATACACCCAATTCTCAATGGGATGCATGCGAATCCGGGTGCCTGCCCGCGCACTACGGAGTGAAGATACTTCGTCAGTGGCGAAATTGAGTGATATCAGGTAGGACCACTGATCCCTGTTGGGCACCAGGTGAGCAACGTTATTGTGATCGAGCACAATATCGCCCCAGTCTTCCGTATTGTCCTGCCTGTCCAGCACGCTGAGGTTGGTCAAGCTGATCAGAGAGGCGGACGCCGCGTGGGATACCGCCGCGAATTCACCATCCGGCGACAAACCTACGCGATAGCCGGGCAGGGGCAACTCAAGCTGCTGTTCCGACAGATCGCTCAAGCTAATCATCCGCAGTGTCAACTCGTCGATAAGAATCAGAGCATTCAGGCTCTTGCTGTACTCCACATCGCTGAGATTGCCTTCGAGTCTGTGCACGAGATCAGCGCCAGGCGCAAACGCATTTACCGTGGCGCGAACAACCGGGCTGTTTCTCACGCCATCGTTAACCTGCAGCTCGAACTCATAGGCACCCGGGGCGTCCGGTGTGAACGCCGCGGTCGCGCCGTTCAGGTTCGACAAATCGAGGGCAGAGAGATCAGGCTGCTGTACAACACGCCACAGGTAGCTGAGCGGCTCGCCTTCTGGATCTGAGCTGCCCGTGGCATCGAGCTGCACGGGTGTTTCCTCGCGGACGCTGGTGTACCTCTGAACCCGAGCCGTCGGAGCCAGATTTGCCCCATCGGTGGGAGGCGCCTGACTGACCAGCAGTGCATATGTCTGTGGGCTTTCCGGGTCGTCCACCGCCAGCACGAAGTGTCTGGCGCTGTCCGATTGGCCGAATACGAACACCGCCGTCCACCGCGAGCTATCGACACCTTGCTGATAAGGCGTGTAGTAGCGCGCGCGCGCCACGCCATTCACAGCATCTACTGTGCGTACAGAATCCGAACCACTATCGATCCAGCTGAATGGGCGATCAATGATCAGCCATTCGTCGTTGAAGCCGTTCACGCTGGCATGATGTATTTGTGGCGAAACTCCCTCTGGCAGCTGCATGGCAAAGGTGAGATCCGATTCTTGAAAGCCTGTAGTCCGCACGACCACGCGGCAACGACTCAAAGCCAAGTCGCCTGCTGGGTGCATCCACAAGTCACCACAGA
The DNA here is from genome assembly GCA_039818725.1 of Pseudomonadota bacterium. GTDB lineage: Bacteria > Pseudomonadota > Gammaproteobacteria > Pseudomonadales > Halieaceae > Congregibacter. The sequence continues at coordinate 53,634 of JBCBTK010000012.1, forward strand.
ATGGGTAATCCCCGTGATAAGGAGAGTCGTAAGCCGAGTTCAGGGAACCGTCCACGGGATCAATATCAAAGCGTTCCAGATCGCTCGGGCTAACGCCATTGTCTGCCGTGTAGATTCGATTGCCAGACGCATGCAGTTTGGCCCGGCTGTTGCCGCGAATCCAGCCGGTGCCGGTGATGATCTGACCCGTGCTCATGTCAACGCTGGTGGTGTTGAACTGCCACCTGTCAGGGATAACGTGTGCGATTCCTTTTTCGTCCAGCACTACATCTGGAATGTCGGCTGCAACCGGATAGGTATTCAATACATCACGAGTATTGAGGTTGACATGGCTGACCCAGCCATCGTGCCCAACCGCAGCGAACGTGCCGTCCGGACTCACCGATACCGCCTTACCGTCCAGAGGAAGTTGAATCACTGACTGCTGTCCGTCGGCAGTGATCAGGCTCAGGTCTCTATCGAGCAGGGTGACTATACGCTCGTTTATCGGATCGAATTCCGCATCATCAAATCCGATGGCGAGCGGGAATGTGTTGTAGAGAATGACTTCAAACGGCTCCAGATCAAAGGAAGACGATTCAACGCCGTCACTGACTGTCAGGCGGAGCGCATAGGTACCTGGTTGATCGAAAACCACCTCGACTTGAGGGCCGGTCCCCAACTGTGGCTCCAGACCGGAGTTGAGGGGCTGCTCAAGCAACGACCACTGGTACGTGAACCGCAGATCGTCCGGGTGATAGCTGGAAGAACCATCGAAGGTGAACGGTAGGCCCACGACGGGCTCGGTTTCAATAGGGGTAATGATCGGTACGGGCGGAGGATTGGTGACCTTGACCCAGAATACATCTACAGCCTGATTGCCCTCCGCGTCGAAAGCCGTCACTGTGAGTGCGTAAACCCCGGGAAGTATAAACGTGATGGACGGCGTGGCCGTGTCTACGTCGACAAACTCAACCTGGCTGCCAGCGGGCTGAGACGTCACGGTCCAGTCAAATCGTAGCCATGGGTCGCCGGAAGGACTGACGGCATTCGAGGTGTCAAACCACAGCGTGTTACCGGTAACCAGGGTGATATCGATGTCGGCGTCCTCGACACCCGACTTTTCCTCGGCCCCCGACTCTTCCTCGCCACCCGACTCTGCTGCACTCCGAAGAATGAACAATAGGGCAGCTTGCTGCTGCGGAGTCAGTTGTTTCCCCGCGCCAATGGAAACTGGTACGACGCCAATCCAAAGCGCCAACAGCACTACCACATAAATATATCGGCTGGAAATTGACACCTGGTGCCGCCTTAAATTCGGAATGTAGCCTGGATCAAATAAAGCATGGCCAATGAGGCGAGTCTGATCAGCTTAAATGTGGCGCGATTTAAACATGATTAATGTGAGCATAAATCCGAAACGTGCCAAAACCTTGATCGCCGACAATAAAACAAGCACGAAAGAACTTTCCTAAGATCTGCGGTTTCGAACTCCTTTTGGAAGCACTACGTAACGATCCGATTTGTAAAAAATCTCGACGACGCCGGATTTCGCCGTCCGACTCTCCGAAATTCACTTGAAGATTCTATGGATGTTTCGTTCTTACTGAATTTGAACAGGTGTTCCGGGACGCGTTTGCAATGACAGAATCTTGTTGCGACGGTGTCATGACTCGATAACATCAGCGGGACGCCTTTGGCGCCGTATGAGCTATGGGTAAATCCTGGGACTTATTGCGACAAGCCGTGCGCTGTCAGAAACAATGGCTTGTGTGTGCTCGGATCTAGGATGGCAAAATCACTGGGTTAGAAATATCCCGTCAGACACCTGATGCTGGCGTTGGTGGTTCGAGCCTGCCCGACGCTAGCACCTTTCTTGGGTGCTTTCTCGGCAATCCGGCTCTCTACTGTTTGAGCTCCAAAGCATGGCGTTCCCCAGTCGAGTTAGCCTGCACCGCGTCTCGCGGGACCCCGCCAGTGAAGCCATGCCATCAACAAAGGACTATGGCTCTGAATCGGTACTTCTCGAAGTCCCGGTACCCGAAGGTTTGAGAGGCCATTATCTTCATCTCGATTTAGGACCGTACTTGGCGAGTCAGGGTATGTCGGTAAAGGACATCGGAGAATCGGCGTATCCGGGTGACGTCTGGCACTACCCGCGTTATCAGCTGACGATCGCTGCGAGAGCCGCGGGAATCGATGCGGTGGATGGCCCCTATGCGGATTTCAGTAACCCGGACGGTTATGCCGAAGAGTGTCGGCGTTCGGCTATTCTGGGTATGGTCGGGAAGTGGGCGATCCACCCCTCCCAGATTGAGCCCGCGACGAAAGTTTTTTCTCCCGACGAAAGCGACGTGCGCCAGGCTCGGGAGTTAATATCGGCATATCGCGAAGCCGAAGCCCAGGGGATTGGGTCGGTCAGCATCCAAGGGAAAATGGTGGATGCGGCCACGGCCCGGATTTTCCAGAACACAGTGGATCGTGCCGACCTGATCGGCATGTAGCTTTTCTTGCCGGTGAGTGAGTTGCTTAAACCAAGGAGATCGGTCCTCTACGTCCCCGGCTCGAACAGCCGGGCGCTCCAGAAAGCGGCTGGTCTTGGCGCCGATTGCCTGGTTCTTGATCTTGAAGATGCCGTGGCGCCAGAGGTCAAGGCAAAGGCTCGCTCCCAGGTTTCCGCTTTCCTGTCACAGCGACCTTCCTCGCGCAGTGAGTACATGGTGCGGGTGAACGGTGCGGATACACCATGGTTCGCAGATGACCTGGCCGAAGTGGTCGAGCTTTCGCCGAGCGGCTTGGTGTTCCCGAAAGTCAGTTCCGCCGAGGATCTAAGGGCCCTGGATGACGAGCTGTCAGCGCTTGGCGCGGCTCCCGAGCTTGAGCTCTGGGCGATGATCGAGCTTCCCGAGGCTGTTCTGCGAATTCAGGAAATTGCCGCGATGTCGCGGAGCTCGCGGCTGGCGTGCCTCCTCGTAGGAACGAATGACCTGGCCAAGGAACTCTCGATTAGAGTCGGGCCTGAGCGCAAAGGCCTCCTCACCGCATTGTCTTCCACCGTGCTGGCGGCCTGCGCCTATGGGATTGGCGCCATCGATGGCGTTTTCAATGATATTTCCGATGCAGATGGATTCGAGTCGGAGTGCTTGGATGGCCTGGATCTGGGGTTTCATGGAAAGTCTCTCATCCACCCCAGTCAGATCACCAAGGCCAACCAGATTTTTGCCCCTGCCGAGCATGAGTTGGAAGAAGCCAAAGCCATCATCGCTGCATTTGAGTCGCCGGAGAATCTGGGCAAAGGCGTGATCGTCGTCAATGGAAAAATGACAGAACGCCTACACCTGGAGCGAGCCAGGGCGCTGGTGGCGAAGTCCGATGCCATAGACAGCCTGGCGGAGCCCTGACGCTCGGGCGGCAGTCTACGGAACTGCTTCGAACCTGCGACCTATTTTCTGAACTTCGTGACCGCCGTCAGAAGCTGGCGACAGGTTATCTGACCTACCAGTAATCCTTCCTGCACGACGGGCCGGCGGCGCTTGTTCTGGTCCAGCATGGCCTGGGCGACATCGACGATGTCCTCTTCGGGGTGGGCGACGACGAGGTTGTCCCGGGTCATGTACTCGCTCACCTCACCCACGCGGTTGGCATTGTTGTAGATGGCGCTGAGGATGGCCCGGAGACAGTCCATCTCGGACAGCACTCCCACCAGATGGTCCGTCTCATTGACTACGCAGACGCCAGAGACCTTGTTGTCGATGATCACCTGCATGGCTTCTTCGATACTGTCGTCTGCTCGCACCTTGACGGGATGTTGCAGCATATATTCGCTGACATTGACTGACTTGAGCATAGGTCTCTCCTTGTAAGCGGGGTGACCGTTCTGTCATCCCATGAATTCGAGCTGTGCTGGCAACGCTTCGCTAGAACATACCCGACAGATACTGCATCAACGGCTGGGGCAGCACCCCAAGCACCAGGATGGCGACCAGTAGTCCGACGCTGGCCGCATACACCGCGAAGCCGGGCGAGGTCGCGGCGGCAACGTTGTCCTTTCCCTGCAACTGCTCCGACAGGGCCTCCACCGCATCGCCGCGAGTCATCTGGTACACCACGCGAAGGTAGTAGTAGATCCCAAGCCCCGTACCGACTATCAGCAATCCCAGTAGTAGCCAGTGACCGCCGGCTACAGCCGCGCTGTAGATATACAGCTTGCCGATGAATCCTGCCGTCAAGGGGATACCCGCCAGGGACAGCATGGCAAACAGCATGACCGTGGCGAGCAGCGGCTGCCGCCAGAACAGCCCTGTCACGCTGTCGAGGCTTGGAGATTCGGTGCCGCTTTCCTGCAGCTGGATCAGAGACAATACGGCGAAGGCCGCGATAATCGTCGGCATATAGGCGATCAGATAAAACACGCCGGCCTCGGCCGCCAGGGCGCGTAGGGGCTCCGCACTGCCTGCCGCAAAAACGATAAACAGATAGCCGACATGCGCGATCGAAGAGTAGGCGAGCATGCGTTTGAGGTCGCTTTGCAGCAGTGCCAGCAGGTTACCGATGATCATGCTCAGCGCAGCGAGTACCGCCGTTGTCTCGATAAGTGCGGGGACACGGTAAACGTCCGCACTGATGAAGAATCGCAGCAGCGCGACGAACGGAGCGATTTTGGCCACCGACGCCAGAAAGCCGGTCACTGGCGACGGCGCGCCCTGGTAAACGTCGGGCGTCCAGAGATGCATGGGGGCGAGGGCGAGCTTGAATGCGAGCCCGAACAGCACCATCGCCATACCGGTCACCAGCAGTCCCTGGCTGATCTCCGCCGCCGCCAGACGCTCGCCCATGCCTGGGAACCACAACGACCCGGTGATCGCATAGAGAAGTGCAAAGCCGAATAACAGGATCGCGGTGGCTGCACCGGACAGCACCAGATACTTCGTGCCCGCCTCGACCGGTGCAGGATCCCGGCTCGGATAGGCAACCAGTGCGTAGAGCGACAGGGACAGCAGCTCCAGGCCCAGCAGCAGCGAGGCAACATGATTGGCATAGACCAGCACACACGCGCCCAGGGTGGCGAGCACCAGCAGCAGGTAGTACTCGTCTGGCTGATCGGTTCTCGTCTTTATGACATCGCCGGAAAGAACCGCGATTACCGCGGCCGACAGGGTGCAAACGGCACTTAGCAACAGCGCGAGCGGGTCGGCGAGCAGCAGGACCGTGATCTGTTGCGCTGCAGGGGGTAGAGCCGGGCCCAGGCAGGAGAACGCCGCTGCGGCACAAACCAGTATCGCGAGTCCCCGCGCCGCTGTCGGACTTCGTCTGATGGCGATCTGCATCATGATCAGCACGGCACCGCTCGCCAGCACGAGCAGTGGAGCGAGCCCCGGGAGCTGCGCCGTATTCATGGAGCCACCGCCAGGCCGGGAAGGCTCATCCCGGCATACATGCCCTCAAGAACCGGATGCACCATGTCCAGCACCGGCTGGGGGTATAGACCCAGCCACAGCAGCGCCAGCATCATGCCGCCCATGGTAAGCATTTCCCGCGCGCCGAAGTCGGCCATGGCCCGGGACTCTTGCGGCTTGCCGAAGAAGGCCTGCTGCATCATCCATAGCGAGTAGACCGCGGCCGTGACCATACCCACGGCCGCCAGGGCCGTCATCCACGGATACACGGCGAATAAGCCCAGCAGCACCAGAAACTCGGCAACAAAGTTACCCAGTCCCGGCAGCCCAAGAGAGGCCAGGGCGAAGAACAGGGCGCAGGCGCCCATACGCGGCGCGTCGTGCCAGAGCCCGCCCATGGTGCGCATATCACGGGTGTGCAGGCGGAGCTGCAGAGCGCCGGCCATCATGAACAGGGCGGCGGTACTCACACCGTGTGTGACCATCTGCATGACCGCACCCTTTATGCCGAGATCATTGAGGGCGTAGAGCCCGAGCATCACGAAGCCCATATGGCTGACCGAGCTGTAGGCCACGAGTCGCTTGAAATCGAACTGCGCAAAGGCAAGCACCGCACCGTAGATTATGCCCGCCACGCCCAGGGCAACCGCGATCGGAGCAAAGCTCTGCGAGGCCTCGGGGAACAGCGGAAGGCAGAAACGCAGGAGTCCATAAGCGCCGGTTTTCAGCAGTATGCCCGCGAGCAGTACGCTCCCCGCCGTCGGTGCCTGGGTGTGGGCGTCGGGGAGCCAGGTGTGAAAAGGAAAGATCGGCAGCTTCACGGAGAATGCGATGAAGAAGCCGAGCATCAGCCAGAAGCCGCTGCGTGCATTGAACTCAAGCTCGAGCAGGTCGAAGTAGCTGAAGCTCATTTGCCCGGTCTGATTCTCAGCGGTGAACGCCAGCGCCACCATCGACAGCAGCATGAGCAGTCCGGACACCTGGGTGAAGATAAAGAACTTCATAGCCGCGTAGGCGCGATTCTCATGGCCCCAGATAGCGATCAGCAGATACATGGGAATCAGCATGACTTCCCAGAAGAGGAAGAACAGCAACAAATCCAGGGCCAGGAACACGCCGGTGACCCCCGCCAGCGTCCACAGCAGGTTGGCCTGGAAGAAGCCGGGGCGTTCGTCGATTTCGGACCAGGAAGCGGCGACGGCGATGAGCCCGAGCAACCAGGTGAGTACCAGCAACAGGAGCGACAGCCCGTCCAACGCAAGCTCGAAGGAAATGCCGAAGCGGGGAATCCACTCCGTACGGCTATGCAGCAGCCAGCTTTCCGGATCCGCGGCAGCAGTAACCAGGGCTAGCGGCTCAGCCGGTATCAGAGAGATCAGGTAAAGGAGCGTCACCACGACCGTGGCGAGGGCGACCCAGCGCGGCAGATCTCGATTGATCCGCTCGCCGTACCAGGCGATCAGGCCCCCAAGCAGAGGCAGAACGATGAGCAGCAACAGGCTCATGGCGCGACCCTTAGCGCGAGCGATAGCACGAAGATAAGACTCACGGCCAGCGTTGTGGCATACCAGCGCAGCTCGCCGTTCTGCAGTGCGATAAACAGTCGATGGCCGAAGCGGGAAAGCGCGACCACGGCGTTGTATAGGAAGTCCACGGGCTCGTTGCGCCACCAGCGTGCGAGTGCCGTGAATGGAGTGACCAGCAGCAGCCGGTACAGGTCGTCCATGCGCCAGCCCGAGAACCAGAAACTCTGGAGCGCCTGGCCCGCCGAGGAGTCGCGCAGTCCCGCAATGGAGATCTGCCCGCCCAGGAAGATCAGGTACGCGATGATCACGCCGATGATCGGCACGGCGATGCTGATGTATTCCACGGTATGCCCGATCTCTGGATGGCCCGCCTCCGGCAGCGCCCCGCTGAGAGGCATGGCTATCCACCCGCCAACAAGGGACAGCACGCACAGCAGCGCCAGGGGCACGGCCATACGCCAGCCGGGCTGGCGGTCCGGTTCCGTGTGCGCTTCGCCGAAGAACACCACGAACACCAGCCGGAAACTGTAGATGCTGGTTAGCAGCGCTCCGAGTAGACCGCCGAGCCACAGCAGCGGGCCGATCTCGGGCATGTCATAGGCAAGCAGCAGTATGGCGTCCTTGCTGAAAAAGCCGGAGGTCATGGGTAGCGCGGCCAGCGCGGCGCAGCCGATGAGAAAACTCCAGAACACAACGGGCAGGCGCGTGCGCAGCCCGCCCATGCGGAAGATATTGTGTTCGTGATGCAGGCAGTGAATCACCGCGCCTGCGGCGAGGAACAGCAGGGCCTTGAAGAAGGCGTGGGTCATCAGGTGAAAGACGCCGGCGCTGAAAGCGCCCACGCCCAGGGCCAGGAACATGTAACCGATTTGACTGATCGTGGAGTAGGCGAGGATGCGCTTGATGTCGTGCTGTACCAGCGCGGTAAACGCCGCGAGCAGCAGGGTGCCAAGGCCGATCCAGGCAATGGCTTCCATCACCGCCGGGGCCAGCAGGTAGAGGTCAAAGCAGCGCGCAACGAGATACACACCGGCGGTCACCATGGTGGCGGCATGGATCAGCGCGCTCACCGGAGTGGGACCGGCCATAGCATCGGGCAGCCACACGTGGAGGGGCAGCTGGGCGGACTTGCCGAGGGCGCCGCCCAGGAGCAGGGCCGCCGCCAGCGTTGGCAGGTAGCTACCGACGCCCCAGGCAGCTTTAACCTCGTCCATGAGGGTGCCGATGTGCAGCGTTCCCAGTTCCGTATACAAAAGCAGCATGCCCAGGGCCATGAGAGCATCGCCGACCCGGGTGACCACGAAGGCCTTGCGAGCCGCGGCGCCATTGGCCGGGTCCCGATACCAGAAGCCCACCAGCAGGTAGGAACACATGCCGACCCCTTCCCAGCCGAGGTAGAGCAGCAACAGGTTGTCGGCCATGACCAGCAGCAGCATGGAGCCGACGAAGAGGTTCATGTAGGCGAAGTAGCGGCAGAACGACTCGTCGTCCCACATGAACTCCACCGAGTAGAGGTGAATCAGGAAGCCAACGCCGGTGATCACGGACATCATGACGACGGTCAGGCCGTCGACGTGCAGGGCGATACGCGGCGCAAAGTCGCCGACGCTCATCCAGGTCCACAGCACAACCTCCCGGGCCTCCGGGCGAGCCAGGAAATCGGTGGCCAGGCTGGCAACCAGAACGGCGGCCAGTCCCACGGAACCCGCTCCGAAGATGGCGGCGCTTGTGCGGGGCATACGCCCGGTGCTCAGGAGCAGGATGGCAGCGCTGAGAAGCGGCAGGCCGGGAATCAGCGCGGTGAGGCTCATCGTTGCAACCTCGTCACGACGTCCATGTCCAGGGTGCGGTAGCGGCGCTGGATCTGCAGCAGCAGTCCCAGACCCACGGCGACTTCGGCGGCGGCGACGGTGAGAATCATGAGAAACATCACCTGTCCATCGGCCTGCTGCCAGCGCGCACCCGCGGCGATAAACGCCAGCGCCGCCGCGTTGAGCATGACCTCGAGCGACATGAGCATGAACAGCAGGTTGCGGCGCAGCGTCAGTCCCGCGAGACCGCAGATAAACATCAGTCCGGCCAGGATGAGTACATGTTCCAGGGGCACAGCAACCATCAGCGCTCGCCCCCGGTGCCAGGTGCCAGATTGCCCTCGCTGCGAGCGAGATAGGTGCGCGCGATGTGATAGGCGCCGACCAGCGCCGACAGGAGCAGCATGGCGGCGATTTCCACCGCCAGTACATAGGGGCCGTACAGGGCAAGGCCGACGGCCTTGGGCGAGACGGCCTCCCCGGACGTGTGCTCGCCCGGAAGACTGATGGCCATCAGCAGTTCCACAAGCAGCAGAGCCGCCAGCAGGACGGGCACAATCCACGAGCGCGGGCTCAGCCACTGGCGCTCGCGTTCCACGCCCGGTTCGCCAAGGTTGAGCATCATGACCACGAACACAAACAGCACCATGATGGCGCCGGCATAGATCAGGATCTCCAGGGCCGCGGCAAACGCAGCGCCCAGAAGAAAGAAGATAACCGCCACGGCCAGCAGCGACAGGATCAGGTAGATCAGCGCATGTGCGGCGTTGGTCCGGGTCAGCGCCGTGATCGTGCTGACAAGCGCCACGAGCGCCGCGATATAGAACAGCGTTTCCATCATGGCAGGAGGCTCTTCACGTCGATCGGCGGCGCCTCGTTCTGCGCCTCGCCCTTGTCCTTGCCCTCGATAGCGAGGCCAGCGACCCGGTAGAAGTTGTAGTCGTGATACTTGCCCGTTCCGTCGATCTGCAGGTGTTCTTTCTCGTAGACCATGTTGGTCCGGTCGTACTCGCACATCTCGAAATCCGGAGTGAGCTGAATGGCGTTGGTCGGGCAGGCCTCTTCGCAGAAACCGCACATGATGCAACGCGAGAAATTGATGCGGAAAAACTCCGGGTACCAGCGACCGTCTTCTCGCACGCCCTGCTGCAGAGCGATGCAGTCCACGGGACAGGCGACGGCGCAGAGGTTACAGGCCACGCAGCGCTCGTCGCCGTCCGGGTCATTGGTCAGCACGATGCGCCCGCGATAGCGCGGGGCCAGGTAGGGCTTCTGCTCCGGATACTGGACCGTTTCCGTGCGCGTGAAGCTGTGCTGGATGATGGTCCATAAGGTGACGAGCTGGCTGCGGATGGCCTTGATCACGGTTCAGCCCTCCATGGCCAGCGCTATGGCGCCGGTAGCTACCAGGTTGATCAGCGTGAGCGGCAGCATGTACTTCCAGCCGAGCAGCATGAGCTGGTCGTAGCGCGGTCGGGGAATCGCCGCTCGCAGCAGGATGAAGAAGCAGATCAGTACGAACACCTTGATGGTGAACCACAGGAACGGCGGCAGCCAGGGACCGAGCCAGCCGCCGAAGAACAGCGTCACCATCATGCAGCAGATGAGGATCAGGCCCAGGTACTCCCCAAGCATGAACATCGCGAACTTCATGCCGCCATATTCGGTGTGAAAACCGGCGGTGAGTTCGTGTTCGGCCTCGGGCAGATCGAAGGGCAGGCGGTGGCTTTCGGCGATGCCGGCAATAGTGAAGGTCACCAGTCCCAGAAACTGCGGTATGCAGAACCACAGATCGCGCTGGGCTTCCACGATCGCCCGGGTGCTGAAACTGCCGGCGAGCATCACCACGCCCATGAGCGACAGGCCCATGAACACCTCGTAGCTGACCATCTGCGCGGCGCTGCGCAGGCCTCCCAGAATGGCGTACTTGTTGTTCGAGGCCAGGCCGCCAAGCATCACTGCGTACACGGCGAGCGAACTCATGGCGAGGAAGAACAGCAGGCCGATGTTCACGTCCAGGACCTGCAGATCGGGACTGAAGGGCACAACGGCGAGGCCCAGCATCATCACCGTGGCTATGATCGTAGGGGCGAGGACGAACAGCAGCCGGTCGGCGAAGGGAGGCACCCAGTCGTCTTTGGTGAGCAGCTTGAGCATATCGGCGAGGACCTGCAGCACGCCAAAGGGGCCAAGGCGATTCGGACCGAGCCGGTCCTGCCAGATGCCCAGCAGGCGCCGTTCGAACCAGGTAAGGAACGCAGCGCCGCCCACCGCTGCGGCGATTAGCGCCAGGGCGAAACCGATGCCGCTGAGCTCAGCCATGCTGCCTCCGGTCACTGCTAATCAATTCGGCGTCGGCCGCGTCGCGCCGCCAGTCATCGGCGCGGCGCAGCGATACACGATGCTGCTCCGTAAGCGCCTCGCAGCCCGCCAGACCGACGCTGAAGCCGACGCAGCCGCTCGCCATCTCGTTGTTGATTTTCACGCGCAGGGTGGCGAGGTCGTCGCCGACCACCAGGCCGTCGCCGTGGACAACATTAAGCTCGGTGGCCGCCTTTTCGCTGAGCTCGAGGAAACCCGATTCCACGAGATCGCTAAGCCCGGGGCTCGCTGCGCTCAGCTCATCGCTGCCGAAGATGCGCCAGCGCGGTACCAGCTGAAATTCGCCGCTTTCTACAATGGGCATAGCGGCGGCGGTCGTCGTTGTCGTGTCTGTCACCACCGCATTCTCCGGCAGCAATCTCACACCGGCGCTGCCGCCGCGGATCGGTCCGCCGACTTCCGCCTGAAAGCGATGCAGCGACTGATTGGAGTTCCATCCAGGTGACCACACATAGGGCAGGAGCGACGACGGCTCGTCGCGATTGAGACCTTCCATGCTGTAGGCCAGCGGCGAGTCTTCATCCGTCGGTTGCTTCGGCTCGTGCACGGACACGTTGGCCCGCATGGCGGTACGCCCGCTGTAGCGCAGCGGCTGTCTTGGAATCTTCACACCGTGACTGCGGTAATCGCCGGTCGGCGCGGCCGCGTGGATTCCGGAGAGTTTCTCGGAGGAATCGGCACAGGCCCGTGTCAAGTCGTCGAAACTCTGCACGTCGGCAAGCGACGACACGCCGCGGCAATGCGCCAGCTCAAGCAGCCAGTGCCATGCCGGCTCGCGACCTTCGGCGGATGGAAACACCGGGTAGTGGCGCTGCGCCCGGCCCTCCATGCTTATGAGCGTACCCTCCGTTTCCAGGGTGCTGGCCGCGGGCAGCACAAGGTCCGCTTCCGACGTGGTGCGGTTGTCCATGCCGTCGATGGCCACCACCGTGTCGAAGGCACTCAGCAGCTGCTTGATCCGCTGTGGGGCGCCGCGGCGGAACAGATCGTTCTCAAGAATCACCAAGGTAGAGAATTCACCGTTTCGGGCGCGCTGCTCAAGAGCGTTCAGAGTCGGCGCATCCGCATCGCAAAGCAGGGCCTGCCCGAGGCTGTTGGCTTCGGGAACCACCAGGGACAGCATGGCTGGCGTACCCGCATTACCGAGTGCTTCAGCAACGTCTGCCGCCGCGGTCATGATCGCGGCGTCCATGGAGCCGGTACCGGAGATGATCAGGGGCCGCTCCGCGGTACGCAGGGCGTCGGCGACGGCAATGATCTGGGCGTCGAGGTCGCTGTCGCCGGTCGCTAAATCGTTGCCGCCCAGCCGGGCCGCTATGGCGGCACCGAATTCGGCGATAGTCGCCGGTGACAGGCTGAAGCGTGCCGTCGCCACATCGTCCAGGCGCGTATTGCCGGTATCTGCGATGTACAGGGGGCTGCGGACATCCTGGGCCAGGTTTCGAATTGCCGCGTCCTGCCAGGGCAGCAGACGTAGATCCGCGGCCATGGCATAGGCCTTGTTACGCACGCTTTGGCGCAGGGCCAGGGCGAGGCGCGGTGCGGTGTTGGTGACGTCTTCGCCAAGTATGAGCACCGCGTCTGCGCTTTCGATGGCCCGCAGGTCCGGGGTGCGGGCTCCCGAGGCAAGCTGCAGATCCAGGGCGTGCCGCACCAGGGCCTGCTCGACATGCGCGAAGCCTGGAGCGAAGCTGTCCTCGCCGGCGATCTGGCGCAGTAGAAAATTGCTCTCCACCGAGGCCCGCGGCGAGCCAATGGCCGCGATCGTGCCGTCCCCGCACAGCCCGCGCAGCCGCTCCCAGGCCGCGCGCTCGGAGAGCGCGGCGTACTTGCCCTGCGCGTCGCGCAGGCCCGGGAAATCGAGGCGCATGCCTGTGTTGATGTATCCCGAACCGTAGCGTCCGCGATCGCACAGGAAGTAGCCGTTGACCTCGGCATTGAAGCGGTTGTGCACTCGCTTAAGGCGCCCGTAGCGTTCACCGGGCAGGGTGTTACAGCCGTAGGCGCAGCCCGTACACACCGACGGCGCCGACTGCAGATCCCATTTTCGGGTGTAGTCGTGGACCAGGGTCTTGTCGGTGAACACGCCGGTGGGGCATACCTCAACGAGATTGCCGGCGAACTCACTCTCCAGCGTGCCTTCCTCGTGGCGCCCGAAATACACCCGGTCCCGGGAGGCGAGGGCGGCGAGGTCCGTGCCGCCGGCGTAATCGCGGTAATAGCGCGTGCAGCGGTAACAGGTGATGCAGCGGTTCATCTCGTGATTGATGAGCGGGCCGAGATACTGGTTGCGATGCGTGTTCTTGCGTCCGCGGTACTTGCGGTCGCGATGCCCGACCATAACGGTCATGTCCTGCAGGTGGCACTCGCCGCCCTCGGCGCACACGGGACAATCGTGCGGGTGATTCAGCATCAGCGACTCGACGATGGCTTCGCGAAAACCGCTGGCTTTGTCGCCGCTCAGGGAAAAGATGGCCCCGTCGCTCACGGGCGTCATGCAGCCCATGACGATACGACCCCGGGTGTCCTCGGCGTTCTGATACTGGACCACGGCGCACTGACGACAGGCGCCGACCGAACCCATGGCCGGGTGCCAGCAGAAGTAGGGCAGGTTGAGCCCCAGCGTCAGGCAGGTTTCCAGCAGGTTTTTGCCGGGCTCTACCTCGAACTCGCGACCGTCGATCTGGATCGTGACCATCAGCAGTTGTCCTCAGCGCCCCAGGGGCAGCGGCCTTCGCGGATGTGCTGCTCGAAATCCTCGCGGAAGTACTTCAGGGCACTCTGGATCGGCTCCATGGCGCCGGGGGCGAGGGCGCAGTGCGTGTTGCCGATGGCGCCGATATAGCCCACCTGGTATTCGAGCGTATCCATGTCCTCCGGTTTTCCTCGACCCTGTTCGATCTCGGTGAGCACCTGCGTGGCCCAGGGCAGGCCGTCGCGGCAGGGCGTGCAGAATCCACAGGACTCGCGGGCAAAAAACTCCGTGAGGTTGCGCACGAACCCGACGGGACAGGTGCGGTCGTCGAGAATGATCATGGTGCCGGTGCCCATGCGGCTGCCGGCCTTGCCGATGGTGCCGTAGTCCATGGCCAGGTCCAGGTGCTCATCGATCAGAAAATCCGTGGATCCGCCGCCCGGCAGGAAGCCTCGCAAGGTGAAGCCGTCCTGCATGCCGCCGGCATGGTCCTCGATGATTTCGCGAATCGGCGTGCCGATAGGCAGCTCCCAGCAGCCCGGCTTCTTCACGCGGCCACTGACGCCGTACATCTTGGTACCCGCATCCTCGCCAATACCGAGGGACTGGAACCAGTCGGCGCCGCGCTCGATGATGTGGTGAATATTGCTCAGGGTTTCGACGTTATTCACGATTGTCGGCCGTCCCCAGAGCCCGCTGACCTGCGGAAAGGGCGGCTTGGCCCGCGGGTTGGCGCGTTTGCCTTCCAGGGAGCTGATGAGTGCGGTCTCTTCTCCACAAATGTAGCGGCCGGCACTAACGTGCACGTACATCTCCAGGCTGTAGTCGGTGCCGAGGATGTTTCTACCCAGGTAGCCCTTGTCGTAGCATGCCGCAATGGCCTCACGCAGGAGCGCCGCGGCTTTGTGGTACTCGGCGCGGATAAAGATGTATGAGATGTCAGCCTGCAGGGTGTAGGCGGAGACGATCATGCCCTCGACCAGTTGATGGGGGTCGCACTCCATGAGCAGCCGATCCTTGAAGGTTCCGGGCTCCATCTCGTCGGCATTGCAGATGAGGTATTTGGGCCCCGGCGAGACGTCCTCGCCCATGGGCACGAAGCTCCACTTCATCCCCGTGGGGAAGCCGGCACCGCCGCGGCCGCGCAGGTTCGAGTCTTTGATGATTTGCAGGCAGTCGGCCGGTGACAGTTTGCCGATGGTGTTGCGCAGGGCCCGGTAACCGCCGTTGGCTTCGTAGGCGGCGAAGTCGGTCGGCATGAGGTCCGGACGCACGTTGCGTGTGAGAGGCCGGTCCAGAACGTCGCCTGCGCTGCTCATGCGGCCGGCTCCTCGCTTCCAAGAATTGTGTCCAGGGCAGTTTCGTCGACATCGGTGTGCAGATCGTCGCCGACCATCATCACCGGTGCCTTATCGCAGGCTCCAAGGCAAGTGACCGGCAGCAGCGTGTAGCGGTTGTCCGCGGTGGTCTCCCCCGGCTGGATACCGAGGCGCTCACTGACCTGCCGGCGCAGGTTGCTGCAGCCCTGTATCCAGCAGGTGATGCTGTCGCAGAGCAGGATTACCCGTTCACCTACGGGTCGTCGGAAGATGAGGTTGTAGAAGGTGGCGATCCCGTCGAGTTCCTCCGGAGACATGTCGAGGTGGCGGGCGATGGCGCGCAGACTCTCATCGGACACCCAGCCACGATGCGCCTGCACGATCTTCAGCGCGTCTATGGCCACCGCCGAACGGTAGGGCGCATGGTCGATCTCGGCGTTGATTTCGCGGAGCTCGTCGTCGCTGAGCATGGGGATGAGTTCACTCATGGGCTAGCGGTCCACGTCCGCCATGACGAAGTCGATGCTGGCGATGATCGCGATCAGATCCGGAATCAGCAGTCCGCGGCTGATCAGGGGAATCTGCTGGAGCGCCGGGAAGGAAGGCGTCCGGATGCGGGTCCGGTAGGCGCCGGTGCCGCCGTCGCTCACAAGGTGATAGCTGTTGATGCCCTTCGTGGCCTCAATGGGAAAGGACGCCTCAGAAGGTGCGATCACCGGTCCCCAGCTCACGTTGAGGAAGTGGTGAATCAGCGTCTCGATGTCGTTGAGGGTGCGTTCCTTGGGCGGCGGCGTGGTGTTTCGGTGTTCGCTCTTGTAAGGGCCCTCGGGCATGTTGTCCAGGCACTGGCGGATGATCTTCAGGCTCTCGCGGATTTCCGCCACCCGCACTGCCGCACGGTCGTAGCAGTCGCCCTTATGGCCGAGGGGGACTTCGAAGTCGAACTGGTCGTAGCCGCCGTAGGGCCGATCGCGGCGCAGGTCGAAGTCATAGCCCGTGGCGCGCAGGGACGGGCCGGTGATGCCCCAGGCCAGCGCCTCGTCGCTGGTGTAGGTGCCGATGTCTACGGTGCGCTCTTTCAGAATGCTGTTGTCCATGGCCATGCGCTGGTAGTGGTCCAGGCGCGCGGGCATGGAATCCAGGAATTCCCGGACCATGGTGTCCCAGCCAACGGGGAGATCCTGGGCGACGCCGCCGACGCGGAACCAGGCCGGGTGCATGCGGCCCCCGGTGATCGCTTCGATGATGCCGAACAGCCGTTCCCGATCGGCGAACATGTAGAACACCGGCGACATCTGGCCGACGTCCTGGGCAAAGGTGCCGTAGAACACCAGGTGGCTGGACACCCGGAACAGCTCCGCCAGCATGATGCGAATAACCCGGGCGCGATCCGGCACCTTGATGCCCGCCAGTTCCTCCACGGCCATCACGTAGGCGAGGTTGTTCATGACCCCGCCGAGGTAGTCGATGCGGTCGGTGTAGGGGATGAAGGTATGCCAGCTCTGCCGCTCGCCCATTTTCTCGGCGCCGCGGTGGTGGTAGCCGATGTCCGGCACGGCATCGATGATCACCTCACCGTCCAGCTGCAGCGCGATGCGGAAGACGCCGTGTACCGAGGGGTGGTTCGGACCGAGGTTCAGGAACATGAACTCCGTATCGTCCGTGGCCCGCTCCATGCCCCATTCTTCCGGGCGGAACAGCAGCGCCTCCTGTTCCTGGGCCTGCTGCTCTTCGGTGATGCTAAAGGGCTCCATCTCCGTGGCGCGCGCAGGGTGGTCCTTGCGCAGCGCATGGCCTTCCCAGGTGGGAGGCAGCAGAATGCGGCGCAGGTTCGGGTGACCGCCGAAGCGCACGCCGAACATATCCCAGGCTTCGCGTTCGTACCAGGCGGCGTTGGGCCAGATGCGTGTTACCGACGGTACCTCGGCATCGTCTTCGGCGACCGACACCTTTAGGCGCAGCTCTTCGCGGTCGTTCAGATTGAGCAGGTGGTAGACCACGCTGAAATCCCGCGCCCCATCGGGTTTGTGCTGGCGCAGGCGCTCGTCGATGGCGAAGAGATCCAGGAGCATTTCGAAGCGCGGCCGCAGATGGCGTAGAACGTCTACCAGCTGATCGCGTTCCACGAAAAGGGTCGGAGTGCCATCGGCGCAGGCCTGAAAAAAGAAACAACGCTCTCCGTAGCGGGCGAACAGATCGTCCACTGTGGGAGTCGTGCTTGTAACCTCGGCGTGCAGCATTGCTGCGCCCCCTTGGTTCCCCCGGCCTCACGGCCAGTCGTTATTGTTATCGATGCGCTGTAGCAGCTGTGGGAGTCTAAACGTCTGACGGACCCCTTAGCTGTGTAGCTCGATTGCGCTCTTCTTTCAGCCGGTCGCGCTGTGCTGGCATGACCGGTTTGATGACGTCCTGTTCGCCCACCACCCAGCTCAGGGGGCGGCGTTCCTCCTTGATGGCATCCTGCAGCATCATGAGTCCCTGCATGAGTGCTTCCGGGCGAGGCGGACAGCCGGGGACATACACGTCCACAGGGATGAATTTGTCCACGCCCTGCACGACACTGTAGATGTCGTACATACCACCGGAGTTGGCGCAGGAACCCATGGAGATGATCCAGCGGGGCTCAAGCAGCTGGTCGTAGAGGTGCTGAACCACCGGGGCCATCTTCCTGAACACGGTTCCAGAGATGACCATCAGGTCCGCCTGGCGCGGGGTGGCCCGGATTACTTCGGAGCCAAAGCGGGCGATATCGTGGCGGCTGGTAAACGAGGTAGCCATCTCCACGTAGCAGCAGGACAGACCAAAGTTGAACGGCCACAGCGAGTGGGCGCGACCCCAGGCGATCAGGTCTTCCAGCCTGGCAAAGAACACGTTCCGCTTGACCTGCTCTTCAACCGCGAGTGCATCACTTCCCGGTGATGTGGCGATAACGTCTTCGGGCCTGGACAGGCTCCACTCCATCAGTGGACGTCCCCCGTTGCCGCTGTCAGCGGCAGTTCAGGAACTTCTTCCGGGCGAGCGGCGGCGCGCTTTTTGTTCCCCCAGTCCAGGGATCCGGTACTGAACTCGTAAATCAGAGCGACCACGAGCACTGCGATAAAGATGAACACGGCGACGAAGCCCGACCAGCCCAACTCGAAAAAGGCCACAGCCCAGGCGAGGATAAACACGGTTTCGAGATCGAAGAGTACGAACAGGATGGCGACCATGTAGAACTCCACCGACATCTGCAATTGCGGTGAGCCCACGGAAATGACGCCGGACTCGAAGGGCATGTTGGTGGCAGCATTGGCGCGTCGCTGTCCCAAAACCCACGACAGACCCAGCATGGTGGCAACTAACAGCAACACGCCCAGGAAATAGACCCCGAAGGGCCAGAGCGCTGCTGTGGAATCTGTCATCAACACCCCGCCGGTCTATCTTATTTTTTGCCAGTCGAGAAGTCCTACGCCACCATCTTAGGACGACTTGTCCCAAATACGCAAAGCCGGTGAGTGAAACTCGTGCAAATTTTTCTCTGAAGATAGCGCGAAGGCCGGCAACTGGGCGCAGCGGCACCCGCATGGCGGCACTCGCGGCGGTGGAAAGACGCAGGGGGTGCGACCGGCGCCGGATACTTTGCTTCGCCACGCCGGGGAAGCCTGCGATCCACAGGCTGGCGATCTCGGGAACCTGGCGAGGTCAAGGCCCAACGACCTGAGGAACGAACTTGAGGGGCGACCGCGCTGCTCGACCAGCGCCGGCGCAACATGATCTGTCCGGAGTAGGTGTCCGTGTTGTTAGCTCGTTGCCGGCCGCTTACATGATCTTGCGATCCAATTCCTCGATTCGGGCCTTGGTGTTCTCGATGACCTGATTGATTTCAATCGCTGATTCGGACGAACCCGCGGCGAGGTTTCGTACTTCGTCGGCTACAACAGCGAAGCCCCGTCCCGATTCTCCGGCCCGTGCGGCCTCGATCGTTGCATTGAGGGAAAGAAGATTGGTCTGACGCGCAATCTGGTCGATGGACGTCGCCGTGCTGCTGATCTGGTCCAGCACAGAGGTCATCAGATCGCTGGTTTCCTCCAGGGCTTTACGACGCTCCGTCACGTCGGACGCATACAGGACAAAGCGTTCGATGGTTCCGGTGTAGTCCGGTATCGCCTGAATCGATCCCGACAGGTGCAGCGTATGGTTGCTACCGCTGATAGTGGAATTTGAAGCTACCCAGCTGCCTCCCTTCAGTTTGACGAATTCTTCGTTGGATACGAGTTCCGAAAGACTCGGTGCCTGCGCACCCGCGTCAGCGAGGAGCTTCTCAGCTACAGGATTGCTGCCGATATAGGCGCCGTTGATATCCCATTCCAGAACCACGTTGGCCCTATCGATGGCCTCCATGCGAGAGGCAAACTGGAGATTTGTCATCTTTGTCTGGGTCACATCGGCCTGCACCGAAACATAGTGGCTTACCTTGCCACTGTCATCGAAGATGGGGTTGATCGAGAGCGAGATCCAATAGGGCTGACCGTGCTTGTGGTAGTTGAGGATCTCTTCGTAGAACGGTTCGGCGTCGTGCAAATGCTGGCGGATCTTAGAGACGGTAGCCGGGTTGGTGTGTTCACCCTGGAGCAGCTCACCCGGTTTTCTGCCCATACTGTCTTCAAACGAGTAGCCCGTCATGCGCACAAACCCGGGGTTCACATACTCGATATGGCCCTCGGCGTTGGTGATGATGACTGAGTTGTTGGTTTCGTCGGCCACCAGCGAGAGCATCTTGATCCGCTCTCGCTGCGCGACTTCTTCCGTCACGTCCTGTACGAACGCGGTATAGATGGTAGAGCCAACGAGCTCGATGCGGGAAAGCGACAGCTTGCCCCAGACGCGACTGCCGTCCTTTCGATAAACGGGAACCTCGCGGCTTGTGCCGACGATCTTGTCTTCGCCCGTTACGCGATTGGCGTTGATGTAACCGTCGTGATGGGCCTGCATCTCCTTGGGTACAAGCATCTTCACGTTGTTTCCGATGACCTCGTCCCGGCTGTAACCCCACAGCTGCTCGGCTGCGGCGTTGAAGAAAGTCACGTTGTTGCTTTCGTCGATGGTTACTACGGCGTCAAGAGCCTGTTCCAGCGTTTGATTGACGATTTCCGTGGCGCGCCGCTGTTCCGTTATGTCTTTGACGAATGCCGTGTAGGTGATCTCGCCGCCGATCCTGACTTTGGAGAGGGACAGGTTCCCCCAGATCACCGACCCGTCTTTGCGCTCGACTTCCACATCGCGGCTGGTGCCTACAATTTTGTCGACGCCTGTTCTACGGTTGGTGTCGACAAACTCATCGTGCTTGGCGCGCATGATCTGGGGTACCAGCATCTTTACGTTCTGCCCGAGCACCTCGTCTGCGCGGTAACCCCAGAGTTGCTCCGCAGCCTTATTGAAGAACGTGACGTTGTTGTCGCCGTCGATGCTGACGACTGCGTCAATCGCCTGTTCGAGGACTTCCTGAACGCTGCTGGTCGCGCCTTTTTTTCTTAGTGACTTTCCGATCATGGGGGGCGTCCTCGTTGAGCGCTGCGGCCAATCAGGCTCCGTGTTAGTGATGGGGTCGCGAGGTTAATGAAAAATCGGGCCCGCAAGGAAGGCGCCACCGACTGTCGCTCTCGTGGTTCCGGGAGCCTGTAGAGGCGAGTGCGTTTGCTCACAGCGCCGGTACGCGAGCCCGCATACCGGCAGCAGCCAGACTCGACACGGTCTGACGCGATGGGCGCGGTCGTGCCTGGCGCCAAATGCCACTGATTCTCAAGAACCGGCTAAGACCATGTTTTTGCTGTGAATTTAATTGGAGCCTAAAGCAGGCCAGAGGCCACTAGCGGCCCTGGAGCCTGCAATTGGCCGTATCGCCAATAGAGTTCGAACAGCTCAGTCCCTGGGATTCGGCGCTATGAAACCGATGCGATTCGGCTGTCCTGGTACGCCCGTTTCCGCTCTTCGCATTGGCAAAAACACACTAGGACAAAATCCGGTCAAGCATCCAAGGCAGGCTTCGCAAGATCGACTTTTGAGTCGCATCGCCACCTGTTCACGAGCGGGGTCTAAGTGTGTTTCTACGTCATGAGTCGGCGCCGCTGCGAGCCCGGGACATTGTCTCGATTGCGGCCACGAGAACTACGATCAGAGTTGAAGCAAGTGCCGTGCTTCGGGGGTCGTAGTGCGAGCCCATTATCGGAAACAGCATCCACGACACGTTGCTCATCGCGTGGAACAAAGAGGCGCCAAACACGCTGCCACCGCCGCGCGCATACACCCAGACCATCAGTATCCTTCGCATGACCGTGCCGAGCGTCCACCAGGCTATCCAGCTGATGCTTCGGTCCGCCTGCGTGAGGGGAATAAAGTGCCAAAGCGCGGCCGCTGCACCGATGAGCAATCCCGTCGTGAAGATACCGGTCGATCGGAGCAAGGGATCCGTCGCGAATCCTGTCCACCCGATTTCTTCTGCGGTCGCGGCCAGAAAAAAGACCCCGAGTAGAATCACCGTCTGACCGGGATTAAACTCAAATTGCGGAATGTCCTGGCCTGAAACAGTTAGCCACAGTCCAGACGCAAGCATCACCGTGGGCATCGTGCACAGGGCCACGGGCCAGGCCCAGGGGCTAAGCTGCTGAATATCGATCGCCCGCCGAAACAGAGCCCACACAGCCGCTGAACCCCGACGCCGCGCCGTGACGAACGCTGCGACCAACGTCGGAACAATAACCATAAGCGCGCTGATTGGAAGGCCGGGCAGCAACGGCTTGTCGACGACTGCCCCCAGCGTCCAGAACGGAATCGAAAGAAAGAACACGCCCGCAAGGAAAACCGGGATCGACTTCAGAGAAGCGGTACCGTCCTGCCGTTCCACGGCGTTAGAGTCGTTTGAAATATCGCGCGACCGGGTAGCGCTCGAAGCCGGCCTTCTCGTATCTGGCACGTGCTGCGGCGTGGCCTCGATCATCACCCGTCTCGACCAATGCGATTTTCAAATTCCTTTCGCGCATCCAGTCCAAGGCGAAGGTCAAGAGGTCTCCGCCGATCCCCTGGCGCTGAAACGCGGGGTCCACCGCAATGATGTAGACCTCTCCTATGGCGTCCTCGACGTGGACGCGGAGGCCCAGATAGCCGGATACGCGGTCGTCCGTACGCGCTACCCAAAGCTCCGTTTCCCGATCCAGGCAGGTTGCCTTCACATCGGCGGTCTGGCGGGCTCGCCAGCCCTGCGGATAGAAGGCGTTGTACACATAGTCGGGGATGTCTTCGCGCATGAGTTGAAACACGGGTGCCCAGGACCGCAGCGTGACCGCGAGGATGTCTTCCAGGTCTTCCGGTTTGTAAGGGTCGATCTGCGTCACCGGGGCGTACCGCTGGCTAGTGGATTAGGGCGCGAGAAACGTTGAGCCGAATGCTACACCCCAAGCCGGTTAGGTATCGGGGTAGGGCCGTTTCAATACTGACGGCCCATCAGCGCAGACCTGACTCCCGGCCGCTTGCGCCATCGCGCCGCTATCGATTCTCACGTGCGAGAGCGGGTCGATCGGAGCCTCGTCATGGAATGGTCAGGTTACGGTCAGGCTTTGTCGCTAACTGGTGGTCACACTGACGCTGAAGATCATTAGGTGAGAATTGAGCATGAAACTTCGAATACCCCTCGGGACGCTTGCAACCGTGCTTCTACTCGGTTGCAGCGGTACAACGCTGCGTGAGGAGCCGCTGCCCGCTCCAGCACAAGGCGTTCTCGCGCATGATCGGGACGAGCGTATCACCGTAACCCTTGAGTCGCTGATCGTTCGCAACGGTCCCGGCGCCTGGGCCGTGGATGCGGACTGGGACGAGTACATCCTTCGCGTTGAAAACCGGTCACAGGCTCGGATCGAAATCGTATCGGCGACCGTGGTTGATTCGCGACGGTATGTCCATGAGACCGTCGGCAAGCGCAAGGCGCTCGTTAAGGGCTCGCGGCGTACCGCGAGCGCCTACCGAGACGACGGAGTCGATGTGCACGCCGGCTTTAGTGGGGGGAGCCTCATGGCTATCGGCGGCGTCAGCGGGACGGCGGGGGCCGTTGCCGGCGTTTCGGTGCTGTACGGGAGCAGCGCCGCTGCCCTTGCCTCGGCGGGCGCAGTGCTCGCCGCGCCGGTGCTTGTTACCGCGGGTGTTGTGCGCAGCGTGCACAACAGTAGTGTCGGAGCCGAGATTTCGCGCCGTCAGACGTCACTTCCCCGCCACGTCGCACCGGGCTCATCGGCAGTCCTTGATCTGTTCTTTCCCATTGCCCCGTCGCCGGGCGTCCTACGCGTTGATTATCGGGATGCGGCCGCTCGACATGTCCTGGCAATCGATGTCGCGAAAGTGCTCCACGGGCTGCATCTGACCAAGGATTCCGGCACAACAGTCTCGGATTCCGGTGCGGCGACGGCGGAGCGATTTTGATCCGTTTTTGTCGGGCTAATGCGGGAGCGGGAATCCCGGCGGGCAAGAAGGAAGCTCTCAATGCCTTGCTAAGATGCCGTATGCTTCGCGGCCCGGGCGCTGGACGTGTTTGGTCGACCGCCTCGTATTTGTCATAGAACTATAAGGATCTCACCATGGAAGAGAACTCACGCCCCTCGATCGGCATTGTCGGCGGTACCGGGGATCTTGGCGGCGGCTTGGCACGACGCTGGGCCAAGGCGGGGTACCGGGTGCTGATCGGATCGCGCCGTGAGGAGAGCGCCCGAGCCGCGGCCGAGGCCCTGGCGGCGCAGGCGAGTGAGGCGGGCTGGGAGCAGTGTGATGCCCAGGGCCATGGCAACCTTGACGCGGCCCAGCAGGCCGACCTTGTTGTCGTGACGGTGCCCTTTGGCTCGCAAAGGGACACACTGGAGTCCATCGCGTCCGCGGTGCATGGAAAGATCGTCGTCGACGTAACCGTGCCTCTCGTACCGCCGAAAGTTGCGCGGGTGCAGATGCCGGCGGAAGGCAGTGCGGGGCAAATCGCCCAGAGCATGCTGGGGGAGGAGGTCCGCGTGGTCAGTGCCTTCCAGAACGTTGCCGCGGCTCATCTGCAGACAGACGACCCCATCGCCTGCGACGTCCTCGTTTGTGGCAATAGCAAAGAAGCGCGTCAGGAGGTCATCGATCTCATGGGTGCGATCGGCATGCGTGGAGTCCACGCGGGACTCATCAACAATGCCGCAGCGGCCGAGGCGCTCACCTCCGTGCTCATCAATCTCAATCGCCAGTACAAGACCCACACGGGAATCCGCATCACCGGCATCGACTGACAGGCGCTTCGTCGGCTGCTTGCATGCTGTCCATCACGGCGATCGAAGGCCTTCCCGAGATCCGCGAAGGCATGGACCTGGCCAGGACCATCGGCGAGGCGAGCCGCCGTACGCTGAGTCTGGCGGCCGATGCCGTGTTGGTTGTTGCGCAAAAGATCGTGTCGAAGGCCGAAGGACGCCTCGTGGCGCTGAATACCGTGGTCCCGGGCGAGGAAGCCCGGGCGTTGGCCGAGCAGGTGAATAAGGACCCGCGTCTTGTAGAGCTCATCCTCGCGGAGTCGCGCAGCGTCATCCGTAAAGTGCCCGGGGTGCTGATCGTCGAACACCGGACGGGCCATATCCTGGCCAACGCCGGCATCGATACCTCGAACATCGAGCAGGACGCCGCTGATCCCCGGGTTCTCCTCTGGCCCCGGGACCCCGATGCCAGCGCGAGGCGATTGTCGGATGACCTCAGCGCGCTTCTCGGACAGCTCGTCCCCGTCGTTGTCAACGATAGCATCGGCCGGCCCTGGCGCTATGGCACCGTCGGACACGCCATCGGCTGCTGCGGTATCGAGCCGCTGTGGAACCAGATCGGCGACAGGGATCGTTTCGGCAACAAGCTGCGGGTGACCGAACCCGCCACGGCCGATGCCATGGCCGCCGCGGCCGCTCTGGTGCAGGGCGAGGGCGCGGAGGGACTTCCCGCGGTCTGGATCCAGGGCTGTAGATTCAAACGAGCTCAAGGCGCGGGCGCGACGGCAATGCTGCGCAACCAGGACCGGGACCTGTTCCGATGACGGCGAATACCAGGAAGCGCATTCTCGTGATCTGTGGCGGTGTCGGCGGCGCGAAACTCGCCCACGGTTTCGAGCAGCTGCACGAGGAGGTGGAGCTCTGGGTCATGGTGAACGTCGGCGACGACTTCGAGCACCTGGGTTTGTCCATCGCCCCTGATCTGGACACCGTGCTCTATACCCTCGCCGGTGAGGCAAACCGGGAGCAGGGCTGGGGTCTGGAAGGGGAAAGCTGGCGAACCATGGGGCGTCTCCAGGATCTCGGCGGAGAATTCTGGTTTCGGCTCGGTGATCTCGACCTGGCGACGCATTTATATCGAACGGCTTCTCTGCGGGCCGGCGAATCCCTGTCGGACGTCTCCACCCGGCTTGCACAGCGCTTGAACGTGAAGGCGCACATTCTGCCGGCGACCGACCAGGCGCTGCGCACGCGCGTGCACACAGAGATCGGCACTCTCGACTTTCAGCACTACTTCGTTCGCGAGCGCTGCCTGCCCCGGGTAAGCCACGTGAGCTTCGACGGCGCGGACCAGGCGCGTCTGGCACCCGCCTTCGATGAGATGCTTGGGCCCGATGCGTTTGCTGCCGTAGTTCTTGCTCCGTCGAACCCGTTCCTGAGTATCGGCCCGATTCTGGCTATTCCGGGGATGACTCAGCGCATACGGGAGGCGGCGCCGAAGGTGCTCGCCGTGTCTCCGATTGTTTCCCGTCAGGCCATTAAAGGTCCGGTCGCCAAGATGATGGAGGAGATGGACCTGCCGGTATCCGCATCGGGCTGGGTCGCGTATCTTCGCGACAGCTACGGGAATCTCGTTGACGAATGGGTGCTGGACAACGCCGACGCGGCGGAGGCGGAACAGCTCACGGAAGCAGGCCTGATGATAAGAACAACGGACACAATCATGACGGGTGCCGAGGAACGCCAGCGGCTCGCTCGCTGGATCCTAGTGGAGGCACTGTGATGCCTCGGGTGTTCGTGGCTCTGAAAAATCTGGAGGTGGCGAAGAGTCGCCTCTCAGTTGCTCTGTCGGACGAGCAGCGCGTGGCCCTTGTCAGAGCCATGGCTTTGGATGTGGTCGATGTCGTCCTTGCCGGCAAGAGTGCATGGCGGCTTACCGCAATAGCTCCGGCCTCCTGGCAGGCTCTCCTGCCCCGCAGTCCCATGCTGAGCCTGCTGTGTGAAGAGGAGCTTACGGGAGTCGGGCTGAACGAACTGTTGCGGGAAGCCATGGACGCTGGGCAACCCGACCAAGCTCTGGTGGTGCATGGAGACCTGCCGTTTCTGGATGTCCGTGATGTTCGCGCCGCCATGCAGCATCTGCAAAGCCATGACCTCGTGCTATGCCCCGATTCGGCTGGCGCCGGTACGAATGCCCTGGGATTTCGTGAATCTGCGAAGCCCGTGTTTCGTTTTGGCCGGGACAGCTTCGCCGCCCATCGGCGCGCCGCGCAGGCGCGGAGCAGTCGCTGGGCGGCGCTGGAGCGGCCCGGCTTCGCTCGCGATATCGATACGCCCGCGGACCTGTCCTTGCTTCTTCGAGATGTGGCCGCAGGTGAGAAAGTCGGTGCCAGAACCGCGCTGTGGGTGCAACGCTACGGACGAACCGTGCAGAGCTCCCTTGAGACCCAAATGCCCATACGCTTTCCCCGCCCGCAGACGCACTCCGAAGCCCCAACCCATGAGAAGCCCTCGTATCGCTCATCGGCCGATTCGGAGCGCCGGGGTCTTCCGCTGTGAATGGGCGGACCCGTCCTCCGATGACTCTGGACGAAGCCGCTGACCTCGGCGCTGCGCATGAACTTGCGACGCTCGTGATCCGCGCCGGTCGTCTGCGCGATGAGGGCTTTGGCCGCCTCCTCACCTACAGCCCGAA
This sequence comes from Pseudomonadota bacterium, assembly GCA_039818725.1. Lineage (GTDB taxonomy): Bacteria > Pseudomonadota > Gammaproteobacteria > Pseudomonadales > Halieaceae > Congregibacter. The sequence goes on from JBCBTK010000012.1 coordinate 80,673, forward strand.
GGTATTCATTCCACTCACAAAGCTCTGCCGCGACGTGTGCCACTACTGTACGTTCGCGAAAACACCGAAGCAGGTCGATGCGCCTTACCTGGAGATCGATGAGGTTCTCGCCATCGCGCGGCGGGGACGGGATACGGGCTGCAGGGAAGCGCTCTTTACCCTGGGCGAAAAGCCCGAGCTGCGCTACCAGGCGGCGCGCAACTGGCTTGCAAAGCACGGCTACGCGTCCACCGTTGACTATCTTGTGGAGGCCGCAGGTGCCGTACTCCGGGAAACCGGACTGATCCCACACATCAATGCGGGTACGCTCAGTCGGAACGAACTGCGCCGCCTGCGCCGGGTCAGCGCGTCCATGGGCATCATGGTTGAGTCAGGATCGTCACGCCTGCTGGAAAAGGGCGCCGCGCATCACGGTTCACCGGACAAAAGGCCCTGGCGCCGTCTCGCCACGCTGGTCCGGGCGGGTCAACTCCGGATCCCCATGACCACCGGTCTGCTGGTGGGGATCGGTGAGACCCGGGAAGAGCGGCTGCAGGATCTGCTGCACATTCGTCGACTGCAGGACCGCTACGGCCATATCCAGGAAGTCATCATCCAGAACTTCCGCGCCAAGGCCGACACGCGGATGGCTCAGAGCCCCGAGCCCTCGCGGGAAGAGCTGTGCTGGACCATCGCCATGGCGCGGCTCATTCTCGGCCGAGACATGAGTATCCAGGCGCCGCCCAATCTAAGCCCCGGGGCGGTGGAGCCCCTGGTCGCAGCGGGTATCAACGACTGGGGCGGCATTTCTCCGGTGACCCCAGACCACGTGAATCCCGAGGCTCCCTGGCCGGAGATCACGGAGCTGCGCCATCAATGTGCGGCGGCCGGCAAACGCCTGAGTGCCAGGCTGACAATCTATCCCCGCTACCTCAAGGCGTACGAAAACTGGCTGGAGCCCGGGCCCCGCGGTGCATGCCTCGCGGCGAGCGACGCCGACGGTCTGCTGCGCGATTCGTCCTGGTACCCGGGTCTCCGGGGCGCCGGCGAGGTGCCTGCGGTAGATAGATTCCCCGTTGACGGGGAACTGCGCGCCATAGTTGATCGCTGCCGTGCGGGCGCTACGCCGTCCACGCGCGAGATCGAGATGCTGTTTGGCGCTCGCGGCAGCGACTTCCACGCGGTTTGTCGCGCCGCGGACGAGTTGCGCTCTGAACAGGTTGGTGAGGCCGTGAGCTTCGTCGTCAATCGAAACATCAACTACACCAACGTCTGCCAGTACGCTTGCAGCTTCTGCGCGTTCTCCAAGGGCAGGGTGGAAGAGCAGCAGGGTCGAGAGCGACCCTACGACATCGACGGTTCGGAGCTGGCGCGGCGTGCGTTGGAAGCCTGGGAGTGCGGCGCCACGGAGGTCTGTCTCCAGGGGGGCATCCACCCGGCCTATACGGGAGAAACCTACCTCAGCGTGCTTCGGACCCTGCGCGAGACTGTGCCGGAACTGCACATTCATGCGTTCTCTCCGCTGGAAGTCACTCATGGCGCCCAGACGTTGGGTCTTTCCCTGCGAGACTACCTTCAGCGCCTACGCGAGGCAGGGCTGGCCACCTTACCCGGGACTGCCGCCGAGATCCTCGTCGACCGGGTCCGGGCGAAAATCTGTCCGGACAAGCTCAGCACGAAGGAATGGCTTGAGGTCATGGCCATCGCCCACGACCTGGGCCTGCGTACGACCGCAACCATGATGTTCGGACATGTGGACGAAGCGCGGGACTGGGCTGAGCACCTCCTGAAGCTGCGCCAGCTTCAGGAGCAGACCGGCGGTTTCACCGAGTTCGTACCTCTGCCATTCGTCGCCCAGGGGGCGCCCATGGCCCGCCGCGGCGAATCTCGCTTCGGACCCACGCTTCGCGAGGCCATTCTCGTTCACGCCGTGGCGCGTCTTGTCCTGGGTCACAGCTTCACCAACATCCAGACGTCCTGGGTCAAGATGGGTCGGGAGCGGGCCATGGATTGCCTGAACGCCGGAGCCAATGATCTCGGCGGCACGCTGCTGAACGAGAGCATCACCCGGGCCGCCGGGGCGGCGCACGGGCAGGTCTGGGATGCTCGGGACATGCGCGACGCCATCCTTGGGCAGGGCCGCCAGCCGCGTATGCGTCGGACCGACTATCGCGACGCCGACCCAGACACCGTGCAGCGTGCCTTCGCCTGGGATGGTGTGATTGCGGAGAGTCTGAACCTGCCGGCGGGTAGATCCGCCCGGTCAAAGTTATCTCACTGACTTATTATTCCCCTTAGACATTAAAAATTAGCCTTATATCTCGAAAAGATATTGACGCTAAAGAGCCTTTCTTCTAGCTTGCTGAACACAAACAAGCTTCTGCTTGAAATCTCCCAACCGACGTCTATACCCATAAAAAAATAAGGTGATTGATGACGGAAATGCACGAGGTGCTGCGGCGCCTTGATGAGCAAGAAAGCCGAACCGCCGTCGCGGAGCTGGCCTTCAACTACTGCCATGGTTTCGATAAGCGGGATGAATCTCGCTTCGTCGGTATCTGGTGGGAAGACTGCGTCTGGAACATCGGTCCCCCCTTTGGCAGCTTCTCCGGCCACGAGGGTATTCGCCGTGCACTGCACGAGGTGCTCTGGCCCGCCTGGGACCAGACCCAGCACGTCACCTCGAACAACGTCATCACGTTCACGGATTCAGATCACGCCGAGTCCGTCTGCGACGTGGACTGCACCGGGCTCCTGGCCGGGAGCATTGAAGCGACCTTTGTGGGCGCCACATACCGCGATCGGATTGAGCGTCGCAACGGCGAATGGCGCATCGCCGTGCGTGACGTGACGATCCACTACTTCAACACCTTCCCCGGAACGCGGCTGTCGAAGCCCGATGCCGCGTGAGCGCTCTCAGATCCAGAAAAAACCGTGGTGGCCGTTCGTGTAGGCCAATCACGCAACAAAGCACGTAACAAAAAAGCAAGCAGCCTCTCACCCAAGGAGCAACATAATGAAAAAACAAAGTCTTGCCATGGCGACTGCCGTAGCGATCGGCGCCCTTCCACAGCTCAGTACACCGGCGCTCGGCCAGGACCTGATGCTGGAAGAAGTCGTGGTCAGTGCTCGTAAACGGGCGGAGGATCTGCAGGATCTGGGACTTTCGGTCAGCGCACTTACGGAGACGGAGATCGACCGTACCTTTGCTCGCGACATGCGCGATCTGGCGTTCATCTCACCCAACCTGATCTTCGATGACACGTCCCAGGGTCCCGGCGGTAACGCCGCGCTGTACATTCGCGGTGTGGGTGTGGCCGACGTGGAGAAAAACTTCGACCCCGCCGTGGGCGTCGAGATTGACGGCCTGTTCATCGGTGCGAACAGCGGTGCCATTCTGCGCAGCATCGACCTCGCTAACGTGGAAGTACTGCGCGGTCCCCAGGGAACGCTGTTCGGACGCAACACCGTGGGCGGCACGATCCGCGTGGAGCGCACGCGTCCGACCGGTGAACTCGGCGGCAAGGTGCGCGCCGGGGTCGGTGCCTACGACAACTATTGGTACGACGGCATTCTGAACTTCGGGGTCACGGAAGATCTCGCCATAAAATTGAGTGCAGCACGGAACAATCTGCAGGACGGCTACTTCTACAACGTAGCGCTGCAGGAGCGGGAAGGCGCGATCGACTACGAGTCCTATGGCTTCAACGCTCTTTGGAACGCGACCGATACGCTCGAGCTTGAGTACACCTATACGAACGAGCAGACGGATCAGGACACGCCGCCGCTGCTGAACGTGGGTCAGCCGGACCAGCTTTTCTGCACAGACTTCAATCTGTGCGGCCAGTCTGTCAGCCTGCCGACGACCGGTGACCGCTACCGCACGTCGCGGGTCATCTTTGAGCCGACGACCTTCGCCGAATTCCCCCTTCCCGACGGGATTGTGACCTCACCTGACGGCACGCAGATCCTGAACACGGACGGTGCCAGCTTCGATGCCGAGACTCACATCTTCGAAGCGCGCTGGGATATCACCGAAAACCTGCGCATGGACTACATCTTCGGCACCTTTGAAACCGAAGAAACCATCGTCTCCAACTGGACCGCGGAAGAGCCCATGCTCTTTGGCACGGACCGGCCCGCCGAGTACGAGCAGCGCAGCCACGAACTGAGATTCACTTACGACGCCGGAGGTCCGCTGAAAGTTGTCGCGGGTCTGTATGACTGGTATTCGGAGTACGACATCCGTCTGCGCAGCTGGATCGCCTTCGTGGCGCCGGGCACGATCCTGGATATCCCCCAGTACACCCACCAGGAGACCGAATCCCAGGCTGCGTTCTTCGAGGTGGACTACGCCTTCAACGATCAGTGGACCCTGACGCTTGGCGGCCGCTACACGCAGGATGACAAGTTGACCGAGCAGCGCGGTAACCTCGTCGCCGACGCTGAGGCGGACTGGAGCGAGTTCACGCCAAAGGTTGGTGTGCGCTATCGGATGAATGATGACGCGATGCTCTACGCCACTTACTCACAGGGCTATCGCAGCGGTGGCTTCAACGGCCGTGTGGACAGCTTCGAATCCGCAACCATTCCCTACGATCCCGAGTTCCTCGACAACTACGAAGTGGGTTTCAAGACCGAGTGGGGCGGTGGTCGCGTGCGCGTGAACGGCGCCGTCTTCTACATGGACTATGAAGACAAGCAGGAAGAGATTGGCCTCGCCTCCGAGGGTGCCACGGGCCAGCGGATCTCCGTGTTCAACGCGGCTACCGCGACCATGCAAGGAGTAGAGCTCGAAGCTCAGGCGTTGGTTACTGAAGGTCTGACCATCGGGGGCAACTTCGGTTACCTCGATTCGTCCTATGACGAGTTCACCTTCGACGACGGCTTCGGCATTGTCGATAACAGCGGTCTTGAATTCCGCCGCGCACCGGAGTTCACCGGGGCGTTGAATGCAACCTACGAGTGGGATGTTGCCGGCGGTCAGGCCTGGGTGCGGGGCGCCTACCGAATCATCGATGAGCTCTTCGTCGAGCAAACCAACCGGGCGGAGCTGGCGAACGACGTGCAGCACTACGTCGATGCGTCGATCAACTACTCGATCAACGGCGCGACGTTCAGTCTCTTCGGCCGTAATCTCACCGACGAGGACGCGCTGGCGCACGGTCTGAACGTTTCGGGGCTGTGGTCCTACGCCATCCCGGTGCCGCCGCGCACCTGGGGCCTCGAAGTCGTTTACAACTTCGCGCAGCAGTAAGTCCATGGAAGGAGTAGAAGGTCTCCTGGCAAAGCAGGAGATCGTCGAGGTTACCGTGCGCTATGCCCGGGCCATTGACCGGATGGATGAGGCGATGCTGCGCAGCGTCTTCCATCCGGACTCGCAGCATAATCACTTCTATGCGGGTCCGTCTTCGGACCCGGATCGTCCGGCAACAGATGACGATCCCGGTGACTTTGTGCGCTTTGCGTTCCAGGTGTTGTCGGCTCATACCCACACCCATCATCAGCTTGGTAATCATCTCGTAGAGTTCGAATCCGACACGCGGGCGCGATGTGAGTGCTATTTCACGGCGTATCACCGTATGCGGGCCCTCGGCGATCCCGAAGCGGGCGCCGATGCCTTCGAGACGGAGATGGATTTCTTCGTGGGCGGTCGCTACGTCGACCGCTTCGAGAGCCGGGGCGGCGTGTGGAAGATCGTGGATCGCAAGGGCATGACCGACTGGATGCGCATCGAAGCACCGGCTTCCCGGGGCACGGCGGGCATTGACCAGGACACGATCAGCAAGCGCTACCCCGACGACATTCTCTACAAGATGGCCGCGAACTGAACGCGTTGTTCGTGACCACACCAGTTTCACTTCCAATCCGACTACCGATCTGATTTCCGATTTTGGAGAACCCCATGGATCAACGTTTACAGGACCGCGTCGCCGTTATCACCGGTGGCGCCAGTGGTATCGGCGCCGCCACGGCCAAGCTGTTCATTGCCCACGGGGCGAAGGTGGTGCTGGGCGATATCCAGGACGACCAAGGACAAGCATTTGCTGAGTCTCTCGGCTCGAATGCGCTTTTCCGTCACTGTGATGTGACAAAAGAAGACGACGTCGAAGCGCTGGTCAATGCCGCGGTCGACAGCTTCGGCCGCATCGACGTGATGTTCAATAACGCGGGCATCGTCGGGGCCATCGGTCCCCTCGAGTCGACGCCGGCGGCCGAGTGGCAGCTTACCCTCGATATCCTGCTGAACGGCGTCTTCTACGGCATGAAGCACGCTTCCAAGCACATGAAGAAGCAGGGCAGCGGTTCCATAATCTCCATGTCCTCCGTGGCTGGCGTAACCGGTGGCCTCGGCCCGCATGCGTACGCCGCCGCCAAGCACGCGGTCGTCGGCATAACCCGCAACCTCGCTGCTGAAGTCGGCGCCTTTGGCGTTCGCGTCAACTGCATTGCGCCCTACAGCATGGCCACACCCATGGTCGCCGATGCCTATCTGGGAGACCACACCGATATCGATCAGACGATGAAAATGCTGACCGACGAGTCTCCGCTCAAGGATCGGCCGGGCACGGCCGAAGACGTCGCCAATGCCGCCCTGTGGCTGGCCAGCGATGAATCGGGTTACACCAGCGGCATGACCCTTACGATCGATGCGGGCATTACCACGGGCTCGGTCGCCGGAGCACCGCGCTTCGCGGAGTACCGGCCGATCATGCGCGAGGCCGGCAAGGCGGGACTGGACTGAGGGACAGACCGCTCAAGCCAGCCCCACCCGAAAACGTAGGAGTCACCCATGAATGACCGTGACGCGATCCTCGCCTTCATGGGCGAATACTGCGACAGCATCGATCGCGGTGACCTCGCGGGCTGTGCGGCGCTGTTTGCCGACGGTGCCTGGGGTATCGAGGGTGACCTTGCGCATGGCGCCGACGCGGTGATGGCCGTGTTGGACAACGTCACGCTCTACGACGGCCGGCCCATGACAAGGCACCTGATGAGCAATGTGCGCGTCACGGTGGACGGAAACGGTGCCCAGGCCCAAAGCTGTATCACCGTTATGCAGGGGCTCGAGGATTTTCCGCTGCAGGCGATTTTCATCGGGACGTACTTCGATAGCTTCGAGCGACGTGAAGGCGAGTGGATCTGGCGAGAGCGGCGTATCGTGCCGGACCTGGTCGGCGACCTGTCCCGGCATCGCGGTGATATGGCCAGCAGTTGATAGCGGCGAGAGCGCGGCCCTGGTCGCCCCGGGAACGCGCCGCCCCATCGCCGCCCGCTAGGGAACGACCGGTGTTTCCAGTTTCCCGAAGTGCCGTTGCATGCGCTCCGATCGAAGCAGGTAGACCGCCATCACAAGGTAGCTGATGCATTCCCTGACGTAGTCGCTATAGCGACTCGCGTTAGTCATAAAGTCAAAGGTTTCGACGAAGCAGAGCGTCGCGAGTGCCGCGAAGAAGAGCAGCATGGCCGTCGGCGTGTGTTTCCAATGCAGAAAGTAGCCGAGCAGAAAGCAGGCCCCCGAAGAGGTAATCAGCAGCCAGTGGATGAACTGCGTTCCTGACGGGAATGTCGGATTTTGCAGGGGCATAAGGAGCTGCACACCGAACAGGTACTCAAGGAAGCCGAGTACACCCCAGCACAGCATGACTGCCCATGCGAACACCATGAGATAGGAAAACAAGGCAGACGCCTGTCGCATCGTTGATCCCCCGATAAAGCGCACACATCCGGGCGGTGGTTGTGCCGATCAAGGTACTACGTACGGACGATCTAATGACACCACCGAGGTGTTTTAAGGTGGTGCAGGAGCGGTGACCCTGGCGCGTGTTGGCAGCTCGAATACGTACAGCGACTGTCCGCCGGCGGGTTGGTACAAGTCCGGGTAGAGCACGGCGGTGAGCGCTCGAAATACGCCAATCCCGGCCTGCACCGCGACGAACTGCCGTCCCCCAGCCGCGTACGTCACTGGATAGCCATGAGCCGGTGCCCCCAGCCGCGTCGACCATAGCTCCCTGCCCGAATCCGCATCGTACGCGCGGAAGTACCGATCCACATCACCGATAAACACGAGATCGCCGGCCGTGGACAGCGCTCCGGTCTGAAAGATCACCCGCTGCTCATGGATCCACAGGGGCGTCAGGCTCTCTGCGTCCACGGCCAGCAGCTTGCCCGTGGCCTGTTCCTTGCCCGGCATGGGGTAGGTGACGGAGTCCGCTCCATAGCCGCCGCCACCTGGCCCCAGGTCCACTTCCCGAGGCGTCATGTCTGAGCAGAGTTGATGCAGCGGCAAATACAGCCGGTTCTTGCTCGCATCGAAAGCCGAGGCCTGCCAGTTGTGGCCGCCGTAAATACCTGGACACGCCGTGAAGGTATCGCCGATCTCAGCATCGCGGATGTCCTGGCGATAGCGGACTGAACCTGTCTCCACGTTCACGCTCTCGAAGATGTTCTGGTCCAGGGTTTCCATCAGTGCCTGGAATTCGCCCGTGGCGCGGTCCAGTTTCCACAGGATGCCGTCCTTGCCGACGGTGAGGACGACTTTCTTTCCATCGATGTCTGCGAGGATGCGCTCGAAACCGACCTCCATGTCGATGGTCTCGCCGGGAATATGCTGGTAGTACCAGGCGATCTCACCGGTCTTGGGGTCGATGGCGAGGGTTGAGTTTGTGTAGAGCGCCGCGTCGTCGACGCTCATGCCGCGGCTGATCGCCACCCAGGGCTTGGCCTGGGACGTTCCCATGATGAACAGGCCGAGGTCCGCGTCATAGGAGCCGGCGATCCAGCTGTCGCCGCCGCCGCGGCGGTCCGGGGCAACATCGCCCCAGCTCGCGTACTCGGGAGTGCCCGGAAGGGCAAGGGTGGAGGTGCGCCACAGCTCTTCGCCGGTCTCGGGGTCGTGGCCGGTGACGAAGCAGCCGTCCTCGGTGAACAATTCGCAGCCATTGATGCCGCTCACGACTACGCCGTCGGCCATGATCGGGCCCGCGGAGTGGGTGTAGGCCTGGCGGTAGTCGGCCTTTACGCTGCGCCACACCTCAGTGCCGTTGCGTGCGTCGATCGCGACCACGGCGGCGTCATAGGTCGCCAGGAACAGGTGATTGCCGTAGATCGCAATGTTGCGCGTGGGGCCGCCCAGGAGCCTGGACGCCGGCGGGAATTCGTACTGGTATTCCCAGAGCACATCGCCGGTGGCGCCGTCGACGGCCTGGATGCGATTTCCGGGGTGGGTCAGGAACATGACTCCGTCGTGGACCAGCGGCGTGCCCTGGTTGCTGCCGTCGCCCATGCTCAGGGACCAGCGCAGCTGCAGCTCGCCCACGTTGTCGCGGTTGATCTGCTGAAGCGGGCTGTGAGCGTGGCCGTCGAGGCTGCGGCGCCAGCTCAGCCAGTCACTGGCGGGCGGGTCCGCGAGCATGGCGCTAGTAACGGGGCGATAGTCTCCGATTTCCGTATTGCTGAAGCTTCCCGCGCTGCGCGCGAGCTGGTCGATCACGTCCGAGCCCGACCACTCCACCTCCTGGCCTTCGTCTCCCGATGCCGTTGCGAGAGCCAGGGAGACTATGCTGGAGGCGAGGGCGCTACCGGCAAGCGCATCTCCGTTTGCTTCTACAAGGAGCGTGACCAGGGCCGCGTGTTCTTCGTCAGCCAGGCTCGCCGCCTGTCCCGGCGGCATGTTGATGCGCAGATAGTCGAACAGCTCCTGCCCGGGGCGCGACGCCCACTTGCCGACAAAGGCGGGGCCGACAAGCGCTGAGCCGTGGGCGGAACCGCGAAAGCTGGCGCTGTGGCAGGTCGCGCAGTGCGTTTCGTAGAGCGACTCGGCGGAGGGTGCAGCGGCGGCGGTAAAAGCGGATGCGGCGGCGATCGCCCCCACAACCCATGAAAGTGGCGTGATCGCGCGCGTATCCGTCATACGGCTTCGCTCCTGCGTTGTTATCGTTCTTGTGAGTCTGTCCCCGGCGTGGAACAACGCCGCTGCCCGGCGAGACAGCGGCTTAAGGAAAAAGAGTGCTCCCGGGCCGTCATCCTGCCAGGCGCTGGAACTCCATTTCCGGGAAGCCGTTGGCGGCGGACTCGCGCAGCTTGTCGTAGTAGACATTGGCGCCGCCGAAGTAGATCAACACCCGGGGTTTGTGGCCTTCCATGTTGGCCCCCATCATCCAGGAGTGGACCGAATCGCCCTTGTCCATAAGCGTCATGCGGTGCACCTCAGTCACATGCGCGGACCACTCTTCCTCGGCTTCCAGCTTCGGCGCCATCACGTCGTAGCCTTCGGTCTCCATTTTTTTGATGCAGTCGGCGATGTACACGGCGTTCTGCTCGATGGACGTGGGCAGGTTGGCGAAAGGCGCCTGAGGGCCGGTGATCGTGAACAGGTTGGGGAAGTCCGCCACGCACATGCCCATGATGGCGTTGGAGGTATCCGTCCACTTCTCGCGCAGGGACTGGCCGCTGAGACCGCGGATCGGGAATGCTTCGAGCGCACCGGTGTAGGCGCGAAAGCCCGTCGCCAGCACGATGATGTCGAACTCGTAGTGATTCTCCGTCGTGCGAATGCCGGTCTCCGTGACCTCCACCAGCGGCTCTTTCTTGTCGATGTCCACCACGTGCACGTCGTCACGATTGAAGGCTTCGAGGTAGCCATGGTCCAGCGGCGGGCGCTTGGCGAAGAGCGGATAGTCTCCGACCTTGGGAACGAGAATGTCGGCGATTTCCGGGTCGTCGATGCGCTCGCTCATCTTGCGCGCGATGAAGCGGGCCGCCGTGGCGTTGGCTTCTTCGCTGACCAGCAGATCGTCGAAGGTTTCGAAGAACCAGCGGAAGCTGCCTTTCCAGTTCTCTTCAAAGATACGCTCGACTTCTTCGGGCGAGGTATCCATGAGATTGCGACCGGCCGGGCTGTTGAAGGCCATGCCGAAGCTGTGGTTTCGGCAGGTCTGCACGATATCGTCGTAGTTGTCCTTGATTTCCTTTTCCCACTCCGGCGTCATCGGCTTCTGCATGGCCGGCAGGATGTAGTTCGCGGTGCGGTGGAACACGGTGACGCTCTCGGCGTCTTCCGCCATGGCGGGCACCATCTGTACGGTGGTTGCGCCGGCGCCAAGCACAGCGATGCGCTTGCCTTTCCACTCCAGGTCTTCAGGCCAGCGCGCCGAATGGAAGAGGGGGCCCTGGAAACGGTCCATGCCCTTGAGCGGTGGGATTACGGGTTCGGAGATCATGCCCATGGCGCTCACGAGGTACTTGCAGGTAAAGCTCTCACCCCCTCCGGTTTTCACCAGCCAGTGGCCGCTATCCGCCTGGTAATCGGCGCTGACGATTTCGGTATTCAGCTGAATGTCTTTCCACATGTCGCATTCGTCGGCGACAAAGTGAAAATAGGAAAGGGTCTCTTTCCAGTCCGGGTAACGCTGGGACCAGGACCACTTCTGCAGTAAATCCTTGGAGAACGTCAGGCAGTAGTAGTAGCTCTCGCTATCGGTCATGGCGCCCGGGTAGCGGTTCCAGGTCCAGGTGCCGCCGATGTCCGACGCCTTATCGAACACCTTGATTGTCTGGCCCGCCTCGCGGATGTAGTGAAGGAGGGCCAGCCCGGCGAATCCGGCGCCGATGCCGATGACGTCGTAATCAGGCTTCTGCCGTGAACTCATGATGTATCTCCTGCTTCATTATTTTCATGGCGGTTGGGAGAATTGATCAGCGATCGGGGGGTATTCTCCAGCCGTTAGCTCTCAAGAAAATGACCGTACTTCGCCATCGCTTTGGCTCGCTGCGTTGGCGTGTGGTAAGTCGGGAAGAGATCCGGTGAGGGATCGTAGTCGCGCAGCACGGTGCGGGCGACGGTGAACTTGTGCACCTCTGTGGGTCCGTCCACCACACCCAGCTCGGGGATGTCGGACCACATGTACATCAGCGGTATCTCGTCGGACATGCCCAGGCTGCCGTGCAGGTGCATGGCGCGGTATACGACCTCCTGCGTCACCTTGGGCGTCGCTGCCTTGATGGCGGCGATCTCTTTGCGGACTTCCCGGTTGTACTCTTTATGCTTGTCGATCAACCACGCTGTGTATAGCACATGCAGCCGATACTGCTGGATCTGCGTGTAGCTGTCGGCGATTTTCTCCTGGGTGAGCTGCTTTTCGGCCAGCAGGCCGCCCTTGGTGGTGCGGCTGAGGGCGCGCTCGCACATCATGTCCATGGCTTTCTTCAGCTTGCCAACGCTGCGCATGGCGTGGTGTACGCGACCGCCCCCGAGGCGCGTCTGCGCCACGAGAAATCCTTCGCCCTCGGCACCGAGCAGATTGTCGGCCGGCACGCGGCAGTCCTTGAAGCGGATGTAGGCGTGCACGCCGTCGCCCTGCTCTACGTAGGGACCCACGGCGGAATTGCGCAGGATCTCCATCCCCGGCGTGCCTTTTTCGACGAGGATGATCGACGCGCCCTGGTGGATGGGGACCTCCGTGTTAGTTACGACCATCACGAGGAGGAACTCGGAGAAGCGCGCGTGGGAGGCGAACCACTTGTCGCCGTTGATCACCCACTCGTCGCCGTCGCGGGTCGCGGTGCAGGTGAACTCGCCCGGATCGGCACCGGCCTGCGGTTCGGTCATGGAATAGCAGGAGGCGATGTCACCGTCGAGGAGCGGGGCGAGATAGCGGGCCTTCTGATCTTCCGTACCGAATTTGGCGAGGATTTCCGCGTTGCCGGAATCCGGTGCCTGACAGCCGAATACGCTCGGCCCGAAACGGCTGCGGCCCAGGATCTCGTTCATGAGTCCCAGAGCTACCTGACCGTAGCCCTGGCCGCCCAGTTCCGGCTCGAGGTGACAGGCCCAGAGGCCCTTCTCCTTGACTATGGCCTTCAGGGGCGCCATGGCCCGGGCGGCCGGTGAGTTCGGGTCCCAGGGGTCGCCCGGATCCCGAAATACGAGGTCGAGCGGTTCTATTTCTTCTCGCGTGAACGTATCAATCCAATCGAGGGCGAGCTGAAACTCCGGATCTGTTTCGAAGGACCAGGCCACGGTGAGAACTCCTTATTATGAGCGTGCCTTGCGGGCCGCATCTGTATTATCTGAAAGCGCCTTTCTTGTGATGCCCTTGCCGGGCGGGCTTGCTTTCGCTGTATGCTAGTTTAGACTTGCTGAACACAAACAAGCAATAATAACCACAATATAAGTCAGGGACGCCATCCCCCATGGACGAACCCCAGGTATGGGTTGTCACCGGCGCCTCGCGAGGCATCGGGGCAGCCATCGCCCGTCGTGCCGCATCGGAAGGGCACAACGTTGCTCTACTGGCGCGAGGCGAAACAGTCGAAACCGTAGCCGCGGAACTTGGGGCCCATGCCCTGGGTATACGCTGCGACGTCGCCGATCAGAACTCTATTGACGCCGCTTTTGTTCAGGTTCTTGAACGTTTCGGTGCGGTCAACGTGCTGGTCAACAACGCGGGACTGCATCGTGGCGGAAAGCTGAAGCGCCTCGCGTTGGATGACTGGCAGGCGGTACTCGACGTAAACCTCACCGGCGCTCTCGCCGTTGCCAAGGCCGCCGCACCACATTTCAGCGACGGCGACAGCCTCATCAACATTGGTGCCGTGGTTGGCTTTCGCGGCTTTCCCGGTGACGTGGCCTACGCGTCTTCAAAGGCTGGCATGGCTGGTATGACCCGGGCCCTGGCGATCGAGTGGGCGCCGAAGGGCATTACCGCCAACCTCGTGATCCCGGGTCTGGTGCTCACCGAAATGACCCAGGGCCTTTCAGATACGGCGCTGGAATCCATGCGCAAGCAGATACCCATGGGCCGCTTTGCGGAGCCGTCGGAGATTGCCGACGTTGTCTACTGGGTCAGCCGCAGTCGCTATATGACCGGCGCCGTGGTTCCCGTCGAGGGGGGCCTTCTGTCCAGCTTTGGCGTTCTGGGCTGATGAGCCACGAGGCGGAGAAAATCCTGCCCTGGTTTGAAGAGACGCTCGACTGGGCCGAGCCGCACTTTGACGGCGCTCTGAGCGGCGGCAACTCGAATCTCACCTGGCGATTCAGCGGCAACGACCAGTCCTGCGTGGTGCGGACCTTTCCAGCGGCCACCATTTCTCCGACGGCGCATCGCGGTATCGAGCGCGAGCACGCCGTTTTGAAGGCCGTGGAAGGCCAGGTGCGGGCACCGCGCGTTCTGGGCTGGGGCGATGGGAGCGGAACTCTGGGGCGGCCCTTTCTCGTGGTCGAGTGCATCGACGGCGTATCCATCACCGATTCGCTGCCCGAGGCCTACGCTGAGCAGCCCGAGGCGGCATCAAAGCTAGGTGAAGAAATGATGGATCAGCTCGCTGCCATTCACATGGTAGATCTCGAGACCTCCGGACTGCGGGATATGGGGCGTCCCGGCAGCTTCCTGGAACGCCAGGTGACGCGCTGGCTGAAAGTTCGCCACGATAGCAGCGTGCGCGAACTCCCGGCCATCAAAGAGCTTGGACAGTGGTTGCTCGATAACGAACCTCCCGAGGCGGCCCCGGCGCTGGTGCACGGTGACTATCACCTCGACAACACCCTGGCGAGCCGTGCAAGGCCAGAGATCCTCGCGGTTATTGACTGGGAGATGGCCGCGGTGGGGGACCCCTACACGGATCTGGGACTGGCGCTGATGTTCTGGGGTCAAATGCGCACCGCAGAGCCGGCGGCATTTACCCATCTGCAGGCGGTGTCCCGCAGGCGCGGCGTGGTGGACCGACAAGCTCTGGCCGAACGCTGGGCGCGGCAGACCGGCCGCAGCCTGGATCATCTCGACTACTACATGGCTTACGCGTTCTGGCGCCTGGCGGCGATCGTCGAAGGCGCTTACTGCCTCTATGTGCAGGGAAAGGTGGACTCGGAGTATGCCCGGGGATTGGAGCACAACGTGCCGGCGCTGCTTACCGAGGCGGAGCAGGCGGCGCTCGGCAACTGGTGAGCGGTCATGAACGCAGATTGCCTGTCGAACGGCAGGCGTCGAGATGCCCGGGGTGAGAGAAATCGGGTGGTGCATCGCAGATGAGGATCAACGAGTGACGGTCGAACTTGAACCCGGACCGGGTGGGAGCTTTTCATGCTGAGCACCATGATGCATCTGCCGCTCGGAGTTCGGACGATCACCACCTTTGGTGCGCGTCACTTCGCCAGCAGCCGCGTCGGGACCTACGACGGCCAGGCGCTGAGCTGGCGCAGCTATGCCGGCGTCGCCGCGGGCGCCGCGCAGCTCGCGCACGGCCTGAAGACGCTGGGTCTGCAGCGTGGCGATCGCGTTGGAACCTTTATGTGGAACAGCGTCGAACACCTTCAGGTTTACCTCGCCGCCCCGAGCATGGGGGGCGTACTGCACACAATCAACTGTCGCCTGTCGAACGAGCACATCAGCTACATCATCAACCACGCCGAGGACCGATACCTGGTCGTCGACGGACGACTGGAATCAGTGCTTGCTCCCGTGCTGCCAGAGCTTACAACCGTGGAGAAAATCCTGGTCGTGAACCCCGCGGGAGGACTGGCTCATGACTCGAGGGTCGTGGATTTCAACGACCTCCTGACGGGTCATCCAGAAGACTTCGACTGGCCGGAACTCGACGAACACCAGGCCGCGGGCATCTGCTATACGAGCGGCACCACGGGCAATCCCAAAGGCGTGGTGTACAGCCAGAAAACCACCTACCTCCATGCGCTGGCCTCGCGCGCCGTGGACAGCTTCGGCGTGCGCGAGCGCGATACGATCCTCATGCTGCCCTCGATGTTCCACGCCAACGCCTGGGGCTTTCCCTATAGCGGCTGGCTCTCCGGCGCGGACATGCTGATGCCCGGTCCGCATATGCAGATCAATCACCTGCGCCGCATGATCGAGGAAGCACGACCGACGCTGACGGCCATGGTTCCGACCCTGCTTGGAGACCTGCTGCGCGAGGATGACCAGGCCGGACTGGACCTGAGCTGCTTCCGGGCGATTATCTCCGGGGGCTCGGCAGTGCCTTCTTCCATGATAGAGGCGGCCCGGGATCGCTGGTCGGTCCCGGTGATCCAGGGTTGGGGCATGACCGAGACCAGTCCCATGTGCGTCCTCTCCCATCCGCCCAAGGACCTCGGTGGCCTTGACGAGACCGACTGGCGTATCAAGAGCGGGCGGCCGGTTCCCGGGATCGAGGTGCGGGTTATGGCTCCCAACGGTGATCGCCTTCCCGATGACGGCGGCAGCATTGGCGAGCTGCAGCTGCGCGGCACCTGGGTGACCGGCTCCTATCTGCATGCACACAGTGACGCCTTCACCGGCGACGGCTGGCTGCGCACGGGCGACATGGGGCATGTGGATGAGAAAGGTTTCGTGCAGCTCACGGATCGCACCAAGGATGTGATCAAGTCCGGCGGCGAGTGGATTTCGTCGGTGGACCTGGAGGATGCGTTGCTCAAGCATCCGTCGGTGAGTGAGGTGGCCGTCATCGCGACGGCCGACGAGCGCTGGCAGGAGCGCCCCCTCGCGCTGGTGGTGGCCCGCAGCGGCACGGCTGTGAGCGCAGCGGAACTGCGAACTTTTCTCGCCGAACGCGTGGCGAAGTTCTGGATTCCCGAGTACTGGTGTTTCACCGACCAGATCGTGAAAACCAGCATTGGGAAAATCGACAAGAAAGCGCTGCGGGAATTGAACGGCGCCGGCGATCTGAGCATCGAGATGTGTAAAGAAGGATAAAGCTGAACTTATGGATCTGCAGGGGGACGGCGATATGCCAACGCAAAGTGGGGTCACCAGGGCCGATGGAGAGGCCAATAAACAGGCGCAGCGCAGCGCCCTGTCGGATCGCCGGATGCTGGAGGCGGCGATCACGCTCGTCAATGAACGCGGAACCGCGAAGACCACGCTGAAGGAAATCGGCGAGGTAGCCGGCTACAGCCGAGGACTGGCGAGCTACCGCTTTGGATCCAAGGACGGGCTTTGGATGGAGCTCTTCGCGCGCTTCGACGATATCTGGAAATCCCACCTTCGCGAGTATCTTCAGGGCAAGGCCGGACTCGAGGCGATCCGTCTGGCGATTCGCGCGCAACGCGATTTTTTCCGCCGTGAACCCAGCTACCTGCGCGCCATGTACATCCTCTGGTACGAGTCCCTGGGTAAGGAGTCCGGCATTCGCGCCAAGCTCGCGGGCCACCACCGCATCTATCGGCGCGACGTGAAGCGTTGGATCCAGGAAGGGCAGGCGGCGGGAGAAGTCAGCAAGGACATCGATGCCGACTGCTTCAGTGCCAGCTACTGCTCACACATGTTCGGGACCATCTACCAGTGGGTGGTCGCCCCCGATGCCCTTGACCTGGATGTACTCCTCGATGACTTCGAGGAAAACACGATCTTTATTCTTACGCAGAAGAGGAATTGAGCATGGCCTATCTCACCGTCGACGGCGACAAGCGCATCTACTACGAAGATCACGGCAGGGGCGATACGGCACTCGTGCTGATCCACGGCTGGGGCATGAACTGCCGGGTGTGGGACGGCACGATGGTTGCGCTTCTGGAAGCGGGGCACCGCGTGATCATCATGGATCACCGCGGCTGCGGGCGCTCGGACCACGACTTCGCGGACATGGGCATTCCCGCCATCGCGTCGGATGTCGCAGCGCTGGTCAAGGCGTGTGGTGTGAGCCGGGCGGTGCTCAACGGCTGGTCCCTTGGCGGCGCCGTGGCTACGCAGGCCGCCCACGACCTCGGCGACACCTGCGTCGGTCTTATCCTCACCGCCGGTGCCACCCCGATCTATACGCAAAAGCCCGATCTGGAACTGGGTGGCAAGGCTGAAGACGTGATCGCGACCGTTGCCGCTATCGATGCGGACCGTATAAACGTCCTCAATGGCGTCGCCGCCGCCGTCTGCGCGAAGCCCATCAGCGACGATCTGCTGAAGTGGATGGCCTGGGCGTTCATCGATTCCTCGGCCCGCGCGACCACCACGCTTGCCGAGCTGGCTCACCTGGACCAGCGTCCGATGCTTCTCGGCCTGGACATTCCCGTACTGTCATTCATCTGCGGACAGGACGGTTTCGTAGCACCACAGATATCTCAGTGGGTGGCGGACAACCATCCGCGGGCAAAGGGCGTCAGTTACCCCGATTCAGGACACGCCCCGTTCATCGAAGAACGCGAGTCCTATCTCGACGAAATCAAGAGCTTCCTAAGCTCCCTATAAACACTAAGGTCAGAATTCCATGAGCAATGATGTCAGCTACGGTCTGTGGTACGACTTCCGCAACCCCGCCCCCTGGCGCCAGCCTTTCGAACAGTTCTATGCGGAGCGCATGGACCAGATCGCCGACGCCGAAGCACTGGGCTTTGAGTCCGTTTGGCTAACGGAGCACCATTTCTGCGATGACGGCTATACGCCGTCACCCATGGTCGTGCTGGCAAACGTCGCCGCGCGCACGAAGCGCATGCACTTGGGAACAAACCTCATGCTCCTTCCCATCGCCGACCCCGTGCGCATGGCCGAGGATGCGGCGACGCTGTCGCTCCTGAGCGGCGGACGCTTCGACCTGGGCGTAGGCATTGGCTATCGCCAGGTGGAGTTCGAGCAGTTCGGTCGCAAGATCTCCCACCGTCCCAGCCTGGTTGAGGAGGGAATCGAGATTATCCGCCGCGCGTGGTCCGGCCAGGCGATCAACTTCGAAGGCAAGCGCTTCAACGTGGGAGACCTGTGCATCACCCCGGTCCCGGAGCATCCGCCGAAGATTCTGCTCGGTGGCATGGCGCCTCCGGCCATCGATCGTGTGGCGCGCGTCGCGGACGGCTTTCTCTCTACCGGAGGCCTGGGACTGGATATCTACTGCGAGGCGCTGGAGCGTCACGGCAAGACCCTGGCCGACGGCAACGTCATTCTAGGCTGCTGGGCCATCATTGCCGAGGATCCGGAAGCCGAGGCGGCGAACGTGGGCGAGCACATCCTCTACCAGATCAACGAATACATTCGCTGGGGCGCCTTCGGTCCGCCGGACGAAACGCCGACGTTTGATACGGCCGAGGCGGCTATCGAGAACGGACTCTACGAACTCTGGGACGCCGATACGGCGGTCGCGGAGCTCAAGAAACTCCAGGAAGCCTATCCGATGATTTCGGATATCCACTTCTGGGCGCAGTTCCCCGGGGAGTCCGTGGAGTCTGGTAATCGACGCCTGAAATACATCGCGGAGAATGTGCTGCCGCGCCTGCGCGAAGACTGAGCGCGGCGGCGTTCGTGACCTGTACCGCCGTAGCGGTAGGGTTCAGCGTCTCACATACTTCCACAGACCGGGCGGGGAAACCTGGGCGCCGTAGATGTTGCCCGCGGCGTCCACGGTGACGCCTTCGGCACCACTGCCGCCGGATTCATCCTGGTCCTCGATGGGGTCCGGGATGAACTCGGTCACGAAGCCGTCTTTTGCGCTGCCAACCCGAATGCCACGCTTGAAGCCCGGATTGCGCCGCGTGTTGGACTCGGAGTCTGCGACGTAGATCGTGTCATTCTCGTCGATGTAGATACCGCTGGGGCGACCGAACTGGGTCCAGGTGGCGAGATGCTCCCCTTCCTGGGTAAAGATCTGAATTCGATTGTTGTACCGGTCGCCAACGAACAGACGGCCCTCGGAATCCATGGCCAGCGCGTGAGGGTAGCGAAATTCACCCGCTTCGCTGCCAAAACTTCCCCAGGACGTGATGTAGCGGCCCTGGGAGTCGTACTTCACCACGCGGCTGTTCAATACCGGACGCTCCGATGCATCGTGACTGTCCACCACAAAGATGTTTCCGTTTGGCGCCACCAGCACGTCCGAGGGTTTACGCAGGGTGTCCTCGCCGTCGCCGGGCTGCCCCGGGCGCCCGATGGTCAACAGCAGCTCGCCCTCGGGAGAGAACTTGCGCACGGTATGTCCTACGCCTTCGGGCACCGCGCGGTAGCCCACGCCATCGGCAACCCACACGTTCCCTTCGGCATCGACATTGATGCCGTGGGGCCAGGTGATCAGCCCCGCGCCGAAGCTGCGGACCATAGTGCCGTTCTCGTCGAAGAGCATGACCGGGTCCAGGTCACTGTCCACGCAGGTGTTCGCGCCGCAGCGCTCCGCCACCCAGACGTGCTTACCGTCTGGATGGGGAAACACGGCGCTAGTGGAGCCCCAGGTCCGGCCCTCGGGCATCTTTGCCCAGCCCTCGATGGTCTCGTAAGGATTGGGGGCATGATTCTGCGCCGGGCTCTCGGGAGACCACAGGGCCACGGAAAGGCCGATCGGTAAGGCGGCAAAAGCTGCCAGGTGACGCGATGCTGCGATCATTTTTTTCTCCTTATCGTCACTAAGCTTGAACAGATGGGGCGCTGCTGCAATCGGCAGAGGGCGCCCCGCAGCCGGTACCATGATCTCAGAAAAAGTACCCTGATAGCGCTTCCATTCGCTCAGTCATCCAGTGCCAGGCCGTATGCGCGATCAGCGTCGACGCAACGATGATGGCCATGCGTTCGGAGGGAACGCGACGCAGCAGCAAAAGCATAAGCGGCACCAGGACGGCCAGAACGAGGATCTGGCCGAACTCGACACCCAGATTGAAGCTCGCCAGCGCGACGATGAGCTGCCCCTGGGCGTATTGCAGTGACTCGCTCAGCGCGGATGCAAATCCGAAGCCGTGTATGAGCCCAAAGCCAAAGGCAGCGAGCCAACGCCGAGGGAATTCGCGGCGCAGGATGTTCTCGAGGGCGAGAATCAGGATCGACAGCGCAATCAATGCCTCTATGGCGCTTGCGAACCACAGCGGTGTCGGTATCCACCCCAGGGCCGCGGCGGCCAGGGTGATGGAGTGGGCGGCGGTAAAGGCCGTAACGGCCTTGACCAGCGGCCAGACTTTGCGAAGCGGCAACACCAGGCACAGCAGGAACAGTAGGTGATCGATGCCGCCGAGAATATGGACGAATCCCTGGCGCAGGAAATCGACGGCCACACGCCAGCTCGAGGGCATGAGGGGAAGCTCGTGAACGTCGCCATCAAAGCTGAGGCTGTGTTGTTCCCCGGATGGCTCGACGAGCAGCAGCTCGACCGTTGTCTCGACACCCAGGGCACGCAAGGATGCATCAAGGAACATGTCTTCCAGTGAGCCGTCCGCCGTCCGCGGGTAGCGCACGCGTACGTCCAGCATCGACTGGCGCCAGAAAATACGCGTAGCGTCCGGCAGCAGTGGGCGAGCGAAGGACGCCGCTGCCGAAGCCGCACTGGCAAAGGCCCGGTCGCCAGGCAGCGCGGCGCGCACCGTGACCTGCTCCGGCTCCAGACTCAGCTTTCCTCGGCGGAGTCGCAGGTTGTCGACGAGCCATAGTCCTGCGGCGTCTTCGAGATAAGCCTGAGCCTCGTCCAATCGCAGAAAGCCCTCGGGAGTGAGGGGAAAGTCCACGTCACGCATGGCCTCAAGCGGCGCGCGGAGCATCAGTTTGATGCCACCCGGTGAAGCGCTGATGATCATCTTTACTGTCACACGTTCGGGCAGCTCGTGGGCTCGGGCCTGGCTTGTGCCCACAACCGCGAAACAGACCAGCAAAAGGCGAACGCAGCGCATCACTACGACCGGCACGATAAGGCGACCTCTGATCATTCCGGAGACGCCCGGCGGCTTGCGAAGGTATTGCGGTACATTTGGAACTGCAGTTTTCCTGCGGTAGGCGGCGAGCGAGTATACGGTCTGCATGGGCGTCGATATACTCGACCGCTGCCGGCCCGCACCCGGACTCCTGTCGCGATGTGGAAGCCATACAGGCGTGGCGTCAGACCAGCGCGATCCCAAGCGCCATAACTTCGAGTTAGCATCGAAAAAGCATCGAAATAGCACCGAAACAACATCGACATAACAATAGAGAGACCGTGATGAACCGAAGAAGCACCTTTGCCGAGGCTCGTGTTGCGACGGCCGCCATCTCCAGGGAGCGAGTTTCCCCTGCCGCGCTTATCCAAATGGCAATGTTCGGCGCCTGTGCCGCCGCGGCGATGCTGTTCTCGTTCGGTACGCAGGCTCAGGAAGCGGAGACCGTGGAGGCGCCATACTTTGAGGTCGACCCCTACTGGCCCAGGCCTCTGCCGAACCATTGGATTCTCGGTTCGGCCGTGGGCGTGGGCGTGGATTCCCGGGACCACATTTACGTTATTCATCGCCGCAACAGCTTCAGCGAGCGCAACGAGATCGGCGCGGCGACCGATCCCAAATCTTCCACCTGCTGTATTCCGGCCCCGAACATTCTTGAGTTCGATCCGGAAGGCAATCTCGTCAACTCCTTCGGTGGCCCGAGCGAGGACTACACCTGGCCGGATTCAAACCATGGCCTTACGCTGGATCACAAGGACAACATCTGGATCGGTGGCAACGGTCGCGGTGATTCCCACATCCTGAAATTCACCCGCGACGGGAAGTTTCTGCAGCAGATCGGTATCCCGGGCCAGGAAACAAACAGCAACAGCACGGAGCACTTTGGCCGCGTGGCCAAGGTGTCCTTCGATCCCTCCGCCAACGAGGCCTATGTGTCCGATGGCTACCGCAACAAGCGAGTCGCCGTGCTCGATGCCGATACGGGCGCTTTCAAGCGCTACTGGGGTGCCTACGGCAACAAGCCCAGCGATGAAGACCTCGGGCGCTACGATCCGGAATCACCGCTCGCCCAGCAGTTCCGCAATCCCATCCACTGCGCCGAACCGTCCCGGGACGGCCTCGTATACGTTTGCGATCGCGCCAATAACCGCATCCAGGTGTTCAAGACCGATGGCACGTTTGTGATGGAGAAGATCATCGAACCGCTCACGCTCGGCGACGGTTCAGTATGGGACATCGCATTTTCCGGTGATGAAAAGCAGCGCTTTATCTACCTCGCGGACGGCAAGAACGAGAAAGTCTGGATTCTTGAGCGGGAGTCCATGGACGTGCTGACCAGCTTCGGCGATGGCGGCCGCCAACCGGGGCAGTTCTTCGCGGTGCACAGCATCGTCGCGGACTCCAAGGGCAACCTTTATACGACCGAGACCTACGAAGGTAAGCGCATCCAGAAGTTCGTTTACCGTGGTCTGAAGCAGGTGTCCAAGGGTGATCAGGGGACGGTCTGGGGCAATCGCTGAGGCGTTTACGGCTGCCGGTTCACGCGTTGGGCCGGTTACGAGGACTGCGCCGCCGGCCAATGCTTGTCCTCACTTTCCGGCCCTGCGCACCTGCATCACGTCCTGCAGGTAGCTATCCGGAGTCGCCCACTCGCCGGCCTGTTCCTGCCCTTTACGGAAAAGGCAGTTCATAAACGCGGTGTCAAAGAACGTATCCGGGATCGGGCACGGATCCGGCTCCGACACGGCCACGTCCGCGGTCGTAATTCTCGCTTCCAGGAAATCCGAGACCTCCTGGGCCGCCTTTCGATCGTCTTCGGCGCGCTCCGCAAGCAGAATTTCCAGTGCCCTGAGGCCGGCGTCCAGGGGAGAAATGACCTCGCGCCTTTGCGGCTCCAGGATGATCTGGCCGTTTATTATCATGTCGATCCCGACAATTCCGCTGCCTTGCCGGTCGGATGAAGGCCTGACCGATCCCGGCGACGGCTGCGGGACCTCTCGGGCCCGAGCGCGCTTCAGGCTTTCTATCAGAAGTGAATTGAACGAACGGTTAGTTAGCCCTTGCCCATCCGGACGGCTGGCTTCGAGGGAATCGTCCACGGCGAAGATTGAATTCCTTACACCTCCATCAATGTGAGGCGTCTCACCGATCCAAACCGCGGGCATGGCCAGCGGTACCGCGGCCGAAGCGAGAAGAATCCGGACGTAAAGATCCCGAGCATCCGGCTGGTTGAGCGCATCTTCAGCGAGCGCGGTGAGATCGAAGGTGTGGAAACTCCCGGAGTCCATATCCACGGTGCCTACCAGGAGCGAACGGCCTTCCCTTCGCTCAGCAAGCACTTGCTGGAGGTGTTCGTCGTCTATCTCGTCCCGGATCAGACGCTTTAGAGGGGCGGTACTCGTTAGCCCTGAGCCTCGTTGCAGCAACAGGCCGATGCCTCGACGGCGGATGATGTCCTCTTGACTGATCCGGGTGTAAATCCGCATCCCGTCGCTGTCACCGATAAAGGCGTAAACGGCGAGCAGCGCACCCGTGCTCACTCCCGTAACCACCTTATAGGTTCGGTAGTCGATTTGATCGCTGGATTCCACACCTCGGTTTTGTGCGTCAAACAGGCGGGACAGGTATCCGGCGCCGTAGGCACCCCATTCGGTGCCACCGGAAAGCGCCAGTATCCGCGAGCCTTCCGTCTGGGACCTGACGCCCGGCGATCGAAGCGACGGTTCTCTTTCGATCGCCTTTTGCATGAGTTCAATCGTGCTCGCGTCGCCCGCGTCCATTTGCGTTGATCGCAGGTAGGGCAGATCAGCTTCTATGATGCTGTCAGCACGTTTTACACCCAGGCAGCCAGTTAGCGCCCCGAGAACCAGAAACCCCGCCACTATGCGTCCGCTAGCCCTCCGGGCAGCTCTCACCACACCATTCATAGACGCATGCCCGTAGTCGAGGACTGTCCCGAAGATACCCGGAACAGTGTTCGATCGCTATCGCAGCCGGCTTGGCAAGTCGCGCAGCGGGTCAGCTGCTGTCTCCGGCCGTGCAATAGCGCGTCAATCCGTTTGGTTCGAGTCCCTGGCGGCGTCCAGTGTCTGTAACTGGGCCAGCCCGTTAACCGTCTAGGAGTTCAGCCGCCGCCGGGAATGGAGATTTCTGAAAGCTCGGTGGCTTTAAGGGGCTCTTCGCCTACGGCATACCGAGATTGGGACAGCATATAGGCGATCACGTCGACGTATTCCTGGTCAGTCAGGGAACCTGGATCGTTCTGCGGCATCTCGGTGACCATGACTTCAAACAAAGGGTCGAGGGTCTCGCCGCGACGCGTGCGCAATACCTCGCGAAAGTAGCCACGCTCGTGGCAGGCAATGCAATGCTGGTCGTAAAGCTTCTTTCCGGCCCGAGCCTGGGACTTGGAAAACACCGCATCCTCAATGGTCCGCTCGGCAAGGCTGCCGGGGGCGGCCAGGAGCAGCATCAGCGCCGATGCGGACGCTGTCCAACGGGCCCCAAGGCGTTGCAGTGGCGAGGGAGAGACTGGACTCCGCCGCGGGCGACGGAGTCCTGGGAACGTACTTAGAGTCATAGAGCCATTCTAGTCCGATGCGGCGACGTCCATCTCGGGCAGCGCCACGGCGGTGAGCGTGCCGCCGGTTTGCAGCATCACGTACTGCTTGCCCTTGTGCACGTAGGTCATCATGCCGTAGTAGCTGTTCTTGGGTACCTCTACGCGCGCGAGCTCCTTGCCCGTCATCTTGTCGATGGCGAAGAGGTAGGGCGTGCCGTCGCTGCCCGGAGCCTGGTACATGAGCATGTCCGGGGTCACGGCCATGGGTGGAGTACGCCCCGTCCCCGTGTTCGGAATGTCCATGTCGGCAAGATCGGGGTGTTCAAGCACGCGCTCGGGCGTCTCTCCGACCGGCGCCCACCAGAGGTGTTCCCCCGTGTTCATGTCGATGGCCGTGATCTTGGAGTAGGGCGGCTTGTAGATCGGCAGACGATCGGGGCCGGTAACGGTCTGGTACTTGAGCACGGCGTAGTCGGAGATGGTTTTCCCGCTGGGCGCTTCAAGCAGCGCATCGCGTTCTTCACCCGGTGCGATGATGCGCGACGTGCAGTCTTTCCGTGAGGCTACGAAGAGAATGCCGTTCTCCGGATCCGCGACCGGCGGACTGTATATATTCGCCGTGCCGTTGTCGCCCGGGCACCAGAACGCCGCGATCTTGCCCATGTCGTTGTCGCGATGCAGCGGCGCCATGAACATGGGGCCGATCTCGTAGTCGCTGAGTATTTCGATCGCGCGCTCGCGCAGCTCAGGCGTGAAGTCGATCAGGTCGTCATGGGTGAGGCCCTGGAGATCGAAGGGAGCAGGCTTGGTCGGGAAGGGCTGCGTTGGCGAGAGCTTTTCGCCGGGGATAACGCCCTC
Organism: Pseudomonadota bacterium; assembly: GCA_039818725.1. GTDB lineage: Bacteria > Pseudomonadota > Gammaproteobacteria > Pseudomonadales > Halieaceae > Congregibacter. The sequence goes on from JBCBTK010000012.1 coordinate 106,664, forward strand.
GGGTACCGCGAGCTCTTCGATGGGCCAGATCGGTTCGCCCGTTTCGCGGTTGAAGGTGAAGACCATGGATTGCTTCGTCACCTGGGCAACAGCGGGCACGGTCTTTCCATCCTGCTTGAGATCAAGAAGGATCGGGGCGGTGGGGATATCGTAGTTCCAGATGTCGTGATGTACGGTCTGGAAATGCCAAACGCGCTTGCCTGTCTTGGCATCAAGCGCGATGACGCTGGTGCCAAACAGATTGTCACCGGGGTGGAAGCCCCCGTAGAAGTCGATGGTCACCCCATTAGTCGGGATGTACACGATGCCCCGCTCCAGGTCCGCCGATAGGGGCGCCCAGGACGAGATATCGCCGGTGTACTTCCAGGCATCGCTTTCCCAGGTGTCGTGGCCGAACTCTCCGGGCTGCGGGATCACGTTGAACTTCCAGAGAAACTTACCGGTCTTGGCGTCGTAGCCGAGGATATCGCCGGGCACGTTCTCGATGCGCGACTGGTTGTAGCCCTGTTCGTGGGAGTTGCCGACCACAATCACACCATTGACCACGATGGGCGGCGACGACGAGGTGATGTAGCCGCGCTCAAGCGGGATACCCTCGTAGGGATCGTACTCATGACCCAGATCGGCAAGGAGGTCGACCACGCCCGTCTCCGGAAAGCCGTCTATGGGAACGGGCTTGCCGAAGCCTTCCAGGGGTCGTCCGGTTTTCGCATCGAGGGCCGTGAGAAAGAAACCGGGGGTGACCATGTAGATCACTCCGCGCCCGTCGACCTCGGCATAGGTCACGCCCTTGCCGTAGTCCTTGCGCATCGAATACTCATAGCGCCCGGTGTTCGGCAGGCGGTACGACCAGAGCGTCTCGCCGGTTTCCGGTTCGATGGCCACGACCCAGCGTCGCTCGCCGGCTACCGTATACAGCACCCCATCGATGTAGCTGGGCGTGCTGCGCCCGCTGCGCGCGCCCAGCGTTGCCCCGTCCCAGACCCAGGCTTCTTCGAGCTCCTCGAGGTTGGCTGGATTCACCTGCGTCACCGGCGAATAACGCGTGTGCGCAGCATCGCCACCCAGGTAGTGCCAGGCGCCGTCGCGCGTTCCCGGCGCATCGGCGGTAGCGGTGTTGGTGAAAGCCGCGGCGGACAGCAACAGTCCGCTCAGCAGCGCGGTGGAGTGGTTCCTTGGCATTATTGGTTCCTCCCGACGCCGTTGGCCGGGATCGAGTACCCGGCGAGCGCAGCAAGGGTAACACCACCGTCGCGAGGCGACACACCCGGAGTCGCAGGATTTGGTTCGCCGTGCCGCGAACGAATCCGCGCGGGTAAAGTCGGGCGTAAGTGGTGGCTGGAGTGAGCGCTGTCCGCCCCCACCCCGGCAAGCTTCGCAGCGTTCAGGTCAACGCGTCGAAGACCGGGTAGGAGCCGCGCAACACGGTGTCGGCACCGCCTGGGGCGAACCAGCCGTCTATGGCCGTCGCATATACGCGCCGAAAATCCGTGGTCGGTAGCAGGTTGTCGCTGTCATCAAGGCGTTCAAGATCCGGCGATTCCCCGTAGTGCCCGCCCCGCACGCGACGACCCGCGAGAAACATCACGTTGGCGGTGCCGTGGTCCGTGCCCCGGTTGGCGTTTTCTCCCACCCGGCGACCGAACTCGGAGAAGGCCAGGAGGAGAACCCGGTCAGCCATGCCCAGGCGCTCCAAGTCGTCGAGGAATGCGGCTATGGCATCGGTGGCATAGGTGAGCAGGCGGCGGTGCAGCGCCGCCTGCTGCACGTGCGTGTCAAACGCGTTATTGCGGAAAGACGTGTAGTAAAGCCTTGTCGGCAGTCCCGCAGCGATACAGGCGGCAATCTTGTCGAGGTCGAGGGCGGTCAGGCCGTAGTCCACTGGCGTGTTGTAGCTGCTCCAGGCGTCCCGCACTCGCTGCGCGGCGTCTCGACCGCTGCGTGCGACTTCGCGCAGATAAGCGCGGGTGTTCGAGGCGCCGCCCGCCTCTGGATTCACAGCACCGCCCCCGACCCGCGCGAGCACGTCCTGCTCTGCGGCGCTGCCCCGCCGCTGGAAGGTCCTGGGATCATCGAACACCACGGGCGTGTGCCGCGCGCTCTTAACGGCCAGGGACTGCGTCGCGTCGACGTTGACCAGGAAGTTGGATGGGGCCTCGGGAGCCACGGCATCAGCCAGTCGTCCGACCCAGCCCAGGGCCTCACCGCTGTTTGGCGCAGCCGTGTGGTAGTAGGCCATCGACGTGAAGTGCGAGAAGGATGGGGCGTCGTAGCCGCAGCCGTGGAAGAGAGCCAGGTCGCCACGGTCCCACAGGCGCTTGAAGCCGGCCATGCCGGGGTTGAAGCCAAAGTGATCGTCGACGGGCAGCAGGGCGCTGGCGGGGATGCCGATGCCGGGCCTATGGCGATAGTAGGCGTCGTCGCCGTGGGGTACGACACAGTTCAAGCCGTCGTTTCCTCCCGACAGCTCAAAGATCACCAGAATTCGGTCGTCCGCCGGCGCCTGCTTTGCCAGGGTCTGGCGCGCCCAGAGGGGAAGGGCGCCGGCAGCGCCGAGGGCGCCAAGGCCCCGGAGAAAGCGGCGTCGATCGGCGTGATTCATGGCTTGTGTCCTCCGAATACGCGACCCGTGAGTCAGCCGAGCTGATACTCGGGTTCGCTGAGCAGCAGATGCAGGGCCTGACGCAGGGGTTCCTCGAGATAGGACGCGGCGGCTCCCAGGTCGTCGCTGCCTATGGAATCGCGCAGAAAACCCGCGATGCGGTCGCGTCGCTCGGGCGTCGGTTGTACGGTGAAAAACCGCGCCGTGAGGAGCTCCACGGCGTCCCGTGGCGTCTCGGCGCCGCCATCCAGTACCAGTGTCGTCAGGTCGAGCCGCGCCGTATGGCGAGGGATCGGTTTGACGCGCTCGATGGCCATCTGCCAGCCACGGTAGCTTCCATAGCGCGTATTGAACGCCTCGTCGCTGTCGACCATGGCGTTGGAAGCCGCCATGTTTCCAGCGACTCCTGGCGGTTGGGTCGCCTGACTGATGCTCATGCCCGAGCGCAGCCCCTCATGCACCGACAGGATATTGGGGGTGCGCTGCGGGTAACGGTCGGGCGGTATGAAGGCGATATCCGGGAATACGACATCCAGAATGAAATTGCCGCGCTCGAAGAGAAGTCCCGGGGTAATCCAGCTGCGCCCGCCGGCCCAGCCCGCGACCGTGGGCGGATGGAAGAGGTGCTGACCCAGGCGGCTTGTCAATGCATTGAAATCGGGGTTGCCGGGAATCTTCTCGAGTCCCAGGCGGCGGTAGGTCGCTACCACGAGTTCCACCGGAGGGAGGATGCGTTCGCCCCGGGCGCTGTAGAAATCCCGGGAGGCAAACAGCCGGGCGAGGAAGGGGCGCAGTTCGTAGTTTTCCGAGCGCAGCAGCTCGCCAAGTTCGCCGCGCAGTTCGTCGTGGAGCGTGTCGCGAACAAAATAGTGGTACAGCTTGGCGGCCAGAAACTCCGCTGTCACGTCCTCGGCGAGGATGAGGTCGATAACATCCACGCCGTCAAAGTTTCCGCGAGCCCCGAGAACGGACTTTTCGCCATCGTCGTGCCTGGCCGGATCAACGTGAAACTCAAGACCGCGGAAGTTCCAGCCGGTGAACGCTCGCGCGGCCTCGCGTACATCCTGCTCGCCGTAGTGTCCGACACCCATGGTGAACAGCTCCATGATCTCACGGGCGAAGTTTTCGTTCGGCGCGTCCTTTACGTTTACACCGGCATCGAGGAACGCAAGCATGGCCGGATCCTGGGCCACGGCGATGAGCAGATCGCGGAAGTTGCCCATGCCCTTGCGCTGGAACAGCTCAAGCTGCTGCAGCATTTTGCGATAGTCGCGAACCTTGTCCTCGTTCGTCGCAAAATGGCCGTGCCAGAAGAGAGCCATTTTTTCTTCCAGCGGGCGCGGGCTGGTGAGCATGCGTTCAGCCCACCAGTAGGCCACGCGGTTCGTTTCCAGGCGGCTCGCGCGCAACCAGTAGAAGAACCGGTTGACTACGGGCTGAATCGGCCGATCTCCCCCCGCCTTGACCTGCACCCCAAGGGCCTCGCCGTCGCGCTTCGCCAGGGCGGTGGTGGCCGGGCGGCTCGGCGGGAAGGGATCCAGGCCCTCGTCGAAAACTCCAGAGTGGTCGAAGGGAGGCAGCTTCGCGGCGGGGATGCCTTCGAAGTAGACGACCCTGCGCACCGCTTCCTCGGGTCCCAGGGCATGGAGCGTGTCGATTTCCGCGGCGCTTGGGCCGAAGCCGGTGCGTTCGAGGAGGTGCGCTGCGTCGGCGCGCTGCCAGTCCGAAGCGCTAATCGGGTCCAGCACACTCCCGGCGGCGCCGGCGCTACCGGGTGGCAGCAGCACGATAAATGCCAGCAGACCGATGGCTTGCCAGTCAGCCGTTCCCCGCGCCGCGGCAGGACGCCGTCGACAGATTCCGCCTGACGTAAAGTTGGGCAAACTGCTCCCGGGAGTCATCGGTTTCCCCTCGCTGTCGTCACATCCGGTGCCCTCGAAATAACCGCTCGAACTTTCAGTCGGTGGCTCAAGCCTTTGTCAGCCCGGCTCATTCGTCAAGCGGCCAATGGTCGAGCACGGGGTCCGCCGCTCGGTTAGACTCCGCGCGATCCGTAACACAGGGAGCAGCGCCGTGATTATCGATGTCTGGGGGCAGCACCCGACGCTGCGCCACGCGCGGGATCCGATCTTCGACTCGCTCCGGCGCTGGACGCGCCAGCCCGTTCCCCAGGAGGAACTGCCGGTCGCCACAACGATCGCGCGCATGGACGAGGCCGGTGTCGACCGTATGCTGATCAGTGCCTGGCAGGCGCCGGGTCGCGATATGATTTCCAACGATGAGGTGGCGGCCTTCGTTGCCGAGGCGCCGGAGCGCCTCGCCGGTGTGGGCTCCGTCGATTTCTCCAGACCCGTCGCCGCGGTGCGCGAAATCCGGCGCTGCGTGCGTGAACTGGGATTTCACGCCATTCGCGTGCTCCCCTGGCTCGCAGATGCGCCACCCACTGACCGACGTTTCTATCCGATCTACCTGGCCTGCGTCGAAGAACGTGTTCCGTACTGCACACAGATCGGGCACACGGGCCCTCTCATGTCCTCCGAGGTGGGACGACCGATCTACCTTGATCGAGTGGCTCTCGATTTTCCGGAGCTGGTGATCGTCGCGGGCCATATCGGCTACCCCTGGACCGAGGAAGCCGTAGCCGTGGCGAGCAAGCACGAGAACGTATACATCGACACCTCCGCGTACACCGTGAAACGCTATCCGCAGGAACTCGTGCGCTACCTGCGTGGACACGGTCGTCGAAAGGTGATGTTCGGGACGAATTACCCGATGCTGATGCCGGCGCAGGCATTGGCGGGCCTGGACGATCTGGAGCTCGATGAAGCGTCGCGCGTCGACTTTCTGGCCGGCAATGCGCAACGCGTGTTCTTCGCGGGCGGGTGATCGTTGGGTACCTTGAGACGAAGGCGCGGAGGTCTGGACCGGCCTTGAGTGCAAGCGCTCGAATGCCTCAGCTCTCGCGAACGAGCGGTTTACTCATGTGGATCACCGTGTTGGCCTCGCCGTTTGCGCCGGTGTGCGTGACCCGGGAAAGCTCTCGGTAGCCCCGGGCAAGGTACAGCGGCTCGCCGGGAATCGTTGACCCGAGTTCGATACTGCGAAAGCCCGCCTCGCGGGCCGCGTTCTCGCCCAACTCCAGGAGCAGGGTTCCGATGCCGCGGCGCGTCCATTGGGGGTGCGTGTACATGGCGCGAATCCGTGCCGGCTCGCAGCTCGGGTCGCTGAGGGAATCATCTCGTCCCAGCGTATGGTTGCCACCGTAGAGCGTGCGCCGTTTACCCCAGCCCCCGCAGCCGACAAGAACGGTCTCGCCGTTCAGCCGGGTCTCGATAAGGAAATAGCTGCCGTCATCGATGAGCGTCTGGTCGACGCCCATGGTCTCCTTGGCAGCCTCGATCTCCGCCTGCGACAGGAAGTCGCGCATGTTCACTTCGATGGATGCGCGCATGAGGTCGGCGATCGCCGCTACGTCCTCGGGGCCGGCGATGCGGTGTGTAAAGCTTTCGATTGAGCTGGCTTCAGTCATGGCGTATCCATGATAGGCGCGCGCCTGGCACGGGTCGATGCCTAGTTCCCGCTACGCTTTTTCGTATGCCGGGTTGGCATCGCCTGCAATGGGTCTTCCGGCCACGGGTGTTTCGGATAGCGTCCCTTCATTTCCTTGCGAACGTCGGCGTAGCCGTTGGCCCAGAAGCTCGCCAGGTCCTGGGTCACCTGCAGGGGTCGTCCCGCCGGCGAGAGGAGGTGGATCAGCAGCGGTATACGCCCGCCCGCCAGGCTTGGGCTCTCCCGGCAACCAAACATTTCCTGCAGCTTCACCGCAAGCACAGGCGGGTCAGCGCTGTAGTCGATACGCAGCTTCGAGCCGGAGGGTACCTCGATGCGTTCCGGCAGGTGTTCGTCCAAAAGCGGGTGCTGGGTCCAATCGAGTCGTGCGAGCAGCGCTCCTCGAAGGTCGAGTTTGCGCAGGTCGCCAAGGCGGCGAACGGGGCTCAGGTAGGGCGCTAACCAGATTTCAAGCTCTGCTGTCAGCGACGCCAGGGAAAAATCGGGCCATGAATCGTCAATGCTCCGCATGAGGGAAAGACGCTGTTGCAGCCGCCGTGTTTCCTGATCCCAGGGGAGCCGCTTCAACTCGCATTCGCGCAAAAGCCTGATCAAGCCGGTCACCCGCGTTTCCTCGTCGACCGACTCCAGGCGTCGGCTGTCGAGCAGCAGGGCGCCGATGCGTGTCTCTCGCGACGCCAGGAATCGCCCGCTGGCCTCGTCCCATTCGATGCGGGTGCGCTCACGGCGCTGCGCTGCGAGCTGGTTTTCAAAGAGCGAAGGGTCAAGCGCTGCGGCGCAGCGGATCGTGTCTCCGCTGCGGCCGGCAAAGCCGCTGGCCTCGGCAACGACGAGCCACTTTTCGCGGGCGAGCACCTCGGGCCCCGCAAATGCCGCGCTGCGTCCATTGGCGAGTTGGTAGGCGCCGCTGTGTCGTCGCCGCGCAATGCGATCGGGATAGGCACAGGCGAGGAGAAAGCCCGGCAGCTGGTCGAAGCCGGGTTTGTCCATCGTTTCGCGCGCATCGCTGGCGGCCAGCTGCCGACGCAACTGGGCCGCGAGCTGTTCAGTGCGATGGACCCAGCCTCGAAACGCGTGGGGTGTGCTGCGCTCGCCCTGGAGATATGCGAGACGCAGGCTCATGTCCGCCGACTCGCGGCTGAGCGGGTCACGATCAGACAGTACCGCTGCGAGAAGGCAGGCGGTATCCGGCGCGTTTACCGCCTTGCCCATGAGCAGAAGATGAGCGATGCGTGGATGCGTGGGCAGCTTCGCCATGTTTCGTCCGTGTGCCGTGAGGCGCGGCGTCGCACTATCCACCTCTACTGCCCCCAGCGCTTCAAGCAGGTCGAGGGCCTGGTGCCATGCGCCCGTCGGTGGTGGCGTCAGCCAGCGCAGCTCCGCCGGATCAACGATGCCCCAGGCCAGAAGCTCAAGCACGAGCGGTGCCAGGTCGGCGTTGACGATTTCTGCGTCCGCCTGGGGCGCGAGCTGTTCCTGCTGGGTCTCGCTCCAGAGGCGATAGCAGTGTCCCGCCCGCAAGCGTCCGGCGCGTCCACAGCGCTGTTCTGCCGAGGCTTTCGAGATTTGCACCGTCGTCAGGCGCGTCATGGCCGTGGCGGGGTCGAAGCGAGGCACCCGTTCAAGGCCCGCGTCTATGACGACGTCGACCCCTTCGATGGTCAGACTGGTCTCGGCAACGTTCGTTGCCAGGACGATTTTTCGCTCGCCGGCCTCCGGCGCTGCGATGGCGCGGCGCTGTTCATCCAGGCTGAGATCCCCATAGAGCGGCCGCACGAGGGTTCCCGACGGTGGATTCAGCGCGTCCACAGCGCGGCGGATTTCACCCTGGCCGGGCAGGAAGACCAGGATGCTGCTATTCGGGTGACTCGCGAGGGCCCGGGTGACGACGGCCCCAACACGGTCCACGGTACGCTCGCGGGGCTTGCGCGCGCCCGCGTAATGCACGGTCACCGGGAACTGACGTCCCTCGCTGCGCAGGCAGGGCCCTTCGAGCAGAGCTTCCAGGGGCAGGCCCGAGAGCGTTGCCGACATGACCAGGATGCGGAATCGAGCTTCCTCGGGAAAGGTCTCCCGTGCCTTGAGCGCCAACGCGAGGCTCAGGTCCGCGTCCAGGGAGCGTTCGTGGAACTCATCGAAGATCACCAGCCCCACGCCGTCCAGCGACGGGTCCTCAGCAAGCATGCGCCGCAGCACGCCCTCCGTGATCACCTCAATGCGCGTGGCCGGTCCCACCCGGGTATCGAGACGCATGCGGTAGCCCACCGTCGCTCCGGGCTTCTCGCCCAACAGCTCCGCCAGCCTCGCCGCCGCATTGCGAGTCGCGATGCGCCGTGGCTGGAGCATGAGTATGCGCTGCCCGACGAGCCAGGGGGCATCGAGGAGGGCCAGGGGCACGACGGTGGTTTTGCCGGCGCCCGGCGGTGCTTCGATGATCAGCGATGGGTGGGCGGCAAGGCACTCGCGCAGCTCGGGCAGCAACGCGTTGATGGGCAGCTCACGTATGCCCGCTTGGGTGAGGATCTGATCCACAGCGGGGCTCTCGTCGCTCGATTGCCGAGTCATCTAGCCCTCGAGGAATGGGAAAACCGCACCCAACGCCCAGGCGAAGCTCACCGCGTTCGCCACGGCGCCGACCGCCGGATGGCCCGTCGCGCTATAGACCCAGCGGCTGAACAGACCGTAAACAAGAAAGTAGATCACGATGATGGCCGCGATAATCAGGAGGAAAAACAGTTCCTCGAAAGACAGGGCGACCGCGAGACCCAGGGACAGGAGAAAGCAGAAACGGGTGAATAGGTGTCCGCCGCGCGCCGTTCGCTCACCGTGGGCCATCCATTCATCAGCGAGGAAGAACGCCAGCGTGCCCACCAGAGTCGCCACTACCAGCGGCGCTCGAGTGGCCGTAACGGCATAGGAAGTGACTGTGTTGTCCAGTACGAGTGCGAAAACGCCGGCCAGGTAGAGCGTCGCCGCCGCCGTTGCCGCCGCGAAGCGAGCCCACGGCAGGGGCGTCGGGCGTGGAGCCCGGCCGCGTCGACGCGCCAGCCAACCCATCATGAGCGCGCTCAGGAGACCGTACACCAGGAAATGCACGGCGAGATAGCCGCCGACAAGCACTCCCATGAAATCGGCGGGGAAAGCCACGAGGAGGAGCGGTGTAGCGATGGCCGGTACAAGTGCCGCGGGGAGTAGCTCGGGCCAGGGCAGGCTGGCGCCCCGCGGTGGCGAGGCCACCCGCGGGAGCGCCCGGGACAGGGGCCAGGCGAGGAGGGCAAGGCCGAGGAGCATGGCGACGATAGCCGGCCCGCGAAGCGCGACGCCTTCATCGCTGACCTTGTCGAAAACCGCATCTAGCCAGCTTGCCGACTCGGCAAGCGCGGTGCCTGAATAGAGCACGCCCACATGTTCGACGCCTTCGGCGATGGCCACGCGCCGCGCTGTCCCATCGCTGAGATCGCCAAACGTCATCCCCGGCTGCGGCGAGTCCGTTACCAGACTCAGGACGCGCAGCGCCTCCCGCTTGAGAAACCCCTCCAGGCCGCCAACGATGACCAGTAAGTTGCGCGGTGAGCTGTCGCTCACCGCGGTGGAAAACATGGACACAGCCACCGTGGCGGCGACTCGCGGATCGCTATTGGCATAGCGCACGACGACGTCCGACGCCATGGAATGGCCGAGCACGGCAAGTTCTCCGGACGCCTCCGGTCGCGCCAGGATGAAGTCCGCGATCCGGCCGGTCTGCTCCATCAGCTTCTGCGTAGCGCCTTCTACGCGGGTCACGTCGCCGCTGAGGGGCAGCGGATGGCGGCCGTGTCCGAGGTAGTCAAAGGTCACGGCAAGATAGCCGCGGCGTGCGAGGCTCAGGGCAAAGGAACGCATTAGCTGCTGCGAGCCCGCAAAGCCATGACTGATCAGCACCGTCGGCAGGGGCGCCTCCACGTTTGCGGGGGAAAACAGGGTCACGGGTGTTCCATCGACTTCGGTGCGAAGCGCGTTTACGCCGGTGCCTGCCGCATCGAGGGTCAGCAGTCCCCAGCTCAGCAGGGCAAGGCCAAGGGCCGCGACGATGGTCGGCGCAAGGGATACGGTCAGCTTTCTCACGGTAAGCGCTGTTTCGACTTTCCTGATCTGGCGCAAGATTTGTTCAGTCCCGCCGGGCTAGACTTTTTTCGCTGCGGCGCGTGGTACCAGTTCCGCCTTGCGCTCGCGCCGGGCTGGTTCGCTCTTGGTGACGCGGGAAGGCTTAGCGATGACCTCGTCGGTCTTGGCGGCTTTCTAGCGAACCCACGACTTCATGAGCCCCGATGCAACCCCAGTATACGAAGGGACGTCCCTTGACCGCATCAGCGCTACCGCTCTTGACCCGTCTTAGAATGACTCGTCGGCGTGTTTACGTTTTGGTCACGGCCTTAGCTTACCTGATGACGGCGGCCATCCTGCCCGCCGGTCACATGGCCGCCCCCCTGGCATCGGGGACGCTTTTCCACCTGTGCCCCGGTGACGCCCGCAGCGCCCAGCTTCTGGCTGCCCTTGGCCACATTCCTCAGGCCGATTTCGTCGAGGAAACTCTCGATCACAGGGTTTCGGCCGCGCATGGACATCAGAGTTTTGCGGCGGAGCACCGCGGCGCATTCGCTCCAGCGTTGTTGGAGGGCGGATCAAGCGACCCGTTCTTGGATCGCGGCCACATCCAAACCCAGGGCCATACCCACACCAGCGGCACTGGCCACGAAGCAGAAGCGGGTGACGAATCCCTCGTCGACGCCAGCTGCGCTCTCGCTGGATTCGCTGACCAGGAGCTTCTCGCGTTAGAAACGCCGCCCGCTATCCCAGATGCTCCTGTCGCTGGACTGCCGCGCCTTCCGCTCTCCCGGAATATCAGCGAGCGCTGGCTCCGCCCGTCGGCGCGCTCTCCCCCCGTCTGACCTGAGTCGCTGCCGCGTTTCGCGGTGCTACCACGGGCAAGCGAGCCATTCGCTTGTGCCCGCCTATCAATGATGCGACATCGTCGTCGGCACACCGATGTGTGCCGGCAGGGGAGAAATCATGAACCATCGAATAGCCCGGTGGGCGCTTGTGGCGGGCCTCGCCCCCAGCGCCGTTCAGGCACAGGAACGTGTGGAAGAACTGCTGGTCACCGCACCGCCAAACACTCGCAGCATCGACGTAACGGAGGCATTGTCGGTCGCGCCCGATCCGGCACAACTCCTCTTTAACGCGCCGGGTGCAAACGTTACGCGAAACGGGCCCATCACGGGCATACCGCAGTACCGAGGCCTATTTGGTCCTCGCATTGCCGTTACTCTGGATTCCAATCAGCTGGCGCCCGCCGGTCCAAACTGGATGGACCCGCCGCTTTCTTATGCGGTCACCGCCCAACTTGAAACGCTGGAGGTCTACCGCGGCATCGCTCCGGTGCGGATCGCGCAGGAGACGCTCGGTGGTGCCATCGCTGCCCGGACGCGGTACATCGACTTTACTGAGGATGACCGATTCCGCACCCGGGGACGGGTCATGGGTAGCGGCCAGAGTGTCAATGGTGGCTATCAGCTGGATGCCGAGATTCAGGCCGCCAACGACCGCCATCGCTTTCGCGCGGCGGCCATGCGTCAGCACGGCGACGATGCGGACTTCCCCGGCGGCACCATCCTGCCTTCGAGCTACGAGCGCGATCGCTACGATATCGGCTACGGCCTGCGCTGGGGAAAGCACAGCCTGCAGTTCGACTACGGGCACAACGCCACCGGGGAATCGGGCACACCGGCCCTTCCGATGGACATCGACTACTTTGACGGTGATCTGGCGAGCGTGCGATATGCCTATCGACCCGCATCCGGTCTGTCCCTTGAGGCGACGCTCTACGGCAGCGACCTCGACCACGGCATGACCAACTTCCAGCTTCGACCACCGCCGATGGCGCCGGACATGTGGAGGCGAAACATCGCCACAACCGAGAATCGGGGTTTCCGTGTCGAGGCCGCGTTGGATACGGAAGGTGGCAGCTGGCGCGCGGGGCTGGACGGTTTCAGCGAACGTCACGACTCCAACATCGATAACCCGAACAACCCGATGTTCTTCGTGGTGAACTTCAACGACGCGGAGCGCGACGTTTACGGTGCCTACCTCGAGTACGAACGCAGTTTCAGCGGCGCCTGGGATCTGGCCTTCGGCGCGCGAGTCAACCGCGTTCACAGCGACGCGGGTGAGGTGAACGGAACACCGGCGATGATGATGCCTCCCGGTCAAGCGCTGCGCGACGCTTTCAACTCGGCGGACCGGGGCCGCGATGAAACCAACGTGGATCTGGTCGCCCAGCTCAACTATCGGCTGAATGCCGGGACGCAGCTTCATTTTGCCGTTGCCCAGAAGCAGCGCGGCCCCAGTTACCAGGAGCGCTACCTCTGGCTGCCTCTGGAGGCAACGGCCGGTCTCGCCGACGGGCAGGTGTATCTTGGAGATCCGACTCTGGAATCGGAGCGGGCCTACCAGATCGAGTTCGGCTTTGACTTCGGAGGCGATCGTCTGCGACTGCAGCCGCGTATCTTCATGCACCGCATCGATGACTACACTCAGGGCACGCCGCTCGAGCCGACGCATCCGGCCACACGCTTCGTTCGCATGATGAACAACGCGAACGGTACGAATCGCGCCGATCCCCTTCAGTTCCGCAACGTGGAAGCGCAGCTCTACGGCTTCGATATGGACTGGACGCTGCGTCTGTCTGAACGCTTTGCGCTGAGCGGGCTGGTCAACTACGTGCGCGGTGAGCGCCGCGACATTGATGATGATCTCTATCGCATCGCACCACTCAATGCGACGCTTCGCCTTGACTATGCAAGCGGTCCCTGGTTCGCGAGTCTCGAAACACAGGCCTATGCGGCCCAGGATCGGGTCAGTGAGACCAATCGCGAGCTGGAATCGGCGGGCTATGCCGTGGTGAATCTGCGCGGGAGCTGGCAGATGAACTCGGCGCTGCAGTTTGCCCTGGGGGTCGATAATCTCTTCGATCGCCGCTACGCGCCTCACCTCGGCGGCTACAACCGCGTTCGCAATCCAAACGTTGCCACGATGGAACGCCTGCCGGCGCCGGGGATGAACGTGTTTACACGTGTGCTCTGGACGTTCTGAGCTGCGCCGCGTCGTATCAGCGCTGGCCTGTCGGCGCAGGCCCTGCGCTGCGCCGAACAAGCGCAGCCGTTCGCGGATTCCGGGGGCGCTGCAGTGGGCATCGGGGCAGCGAACAGCGGAGTCGTATCCCCAAGCGGTCAGTGAGGGATTGCGCGGCACTCGGTTGTATCATCCCGCTCTCGCCTCTCGGAGCTAATGATCATGCAGATGGACGAATCCGTTAACGTTTTCGGAGAGCCGCTTGAGACCTGCGGTGAGGATCCGATGACTGGCTTTTTTCGCGACGGCTGTTGCAATACCAGTGACGGAGACTTCGGCTCTCACACGGTCTGCGTTGAACTTACCGAGGAGTTCCTGGAGTTTTCCCGCTCCCGCGGTAACGATCTCATGACGCCGCAGCCGATGTACGGTTTTCCGGGCCTGAAGGCCGGCCAGCGCTGGTGCCTCTGCGCCAGCCGCTGGGCCGAGGCGGAGCGTGCGGACAAAGCGCCTCGCGTCTATCTTCAGCGCACACATCGGCGAGCGCTGGAGGTCGTACCGATGGACGTGCTTCGCCGCTTTGCTATCGACGTAAATTGAGAGCGGCGCCCCTCCTCGCCTGTCAGCTGCGCCGGCGCACGATGTGGCGCTTTATCCATCGTCCCCAGGCCGCCTCAAGGTTCTCAAGACCACCGGGATAGGTAAGAAGGGCATCGAGGCGCAGCTCGGCTCCACTCTCACAGCGGTTGGCGTAGGCATCGCGCAACAGCGCTCGAAACACTTCGCGCCCGGCCCGGTGTTCAAGCAGGAACGTGGTCAATGACCAGGCGCTCGCGTAGCGCCGCTGAGCGTCTTCGCGGGCGAACTCGCGGCGAGAGAACAGCAGGAGATCCGTCAACGGAACGGGACCATCCGAAAGTAAAAGTTCGAGATGAGAGCGGCTGCGCACGAACGCGGGCGGCGGACCGGGACGCAGCGTTTCGAAGTATTCCGCCAAGCCTTCGTTGAGCCAGGCCGGGGTGGGACCCAGGTGCCAGGCGGTGTGGAGGTGCGAGAGTTCATGCAGTGCCGTGGCCGCGGCGCTGCGGCGGTGGGTCTCGTCGAACAGTACGAAGGCCTCGTGACTGCGGATGCGGTAGAAACCGGTCGCGGTGGAACCTTCCACGTTCGGACCGTCGTAGACCGAATTAAAGCGCGCGGCATCACCGAGGAATTGGAGCGAGGCCGGCGCCGGGGTCAGCTCTTCAACGCCCAGCCAGTCCTGCCAGCGGGCGTTGAGCTGCTGTGATGCCAGCTCCAGTTGGGCGTGTAGCTCCTGCGGAACCTCAACGTCGACGCCGGTCACGCTCATGGCCAGCTTGTTCTTAGCGCTAGCGGCGGAGCAGGAGAGGGCGACGTCTTGTCGTTCCGCCCTCGCCGGTCCTTCGCGCGGGGGCACGAACAGCATCGCGGCGAACGCCAGGACGACGCCCAGCGCGAGTCCCGTAAGCAGGCTTTGCTTCAAAAGGATGCTCGCTTTCGGAAAGGTGCGCGGGGTGTCATAACCGCTCCCGTCCTGTCCGGTGGTCCAAGGAGGATACCCATGGTCGTGCCCAGCGACCGAAAGTGCCGCACAATAGTGATTGCGAAGCGGACGGTCCAGTCTGTATCGCGTTCTCCCTGTCGATCGAGAGCCACGGACCAGGACCCGGATGCATGGATACGACACTTCCGCTCATCGGGTTTTCCTCGCTCGCGCTGGCATTTATCCCAACGCTGATCCTCCTGTACATCATGCGGCGCTGGTCCCTGAACGTGCGCGAAGCTGCCCTGGCGAATCTGCGCATGCTCGCGCAGCTATTACTTATCGGCTATCTGCTCACCTGGTTTTTTGAAACCGACAATCCTCTCGTTGTCCTCTCGGTCGTGCTCGTGATGCTTCTGGCCGGGGCCTGGATCAGTCTGCAGCCCCTCCCGGCGCGCACCGCGCGGTTGCTGCTTGTCGCGTTCGTCGCTCTGGCGACCTGCGGTGGCAGCATGCTTTATCTCGTTACACAGTGGGTGCTTGATTTGCCGCGCTGGTTTGAACCGCGATTTGTCATTCCCCTGGCCGGGATGGTGTTTGCCAATGTAATGAATGCGATGAGCATCGCCGCCGAGCGTTTTGAAGCGGAATGGCCCCGCCGCGAAAGCCGCCGGGATGCGCGGCGGGTTGCGCTGCAGGCGGCTTTGATACCGCAGATCAACGCGCTGCTGGCCGTCGGTTTGGTGTCCTTGCCCGGCATGATGACCGGCCAGATCCTGGCCGGTACAAATCCAGTGATCGCTGTGCGCTATCAGATCGTAGTTATGTGTATGGTGTTTAGCTCCGGCGGCCTGGCCGCGGCGACGTTCCTGATGCTCCAGGATGTGTTGTCAAGAGGCGACACCGTGGATAAAACCGAGTAAAATCAGGTCATTACTTGGGTAGATGGGCCTGACCAAGCGGTACTTAAACGGTATTTGAGTACTACTTTGGTCAAACAATAAACAAGTAAGCCGGCACTGCCTGTGAAATTGCGTTATCACTGTTTCTGGGGGGAGGCACAAGGGCTGGCGGAGAACGTGCTATGCAGCTGATTCCAGAGATTAGCAGCACTCACCCGGGCGTAGTGGTAGAAGCCCTGTCTTTTCATCGGCCGTTTTTTGGCCTCTTCGGTACGCCGCGCTGGATCATTCAGTGGCGCCTCGTCGACGACCCCTGCGAGCAAAGCACCAGCGATCTTGCATTGCATACGCGCAGCGGCGAAAGCGAAATCGCCGGTCAGGCCTTTGCCTATACCGTTCGCTGGCGCCCGGATCTACGCCGTCGTCGTGGCCTTGCGCCGGAACCCGCACTCCTGACCCTGAACGATTGCGTGGTCACGCCAGCGGCGGTTCTAACCCTTGCGGAGTCGGGCAACCAGCGCGATCGTCGCTCGCCCTAGCGTCTGCGAGGTAAGCTAAGACCCGACTGGCTCGGGTCTCAGTAGCGCCTTTCTCTCCTGCTTTTCGTTGAGTGATTGATGCCGTGCCCGCTTGTGGGCGTATACTCGGACGCGGTTTTCGCACCACATCCGGAGAGTCCCATGCTGTCAAAGTCATCCGCTTGCACCGCGCCTGCTGGCGCCCGTCACCCCTCTAACCGCCTTGCCCTGGCTATGCTCGCCGCACTGGGCATCACGGCCTGCAGTCCGCCCGAATCCACCGAGCCCGAGGCGAGCGCCGAGGCACCTGCCGCTGAGGCTGCTGCAGGCTTGGAAGAGACCGCGTCAGCCATGGATGAGGCAATGGACGAAGCCATGGACGCAGGCATGGACAGCGCCATGGCCATGGGTGCGGCCGCTCTTGCCACGGTTCTCGAGGCCCAGCCCGAGGAAGTGCAGGCGCGCTTCGTTTACCGGCACCCCGCCGAAACCATGGCCTTTTTCGGTATCGAGCCTGGAATGACCGTGCTTGAAGCCCTCCCGGGCGGTGGCTGGTACACCAAAATACTCGCCCCTTATCTCGGTACTGAAGGAACGGTAGTCGGCGTCGACTACGACAAGTCCATGTACCCGCTTTTCGGCTTCATGTCCGATGAGCAGCTGGCCGAGAAGGAAACCTGGCCGCAGGACTGGTCTGAAACCGCCCGCGGTTGGTTCGAAGTCCCGGTCGCCAGCATCGATGCGGCGCAGTTCGGGGCCATGCCCGCAGAGGCGGCCGGCACGCTCGACGCGGCGCTGTTCATTCGTGCTCTGCACAATATGGCACGCTTTGAGGACCAGGGCGGATACCTCACGTCGGCCGTGTCGGAGGTGTACACCGCCCTTAAACCCGGTGGGGTGCTCGGGGTTGTACAGCATATGGCTCCCGAGGACGCTCCCGACGATTGGGCATCGGGCGCGAACGGCTACCTGAAGAAGAGCTTTGTGATCGCGGCTATCACCGATGCGGGCTTTGAACTCGTTGATGAGTCATCGATCAACGAAAACCCGAACGATCAGCCCACGACCGACGATCGCGTATGGCGTCTCCCGCCGACGCTGAGTGGCGCCAAGGATGACCCGGAGCTGGCGGCGCAACGCACGGCGATCGGCGAGTCGACGCGCATGACCCTCAAGTTCCGCAAGCCTGCGTGATCGAAGGCCGGCACTGCTGCCCCGGCGCCGCCGCGCGTCGACGCATCGAAGTGGCCTCCCGGGCGGGGGGCTGACCCTCGCCCGAACCCACGGACGTTAGTTCAGACGGGGCTGAGCGCAGCCATCGCTCGGCCTTCAGTCAACCCCGCTTCCGGACCTACTTTCCGGCTACCTGCCTGTCGACCCTGGGCGGCTGGCTGATCCGTTTTCTTTTCGGCTGGGCGGCCTGGGATTTCACCGCTTCAGCCTTCTGGGTGGGTGTGGTCGCCAGCCTGATGCTGGTGCCCACGTTCTTGCTGTCGCCGCTGTTCGGCATCGCCGCGGATCGGATGGATCCGAGGAACGGACTGTTGGTGACCATGTCGTCCCAGGGGCTGCTGGCAGCCATTGCGGCGGGTACCGCCACTCTGGACTTGCTTGGTTTGCCTTCGCTGCTGGCCCTGGCCCTGGCCCTCGGTGCCGTGACTTCTGCGCACACGCCCATTCGCCTGGCGTTTCTGCCGCGCCTCGTGGAGCGGGCGGCTCTGCCCAGTGCCATCGGTTTCTCGGCGGTGGTTTTCAATAGCTCGCGAATCATCGGCCCGGCTATTGGGGCCGTACTGCTGGCGGTCACCTCACTGCCGGTGACTTTTGCGCTCGCAGCCCTTTGCTGCTTCGCCGCGGCAGCTCTGCTTCTACGCGTGTCCGGCACGGACCGGGAACGCCCCCCGGCATCGGGCGCTTCCATCGCCGCGCAGCTTCGGGCCGGTTTGCACTACGTGGTCGACTCGCCGAATGTCCGCCTGGTTTTCCTGCTTACCCTCACCAGTGGCCTCTTGGGCCGGACAGCGATAGAGCTGCTTCCGGCCGTCTCGGGGCGCATGCTCGGGGGCGGCTCGGGAACGCTGGCCCAACTGACCGCGGCCGCGGGCGCGGGATCGATCCTCGGCGGCCTGATCGTGTCGCGCCAGAGCGGACGCCTGCGACGCCTGTTTCAACTTGTGCTGGGCGGGCTCGTGCTCGCGGCTTTGGTGCTGCTTTCGGCACGGCTGTGGTCATCGCTGGCGTCGGCCGCGGCAGCTATTGCCGTGGTCAGCCTGTCGACCACGATGATCGGTACGGGCTGCCAGGCGCTCGTGCAGCTCTCCATCGACGAACAGATGCGAGGTCGCGTCATGAGCCTGTGGACCGTGATAGCCATGGGTACCCCCGCCGTGGGTGCGGTGCTTATCGGCTCTCTCGCCGATGTCGTGGGCTTTCCGCAGGCATTCGCATGCATTGCCGTCCCGACACTGATAGTCGTGGCCGCGGCTCGGCGCCGGCGGCGCGACTTTTAATCGAAGTCGCCGAAGCTGTCGTCAGCTAGGATTCTTTAGACTCTACTGACTCCGGTAGAGGCCCACGTGCACCAGCGGCGTGCGAGCGGGATTGCCGGGTATGACGCGCGCCGGCACCTGATGTGCAACCGGCTCCAGGGATTTCAGATAGGTGGCGATGGCCGTCGCGTCGGCGTCGGACAGCTGGGCATAGCTGGTCCAGGGCATGATGGTCATGGTCTGGTTTCCGTGCCGGTTTTTTCCCGTTCGAAGCATGGTGGTGATCTCCATCACGGTCCACTGGCCGAGGCCCGTTTCGACATCTGGCGTCAGGTTAGGCGGGTACACGGCGCCGGGAAAATCGTTGACCATGGGATTTGTGTAGGCGATGCCGATACTGGAGCCGGCGAGCATCAGCTTCGGATCGGGCTTGCCCACCAGGGCACCATCGGTGTGGCAGCTCGCACAGCCCAGGAGTTGAACGAGGTAGCGACCCTGTTCCGCCATCGTATTCTGGTCTTCCACTCCGGGCAGTTCGAGGTTCTTGCTGGCCTCCACCTCGGTCAGTTCATCCAGCAACTCTTCTTGGCCGGATACGCCGGCCCCGTAAGGCAAGATGAGCCCCACGAGCAGCGTAGACGCCAGCACGGTCTTATGTACATTCAGCAATCTATGCATCATCAACCCCCCTCAGAAAAGCCAGCCGAGCGCGGGCGTGCTGGATACGTACCATGTGTTGTCATTGCCTATACCTCTTGAGGCTAATTTCAACAACCTGGTGCGAGTATAGCCGTCAGAGCTTGCAAAACGCAGGCGTGTGGAAGGACGATAGCGCCCCGCAATTCGCAACCCCGGAGAGAGGTTCCATGAAGCCAGAAACGATTGCCCTGCACGCCGGTTACGACGGTGACCCTGGCAACAGTCGCGCCGCAACGACGCCGATCTACCAGACCACATCCTTCACCTTCGATAACACACAGCACGGGGCCGATCTCTTCGATCTTAAGGTGCCGGGCAACATCTACAGCCGCATCATGAACCCGACCAACGCCGTACTGGAAGAGCGTCTGGCGCAGCTTGAGGGCGGTGTAGGCGCGCTTGCGGTTGCCTCGGGCATGGCGGCGATACGCTATGCCATCGAGGCGATCACAGCCGCCGGCAACAATATCGTGAGCACATCACAGCTCTACGGGGGCACCTATAACCTCTTTGCGCATACGTTCCCCCGCCAGGGTATCGACGTGCGCTTCGTCGGGGCTGACGAATTCGACCGGGCGGCGTCTCTGATCGACGAGAAGACCACGGCGCTGTTCTGCGAATCCATCGGCAATCCCGCCGGGAACGTCGTCGACGTGGCGCGCTGGGCCCAGATTGCGCACGCCGCCGGTGTACCCTTGATTGTCGA
This sequence comes from Pseudomonadota bacterium, assembly GCA_039818725.1. Taxonomy (GTDB): domain Bacteria; phylum Pseudomonadota; class Gammaproteobacteria; order Pseudomonadales; family Halieaceae; genus Congregibacter. The sequence goes on from JBCBTK010000012.1 coordinate 126,764, forward strand.
CAACACCGTGCCTACCCCGTTTCTCTGCCGCGTATTTGATCACGGCGCTGACATCGCGATTCACTCACTGACCAAATACATTGGCGGGCACGGCACGACGATCGGCGGGGCCATCGTGGACTCTGGAAACTTCGACTGGAGCGCGCAGCCGGAGCGTTTTGCGGTGATGAGTACGCCGGACCCGTCCTATCACGGCGTGGTTTATACCGAGGCTTTGGGTCCCGCCGCGTTCATCGGTCGCTGTCGCGTCGTGCCGCTGCGCAACACCGGCGCGGCGCTGTCACCGCAAAGCGCCTTTCTCATCATGCAGGGTCTGGAAACGCTGGCGCTGCGCATGGAGCGCCATTGCGAAAATGCCGAACGCGTTGCCGCCTACCTTGAGCAGCATCCGCGTGTCGCCGGGGTGAATTACGCCACGCTTCCGGAGAGCCCCTATCGCGAAACCTGCGAGCGAATCTGTGGTGGGAAGGCATCCGGAATTCTCAGCTTCGAGCTGGAAGGAGGGCGAGAGGCGGGTGCGAAGTTCATCGACGCTTTGCAAATGATTCTGCGCCTGGTGAACATCGGGGATGCCAAGTCCCTGGCCTGCCACCCGGCGAGCACTACCCACAGACAGCTCAATCCAGAGGAGCTGGCATCGGCCGGGGTCAGTGAGGCCATGGTGCGCCTGTCCATTGGCATCGAGCACGCCGATGACATCATCGCCGACCTGGAGCAGGCCCTGGCGGCCAGTGCCGGCTAAATCAGACCGGGCGCGACCCGCCCCTCAAGGGAGTGGGTCGCGCGCCTGGCGCGAGTACCGCGAACGTTCAGAGAATGTGCCGCGGAAGTGCCGCGGAAGTGCCAAGAAAGTGCCACGGACGCGGCCGGGCGAGTGGTAGCGAGGGCGCCGTGCTGAGTTCAGGCCATGGCATCCTCGCGGCGTTTGTGACCCTCACGCAGATGATTGATTGTCGCCGTGGCCAGCGTTCCGCCTTCCAGCGTGTAGGCCTTGCCGAACCCTTGTACGTAGCGTCCCGCCTGAGGCCGGAGGCGGAAAACGCAAAAATCCGAGAGCTCGCTTAGCTTTCGCGGTCGCTCGCCCAGGCGCTCCTCCAGAATTGCTACACCGCGCTCCCAGGCGTCGCTGCCGGCCTCCAGCGCTTCGGCCCGCACCTGGTAGCTGACGCGGATGCGCGCATAGAGTTCGCCGGCGCTGTCCTCGTCTTCAATAACAAGCACAGACGCTCGTTGCTCCCGCTTGAGATTGCGACCGTGGATCGCGATGTCGGAGAGAACGACGTAGAGGCTGTCATGATCCCTGGCGAAGGGCGCATAGGACGCGAAGGGCACGCCGTCCTCTCCCAGGCTGGCGATCTGCAGGCTGCGACGGCTGTCGATAAAGTTGAGCACCTCTTCGCCGAGGCGGGCCTGTAAGGCTTTGTTCTTCACGCTTTCGCTACCCCTTCCGCGCGCAGCGCCTCGTAGGCCTTGATCTGCTCCGCCCAGATGGCTCCAGTCTCGTCACGCCCGAGAAACACCTTGAAGATGTTTCGACCATCGGCGTCGTTGAAGGTAAGGGCATGGGCGGTGCGACCGGCGTGAGGCCGGTCCTGGAAGCCAATATGGTCGATGGCGTCGAGCCGCAGGTGGCCTTCGAAGCCTGGCCGGCTGCCCTTGAGATTATAGAAGCCGCGGCCCACTTCGCCCGGAGGAAAGGGCCCTTTGTATTCGAAGACGCTGCCGCCGTGGAGGACGATGGTGACCAGGTCTCCCCAGGCGGGAAGCTGTTCGAGGACATAGAGCGCGCGATCTCCAGGAATCACCCGTAAATCAGCCGCCGCCATGGACGCGTCCGATGCTGGAGCTGTAGACACCAGTTTCCCCCTTTTGATTGCTGTTTTCCTGCCCGGGCAACGCTATCACGACTCTTCTTTGCCGGATCGCCGGATTAGCGCGCGAGTAGACACGATTGTCCGTGGCATTCAGACGTGCCCAGGACTGAATCAGCCGAAATTTTACATGTTTGATATACGAATGAAAATGATTACTATGTGCGCTAACGTTATTTAAAGCGCCACTTTACCTATTCGGTGGTCTTTCACTCAACTTGCTTGCCGCGGCGAATTCAAAACCCCTGCCGCGCCGTGCTTTGGAGGTATTTCAGATGTATAGGCCCGGCAATCACACAATGACTTCGCGCCGCTCCCCACAACCGGACCATCGCGGCAACTGCCATATGGTTCCGGGTACCGCCGCGTTCAACCGTTTTCCACCGGGGCTTCCCAATGTGCTCTCCGCTGCTGTGCTGGCTGCCGGCATTGGGAGTTCCCCGGTGGTCTTTTCACAAGAGGGCTCGGAGCGCAGCAGCTCCGGCGCCGCCCCTCAGCAACTGGAAAGTGTCACGGTCGTGGGCACGCGCACCGAACGTACGCTTGGGGAGGTAGAAGCTACGATTTCGGTGTACGAGCAGGAAGACATCGAGCGCCGCCTGGTGCGCGACATCCAAGACCTCGTGCGCTACGAGCCCGGGGTCAGTGTGGGTGGCACGGGAAGCCGATTTGGATTGGAAGGATTCACGATCCGCGGTGTCGGGGGCAATCGCGTTCTGACGATGGTGGACGGCATACGCATGGCAGAGGAGTTCTCCTTCGGCCCATTTTTGTCGTCCCGGCGCGATCTGGTCGACGTCGATCAGATCGAGCGCATCGAAATTGCCCGAGGGCCGGTATCGACGCTCTACGGCAGTGACGCCCTCGGAGGTGTCGTAGCGATTACAACGCGAGCACCGAACGACTACGTCGACGAAACAGACCCGACGCACCTGGATTTAAAGACCGGTTATAGCAGTGCGGACAACAGCTTTATTGGCACGGTAAACGGCGCCTACGGAACGGAAAAGCTCGCCGGGCTGGTCACGTACACCTATCGTGAAGGAGAGGAAACCGAGACCGCGGGCGGGAATAGCGGCACCGGCAGCGAGCGCGAGGAAGCCGATCCCCAGGATATCGACACGCAGACGCTGAACCTCAAACTCGCCTGGAGTCCGGCGGAGGGGCACAACCTGATCGCGGCCTTCGAAGACTTCGATAGTGACGTGGAAACCACGCTGCTCTCTGATGCGGGACTCTTCACGCGCGGTACGCTAACGCAGTCGCGCATTGCCCAGGATAACCGGCAGCGCCAGCGCTACAGCCTCAGCTACCGCTACGAAGGCGACGGTCTGATTGACGGCGCCTTCGCGACGGCGTACTACCAGGATTCGGAAACCACGCAGAACACTTTCGAAACCCGTCTCGCGGGGGGCGTGGCCCCACAGACACGTGTCCGCGACTCTCTCTTCCAGCAGGAAATAACTGGGCTTTTCGCCCAGGCCAGCAGTGAATTCAGCATTGCCGCAGCGGAGCACACACTCACCTACGGCATTGATGTGTACCGCACGGAGAACCAGAGTCTTCGTGACGGCGGGAGCACCGATGCGCTGACCGGTGAACCGGTGCGCGAGTTTCTGCCTCTGCCTACCCGGGACTTCCCGCTGACCGAAGTGGAGAATCGCGCGTTCTTCCTGCAGGAAGAAATCGTAATGCTGGATGGGCGCCTGCGGATCACTCCCGGACTGCGTTTCGACGATTATGAAGCGGAGACATCGCCCGATGAGCTTTACTTCACGGGCAATCCCGGCGTTGCGCCGCCCGCCGACTTCGCCGATTCCGAGCTCACGCTCAAGCTGGGTGCCTTATATCAGTTCACTGAATCCGTCTCGGGCTGGGCTCGCTACAGCGAGGGCTTCCGCGCGCCGCCGTACGATGACGTAAACGTTGGTTTTTCCAATTTCATCGGCGGCTACAAGACTATTGCCGCCCCGGGCCTTGAGGCGGAGACGAGCACGGGCTATGAAATCGGTCTGCGCATAGACGGAGCGGCTGGCAATCTGCAGCTGGCCTTTTTTGACACGCTCTACGACAACTTCATCCAGGCGCAGGCCATCGCACCCCAATTCGCCGGGACCGCGGGTGTAGATCCGAGCGATGGCCTGCTCACGTTCCAGTCGATAAACCTGGACGAGGTGGAGATTCGCGGCTTCGAACTCCGTGGTCGTTTCGCCCTCGGCAGCGCCGTAGAGGGTCTGCAGGACTTTTTCCTCGAGGGTGCCCTGGCGTATGCGGAGGGAGACGACGACGATGGTGTTCCCGTCGACACGATCGATCCCATGAACTTCGTTCTCGGCTTGCGCTGGGCACCGGCAACGCTGCCGGTGGAGTCTGAGCTGATCTGGACCTGGGTAGACGATAAGGATGCCGACGATATCGGTACAGACCGGATTCCCACGGACAGCTACAACCTCATCGACCTTCTGGTGCACTGTGATCTGAACGACACCTGGGCTATCGATGCCGGTGTATTCAACTTGTTCGATGAAACCTACATCCGCTGGGCGGACACCGCAGGCATCGGCCCCGACGATGCGCCGGGACGCTTCACCCAGCCCGGGCGCAACTTCAGTATCACGCTGCGTGCGAACCTGTAGCGAGGCACCCTCTCATGAACAGCTGCACTACTGACCGGCGCCCGGGTTTAGCCAACGGCCATTCGACGGACGCTGCAAGGCGTCTTGGGTTTGTGACTATGCTGCTGGCCGGCGCCATGCTTCACGCCGCCTCCGCGAGCTCCGAAACCCTTGAATGTGGGGAGCAGCCGGCAGACGCCTCCCGAATTGTCGTCGCCGGTGGGTCCCTCGTGGAGATCCTCTACGATCTCGAAGAGGAGAGCCGTATCGTCGCCGTGGACCGCACCGCGACCTATCCGGCGGCGGCGCGAGCACTTCCCCAGATCGGCTACGTGCGCAATGTCTCCGCGGAGGGTTTGCTTTCCGTCGAGCCCAGCTTCGTCCTCGGGGAACACGACACGGGCCCGCCGGAGGTCCTCGAGCAGCTGGAGCGGCTTGGTATCGACCTGCTTCTTGTGCCGGAGGAGTTCAGCGTCGAGGGCATTCGCGACAAGATCCGCTGCGTGGCGGCGGCCGTCGGCCGCGGCGAAGCGGGGGAAGCGTTGGCTGCGCAGTTGCTGGCCGATCTGTCGCCGGATGTGGCGCAGCAGCTTGAGTCCGGAGAGGCGGGCGCGCAGGCTCCCGCGGGCATCGTCCTCCTCGGTCTGCGCGAGGGCGCTCCCGTGGCCGCGGGCCGCGAAACCTCGGGCCAGGGGCTCCTCGACATGGCTGGTGCGCGCAATCTGATGAACTTCGAGGGCTGGAAGCCGGTCTCCGTGGAAGCCATGGCGGCGGTGAGCCCCGAATTCATTGTTATACCCGAGCGCGGTGTGCGCATGGCCGGTGGCCTCGACGAACTGCTCGATCATCCGGCGCTGCGCCTCACTCCGGTTGCCAAAAGCCGTCGAGTGATCAGCATGGACGGTATGGCGATGCTGGGCTTTGGTCCTCGCACGGCCGCCGCGGCGGCGAGGCTACGCGCGGAGCTCCTTAAAGATGGTCTTCTGGCAGGCAGTCCGCAGCGAGGGCGGGCAGACGAGGTCACGCTGTCGGGGATGAACGGCCGAGCCGACTCCGCGCTCCGTAGCCTGCTGGCCGATGGCGAGTAACACCGCCATTCTTACGGACAGCTCAGCCGATGGAGCTATTGACGCAGGGCAGAAAGTGCCCGGGTCTGAAGCACCGCGACCGGCGACGCGTCTACAAGAATCACGGCAGTTCGCCTCGAATTTCACGCTAGTCGAGGGCGCTTCCAGGGTGGGCTTTAATCCGTGGGTTTTAAGCGCCGTGCTGCTCGTCTCGGTGGCGGTGGCCGTCGCCACCGGCGCTGTACCCGTGCCGATCAGTGCTCTGTGGAGCGCGGAGCGCGAGCTGACGGAGTTGCAGCGCATGGTACTGCTGGAGCTGCGTTTGCCGCGCGTTGCCATGGCAGCTGTTGTCGGTGCCGCGTTGGCGGCGAGCGGCGCGGTGCTCCAGGGCCTGTTCCGCAATCCCCTTGCCGAACCGCAGCTCATCGGTGTCTCTTCTGGCGCCGCGCTTGGGGCCATCGCCATGATCGTGCTCGGCAGCGATCTTGCGCTGCCCGACGTTGTACGTCCCTATAGCGTATCGCTGGCGGCGATCGTCGGTGCGCTGTCCGTGACCGCGAGTCTCTACTTCATCGCCAGTCGCCGCGGTACGAGTGATGTAACGACCATGCTCCTCGTGGGGATTGCCATCAATGCCATTGCGATGGTCGGTATCGGACTGTTTACCTGGATAGCAAATGACGGCGAGCTGCGCTCCCTGACGTTCTGGAGCCTTGGCAGCTTCGGAGGCGCGCAGTGGTCAACGGTCATTCCCGCGGTGCTTCTCATAGCGGCTGCCATACTTCTGCTCGTGCCCGCGGGTCGGGATCTTGACCGTCTGCAGCTGGGCGAGCTCGAGGCTCGCCGCCTGGGCGTGTCCGTTCCGCGTCTGAAGCGCCGCCTGGTGTTTGCCTCCGCCGTGGGTGTGGGTGCGGCGGTTGCCGTCTCCGGGATCATAACGTTCGTCGGCTTGTTGGTTCCGCATGTGGCGCGCATGTTGGTCGGCGTTCATCATCGCGCTCTGATTGTGGCGTCATCACTCCTGGGCGCGTCGCTCGCGATCATTGCGGATATCGGCGCACGCACCCTGGTCGCTCCGGCCGAGATGCCCGTGGGGCTGATCACCAGCGCTATCGGCGCCCCATTTTTTCTCTGGCTGATTCTGAAGGTGCGACACCGATGAGTCTGGTCGCCAGTGCAATCAGTGTCCGCCGCGGCGGGCGCTTCATCCTCCGTGAGGTATCCCTCGACCTACGCGCCGGTGAGCTTCTCGTGGTGGTGGGACCCAACGGCGCGGGGAAGTCGACGTTGTTGGCGGCGCTCGCCGGTGACAGCGCTATCGACGGGGGTGAGCTGACACTGGACGGCCGCGTGCTTGCAGATTTCCCGCTCGACGAACTGGCCGAGCGCCGCGCCGTTGTCGCTGCGCCCCCGCGCCTCGCTTTCGACTACACGGTGCGAGACGTGGTCGCGATGGGCTGGTTGCACGGTGATCGATTCGGTGTGCAGCGCTTTGGCGCGGCGTTGCATGCAGTGCTCGAAGCCAATGAACTGGCCCACCTCGCCAGGCGCACCTACATGACGCTGTCCAGCGGTGAACGACAGCGCGCGGAGTACGCACGGGCCTGCCTGCAGCTCTGGAGTGGCGATGACGCGAACAACGCGACGCGCTGGCTGCTCCTCGATGAGCCCACGGCAAACCTCGACGTGGCTCACGGCGTGATCATGCTGGAGTCTTTCGCCGGTCGTGCGCGAGCTGGCGATGGCGTGCTGGCGGTCCTTCACGACCTGGATCTCGCGGCGCGCTTTGCGGACCGTGTGGCCCTGCTGGAGGACGGAAAACTCATTGCTCTCGGCACACCGGAGGAGGTTCTTACGGAGGAGCGGCTAAGCACGGTGTACAGGACGCCGATACACGTCGAGCAGCACGCAAAACTCCAGCGTCTCGTGGTCATCGGGTGAACCCTGCAGCTGCGTCTGCAGCGTGACGCGGGCGCGATTTTTGTCCGGCTTTGATCCGGCCTTCGCTGGGTGAAGGGGATCGCCGGAGCTATATTTAGGATATTCAAGTACAGATGAGTACGAAGTTATGAAACATCACAGTCTTGGTTCACTTGTGATTCTCGGTCTGGCCGCTGCGCTTTTGACGAACGCCGCCGGCGCTGAGTCTACGTCTGACGGTGTCGCTGAACCGCAGGAGTCACAACAACGCCAGTACACGTTTGCATGGAGCTTCACTGACGATGCGACAATGAAGCCGCGCGGTGGTACGACCCAGGGCCCTGAGGTCATCCTTGATCAGAGCGTGGCCCCGGCCTTCAGCGCCCTGCAACAGCCTGATCTTACGAATCAGGAGCGCGACCGCCGAGCCATCCTCGCCATGGTTGGGGACTATCGCACCAGCTTCGATTTCATCGAGACCATCGGTATGACGCCGGGCTACGAGCCGCGGGCGCCGTACCAGAGCTGGGGCACGGAACGTGTCTATCTCGTCGCCGATGAGCCGGGCTACATCAGTCTCCAGCACATTATCGTCATGCATTTCGTGGACGACGAGGGCACGCTATCGGAGCCCATGGTCGTCAAACACTGGCGGCAGGACTGGCGCTATGAAGATCGTGAAGTGCATGCGTATGTCGGCCGCAATGAGTTTGCGAAAGAACGTCTCTCGCGTCGCGAAGCCGCGGGGCGCTGGACGCAGACCGTGTATCAGGTCGATGACTCGCCGCGCTATGAGGCGCTTGGTCGCTGGCACCACGTCCCGGGCATGTCGTACTGGGAGAGTGAGGACCGCCGGCGTCCGCTGCCGAGACGGGAGTTCAGCGTCCGCGATGACTACCACGCACTCTACGGCTCCCACCGCATCACAATCACCCCCAGCGGTTGGTCGATGGAAGAAGACGCGCTGAAGCTGGTGCTTGATGAGGGCAACGAGCCTGCGGGCGCGCTCCCCTATCTGGCCCGCGAAGCCGGGCTGTCGCGCTATGAGCGCGTGCTCAACTACGACTTCAGCGCCGGGGATGCCTATTGGGAAAAGACCGCGCCGTTCTGGGCGCGGGTCCGTGACTACTGGGATGCGCTCTACGATGAACGTTCAAGCTTTGGCTTTGAGAAAAGTGCCGACGGAACGCCGATGTTTGTCGCCCTGTTCACCCTCGCCGAGCAGGATGACGTAGACGAGCAAACGGTGCAGGACACCATTGCACGCTACCTGCGCGAGGACTAAGGCGCGTTAGTGAGCCGGGCGTCGTCGATCGGCGCGAACACGCCGATCCGTGGGTATGAGTACGCCGTTCAGTGTGATGGGAAAGAGTACCGGCTGAGGATTTTGCCGCCGGTCCCCGGGCGCTCGTTCCACCCATTGGCGGTAGGGATTGAACTCCGAGTCTCGACTGGAGAAGCGGCCTTCATTGTCAAGTGAAGGCTCTTTGCGCCGTGCCGCGGAAACGAACACCCACAGAGCGATAACGAAGGCGCCCAGACCGAGGACGCCGATAACCGACAGAATGGTGTCCATCTCCTCAGTTTGGCCCTGGGTATCCTCGAACTGCCGCTGCCCCTCTGTCCCGCCAAGGATGTCCGTGCGCCGGATCTAAGATACCGGCATGGGGAATAGCGACGCTAATCGGTTTATTTGGTCAGTGAGTGTAATGACAAGCAGGAACGCTGCAAGAGGCGGGCCAGGCTTTTTTACCGTTCAGTTACAAGCCTTTGGCGGGGATTACCCCGTATGGGGTAGGATTTCCGTAAAGAAAGTTGACACCTTGTTCGTCGGGCCACCGATCTGCCCGCTCCACAGAGGGAGAGTGGCGGGGCACGAGACCCCGCAGGCTATCAGCGAGCCCCTTTACCGAAGATGATCACCTCGGCCGTCTGAAGAAGGACCAGGAAGTCAAGAAAGAGGCTCTGGTTCTTCACGTAGTAGAGGTCGAACTCGAGTTTGTTGAAGCTGTCCTTCAGGCTGGCGCCGTAGGGGTAGTTCATCTGAGCCCAGCCGGTGATTCCCGGCTTCACACAGTGGCGCTTGTCATAAAATGGGATCTGTTCCTGCAACTCGCGCACGAACTCCGGACGCTCGGGACGCGGGCCCACGAAGGCCATGTCGCCGGCCATCACATTGAGAATCTGAGGCAGTTCGTCGATGCGCGTTTTGCGGATCACGCGACCGACGCGTGTCACACGACTGTCATTCGCTGTTGCCCAGCGGGCCTTGCCGTCTTCTTCGGCATTCACCGTCATGCTGCGAAACTTCACAACTTCGTACAAACGTCCGTTCAAACCGACACGGCGCTGCCGATAGAGTATGGGAGCACCAAATCCATCCTCGATCCAGATCGCGAACACCGTGACCAGCATTACGGGCCAGGTGATCATGAGCAAAATGAAGCTCATGGTCACGTCAAAGAGTCGTTTGGACAGATTGCCCGAATCCTGGGGCAGGAAACCGCCGGTCAGCGCAAACCAGTTGGCATCGACGTGGCGAATGGCAACCTTGCCGGCTTCTTTTTCAAAGAAATCGACGATGTCGTGGACCCGGATGCCCATGGCGCGACAGCGCATGAGCTCGTCCTGCGGGAGATTGTCGCTTCGGTCTTCAAGGGCGACGACGATATCGTCAATGTCGCGGCGACGAGCATACTCTGAAAGCGGGCAATCAAGAGCGAGGGTGGGCTCGCGCTCGATGAGTGATTCTTCGCCAACCTGGCGTACATAGCCTAAAATCCGGAAACCCCTGCGATCGGCCCGGCGACGCATCTTCTGGTTCAAAGAAGCCGCAGTCTCACCGGCCCCAAGTACCAGCACGCGGCGCTTGAACTGCTCCAGGTCGATGAAGCGGGTCCACAATAGCCGATTTACCAGGGCCGCCAGAAACGCGATCGCGGCACTGATCGCGAAATTGCTGCGCCAGATCAGCAGGTTGGGCATGACGTAGAAGATCAGGGTCATGGCTACGGTCATCAGACCGAAGGCACCGGCGGTGCGCAGCAGGATGCCGTTCACGCCCTCGCGCAGCCTCGGCTCGTACAGTCCCATGGAGAACATCGCCAAAGTGGTGACAACGGCAAAGATCACTGCTTGCAGCGGTAGCTGAGGGCTGGTGAGGGGGACGGACTGCTGGGTGTAGGCGAAGTAGAGTGCGGCGCCCGCGTACACGGAAGTGCCGAACAGGAGCATATCGATCAGCGCGAGCCAGTAATAGCCCACGTTGATGTGGTGGTTGAAGATGCGAACTGTGCCTACCAGACCAGTCATGTCGGTTGTGTTCCCGTTTTTGCTGCTGTGTTGCTTTCTCAGAGGACGCGGTGCTAGCGCTCCCTGCGAGCCGCCGGATCGACCGCGGCACAGAACTGCGTTTCAGCGCGCCGCGAGTGGATACTGTGGAATTTAGCGGCGTGAGCTGAGAATACACGCGAAGCTGTAAATATTTGTGACAGGCCGCGCAAAAGATCAGCTATTGGTCAACGTAACTCCAGATGACTAAGGTGTCAGTGGCGCCTCGATAGCCCGCTTGGGCTTACCGATATGTACATGAAGCTGTGCTTTGGAACTTGGAAACGAATCCGCTCTTTCTCGTTTTCGAACTAGAGTCGCATACTCTATAAGAGCTATCACAAGACGGACGATACAGCGGAATATTCGATCAATGACCTCATGGAGTGTAGGAGTTCTTGTGACTGCTGTCGAGCATGCTGCAAATCTCACCGTGCGTCGACAAAGAGCGGTGGATGGAGCGGTAGATAGAGCAGTGGACGGAGCGGTGGATGACACAGTGGATAGAGCGGAGGGCAGAACGGCAGCCCGAGCCGTCGCCGTGTCGCTCTCCATGCTTGGCGTGCTTTGTGTTTTTTTGTGGAAGACTTCAGCCTCTGCCGAAGAACTGGCCGATATCGTCGAGCGCTTGACGCCATCGGTTGTGGGCGTTGGCGCGGCCTACCCGACGCGAGCACAAACCGGTAGACGGGCTTCGCGCAGGCTGTTGGGTACGGGCTTCGTTGTGAACGGCCCCGACGGGAGCCTGGTAGCAACCAACTCGCACGTCGTGCCGGCGGATCTCGACGTCGATGGAAAAGAGCGGATCGTAGTCTTTAGCGGAAGCGGCACAGCGGCGCAGCAGCGCGTTGCCACCGTGGTCCGGGAAGATCCGGTCCACGATCTTGCGCTTTTAGCTTACGAAGGTGCGTCGTTACCCGCCATGAAACTTGCGGATAAGCTACCGCGCCCGGGCGAATCCGTTGCATTTACCGGCTTTCCCATCGGCGCGGTCCTTGGTCTGTACCCCACGACCCAAACTGGCATCGTCGGCGCGATCACACCCGTTGCCATGGCGGCGGAGCGAGCGGGCCAGCTCAGCGCGGCTCAGATTACCCGCCTGCGCAATCCCTTCACCGTATACCAACTCGATGCGATCGCCTATCCGGGTAACAGCGGCTCGGCCGTTTACAGCGCCACCACAGGGCACGTCGTCGGTGTAATGAACAGTGTTTTCGTGAAGGAAAGTCGGGAAGCGTTGCTGCAGCGGCCTTCGGGGATCGCCTACGCCATTCCCATAGAACATCTCAAGGCCCTGCTGGTTCCTCGATAAATGACACCCCCAGTCCCCGCCCGGCTTGTAACGGCCGCATCACTCGCTCAGCGAGGCGCAGGCGTTGTGCTGATCGTGATTGCGCTTATTGCCGCCCAGGATCTGCCGCGCTTCGGAACAGTCGTCTTTTTGGCGGGGTCCATTTATCTGCTTTTGCTGGTTTCAATGCGCCGGCTCTGGCTGTTGGTTCTGCCCACATTCTGCGTTCTGGTCGACCTGGCGCCATGGACCGGACGCTTCATCTACAACGAACTCGATGTTTTTTTCTGGCTTACGGTGGGCGCTGCGCTGATCTGTGCTCGTTATCGCTGGCCAGCGTGGGAGCACTGGTCACCAGTTCAACGCGGGGGGCTCCTACTGATTATTGCCTATCTCGTCCTCACGGCTGCTACAACGCGTGGTCTCAACGCGATAACAACTCCCCCGGGAGCCGCCTACGAGAACCCGTACCTGGTTCCTCAGTACGGCTACAAGGTGATCAAGGGTCTGCTCTGGGGAGCTCTGCTCACACCGCTATGGCTTGAACTCAGAGCTCAGGATAGGCATCGCACGCTTTCCTGCCTGTTTGCCGGAGCTGTCCTTGCCTCGCTGGTACTTCTGGGCGTTATCCTCTGGGAGCGCGGCACCCTGGCCGCACTGCACACGGGCCCTCTGGCGGTATGGGCCTCGCTAGCCGATATGGGCACCTATTACCGCACCATCGGGCTCTTCTCAGACATGCACACCGGCGGTGAGGCCCTGGATGGTACGATCATTGTGCTGCTGGCCATAAACCTGTACGCGGCGATTTACGGCGGATCCTCCGGCCTGCGTGGGTCCGCACTCGTTGCCTGCCTCGCGCTGTTCTACGTAACGCTGGTTGGCTTTACGCGCGCGACCTACGCTGCTTTCGCCCTGACCCTTTTTTTTGCTCTTGTTGTTGAACTGTTTCGGAAGCGGCTGCTTTGGGGCTTGAGCGTGCTGCACAGTTTGACCTTCTCATTGCTTCTGCCGGTATTTTTTCTATGCAGCTACGGCAAGGCCTTTGGGATGTTGTCGCTGCCCTGGTGGTTGCTGCTCGCTCTGCAGGCAGTTCTCATCTTCGCTCTTATGCCAGCGCAGCTCAGCAGCCGGCTGGGGATCAAAGCTTGGTGCTATGTAGTGCTCCTGGGTGTGCCGCTTGTGTTTGCCCTTGGCCTCAGCACGGAGTCCATGGGGCGGCGCATGGTAGGTATGGATCGCGATCTGGGTACGCGATGGGAACACTGGGACCGCGTATTGCAACTGGGCGCAAAAACTCCCGGTGCGATACTTGCGGGACATGGTGCGGGCAGCTTTCCCGCGCTCTATCAGGACAGCTACGTCAGGGAATCGGAGAGCATAGGCAGTCTGTCAATTCACCGTGATCAAAGCGATCTGCGGATCAGAAGTGGCGGCGATCTCATCCTCTACCAGCGTATACCGCCCGCTATCCAACAGCTGCAGGTAGCACTGCGCGCGCGGGCAAGGAATGGCGGTGAGCTCGCTGTAGGCATCTGCGCGAGAAACGTTCTCGATACCGGCTGGTGGGGAGGCCGGTGCGATAACCAGCGAGTTTTCCTGAACCCGTCAGGAGAGTTCGCGGAGCATACCGTTACGCTAATCGCGCCCCAGGAAGCGCTGAGCGGGGAGGCGGCGGGATGGCCCATGGCGTTGCATATTCGCGCGCTGACCGAGTCGCAACTTGTCGAACTCGACTGGATCAATACATCGGTGGAAGGTCCCGTCCTGCACAACGGAGACTTCCGGCACGGCTTCGATCATTGGTTCTTTTCAACGGATTTTGGTCACCTGCAGTTCCATGTGAAGAATATCTGGCTACAGTTCTGGTTTGATCACGGCGTAGCGGGGCTTCTGATTGTACTGGGACTGGTGGTGCTGCTTACCTGGCGCGTCTTGAGCAGTACGGACCTGGGAGGCGGCCAAAGGAAAATCCAGGGTGCTGACCAACGCAGAGGCCCGGGCTTGCATCAGCTAACAGATCAAGACGACAGCGCACACAAGACCGTGGCCATGAGCTGTGTGGCCATACTGGCATTATCGGCGCTGGGATTGTTTGGGACCCCCCTGGATTCGGCGCGCATGGGATGGTGGTTTTATTTGTTGCTTTTCGTCGGAGTGCTGGAGCCAATGGGTCAGCAGGTAGGCATCGGCCGGTCAATCTCAGGCGCCTGGAGTACGGATTGATGTGGCCGTTCGCCAAGCCCGAGTATCACGTTCTGGTGCTGTGCACGGCGAACATCTGCCGCTCGCCGGTGGCAGAGGCACTTCTGATCCATCACCTTAAAAACCATGACCTGGCGCGCAGGGTCGCGGTAGGCTCCGCGGGCACCGAGGTGGCGGCGTCCGGTGCGGCCGCCGATCCACGCATGGTGGCGTTGGCCGCGCAGCATGAGATCAATCTTCGCAGACATCGTTCGAGAGCAGTGGACGAGGCGATGCTGGCAAACGCAGATCTGATCCTGGGCATGGAACAGGTCCATCTTGACGCCGTCCTGGTCCGGTCGCCAGAACTCGCAGACCGGTGCGAGCTGTTCGACTATGCGGCGCATGCGATCGCCGATCCTTACTACGGAAGCAAAGCAGAGGTCCGCGAAACGTTCGAGAGAATCGCTGCACTTTCGCAAGAGCGAGCTACTCAGTTTCGGGAGCATCTATGCTGAGTGATGGGCGCATCTGGTAATTCGACTACGCACTTGTTACCACCGTTCGAGGGCGGTGAGACCGCCATTTGTCCGCGTCACGAGATTCGAGTCGCGTCAATGGGCTCACAGTCTTCGAGCGGGGGCTGGGAGAACCTCATTTCCTTGCCCACTATGGGCTAGGATGATTGAACGCCGTTAACGATTCCGAAGGCAAACCCACCCATGAAGATCCGCGCACGTTGTTGTCTCGTCTGTGCATTGCTTGTCAGTGTCGCCCTCGGTGCATGCTCTCCCTCGCTCTCGGAAGCTGAGCTATTGGCCCGGGCGAACGAGGCCTTCGAGCGTGGAGATCTTGGCGCCGCCGAGCTCGATATAAAAACGGCCCTGCAGCAGAACCCAGAAAACGCCAGCGCCCGCGTTCTCTATGGACGGCTCTTTCTCCGCAAGGTTGCTCCCGATGCGGCGGTCGATGAATTCCAGAGGGCCCTGGCGACGGAAGTACAGCCCGACACACTATTGCTCATGGCCAAGGCCCTGATCGAAAACGGCGATACCGCTGAACTCCTATCGGACTTTGATGCGGGACGCTATGCGCCTATTGACGATGACCCCGAGTTTCAAGCCGCCCTGGCGCGCGCGTACCTCGCGCAGGAAGAAGGAGAGAAAGCTGCACAGACGCTCGCCGGCATCGTTATTGAAAAGAACGACTACGTGGATGTTTCGCGCGCGGTCTACGCTCTCATCGTTGAGGGTGATGCCGATACCGCCGAAACGATGCTGCAAATGGTCACGGCGCGCAGTCCTGCAAACGCCCAGGCGTGGAGCACGCGTGGCGTAGTCGCCGCCAGTCGGGATCGGCTTGCAGAGGCCGAAGACTATTTTGCGCGGGCGGCCGCGGCAAATCCCTTCAGACTGGGGGATCGGCTTCAGCTCGCGAGTGCGCAGATTCGCCTCGGCAAAGGTGATGCCGCCGATGCTGACCTCAAAACGCTGTCGAAGCTCATCCCGCGGTCGCCGCAGGTCAACTTTCTGCGCGGACAGCTGCTTTTCGACAAAGGTGAATACAAGTCGGCGAGCGACGCTTTCTCCCTCGTACTCTCTGTGAACCCCAACCATGTGGGCGCTCTCATGTACTCGGCAAACGCAAGCGCGCTCATGGGAAATCTGGCAACGGCCGAGTCACTCTACACGGAGTTTCTTGCCCGCGTACCCAATAACGTAGAAGCGAGGCTAAGGCTTGCGGAGGTTTACCGTCGGCTGGGCGATGCGAGCAAGACCGAGGCGCTTGCCCGGCGGATCCTCGGTGTAGAGGCTGATAACGAACGCGCTTTAGCGCTGCTTGCCGCCTCGCTTTCGGCTCAGGGGCAACACGCCGAGAGCGCTCAGACCTTCGAGGAACTGGCCTCACTTCTGCCGGATTCCCCGGCCGTGCTGGTGGCCGCGGGATCCGAGCGAGTGGCCGCGGGGGAGGGGGCGGTCGGCATTACCCAGCTGCAGGAGGCGGTGGTACGCATGCCTGAAAGCGATTCAGCGCGCGAAAGGTTGATCGATGCGCTGTTCGCGGTTGGTGACTTGGAAGAAGCGCTATCGGCGGCCAACGCCTATGCGGAGCAGTTTCCCGGAAGTGCCCGACCCCATTTGTATCTTGGGCGGTTGAGTCTGCAGCAAGAGGAGAAGGACGAAGCCAAGGCGCAGTTCGAGAAAGCCCTGGCGCTTGATCCGGGCAACGTCGCAGCAAATCGCAGTCTCGCCGCCCTTGCCTTCCTCGGGCAAGACACAGCTCTGGCGATTCAGTATCTGCGAGAGGCTATAGAAGCCAACCCCGAGGATGTTCAGACGTATATGAGTCTTGCGGTACTCCTGGAACAAACGGGCGACTCCGATGGCATGGTGAAGACCCTTGGCGATGCCATTGATGCCGATCCGAATGCGGTTGAGCCGCGCCTCGCTCTCGCTCGCTACGGGCTGGCGCAAAAGACGCCTGGCAAATCGATAACGCTGCTGAGTGAGATCGAGGGGGAGAACCTCGATGACGCGCGCATACAGGAACTCCTCGCAAGGGCCTATATGGCGGTCGATGATCCCGGGGCCGCGCTGTTACGCGCGGAGAGGCTGCTGTCGCAGAACCCTGAAAATCCACAAGTGCTGCAAGTAGTCGCCTTTGTTGAGCGCGCCAACGGGCGTGACGATGAAGCGCTTGAGCATCTTGAGACTCTGCTGACGATACAACCGGACGCTCACCGCGGGCGGCTCCAGCTGATCGATCTTTTGTATGCGCGTCGAGAGTTCTCGCGGGTTCGGGAGGAGATCGGCAAGCTGCCGGAAGACGTGCGGAGCAACCCCCCGGTTCTGATTCTGCGCGGCCGCCTTGCCTTGCTTGACGGTAACTTCGTTGAGGCCGAGCAAGCATTGACTGAGGCCTTCGAGCAGGCGCCCGGGCAAACAAATCTCGTGTTGCTGGTTGCGGCGAAATGGGCTCAGGACAAACGTGAGGAATCTATAGCCATGCTCTCGGACTGGCTGGAGGATCAGCCCGAAGACAGCGCTGTTCGAGGTGAACTGGCGTCTCGTTACCTACAGGACGAGCGGACCGAAGACGCGGCGACCGAGTACCGCAGGATCTTGGATGCACAACCCGACAATGTGATTGCCTTGAACAACCTCGGGTGGTTACTGCGCAAGAGCGATAACTCCGCAGCGCTTGCCTATATCGAAAAGGCAGCCAAGCTAGCACCCGACAGCGGTCAGGTGACCGACACACACGCCATGATTGTATTGGAGAGTGGGGATACGGATGCCGCTTTGGCACTTAGCGCCAAGGCCCTGGATGCCATTCCGGGTGACCCGGCGATTCAGTTGAACCGTGCGAGGATACTGCTCAAGGTCGGACGCACGCGCGAGGCAAGAGTTGTGCTGCAAGACATCATGGCCGGGCCGGAGTCCGACGCGCAGAACGAAGCGCGACTACTGATCAGTACGATATG
This sequence comes from Pseudomonadota bacterium, assembly GCA_039818725.1. GTDB lineage: Bacteria > Pseudomonadota > Gammaproteobacteria > Pseudomonadales > Halieaceae > Congregibacter. The sequence continues at coordinate 144,526 of JBCBTK010000012.1, forward strand.
AATCATCGCAGCGGGGTTGTGCGGCGCTCGTCGTGGTTCGTCGTAGCGCTTCGCCGCGCTGCTTTAACATCGGTGAAGCAGACCTGGTTCGTGGAAAAGCCGAATCTTGCGGAATCGACCAAAGCGGTGTGCGCGGCAGAAGGCCGATAAATTCCTCAGACCATGCGCGCCTCGAAAAATCGCTATGCGCTCTTCGCTTTCACGTCGCGCAGGCCGTATTTTTCAAGCATTGAATACAAAGTGGGACGGGTTACGCCCAGCAGTTCCGCAGCCTCTGTTATGTTGTCGCTGGCGAAGGTGAGCGCTTGCACGATAGCGTTTCTTTCAGCCTGCTCGCGTACCGAACGCAGATTGAGCGGCATCGCGGCATCAGCGTGCAGAACCTGATCAACGCTGTCTTCAAGTTCCAGGTCCTCCGCATTAACTTGACTGCCGTCGGCCATGATTGCCGCCCGCTTCACCCGTGACTCGAGTTCTCGCACGTTGCCGGGCCACTCGTAACGCTGGATTGCGTTCAATGCACTGGAGTCGAAGCTCTTTACGCCCGTACCCCGATCGCCCGCAAACCGCGACAGGAAGGCCTTCGCGAGGACCACCGCGTCTCCCTCACGTTCCCGCAAGGGCGGTATTTTCACGATCATCTCGCTGACGCGGTAAAACAAATCCTCCCGGAACTTGCCTTCGGCAATGTGTTGCTCGAGATTCTGATGCGTGGCACAAATGACGCGTACGTCGACCGGTATTTCCTTGCGTCCCCCGAGGCGTTCGACCACACGCTCCTGAAGGAAGCGAAGGAGCTTCGCCTGCAGTTCCAGCGGCAGGTCACCGATCTCGTCGAGGAACAGGGTGCCGCCGTTGGCGTGCTCGATTTTTCCGACCGTCTGCTGGCTGGCGCCGGTAAACGCTCCCTTCTCGTAACCAAACAGCTCACTTTCAAGCAGCGTATCCGGAATTGCCGCGCAATTGATCGCGACCATCCGCTCAGCGGCGCGTGGGCTGAGCTCGTGAATGGCTCGAGCGAAGCGTTCTTTGCCGGTCCCCGATGCACCGAGGAGCAGTGTAGTGATGTCCGTGGGTGCTATCTTCTCTACGGTTCGGCACACCTTGAGCATTTGCGGGCTCACGGCGATGATTCTGTCCAGAGGCATGTTTTCCTGAGCACGCTGTAGCGCCTGGTTTTCGCACTCGAGTTCGTAAACGTGCTGTGCCCGTTTCACAAGGAGGGCAAGGATTTCTGGGTCCGCGGGTTTCTGGTGGAAATCGTAGGCGCCACCGGCAATCGCCTTTACGGCATTCGCCCGGTCGTTGTCTCCGGTAACGACGATGACCTTGGTTTCCGGCGCCAGACTCAAAACCTCGCCAAGAGTCGCCAGACCTTCCGTAACGCCACCCGGATCCGGCGGTAGACCCAGGTCGAGGAGGACAACACCAGGCTGATGGCGGCGCAGGGCCGCGATCGCCGCCTTCCGATCGCCGGCGATAATCACTTCGTGGTCGTCGAAAGCCCAGCGCATCTGACTCTGCAAACCGGGGTCGTCTTCGACAACTAGTAATGGTTTCTTCTGCTCGCTCACCGCAGTTTACCCAGATGATCTCTCACGATTTCAGTGTGCCATGTCAGTGGCTTCTGCGGGCGTGTGTGGGTCACAGGCTTGGGAAATTCTGTTCTGTCCCGCGGTCACAAGGGGAAGCGTGACCGTGAAAACGCTCCCTGCACCGACCTCGCTTTCCACGCGGATATCGCCCCCAAGCTGGCGAACGTACTCCCTGCTCTCGAAAGCGCCGATGCCCATGCCTGTGAGTCCTTTTGTTGACTCAAAGGGCTTGAAGAGTCGCTCGCGAATGAAGCTCGCGCTCATACCCGCGCCCGTATCGCGTATCGACACGCTTACGGAGCCGCCCTCCGCTTTAATGCGTACGCCAACCTCACCGTCATCGGAGGTGGCTTCCTGCGCGTTCTGCAGGAGGTGGCTGAATACGGTCGATAGGCGCTCCCGGTCTGCGACAACGTCGGCGCGGCCGGAAGTGACCAGCGTCGGTAGCGGGCGGGCGCCCGCCCGGGCTTCGATGGCCTGCTCGAGCAGAGGACCCAGACTGACCGCTATCGCCTCACCTTCCCGCAGTCCGCTTCGCATCTGATTCATGAGCCGCTGCATGCGGTTTACCGAGTTCTCAATGGTCGTGATCATATCGTCGACAAACGCCGGATTACTCCGATGTTTCTGGGCATTGGCGACGATAAGGGACTGCTGCGCGAGAATGTTCTTCAGGTCGTGGATCACGTAAGCGGACAATCGATTAAAGGCATCGAACTGGCGCGCCTCGACGAGCGCCGAGCGCACCCGCTCCTGGGCCAGGAGTGCGCCGGCTTGCCGTCCGGCTGTTTTCAGCAGGTCTCTGTCTTCCCAGTTGACGGTATGCTTGAGGTCGGTACGCGCCAGGAACAGCAAGCCTTCCAACTGATCCTGAAATATAAGCGGTATGACCAGCCAGATACTCTTGTGATTGTGTAGCCAGGGCGGCGGCTCAAAATCCCGGTAGTGGTCGGGCGAGTTGCGCCACTCGCGCACGTCGATGACCCAGCCCGTTTCGCTGATCCACTCCTCCATATTGCCCAGGTCGTCGATGACCGGCGCATCGAACTCCCAGCTCGCTGTGTTCACGAGTGCATTGCGATCGTCGCGCCACAGGATGAAACCACCGGGACTCAGCGCAATCTCTGCCATGGTGCTGACGATTCCCGCGGGCACCTCCCGTAGCGCGCCAAGCCTCTCGGTGAAGCGAAGCCACTCCTCTCGATAGTCGTAGCGGTAGCTGAAGAAGTGCTTGGACAGCAGAACACGCAGTCTCGCGCGCAAAGTGCCGGAGAAAAGCAGCGTGAATAGCAGAGCGCCGCTGGCCGCCAAAAAACCAATTTGTATTACGCCGCCCCAGCTGCCGCCGAGGTACTTGATGAAATACCCGATCACCGCCATCGCGAGGAGGTACAGCCCCGCGCCGATCAAGGTCACCGAGTGAAAAACCACATGGCGCGACATATGCACATCCATGCGCCAGTTTTGGTTGCGGATGACGGCTATCAGCAGCCAGGGCGTAACGAGAGCGGCGACCAGTCCTCGAGCCTGCCAGAGTTGTGGATTCAGCGCCCGGAACAGAAGTGCTTCGGCGTACATGAAGAAGTCGTAGGCGAACAAAGCGCCGAGGCCCAGGCAGAGAAACTTTACGCCCCAGCGCTCGGTGCTGCTCGCGTTCCGATAGACCTGCTCGACCAGGAGCAGGCCCATGACCGATAGGCCCAGCCAGAGGATCAGGGCGATATCGGTGCCTACGGTGCGCGACAGCTGAAACACCGGGGCGAGCGGTCGAAGCGCCATAAGTGCGCCGGCGAGGAGCAGGGCAGCGGCGAAAAGCGGTGGCCATCGCAGACCGAGCCATCGCCACGGGTCGTCGTCCTCCTGTAAGCCCAGCAGTTGAAGAAGAAAAAATATCCAGCCACTGTCCCGCGCCAGTTCCGCAACCTGGATGGCTGTAATGGGAGGGTAAAGGTGCAGCGTGCCCGCGGCGATGAGGGTCGCCCAGATCGCTGACGCGCTGGCCGCGAACACCAGGGCCGGGCCGAGCGGGCGCACACGCCATTGCGTGAGAAGGAGTACGGCTAGCAGGCCGTAGGCTACGGCCGCCAGGCCATGCGTCAGGAGACTGATGTTCGCAGTCACTATCGGCCTCTGCCCAGGGGACCGGGCTGACCCTATACTCTCGTTCAGCAACTGTAAATGCGGCAAATTCTGACCGCGGAGCAGTAATTCTGAAGTCCGGAGGCTGGTTTGACGTCACTTTTGAATGAGGGGGCCTACACGGTTGCCATTGTCGGTTTGGGCTACGTTGGCCTTCCGTTGGCGGCGGCTTTTGGTGCGAAGCAGCGCACCATCGGCTTCGATCTGGATACGTCGAAATTGGAAGCTTACGCTAGCGGCGTTGACCCCAGCGGTGAAGTGCCTTCCAGCCAGCTCTCGGCGGCGAAGCAGCTGGAGTTTACCGACGATCCCGAGCATCTGGCGCGGGCCGACGTCGTAATAGTGGTAGTTCCCACGCCTATCGACGATGCGAAGCGCCCTGACCTTAGACCTCTTGAAGCAGCGTCGCGTACCGTCGGCCGGCACATGCGTGCTGGCGCGGTTGTAGTGTTTGAGTCGACCGTCTATCCAGGCTGCACTGAGGAAATATGCGTGCCCCTCCTCGAGTCCGAGTCGGGACTCTGCTGGGCGGGTAATTCAACCGATCCCAATGCGGAGGGGGTATTCCACGTCGGTTATTCGCCCGAGCGTATAAATCCGGGAGATAGAACGCACCGGTTGGAGACCATCAAGAAAGTCGTTGCAGGGGACAGCGAGGCGTCGCGTACCGCCCTCGCGGCCCTGTATGGGAGCATCGTTGACGCCGGCGTGTTTGAGGCCTCATCGATTCGTGTTGCAGAAGCCGCGAAGGTGATCGAAAACTCGCAACGAGACCTGAATATCGCCCTCATGAATGAGCTGGCGATGATATTTGACCGGCTTGATATCGACACGCAGGATGTCCTGGAGGCGGCGGGTACCAAATGGAACTTTTTGCCATTCCGCCCGGGCTTGGTTGGAGGTCATTGCATTGGAGTGGACCCCTACTACCTGACCTATCAGGCGCAAAGGGTCGGCTATCATCCCAGCGTGGTCCTCGCGGGGCGTCGCATCAACGACGGTATGGGCAAATTTATCGCAGAGCAGACCGTTAAACAGCTGGCTGCGTGTGGGCACCCCATCACCGACGCCCAGGTAAACATCCTCGGTGTCAGTTTCAAGGAAAACTGTGCCGATCTGCGCAATTCGCGAGTACCGGATATCGTTAAAGAGCTCGGCGAATTTGGATGCAGCGTATCCGTGCACGACCCGATCGCGAGTGCAGAAGACGCTCGGAAAGAGTACGGGATTGATCTTTGTGGCTGGGACCAGCTTCCGGAGGCCAAGGCGGTTGTACTTGCTGTTCCCCACGAGTCCTATCGAATGCGGACGGTCGCCGACTTTGCAGATTTGCTCGTTGATGGCGGGGTTTTGGTCGACGTGAAAGGAATGATCGAGCGCGACGAGGCCGCGGTTCTGGGCGTAACCCTCTGGCGCCTGTGAGTTTAGTCACAGTGCGGGCTATCCAGGCCCAAGCTTGTACGGCACAGGGTTGTAGGTGTAAAGGAAAGCGACGAAAATCGCCGGGTTAGTGTAAAAGATTTCTACACTGGGCCGCTCAGTACCCTTGGGCGTGGCCCGAATATGCAGCTGATGTCGCGCCTTAGAGGGTGACCTATAGGGCGAGGAGCCCCCCCGGACCCATGTACGACCGCTTCTACGGATTCCACGAAGAGCCCTTCCGGCTGAGCCCGGATCACCACTTCGCTTTTCAGCACCGCGGCTACAAGAAAGCGCGCGCCTATATGTCGTACGCCTTTATGCGCGCCGAGGGCTTCGTAATGGTAACGGGGCGACCCGGCACCGGAAAAACCACGCTCGTTGGCGCCATCATGGAAGACCTGGCGGGAGAGCGCGCGCAGATCGCGAACCTCGTGTGCTCGCAGCTTCATGCAGACGATCTATTGAGCATGGTGGCCCACGAGTTTGGAGTGGGAATCGATATTACAAACAAGGGCCAACAGCTTCAGTACCTGACACGGCAGTTGCTGAAGTTGGACCGCGAAGGCCGGCGGGCCCTGCTCATCGTAGATGAGGCGCAGGACCTCTCGCTAACGGCCATGGAAGAGCTCCGCCTACTCACCAATATTCAGGCGAACGGCCGACCCTTACTTCAGATATTCCTGCTGGGCCAACCCGAGTTGCGCGAACTCATCCTCCGGCCGGAGATGGAGCAGGTGCACCAGCGCATTGTAGCGGCAACACATTTGAAGCCCCTTGAGCTGGATGAGACTGAGGACTACGTCCGCCATCGGCTCGATGTGGCTGGCTGGCAGGGTGATCCCGCCATCAGTGAGGCAGCCTATCCTCTGATATTTAAGTTCTCCGAGGGGATAGCCAGGCGTATAAATCTGATCTGCAGCCGCCTCCTCTTACACGGCAGTGTGGAGCAGATCCACCGCATCGGTGTGCAGGACGTTCGCGCCGTGGTCGAGGAACTTCAGGAAGAGAGCCTTGCCGCCGGTTCTGTGTTTTCCGACCACGACTTCAAGGCGCAAGACGTTTTTGAAGACGCGCCTGGCGAACAAACGGTTAGCGACGACGCCGACGTGTTTCCCGAACAGGCTTCGACCGATGAGCAGCAGCCCGGTCTCCGCACTGGCATGTGGAATCAGCGGCAGGGATGAGGCTTTCGGCGTACAGTATAGGCCTCATAGAACCGGCGCAGCGCCTGACAGCCGTAAAAAAAGAGCGCGCCTGTGTAAATTTTATTTCGGGGAGAACAACGAGATGACAACCGCCTTCCGCCTGGCAATTGCTTTGATTCTTGGTGCGCTGCTATCTGCTTGTGGAGGCAGTCCGCGGGTTCCGGCGGATCAGCGTTTCGATCAGCCCGACTACAACTACATAATCGGTCCCGGTGACCAGATGGAGGTGTTTGTCTGGGGGAATCCCGAGCTTTCTTCGAACTCTATAGTGCGGCCAGACGGCAAATTCACGACGCGTCTCGTGGAGGATCTGCCCGCGAGCGGCATGACGCCTACGCAGCTTGCGCGAGCGATCGAAGAGGCATACTCGGAATACGTACGGGAGCCGGTCGTCAGTGTGATCGTCAATGGCTTTCGCGGTGTTCCCGAGCAACAGGTGCGGGTTGTCGGTGAGGCCACCCAGCCCCGGGGCGTCCCCTATAGCCAACACATGACGCTGCTTGATCTCATGATTGCCGTGGGCGGGATTACTGAATTCGCCGCAGGGAATAAGTCGGTTCTGGTGCGCACAGTGAATGGCGTTCAGAAGTCCTACGGGCTAAGAATAGACGACCTGCTGCGCGACGGCGATATCACGGCGAACCTCGTGCTCATGCCGGGAGACATCGTCATTATTTCCGAATCGTGGTTCTAAACTGACCTCGCTTATCGAGCGGAGGTGTAAGCGAAGATGCAAGAGATTATAGCGCAGGCTCTAACTCACCTTTGGGGTATCTGGCGGCACAAATGGCTGGCACTTGCGATCGCTTGGATGGTCGCTCTTGCAGGATGGGCGTACGTGTGGCAGCTCCCGGAAACCTATGTCGCGCGCGCAAAGCTCAGCGTTGATACCAATACCGTGCTCAGGCCGCTGCTTCGCGGACTGGCGATTACGCCGGACATCAACCAGCGTGTGCGCTTGATGAGTCGAACTCTGTTCAGTCGGCCCAATCTCGAGAAGCTCGCGCGGATGACCGATCTGGATCTGGATGCGACAACCGAGACCGAGAAAAACGACCTTATCACGGAGCTGCGTCAGACCGTGGCGCTGTCCGGGCAGCGCGGTGACGCCTCCACATACAACATACAGGTCCGCCACGAAGACCGCGAACGCGCTCGCCGTATCGCACAGTCGTTGATTACCGTTTTTATTGAAAGCTCGCTCAATGAGAAGCGTGACGACAGTTCCGGAGCCCAGGACTTCCTCGATCAACAGATCGCTGACTACGAACGCCGCCTCATCGAGGCAGAAGGGCGTCTTGCTCGTTTCAAACAGCAGAACGTGGACGTGCTCTCGAGCAGTGGCGGTGACTTCTACTCTCGCCTGGAGGGAACGCGCAGCCAGCTCACGCAGGCGCGATTGCAACTTGAGGAAACCCAGAATCGACGCGACGAGCTCAAGCGTCAGCTTTCGGGAGATAAGGTGTTTGAATTCGTTTCCTCCTCAGGAACACTGACGCCAACGGAACAACGCATCCGCCAGTTGCAGACTCAGCTCGATAACCTGCTTCTGACCTACACCGACAAGCACCCTCAAATCAGGCAGATACAGGGATTGATGGAGCAGTTGAAGACTGATCGGGAAGAAGAGCTGCGTGAGCTCGCGGCTTCTGACGATCCAGCCGCGCTGTCTGCAAGTCCGCTGTACCGGGAGATGGGTAGTTTGTTGGCCGAAGCCGAGGCGGGCGTTGCCGAACTGGAGGTACGCGTTGGAGAGTATGAGCGGCGAGAGGAGGCTCTCGCGCGGAAAGTGAATCTAGTCCCGGAGATCGAGGCGCAGCTCAAGCAGCTTGATCGGGACTATGGCGTTATCAAAACACAGCATAACCAGCTGCTACAGCGACGAGAAAGGGCTCGCTTGTCTCAGGACGTCGAGAATAATGCGTCTGACGTTACGTTCCGGGTTATCGACCCTCCCTTTGTCCCGCTCACTCCCTCGGAACCGAACAAGACCTTGCTGAACTCCATGGTTCTGTTCGTGGCCATCGGCGCGGGTGCGGCTGTGGCACTGCTATTTTCTCTGCTGCGACCCATCGTTGTGGATGCGCGTATGCTGAGTGAAGCGACGGGGCTTCCACTTCTGGGCGTGGTCACCCTCAACAAGGACAAAAAGCACAGGCGCTTCGATGTGCTTCGCTACGGAGTCTTCGCATCCTGTGCGCTTATGCTCGTCATAGTTTACGGCGGAGTGCTCTTTGCTCCTGACCTGCTGGCGCGAGTGGGCGTTGCGGCATGAGTATCATCGAGAAAGCGCTGCGTGCCGATCGCGATCGCGCGGCCCAACCAAAGCAGCCTGGTGGTCCGGTCAAAGCCGATGAGCCAGAGGCTGGCTCACCCGGGGTTTATGAAAGGTCCGCAGCGTTGGCTGGGACTCCATCGGATGGCGATAGCGACGGGTCACCGGCGGAAGAGCAGCCACGGGAGGCTGCGCTTGAAGTCGCGGGGCATTCCGCAACGTCCAGCCCGGAGGCTCAGGAAGAACCCGCTGATGCCCAGCCATTTGCGCTGGACGATTCCCGTCCGGTCATCGAGTTGCCAATGGCACGACTCAACGAGGCCGGTTTTTTGTTACCCAGTGCGCCTCGGAGCCGGATTGCGGAGGAGTTCCGGGGAATCAAGCGGCCCCTGCTGCGTAACGCCAGTTCAAACAGTGGGCGGAAACTTCCCTTTGCGAACCTGATCATGGTCACCAGCGCTCTGCAGGGAGACGGCAAAACCTTTTCATCGATCAACCTTGCCATCTCCATCGCCATGGAGCAGGACACCACGGTGCTTTTTGTGGACGCCGACGTTGTTCGCGCCACGGCCGGGAAAACGATTGGCGTACCCAAGGGAACGCCCGGGCTCATTGACCTGTTAGAGGGAAAGGCGCTCGATCCAAAGGACGTTATTCTCCAGACGAGTCTGCCCAATCTTCGCGTACTGCCCGCGGGAAACGCTTCAGATAAGTCGACAGAATTACTGGCCAGCGAGACTATGCGTCGATTCATGATTGAAGCGTCTAACCGCTACTCCGATCGCATCATCGTGTTCGATTCCCCGCCTTTGCTGCTTACCACGGAAGCCAGCGTGCTGGCGTCATTCATGGGGCAGATTGTCTTTGTTGCCAGCGCAGACATCACGCCTCAGCCGGCTATCCTGGAGGCGCTCGAGCAGGTCGGTGACGACAAGTTTGTAGGAGTGATGCTCAATCGCGCATCCCGTCGCCGGTCCAAGCTTCTCGGTATCGGCAGCTATGGCTATGGCTATGGCTATGGCTATGGGTATGGTTACGGCGAACAGGACGCTCAGGAACAATCCACTAACGCGGCAAAGAAGGCGGCGAAGAAGGCGGCCAAGAAAGCGGGAAAAACGGACCTGGTCGCTGCAGGCGTAAAGTGAACGACCGCATAGCGCTCCTCGCGAGCTTCACACTGCTCGGTCTCTGGTCGACCATGGGAGCCGCCGCTGAGTGGACGGCGGGCGGTGGCATCAACATCAACTCCCTCTACACAACGAACGCCTGCCGATCGGCCAGTGATGAGCAGGGGCAGGGAGGAGTCACGATCACTCCAAATCTCGGATTACGCGGCGAGGGAGGCCGGGCGCGCCTGGCGCTGCTTGCCGGCCTGCAGTACAACTCGCTCGCTGACAATGATGACCTCGATTGCGCTACCCGCATTGACCTTATCCCGGGCGGCGGGGGAGGCGGCGTAAACGCCGGTCGCGGCGATGCTGAGGCCATAGTGCCGCGGCTCAACTTTACCAGCGAGGTCGACGCCATTGAGAACTTCCTGGTTCTCGAAGCGAATGCTTTCGCGTCACAAAATGCAATCAATCCGTTCACTACTGGAGGAGACGACAACGTCAACGGTGTAAACAACACCAATATCACCTACCGCTGGGGTGTCGGCGGACGGATAGATCGGGTCTACAGCGACAGTTGGCGAACCCTGGTCAGGTACCTGTACAACGAGCAGTACAACTCAGTGGACACACTGTTCGGCGACAGCCAGGAAAACCGTGTTGATCTGGATATCGGCCAGCTTCCGGGATCGCAGCGGCTGACCTTTGCGGCCATCGGCAACTACTCCGAAGTCACGTTCTCCGAAACCGATCTTCGACCTGAATCCACAAATCGACTGTCTCGGATCGCGCTGCGCTCCGTGCTCCAACTCGACAGAAGCTGGCAGGCGACAGCGAGCTACGGCCAGGAAGATAATGCTTTTCTTTCTGCGAGTTCGGAGATCGACGGTACTTTCTGGGACGCAGGAATTCGCTGGGCGCCGAGTTCCCGAGTAAATTTCGAAGCGGGCTACGGGGAGCGATTCTTCGGGAACACACCCCGTTTTTCCGCGTTCTACCGGCATAAGCGCAGCACTTTCCGTGCACAGTATCTTCGATCACTCCAGTTCCCGCGCAATATTCGCGGCACCGATGGGGTTTTTGACCCTGACGACCCCCTCGGGCCTGACGGCGGCGGTACAACCAACCCGGGTGCTGATGCGCCGACCTTTGTCGGGCAAGGACCCGTGCAAAATGAGGTGCTTGCTTTCATCTACTCGTTCAGCGCACGCCGCACGAGATTTGCCTTCAATGCCAGGTACTCCGAGCAGACTCGAAGCCTCGATGCTACGCAGTCTGAGTTCATCAACCTGACTGCGAATGCCAACCGCCGTTTGGGACCGAGTCTGTCCTTGGTCCTCAACGGGTCGTACATTCAGAACAGCGGCGTTTTCGACGCCGAGGAAGTCCAGGTACGTCAGGGTCGCGAAACCTGGCGTGGCAGCATTGGTTTGAACAGAAGACTTGCCAATCGCGCGAGCGTTTTTGTGCGCTATGAATACCTCGAGCAGTTCAATGAAGTAGCTGACGATATGGCCGGCGGATTCAACGAATTCACCGAGCACCGCATCTTGCTCGGAGTGCGCTTCAGCTTTGGCCGGCAACCCGGTCGCGGCTTCGGGGGTGGCGGCATTGGCGGCGGCTTCGGGCGGAGCGGCGGTGGTTTCGGCGGCGGGGGGCGTTGAAAATGAGCGACCAGAGGCTCGTCAACGCTATGAGCGTAGACGTGGAAGATTATTTTCAGGTTTCCGCGTTTGAAGGGCAGGTCGCGCGACAGAGTTGGGATTCGCGCAACCTCCGCGTACAACACAACGTAAACCGCATTCTGGAGTTATTCGCGGAGCACGACGTGAAGGCAACGTTCTTTACGCTGGGCTGGATCGCGGAGCGCTGTCCGGAGATGGTTCGCCGGATCGTGGAACAGGGCCATGAACTCGCCAGTCATGGCTGGGAACACGTTCGTGTAACGGAGCAGGACCCTGAGTCCTTCCGCGCTGACGTCACGCGCACCAAAGCGTTTCTCGAAGATCTGTCGGGAGTCGCGGTAAACGGCTATCGCGCGGCCAGTTACTCCATTGGTAGAAGCAACTTATGGGCGCATGATGTGCTGGCGGAAACCGGACACCGGTATAGCTCCAGCATCGCCCCCATCCGTCACGACCTTTATGGTATGCCCGAGGCTCCACGATTTCGCTTCGGAGGCGCTAACGGAAGAATAGCGGAAGTGCCGGTCACCACGATTCCTCTCATGGGACGCAACATCAACTGTGGAGGCGGCGGTTGGTTTCGCCTCTTTCCCTACGCTTTTTCGCGCTGGGCCTTAAATTCCATAAATGAGAAAGAAAACGAGGCCGGTCTTTTCTATTTCCATCCCTGGGAAATCGATCCCGATCAGCCTCGCGTCGCTGGAGCAAGTGCGAAGACCCGTTTTCGTCACTATCTCAACCTCCCTCGTATGGAGAATCGCCTCACCCGACTGCTGAGGGACTTCCGATGGGGTCGAATGGATGCTTGCTTCTTCAGCGAGAGCGAGCGCGAGAACTGGCGCCGAGAGGCTAAAGCGGCGTAGCCGCACTCGTTCTAACGATGATCGTTGCCTCCCGCTGAGCAATGCCGGGCCAAACTGGCAAACCGCCACTCCTCTATCTAACGCACCGGATACCTTACCCTCCCAATAAGGGAGACAAGATCCGGTCGTGGCATATTCTCCGCCATCTTGCTGAGCGTTTTTCCATTTACCTGGGTACGTACGTTGATGATCCGGACGATTGGGTCCACTGCGCCGTTCTGCGACAGCACTGCACCGACGCCTTTTTTGTGGCGCGCAACCCGACAATGCACAGGCTCGTCGCTACATCGGCGTTACTTGGACGAGGGTCAATTTCTGTAGCCTTCTATCAGAGTTCCGCGATGCAGGCCTGGGTTGATCGAGTGGTCACTGACGTGGGAATAGAAACAGCGCTGCTGTTCTGTTCCCCGGTGGCACCGTTCGTTGCCCCGGGTACGCGTGCCGGAGACTCCCTGAATCGGGTTGTTCTCGATCTCGTCGACGTTGATTCAGAGAAGTTCCGTGAGTATGCACAGGCCAGGACAGGACTGGGGCGCTGGTTGTTCCGACGAGAAGGTCGCGCACTGCTTGAGCACGAGAAGGCGACATCAGCCTGGTGCGAGCGCACTTTTCTTGTTACGCCGGAAGAAGCGGCTCTCTATAGAAGGCGGGCTCCAGAGCTCTCCGGCACGGTTGACTTTTTTTCGAACGGAGTCGACACGGAATACTTCCGGCCAGATCCCACCTTTCCCAATCCCTTTGGGAACGAGTTAAAGGCCTTGGTTTTCACTGGCGCGATGGACTACACACCCAACGTAGAGGCCGTTGAGTCGTTCGCAACATCTGTTTTTCCGGTGTTGAGGTCTCGGCATCCTGAACTGCAGTTTTGGATTGTTGGCGGTAAGCCGACGAAGACAGTGACGGAGCTGACCTCTATTTCTGGTGTGGAGGTAACCGGGCGCGTGGCCGATGTACGTCCGTATCTTCAACACGCACTGGCTGCCGTGGCGCCGCTGAAGATAGCCAGGGGCGTGCAAAACAAGGTACTCGAGGCCATGGCGATGGCTAAGCCGGTGCTCGCAAGCACCAACGCTTTAACAGGAATCGACGTTTCGCCTTCCGATCTTCTGGAGCCCGTCGAGACGCCGGATGAGCACTTACTTGCCCTTACTCCTCTTCTCAATGCAGCGGCCACGGCACCACCGACCTGCGAGGCCTTACGCCTCTGGGTAGAGAAACGCTTTGCCTGGGACTCGACTCTCGCCACGTTGTCCTCGGCGCTGCTCGAGTCCTGATTTACTTGGACGGGCGGTGCGCTGGCGCCCTGGGGCCGTCGTCGTCATGAGTGAGATGCGAAGCGCGGGTCAGTTTCTTCTTCCTTGGAACGAAAGACCCATGTTCGGCGTGTCACTCACCAACTCCTTGATCCATGGACGGGAACGCGGCTGGTCATGGCGAAACGGCGCCGCCGGGTTGTTTACGGTCCGCGAAGCGGTCGAAGCTGACGGCGTTCATCAGCGATTTTGCGGGGCCGCCGCGATACAGCCCGGCTGAATTCTTGTCCGTATCTCAATAGTTTCCGTACTCCCTCAAGGCGCGAATGGAGACGGCTTATCCTGCGACGAATGGCTGTGGCAGTTTCCGACGAACAGCGCTAACCTGCAGAGCTTCCTTCAATACGATCGACCATGGAATATCCAGAACGCGTCGTCTTCATAGCAGGGTTTGCCCGCTCCGGGACAACCTATTTCTCCAACCTGTTTAACTCGCACGAGGACGTGATTTATCGTCACGAGGTGCTCGGGCGCTGTTGGAAACGATTTCCTCCTGGACTGTTCGATCGAATGAAAAAAGATGGTGGACTCACAGCGAGTGACCATCAGGCCGCCATAAACACCATTCTCTCTGCCCACTATGAGGCGGACAGGCCGCCGTTCTTCCGTAAGTCCCACCTGCGAATCAAACGTCCTGAAATGAAGCGCCTGCTGTGGCTTGGTGTGCGCGCAACGCAGGGTGTGCTGGACCCGGCTTTCCGTACTCTCTTTAGTCCTGATGCGCGTGGTCAGACGCTGGTTATCAAGGAGACGCGCGCTGCCACGAATATGGATTCATTCCTGGCAGGTCTTAGACCTACTCACTGCGTTTTTCTGTTTCGGCACCCCTGCGGAGCGATCGCGTCGAAGCTCCGCGGTATTGAAAAGGGCCATATGGCGAAGACCGACGAGCTTGAGCGCAAGACCTTTTTTCGCCATAACGTCGTCGCGCTCGCGGACTTGGCTCCGGGACTTGATGAAGGAGCTCTCGCTGATTTGCCGGAGCACCGGCTCCTCGCGCTTGAGTGGGCGGTACAGAATCTCGACTACATCAAGCTAATGGAGAAACTGCCGTCGACGCTAGTGGCTTATGAAGATTTTCTGCTGGACCCCTTGAAGAACACCGCAGCGCTGTTCGACCGCGTCGACCTCAGCGTCACATCTCAGGTCCGAGAGTTTATTCAAAGCGCCGGGAACGTTGAGAACCGCGCCCGTGACGCCGGTTCCGATTACTACAGCGTGTTTCGATCCAGTGACTTCGACCCTGATTCCTGGCAACGGGAACTGTCCACCACTGTCACTGAAGACATAATGTCCGTCACGTCACCGACTTACGAGCGCCTCTGCGGACTAAAGCAGATTGCGGCTTAGCTGGATAACGTGGCCACGGGCTGACACCGGCGCATACACACAGGGTGCTCATTCCGCGGTGTCTTTGTGCAGGTGGACGCGCGATTCAATCGCTGTCGCAACGCTATACCTGAGTAAAACCGTGGGCTGTCCGGTTAAACCCGAGGTTCTGCTATCGCGCGCCCGGCTTGGAGGGCAGCGGGCCATAGGGCGGATTGGGCGGAGTAAGAGCGCTCTAGCTCACCGAGACGCTCAAACACCGGACCACGCAAGGCTCATCCGCTGGCCAAGGCATTGAAATGAGTCCCCTCCTGATTGAGTTCGTTCCAGTGCCCCTGCTCAAGTACCCGGCCATTGGCTAGCAGATAGATCGTGTCGCACGCCTGAACAGTAGAGAGACGATGCGCTATCAGAACGATTGTTCTGCGGCCGGAGAGTTCGTTTATGGATTCCATGAGCGCCCGCTCAGTGGCATTGTCGAGCGCACTCGTTGCCTCATCAAAGAGCAGAATCGGAGGGTCACGGTAGAGCGCTCTGGCAATGCCGATACGTTGGCGCTGCCCCCCGGACAGACGCATGCCACGCTCGCCGATTTGAGTCTTGTACCCCTCGGGAAGCTCATCGGTCACGAAATTGTGAAGGTGCGCTAACTTGGCCGCTTGGATCACACGGTCCATATCGATTTTATCTTCTGGTACGCCCAAGGCTATGTTCGCCGCGATGTCTTGATCGGCGAGGAAGATGTGCTGCGGGACATACCCGACGCAAGCCTGCCATTCGGAGGTATTGTCGACCGTGATTTCAGTGTCGTCGACTCGCAGCGCGCCTGCATGCGGGCGCAAAAGGCCAAGCAGAATATCGATCAGGGTGCTCTTGCCCGAACCAGAGGGGCCGACAATGCCAATGGTTGAATTTACGGGGATATCCAGAGACACACCATTCAGGGCGTCCTTGTCGGCTCCCGGGTAGCCATAGCGCACTTGATCGATCGACACACAAGCTCGCGGCACCAGGGGTACAACATCCTCATGATCCGGTGCTGGCTCGTTAATGAAGTCCCCTTCCTTCAGGCAACCTATCAGTAGTTCGACCGTCGGCATATTCAGACGAATTTGAGCAATGGCCGCAAATATCTGCTGAAAAGCCGGAATCAACTTTTTACCAGCAAGGGCATAGACACCAAGGATGGGCAGGATACTTCCCAGGCTTCCTTCCGCGGCCAATAGCGAAAGCACGATCAGAAGGATCCCGCCGAAGGCGATCGCTTCAATGCCGTTTTGCGGTAACGCCATGAGCACGGTTGATTTCGCGTTTATCAAGACCAGCCGAAGAGACGGCCGCTTGAAGCGCTCAACGTACTCGGCTCCGCGACCTAGCAGGCGTATCTCCTTCTGGCCAGTGAATGCCTCAGAGACGCTTACGAATCGAGCGCGCTGTGCTTCGATCCGCTCTTGCCCCACTCTGTTCAGCCAGCGTCGCACGAAGATGTAGATGAGCGCGTAAACAACGCCGAGAGAGGTGGCGACCGTGAAGGCCAAGGAGGGAGACACAGCCACGAGGACGGCAACGATCGTCGCTGCCGAAAGAACTTGCCTCAGCAAGCGCATCATCGGGACCAGGGCCCCGTTTATCGCGAGCGCCACTTCCTGTAGCACGGTCTTGGACAGTTCGCTCGAGTTGTTAGCCAGGAAAAACTCGTAGGGTCGAGCAAGATACCCCTGCATCAATCGACGAGACAGCTGATACTGTTGCTGCGCGCCGTACATGGCCACCGACCAGTCGGTGACGATTACGACGATCGTGCCCGTTACGAACGCTATGAACGAGGCTACCCCGAGAAAGAATAAGAACCTGTTGTCGCTTTCGAATCCGAAGTAATCGTAGAGGAACGACAGCACGCCATTGGCGCGGATCAGTTCGGGTTCTCCGATTACCGCAAGGAAGGGCATTACCGATGCGATGCCCAGCGACTGCATGATTGCGGCGAACACCATCAGGGCAATGAGCGCGGTCAAACGCGCGCCGCCACCAGGACTGGAAATCTTAACCAGCTTACCGATAGTCGCTCTCATCAATGGTTCCTACTGCGCCGGGTCATGATTGGATGTCACGGGCTTGCTGACGGGACTGCTGTGTAGTCGCAGGATGGCCGAATAGATGTTCTCTGCTTGGGCAGCGGTGTGCTATCGATGACGCCATCCACGGACCCCTGACGGAAATCGACAATACGCGGTTGTACAGCATCATGCGGACCTTTAACGTACCGCCTTTTGGAAGCCAGCCGTTCATACCCGCCTGCGACCTGCTCGCGACGCGACTGCAGTACGGTCACAGTTGCTCGTGTCGCCTCCACCGCGACGATCGCGGCTCACGCTTCCCCAATAGTCACGCGAAAGCCCCGCGAAACTACCACTTTTTCGCTGCATTTCCGCTACGTTCCGAGGCCTCTGACTCTATCCCGAGGCCCTGGTTTCGGCTCACGCTATCGTTATCCCGCGCAAGTTTACTAATGATACCCACGAACACCGAGTGCTGCGTGGAACGCAAGCTCCTCTTGAGCACTGAATCACAAAGTCCGGGCCGTGATTGGGGGTATGGCCCTGAGCTTTTCATACTCTACTCCCTCATCAGCACGCCCGAAAGCCTGCGCGGCGTTACACATCAACGACCGAAAAACGGGCATCCGGACCCGGCGCAAGAAAGAAAAGGTAGCAATGTTGATGGCCAAACGTTTTGTTGAGCAGCGGGACGGGGCGACGATCTTCGACCTAAGGTCGACAGCAGCTGTCGGCTCCTCGCAAGACTAGCCTCACTCGACAAACGCTTCGGATGCTACAGTGCTGTTGGCTCCAGCGTCTTGCCTGGCCTGCTGGAAGCTAGAAAAAGCCAGTCAGCGGGGCCTTCCCCGCGTGGATCCAATCCAAAGACATCAGACGATGAGAACCGGGTGAGCTTCACGGAACATACTTACCGCCCCCATCAGAAAACCGACGGCCAGGACGGTGTGGGCGGATGCAAGCGACCCGCCAATCCGCTGTGCAACCGCTTGCCCCGCTGCGAAGTGATTTTGCTTGCAGACCCATCAACAGCCACACTGGTCATGGATTAGACGCCGTACCAAAATGCGGGGTCGGCAGCGGGTTCCTCCTTCCGGTTTCCAAGAGGCCGCTACTCCTGGATCGAGAACTCTTGCTTCGAAGGCTCCTGCATTGAACACGAAACGATGAACCACGACCGAAACACGGCTCTCGACGGCATTCTCGAAGCGCGCGGCCCCTGGCCGCCAGTGCCTTTGGAGTGGGGCAGTCCGCGCGATCAGCTTACGCGGGTATGGCTATCGGGAGGACTGTTTGGACCAGATACTCTTTTGTGCCACCGCTTTACCTATCGCGCACGTCCAAGCGCATACGCAGTTTTTGCGCTCTAGTTCGAACGAGATAGGTCTGTGAGGTTTCTATCGCCAATCGTCGGTCGTTCACGGAACGAAACTGATCCGGGACCTCTAAACTGCTGATGGCCGGCGCGCTTCACAGCAGTATTCTGCTCATACTCCGGTCGATGACCCTTCGGGGCATCGGTCTGATCAGCACGGTGGTACTTGCCAGGATCCTCGGTCCCGAGGATTTCGGAATCGTCGCTCTCGCCATGCTCCTGATTGGCTTACTCGAAGTACTCGTCCAGACCGGAAGTGACCAGTACGTACTGCGGGCCGCGGGAGCGGATACAAAGCTGGTAAACACGGCCTGGACGCTCAACGTGAGCCTGCGTGGCACGATTGCCCTGGTCCTCGTCGTCGCGGCGCCTCTCCTCGGTCGGCTCTATGGTAAGCCGGAGCTTGTAGCGGTCCTGTGGTCGTTGACCGCGATCATGTTCATCGACGCCCTGAAGAACCCGGGCCTCTGGTTACTGCAGAGAGAGCAAGACTACAGGTCCATAGTCAGGCTGGACCTGCTGGCGAAGCTGTTATCCGTTATTGTGGCCGTCACCGCGGCCCTTTCCGGCGCCGCGTACTGGGCCCTTGTAGCGGGGCGCGCGACCATGGCGCTGACTCAGGCTGCGGGAAGCTATGTGATCCACGAGTACCGACCAAGGCTGAGCCTCGCCAAGCTGCGCCGGCAGTTTGGCTTCTCGCTCTGGCTCCTCCTGCAAAGCCTCTTTGGATACACGCGGGTTAACGTTGACGCATTTTTGGTAAGCGTACGCTTCGATAACAGTCAACTCGGCGCCTTTCACACCATGAAATACCTTGCCTTCATTCCAAGTGAGAACCTGATACAGCCAGTATCAGCGCCTCTGCTGCGCGAGCTGTCGGTCGTGCGCGACGAGCCGCAGCGCTTTCGGCTCCTGCACAACGCCACGTTCCTCGCACTTGCGTTTTTGGCGGTGCCGCTTGCCTCTATCCTATTTGGCTGTGCAGATCTGCTTGTTCCCGTTCTGCTGGGTTCAGGCTGGGTTGAATACAGCGAACTCCTTGCCTGGTTCAGCATACTGATCGCGGCATTTTTTCTGTTCAACCATGCAACCCGAACGTGTATCACCTTTGGTAACGCCCGGGCGACTTTTCTTTATGAGGTCTTTGCGGCCGCCGTAATATTCATTCCGATCCTTGTGATTGGTATCGGCGATTTGACTGCCTTTACCTCGCTGCGTGTTCAACTGGAATTGGTGGCTTCGTTTTGTTTCGTCGCCTACTCAATCATCTTCTACACGGGGTTCAAGAACTTTCTGAGGGTGCTCGCAGGGCTGGCACCGATTGCTCTGGCCTGCGCGGCAGCAGAAGTCGCCACTCAAGGTCTAGACAGTATGGATTGGGGCGCCTTCGCAAAGCTCGCGGTCGCTTTGATCTCCTGGTCGGTATGCTATCTGGCGGTATTCGCGATGTTGCTGCTGCTGGGATTTCGACGCGTTTCCGAGTGGTCGTTTCTGATCGAAAGGGTGCGAAAAGAGGCCGGTCGCCTTCTCTACGCCAGCTCCAGGAAATAATCCCATCGTCCCCGTGGCCCGCCTATCTACGTACGGCTTCGTCGGTGAGCTCATAAAGCGCAAAGCGATCTGCGGACGCCAGAAACAGCTCGCTTTTTGCGCCAACTTCCGAGGCTTTTTGGGCATCTCTCCAATTGTCGAACGTGTGGACGGCAAGCCATCGATTACAGGACTCTCTCGGCCAGCGCGGTTCCTGCGCGCCGATGCTGAAGAGTACATCGCGCAGAATGACGTTGCTTTGCGTGGGTAGCAGACCCAGGGCTTTGGCTGCGGGACGGGAGCTGCTTTCACGCAGTCGATCGAGAATGCTCGCCCACCGCTCGCTCGCGGGAGGGCCCTGCACGACCAGGGCATTTACGCTCGCGGGGTGAGCAAAGTACCGGGCAAATCCCCAGAAGATGTCCACATTGCTGCGTATGGCAACACAGTCCCTCTCTTCAAGAAACCCGGAGAACTTCGCGACAACTTCCTTCGAAGCGAGCGTATCGCGTTCAACTGAACCTGGTAAGGCGATCAAGTTGAAACACAGCAAAATGCCAAGGAGCAGGGGGACGAGTCGCCTGGAACCCGATAGCTGGCCGGTCGATTCGAGATAGCGCGCGATGGCGAAGTAGAACACGGGCACAACAATGATGAAGTTGCGCGCCAACCACATCGGTTTGGCCAGCACGCTAACGGCAGCGCAGGTCAGAAAAGGGAGGAGCACGCCGCAGAGGAATACGCTGCGGCTCGCGGGATTCGCCAGGAGAACGAGCACGAACAGCCCGACGGCGGGAAACACAATGAACCCGGCTGGCCCCGATGAATGAGCGCTAGCAACAAATATGTCCAGCGGGGTCTTTGCCATCTGTTCAAGTGAGGGCACGGCCGTATGGGAAACGGATTTCACCAGGCTGAGCACAAAGACCGGCGCAGAGCATACGGCCAGGGCGGCGTTGACGAGCAGGCCTCGAAATAAGCGCTTGTCCTTGAGCAGGGAGAAAATCAGCCAGGACCCGGCACTGAGGGTAATCAAAAATCCGGCGGCATGGCTGTAGATAGCGAGAAGATTGATCACGATGTAGCCTGCCCAGCCCGGCGCGCTCTGCGCCTCGCTCCGAATGCACCGCTCTGCTGCAAGGAACGATGCCAGCGAGAGACACGCTAGCATCGAGTACATACGAAGCTCGATCGTGTACTCCGCCAAAAGAGGAGAAAGCACCATGCACGCGCAAACCGCCGAGAGTGGTACAGCCGCGATGCTGCGCTGAAACCTGGCTGCCAGAAGCAGTGTCGTGAGCGCGGTCCACGCAACTGAATTCAGGAGAAGCCATTGATCACCGCGAAATGGCAGTGACCAGACGACGAGCTGAAAGTAATAGATCGGCGGGTGAAGGTCAT
Organism: Pseudomonadota bacterium; assembly: GCA_039818725.1. Taxonomy (GTDB): domain Bacteria; phylum Pseudomonadota; class Gammaproteobacteria; order Pseudomonadales; family Halieaceae; genus Congregibacter. The sequence continues at coordinate 165,824 of JBCBTK010000012.1, forward strand.
AGCGGAGCGTAAATACCAGGCTCTCCAGGAGACTGAGATTCGGATGCATAGCGCCCCACATCTCGTCCCCGGCGAGCCCAGCCCGCATCAAAACGCCAAGCAGGCCAAGACAGACTACTGCGCCTGCTAAAACGGATGGCAAGCCACTGGCTGATTTCAGGCGGTCGGTTCTACTGGACGTTCGATTGATCGTAGCCAGCTCGCTCATAGCTTGAGCCGCTTGAAGATGCTCTCGGGAACCAGTCGAATCACGAGCATGATGTATCGCCAGAAACCCGGTGCGTAAATCACGTTCGCTTTCCTGTCGAGACCTCGGACGACCGTGTTCGCTACCGTATCCGGCGAGGCCCACAGCGGTCCCTTCTCGAACTGTGCTGTCATGGGGGTGTCGACGAAGCCCGGCTTTATGGTGGCGACGGTCACGCCGGATTCATGGAGTCGATTGCGTAGCCCCTGCAGGAACAGCGATACGGCGCCCTTTGCGGCCCCGTAAACGTAGTTGCTCTGTCGTCCTCGGTCGCCAGCCACGGAAGTGATAACCGCAATGGTTCCCTTCCGCTGTCGTTCGAATATATCGGCGACCTGGGTAAGGAGCAGAATCGCGCTTAGCGCATTGGTTTCAAATTCGATTCTGGTCGCCTCGATACTGCCCTGACACTCCTCCTGGTCTGGGAGAGTGCCGTAGGCAAGCAGCACGAGGTCGAGTTCACCCAGCGTGTCCACGGCTTGCTCGACGCATTTTTGCTGCCCCGCGGAATCCAGGGCGTCCGCTGTGGCGGTGTGGATTACAGCGGCGCCTCTGGCACGGAGATCCTCAGCCGTCTGCTCAAGGCGCTCGGCATTGCGTGCCACCAGATACAGCGTATCGCCACGCCTGGCGAAAAGCTTCGCAATGGCGATCGCAATAGCCGAAGTTGCCCCAACTATCAGTACGTTCTTCATACGCTAGCCGTAACCCGCCGCCAAAAGCTCGAGGTGATCTCGGGATCTTTGAACTCGAGGAGGTTTTGCCACTTCGGGTATCCATTCTGAAAGTCTCGCGCCGGCATGCAGGCATCTTTTGCGGGGTAGATTCTTCCTCCCGCGGAACTCGTAATCCGATCCAGCCGGGACAGCAACCGCAGCGTTTCCTCGCCCTTGTTCGGAAAGTCCAGCGCCAGCGTAGCGCCGGGCATGGGGAACGACAAAAGGCCTGGAGAGGGCAATTCTCCGAAGACTTTGAGTACAGCCAGAAACGAGCCAGTCCCAGCCAGACCAATTTCATGCAGTATGGCGCGAATGGAGTCACGCATATCGCGTATTGGCACGACGCATTGGTACTGAAGAAATCCCCTGGCACCGTACATCCGGTTCCATGACCGAATCGCATCCAGGGGATAGAAAAAGGGTTGGAAGTGGATCAGACCCGCGGTCCTTTCCGCACGCTGTTTGCGGTAGTACAGACTGTTAAACAGGCGCAGGGACAAACTGTTTACCAGCGCGACCGGCGGATCGATGGGGAACGTAAGGCGCAAGCCCGACGGGCTGAGAGCCTTGCTCGGCTCAGCACTCGCGTGGTTGCCGCGCATGAACAGGCCCCGGCCGAGCGCAGGCCCGCGGGCGAGGCAATCCACCCATGCAACGGTGTACTCATGTGTCTGATCTGATTCTTCCGCCAGCAGGAAAAAGTCATTCAGGTTTGCGAACCTGAGCACTTCCTGATCGATGAGCGGCGAGCTTATCTTCCTAAGCTGCAGCTCTACCCATGTGATGACTCCAGTGAGACCCAGGCCACCGATGGTGGCGGCAAAATAGCCTTCGTTTGCGGTGGGGGAACACACCAGTCGTTCCCCATTGCTGCGCAGCAGCTCGAAGCTCTGCACATGTCGCCCGAAGGTGCCAGCCCGAACATGGTTCTTTCCGTGCACATCGTTGGCGACGGCCCCGCCAACGGTGACGTATTGCGTGCCTGGCGTCACCGGGAGAAACCAGCCGTGCACGACGGTCAGCGCAAGAATCTCAGCGAAGGTAACCCCCGCTTCGCAGCGAAGGAGCCCGGTCTGCGCATCGAAGTGGATGAAGCGATCGAGGTTTCGGCAGTCGAGGAGCCTACCGCCGTCGTTCAGACAGACATCGCCGTAGCTTCGGCCGTTTCCGAAGGGCAGAAACTTCGGATTCGATGGGTTCGGGCGAGGCAGGTTTTCGTGGCGCCAGTAGAGATGCTCCACACTTTGCGTGGCGCGAGGGTAGCGTCCCCAGGATTCGTACGAGCGCTTCACGACTAAATCGCCAGCCACAAGAGAAGCGCGCCAACAAGGACCAACCCCTGGCTGCGCCGGTCTCGGATCACAAACACCACGGGGTCCTCGTCAACTTCACCTCGTCGGGCCATCAGCCAGATTCGCGTCAGCAGATAGAGCAGCAGAGGACAGAGCAGCCATATGAGCTCGGGATGGGTATACAGGTCCTGCACGGTTTCGCTATTTATGTACAGGGCGAGAACGAGCACCGCCATGTAAGCGCTGGAGCTCCCGAACTGGGCTATCGTATCCACGTCTACCGGCGAATAGCCTCGTCCCGGGGTTTGTTTCCGATTCTGCTCTTGCAACGCAAGGAGTTCAGTGAATCGTTTTACCATCGCGAGGCTAAGGAAGAGAAACATCGAGAATGCGAGGAGCCAGAACGAGGGCGTTACGGTGACCGCCGCCGCTCCCGCGATAACGCGCAGGGTGTAGAGACCGGCGAGGGTCAACACATCGACGAGAGCCGCGCGCTTCAGGCGAAACGAGTACGCGAGGGTGGTCGCATAGTACACCGCGAGCACACCCCAGAAGGCCGGCGGCAGCATGGACGCCACGGCGACGGCAGCCAGCAGAAGCACGGGTATCAGCAGCGTGCAGAGCTTGATCGAGACCTGGCCCGCTGCGATCGGTCGATTCTTCTTGGTCGCGTGCTGCCGATCATCGGAGATGTCGAGCAGGTCATTGAGCAGGTAAACGCTCGACGCACAGAGGCCGAAGGAGAGGAAAGCCAGAGACGCCTGCAGAACCAGAAGCGGCTCGTAAAAGCGGTGTGACGTTAGCAATGGAACAAATACCAGCAGGTTCTTCAGCCACTGATGCATTCGCAGTGCCTTCAGGTACCTCTTCACAGCCGGTCCATCGTGGTCATCGAACACTTTGCCAACGCGACTCTGCTTCTCCGCGGCGGCTCGAACTCCTCGCTCCGGATTTACCAGCAGCGCTGAGTTGGCCTCGCGCCAGAGCGCTAGATCAACCATGGCGTTGCCGGCGTAGTCAAAGGGGGCGCCGCCGCAGATTTCCTTCACCGACGAGAGCTTACGAGCGCCGGCCAGATTTTGCGTGTCGGTGCTTGCCAATACATCGCTGAATATATCCAGCTCCCGGGCTATCGCCGCGGCGTATTTCTCGTTGGACGCCGTCGCGAGTACCAGACGCCTTCCCGAAGCGTGCTCGGCCTCGAGGAAGCTTAGAAATTCTGACTGGTAGGGAAGCAGGGCCGGATCGATGGTGACGCGATCAGCGATTTCACGCTTCAGGCTCGCCTTGCCTCGCAGCAACCAAAGTGGAAGAAGAAACAGGTAGAGAATGTTCTTCTTCAGCAACGCGAAAGCGGACTCAATCAGGAGGTCGGATCGGATCAAGGTGCCGTCGAGGTCGACAACCAGAGGTATGCTTTCGCTCCCGGGCGAGTCTGATGACGGTGATGGTAAGGGAGAGGGAGACACGGCTACTTCCCTGCCATATCGTAGGGTGCCGGGCCGAGCGTACCGGATTCAAGCCGCAGCCCCAGGAAAACAATGGCGCCGAGTAGGACCGCGAACCACAGGGTGGCCAGGCGACAGATCAACGTTGCCGCAACAGCCGTAGCCGTGTCAGCGCCAAGCAGCTTGAGCAGAACCACCATCACAGCTTCGGTTGTTCCGAGACCGCCGGGGATGAAGGAAAGCGCCCCGATCAGCACACTGATCGCGTAGATTCCCACGGCGAGCCAAAGGCTCGTACTGATGTCCAGAGCATCCAGAATCATATGAAAGGCTACGCCCTCAGCTCCCCAGGCGAGAACGGCGAGGGCAAGTCCGACATACAGAGGTCCGGAACGGAGAAGCGTGCTTGCCGATTCCAGCAACTCAATCATTCGCAAACCGAGCGATCGGAGCCTGGCCGCCGGGACCGAATCGACGGCGCGACCAAGCAGCGCGCGAAAAACGTCCGCGTGTAGGAGCGGTAGCACCAGAACAATCAGCATGGCTATCACGGCAACGGGCAGTCTGTACTGGGGAAATGATAACGCCGCCGCGAGCGACAGGAGCACCATGGCCACGAGGTCGACGAAGCGTTCAGCAAAAAACGCCGCAAGACTGTGGACATAGGGCATTCCGTGACGCTTCAGATACAGGGATCGTATGGCTTCTCCCGCTTTTCCGGGCGTTGTTGTGAAAGTGAAAGCGCAGAAGTAGTAGGCGGCGCTGCGCACGGGAGCCAGTTGAGTCCCCAGCTGTTGGAGATAGAGAGCCCAGCGGACGAAACGGAGCGTGTAGTTGAGCAGTGAAAGGCCTAGCACCGCGGACCAGCCCATGAGGCCGGGCGCGGCGAGCGATGTGCCTATGCTTTCGATATCAACCGCGATGACCGTGGCTGCATAGATGACCACCGCCGCGACAACCGAAACGATCAGATGAGGGAGCAGGCGTTCCAAGCGACCTCGTACTGATGCAGGTGCAGATGAAGGAGGCATGTGTATTCGCTTCGCTGTGATGGATTGGCGGTCGCCTTGAAATGGTCCGAGTTACCCGCACAAACGTGAGCGGTCTCGGGCGTCATGCCTATACTAGGTGAGGAATGCGACAGCGGAAGTCTCTGCCCGGACTTATGAGACCTGGCTACCGGTTTTTACACGCTATCACCATTCCTTCGCCGCTGCGGCGCGTGATTTCGGGTGCCTCAGCATCGAGAGCATGGCCCGACGACCCGGACGGCTCGTGCGGTAGTTGCAGAAGAGCATGAATTCGTTAAATCTTGCCTTCGCCTCCGCCAGACAGTCGGCGCGGTAGTTTGGGTCTTCCAGCCGCTCGGCCTGGGCGATAAACGCTGCGTTGGCGCGCAGTCGCTGGTCTCGCAGCTTGGCCGCTTCGCGTTGGTCCGGCTGAGACCGTCCTCTCAGCCGTTCAAGCGTTTCTCGATGCGCGGGCGCGGGCCGGTCGTACTCGAAAATATCAAAATCCGCGTCGTAGTAGGCCACGAGCTTGCTCATGGTTTGCTCACGCAGCTCGTTGGGAGACGACTCTCGGTCGGTTGTATTCCGCGCTCGCGCAACGCGAAATTCACACAACGAAAGGGCCTGGACGTACGGCCAGCTCTCATCCATACCTTCTACCTGCCCGGTGAACTCAGCTACGTAGGTACTCTGCGGAGCAACGATCCGATGCTGCGGCTGGGCGTGGTGCTCCATCTTATCGACCGGAACGCGAAGCATGTGCTCAACCACATCATCGATGTCCATGGACGGACTGAAGCCAAGCTGTTCCAAGTGCGGGAGCTCAAATCCCTGCTCCCGGGCGCCAAGGAACTTGTCTCGATAGTAGGACAGAAACTTATCGATCGGGTTACGCACATAAGTGAAAACGGGGAGATCGGGCCGAGGAGCGTAAACCGGGCGCCAATGCGTTAACGCTTTACCTACCGGACTGTGCTCGCTGACATCGTCTGGCGCCGTCGGACAGGCTGCCAGCAGCGCATGACTGATGGAACTGCTCGCGACCTTCGGTACGGAAAGATAGACCAGGTAGACGCCCGGAACGAACTTCATAAAACTGTGGTTTGGGCTTCCTATCATTTACGGAGTTCGATCCTGGTAGGCGGCGAAAGCGAGAGGCGGGCAGGCTGATCCCTGCGGACTCCCTGAGCCTGTTTGCACGTGTGCGTACGCGTTGGATTAGTGGATTTCAACGAGCTGCCGAGGCCGCAGCAAGCGCGCGAATATTCGTTTCGCCAAGCTCACGCGGGGCTGCAGCACGATCAACACCTCGGGTCGCGAGAACGTGAGTATTGCCCGGACCGCGGCCGCAGCGTTTTCAACGCCCTTTACAGAGGCGGGCAGCCTTCCGAAGGGAGGCTCGAAGCCCCCGAGGATTGTGGTTGGGACCGTCGACTCCCCGTTGAGAAGTTGCCTTACCGTTTCGCGATTCTCCAGCTGACGCGGGGGCGCCGGTTCCTTTTCCCAGACCTCCGCAAGGTCTTCGCCGAAAGCCACTACGCGCCTCCCCACACTCTCTCGATTACCCCATGGATCTTCCGAATCATAGGAGAACACCCCGTGACTGATGAGCTGATTCATAAACTGCCAGAAGGTTTCCGTAGCGTACGGTGGGGTCGTGGCGTGTGCGATGGCATTACGCAATTCAGCAAAGTCATTTACATCGGTGGTAAAGCCCTTCTGGTTATAGACCGAGTTGCCGAGCGCTATCACCGGGATGTTTTGCATAAGCGCTTCCAGACCCACGGTAGAGTTGATCACAATCACCTGATCACTCACTGCAAGCAGGCTGTGCAGAGAGCAGTCCCAACTGCAACGCAGCTGAGAACCGGCGCAGGCACGTTCGATGACATCTCGGCGTCGAGCGTCCTCAGGATGAGGTTTGACCACGACACAGCACGCGAGCCCGTCGATGGCCTTCTCTACCTCGGCGATCATCGCCACCATCGATTTCACCAGAGATGAGTTCTCGACAATGTTTGTGTCGTTTTCTATCTGAAGCGGCAACAAAATGATGGTGCTTTCCGCATCGATATCGAGACGTTCGATGAGATCCTGCTCTTCGATCGTTGAGCCGGTGTTGACGACGGATCTGGCGCCTTCGCGCAGATCATGGCAAAGAGACTTGATAGCGGCACGACGTTCCGGCGTCGGCGTCGGGATAGTCGCCGGTAGCGACCCCGCCCATTCGCTCTCGTAGTTTACGCCCTTTGAATCCACCACCAACGTACCAGGGACCAATCCGCGCTCCATAAAGAAGCATCCGAGCCCGTACTTACTGGCGGCCTGCGTCAAACAGCGTGTGACGGCGAGCGTTCCGTTCCAGGTCATGACCACCTGCGGCCGGACCTCGCGCAGGAAACCGTCGTAGGAGCGCAGAAACTGCACGACCTTCCAACGACGGTACGTTTCGCTGGCCATCGTGGCGCCGGCGGGAGGTGTGAGCACGTCGGGCGGCGTCCACAGCCAATCGACCTTGAGGTCAAGCGCACCGAGCTTGGGGTCGTATGCCGCTGGATCCGGATCCGGGTCGTTCGCAAAGGCCAGGATCAGTTCATTGACGGTACTGGCCCGGTAGCCCTCGACGGCGAGGGAAATCTTGCCTGACGTATCCGAGGTGATGAACTCGATCTCCGCACCGCAGTGTTTGTCCAGATAGCGAGCGAGGGGCAGCACGAGCTCCAGGTTCTTGCGCGAGTGCCACGTGAAAATAACTATCTTCATAGCTGACTCACGCGGTCCTCATGTACTCATTCCACCACAACTGAAACATCAGCAGGCTCCAGAGCAGGGCACCGTGGTCAATTTCCCCCTGCTGGTGCTCGCGCCAGAAGTCGTTCACCGCGCCCATGTTGACGTAGCGGGGTAAGCCATCCTCGGCGCCCAGGATGACCTCAGTAGCCAGATCGCGCAGCTCGCCCCGGAACCACTCCGCGAGGGGAGGCGAGAACCCCATCTTTCTCCGATGGAGAATCTCTTCCGGCAGGTCTTTGGCAAAAGCGGCCTTCAGAATGTGTTTCTTCTCCCCCGCGCGATACTTCAGATTCGAGGGAAGGGATGCAGCAAACTCGATGAGCTGATAGTCCAGGAGCGGTGCGCGAACCTCCAACGCATGAGCCATGCTCATCCGATCTACTTTGACGAGGATGTCCCCGGGCAGATACGTCTTCAAATCCGTATAGAGTATCTTCGCCAGATGGTCCGGCCCGTCGCAGTTCGCATACGCGTCGAGTGTGAGTGCGCTCGGATGATAATCGCCCAATTCGCGCAACGTGGTGCTGCTTGCAAGTCGTTCCCACTGCGCGTCAGTAATCTGTGCATTGGATAGGAAAAAGGCCATCGCTGGGTCGGTTGCCATCGCCGAGAACAGTGTTCCGGCCCGACGCAGCAGCGAGAACGAGCTGTTCCTGAGGTGCGGCGCAAGCCATCGCAGCAGGCTATGGCGGAGAAAGGCCGGTACGCGTTCACGCCAGCGGTTCTCCGCGGCGTCGATGGCATATTTCTCGTAGCCTGCAAACACTTCGTCCCCACCGTCGCCGGCCAGGGCGACGGTGACCCGCTGTCGGGCAAGCTTTGATACGAAGTAGGTAGGTACGAGGGATGGATCTGCGAAAGGCTCATCGAAGTAGCGGGCGATTTCCGGAAGCGCGCTCGCGACCGTATCGTCGACGACGAATTCGTGGTGGTCAGTGGAAAAGCGCGCGGCGACGAGGCGGGCAAACTCCGTTTCGTTGAATCTTTTTTCGTCGAACCCTACGGAACAGGTACGCACCTGCTGTTCGCTGAGGCGCTCCATCGTGGCGACGATACCGCTGGAATCCACGCCGCCAGACAGGAACGCGCCCAGCGGCACATCTGCAATCATCCGGCGGGCCGTGGCCGCTTCGATATGCTCTTCGAGGGCCTCATCCGCGTTCCGTTTGGAGTGTGTTACCGCGAACGAGACGTCCCAGTAGGCCTCACTCGCAATCCCCGATGGGCCCACCTCCAGCCAGTGAGCCGGTGGAAGTTTGTAGACGTTCTCGAAGATGGTCTTTGGGTCGGGAACGTACTGATAGGCGAAAAAATCGTGAAGCGCTTCGAGGCAGATGTTCCTCTCGATCAGTTCAGCGGCCAGCAGCGATTTGAGCTCCGACGCGAAGACAAGGTCTCCGTCGCGCACGTGATAGTAGAGCGGCTTCTTCCCGATCCGGTCGCGCGCCAGAAACAGCGTTTCCTTTTCCCTGTCCCAGAGTGCAAAGGCAAACATGCCGTTGATTGACGCGAGGCAGTCGCGGCCCTGGAGGGCATAGAGCGCGAGGATGACCTCCGTGTCGGTGCGCGTACGAAAGGTGTATCCGTTGTCGCTAAGTTCCTTTCGCAGCTCGAGAAAGTTATAGATCTCGCCATTGAACACGATAACGTAGCGGCCACAGTGCGAATGCAGCGGTTGATTGCCCGACGGGGAAAGATCAATGATCGCCAGTCGTCGATGGTGCAGCCCCACGCTGTCGTCCAGATAGCTACCGCTCGCATCCGGGCCGCGGTGGCGGATGGCGTTTCCCATGGCGCGAAGGGTTTCTTCATCTCCCATGGTCGCGCTGAAGCGCGTGAAGCCGGCGATACCGCACATGGCTAGAGGCTTATCAGGGGGCGCAGGCGAGACCCCAGCGCTACTGAGAGCGGCAGCGGCAGGCGCCGCCAAACCCAGGCGAGCGCGACGCGCGCACTATTCGATTGACCGGGGGTTGCGCTTTCCTCGGAACTGCAAGCGCCATGCCTGAACCAGCGAAGCGGGATGGGATGAGCCCCCCACTGAGCCTTGAAGCGGTAGGTACCTTCCTGATAGCCGGAACGCCCAAAATCAAACTGACGGCAGCCGCGCTGCATCGCAGCTTCGATGAGCGACCAATAGAGCAGCATGTTCGGTGCAAGACGGTTGTATTCGCGCAGCGTGGAGGCCCAGGGTACTACCGCCGTGTTCCCGTTGGTCAATACGATACCTGCTCCCACTACACGTTCGTCCAAGGTGACAAGCCCAATCAGGCAATCCTCGCCGTAGTCGTCGGCTATGGCACGAAACCATTTTCTCGCATGCGTCGGTGAGCCAAGATCACGCATGTTTCGCGTGAACACGTCGTAGAACGACGACACACGGTCGAGGCCCGGACCGACGCTGGAGACCAGCCCATTTTTGCGGGCCTTGTTGATCTGACTCCGGTGCTTGCTTTTGAATCCGGCCAGGAGAGCTTCGCTGCTCTCGGGCAATGCAAGGACCATGCGCACTTTCTGACCCGGTATCAGACCATCTGCCGCATCGCCCGTGAGCGGTGCATCGCTATCACTGGTGCCACGCACCTCCACCGGAAGCCCGGTCTGCTGCGACAGCCAGCTTACGAGTTCGCGGTCGACGCCCGGGCTGTCGACGAGCGCTTCTCCGCGATCGCAGTAGGGCAAGGCACACAGTTGAGTCGCTCCTTTCAAGCTGCGCATGCGCGCAGCCGGGAGCACCCCTTTGATGACGCCATCTTCATCTTCGGCCATCACATACAGCGTTTTGAGGCCATAGCTGGCTTCCAGGGCCGTCTTATAGGCCCAGCGATGGTATGCGGTAGCCAGCGGGTGCGTCGAGACGTAGCTGTCCCAGGCTGCGGCGTCCGCCTGGGAAGCAAGTCGAACCCGTGCGGTTGTACCGTCGCTACTCCCGATCCGGCTGTCTCCTTCCGACTGTTCGTGCATCAAGCTCCGTCGTCCTCGAGCCAGACCTTGGCCACGCAGCAGGGAGTCATCTGTGCGCACAGGTTCAATGACATCGCATTCCGACCCCATCCGTTAGTGCGCCTGAGTTGCACATGTCCTGGCATACACACCGGCGTAAGACTCGACCAGATGCTCATAGGTAAAGCGATCAGAGAACCGATCACTGGCCCCCTGCCCAAGCCTCGAAAGGAGGCCGTGATTGTTCAGGAGTTCCAAAATCGCGTCGGCAAAGGGCTGTGCCTGATCGCTCGGAGTCACGGTGCCACTTTGTCGGTCCAGTACGATCTCCGGATTGCCCCCTACGGACGTTACAACGCAGGGTTTTCCCAGACTCATGGCCTCGAGCAGGGTCATGGACGTTCCCTCACTGAAAGAAGAAAGAAGGAATACATCCATGATGGCAAGCCACATATCCGGTTTTGGCACGTAGCCCGGAAGTACGATGCTACGAGCAATGCCGAGATCGGCTATGAGCGCTTCAATATTGCCCCGTTCCTCGCCGTCTCCTACCAGAATGAGACGGCAGTCGGGGTGTTGATCCAACACGAGGCGAAACGCGCGCAGCATCATCGCATGGTTCTTGATCGGATCGAAGCGAGCGATGGTGCCGAGCACCGGCGCGTCGGCAGCAATACCAAGCTCGCTTCGAAGCTTTGCCGAATCCCGAGCATCCACTTCGAGCCCGCGGATCCCGTTGTAGACGACCTGGATCCGATCCCCCCGCAGAAATTCGAAGTCGACGAGAGCGGCCCTGGTTGCCTCGCTTATCGCCGTGATCTGGTCCGTGAGGCGCTCGAGCAGGGGATTTACAAAGCGCCGTTTTGGACTTGAGCGATCGGGATAGAAGCGCCCGTGCTCGGTGAAAACAACACGCGTCTTCAGGCCCAGGGCAGCCAGGGCGCCATAGGTCCAGGGCGTGTACTGATGGCAATGCACCACATCGGCCTTTGTCCGGCGAAGGTAACTTCTCAGGGCACGCAACACCGACGTGTCAAAGGCCGGCCGACGCTGATGGCTCTCCAATGCTACGCCGTTGTTCTGCAGCGCTACCCCCCAGGGTCCGATCGGTTCCTCGATGCAGAAAATGCGGTGTGCGAACTGTCCCGGGTCACTGCCTTCGATGAGATTGCGGATGACCTGCTCCGTACCCCCGATTCGCATGTCAAAGGTGACATGAACGATCCTTAGCGGCTCGCCTTCCTGTGTGGCGGTCGCCACGGCTCAGGCTGCGAGTGACCAGCGCGCGCCATGGAGCGTCGCTGCCTCGCTGATCGTACAGAAGCGCAGATTCGCCCGCTCCTGGGCGTGCCGCAGAAACGTATCGATGTTTCGAGTGAGCGTCTCAAAGGCATCGGCGCGACTCATCATGCCCCTGCTGTAGTCGATGAAGCTTGAGCTGTGTAAGTACATGTGCAGCATCGGGAGACGTTTCGCGATGACTATGTCTATCAGATCCGCCATCTCAGTGCCACTGATCACCTCGGGACTCAGATACAACTTCCGAAGGATTTTTGAATGCCAGAGCACGCCGACCAGGCGAAAGGGTTCGAACGCCGGACGCGTCACAAATTTGTAGAAACCCAACGCAGATCGCTGATTGCGCCAGTTGAATCCCACCGTAGGCGGTATCTCAAGAATATCCCGCTGCGCGCTATCCAGTGAGGGCGCGTCGAAGTCCGGCCAATAGGGGTGCAGAGGCGTATGCTCGCAATCAAAGTAATCGTTTTTGAAACAGGGGTACATGCTCGAGTCGATGCGGATACCCCGGCGGCGCAGGAGATCAAAGATCTTGCGATCGATACCCCAGCGACCGCTGCGGAAGCTGTTTGGCGCCACACCGATACGCTGCGAGATCACGCGCAGCAGCGCATCCAGCTTCGCTTCCGTCTGCGCCAAGGGCAAATTGACAACGTGGGACTCGTACTCTCCGGTGGGGCCGTAGTAGGGCGGGTTGGCCCAGGGGTGTAAATGAGCACCAATCTCAGCACGCTGGCTCGCAGCGATCTGGCGCAGCGTGGCGCTTGAGGACGCGTCGTCGGCTACGGCATAGTCCACGAAATAGGTTGGGCGTATCCCGCGGCTTTCGCAGTAATCCTGAAAATCAGCGATTCGGGCCGTGTTGCTGATCGAGAATTCCGGCTCGGGAAAGGACCCGGACCAGTCCCATTCCTCTTCCGTGTCCACGGAAAGCAGGAAGAGCAGATCGGGTTTGTTTCCTCGGGCGGTTTTCATGCCGCGGCTTCGAGTTCGCAGAAGAGCTCGTAATACTCCTGGGCCATCCGCGCGGCAGAATAGTTATCGTAGACAAAAGCCTGGGCCGTCGACGCGAGCTTCTGAGCGAGGCTTTCATCCCCCAGCAATCGCTCCCAGTGCTCCAGCAACAGTTCCCGGTCACCAAGCGGGGCCAGCAGACCTGTCTCGCCGTGCTCGATAAGGCGATCAACCCCGGGTATGGAATAGGCAGCCACGGGCACGCCCATGGCACAGGCTTCCATCAGGCATCGCGGGATGCCCTCCAGCGTTGACGTCATTACAAAGAGATCGAAGCTGTGCAGGAGTTCGAGGCGGTCGTCGCGGAAGCCCAGAAAATGAATGTCGGCGCTCGCGTCCATCATGCCGGCCTGCGTTTCGAGCAGGTGTCGTTCGTCGCCGTCTCCCACGAGGAATAGTTCAACGTCCTGCCGCTTTCGCCATAGTTTGTTGAATACAAACAGTGTGTCAGCGATGTTCTTGCGGCTGATGAGCTGCCCGATGAAGCCTATCCGTTTTTTGCGCCGCACCGGTTTGGCGCGCTTCGCCTCGCTCTCCACTTCGCTCAGGTCGACGCCATTCTGAATATAGGTCACGCGCCGGTCTTCGATGCCCAGTCGTCGACAGTCTTCTACCAGCTGGGGCGACAGGGGGGCCACTCGATCGGCGCGGGTGATGGCTTTGCAGCCCATCCAGATAAACAGCCGCAGCTTGAGATCCGACGCATTTTCGAAGCCATGAGGCGTAGCGACGCAGCGGATTCCGGCACGGCGGGCGGCGAGAAGACCCAGGATGTCCGACTTATAGCCATGGGTGTGGATGACATGAATGTCGCGTTCACGAATCAGGGAGACGAGGCGACCGATCACCTGCCAGTCAAATCGATGCGCCATCGGCAGTTCATGAGCGACGCCGAGTTCCTGATCCCGAAAAGCCCGAACGATCTCCAGGCTTTGGGAATCGCTTTCGCGCGTGACCGCAAGATCACTGCGCACTCCTTCCGGTAGATTTCGAGCCAGCGCGAGTATCCAACGCTCGGCCCCGTAAAAACCCGTGGGACAGATCAGTTGGAGTACGTTTATCGGTGGCCGGGAGCTCGCGTCCATGGTCTTAGTCAGTGATCGTGTAATTCTGATCCCAGGCCACGGAACGTGCCCAGGAAGGTTCCCCAGGCGCGTGCCGGGAAGTACACGGCATAGAATGCCACGACATGGGGCAGAGAAAGCTGTCCACGCCCCAGAAAATAGAGCCGTGTCACATATGCCGCGAAGGGTAGGCCGGCGAGAATTGCGCAGGCACTGGCCACAAGGCCTTGTCCGGCAAGAAGGAAGACCAGAGCGAGGAGGCCGAGCAGACTGATCCAGGGTGGCACCAGGAAGCTGGGCCACTCTCCCGGACCGATGCGCCGTCCACCGATCGACTGAAGGTTTGACTGGCCTCGCCAGATTTCTTTGGCAAAGAGCGCTCGCAGGCTTCGATCTTCTCCCAGATGGACGTAACTGGCTGAGGACGAATACCAGAGAAGGCCGGCCTCACCGACTCTGCTGGTAAACCAATAGTCTTCGCAAGTTCGCAGATGGTCGGGAAAGCCACCCACGGACTCGTACGCATCGCGCCGCAACAGCAGGTTCCGGCCGGGTAGAAACTCTACGGCCGCATCGGCAACCGCGTTCGACAGTACCGTGCGGATCTGCTCCAGCATGGTCGCCCCGCTTGGAGTGCGCTGTATGGCCGAGACCAAAACTCGCCTGTGGTCTGCCAACAGTTCTTCAAGAAGGGCGCTGAGCCAGTTCGCGGAGAGCGCAATATCGGCATCGAGGAAGGCGAGGTAGGTCGAATTCGACTGAGCGGCACCAAGGTTGCGCAGCGCCGAAATCGTCAAGTTATCGTCCGCGTACAGGAGCTGGGCGTCGAGCGTGTTGGCGATGGCGATCGTTGCCGCGGCGAGTTCAGTATTTTGTGTCACCACCACAACGGATATGGCATGGCCGCCCTCTTGAGCCGAGATCGAAGCCAGCGTTTCCCGCAGTAGCTCCTCGCGTCCCTTGTGCGGGATGACAAACGTGATGCTCTCCTCGGGCACTTAAGTCCTCCAGAACTAGGGCGCGAGCAGACGGCCAAGAGACTTTAGTTCGTCTCCTGGTCTCGTTCCGCGGAGGGCTCTTAGCAGCATACGCAGTAGGTTTCCGAGTTGCTGCAACGGTGAAATGGTGCGGGGCGCTGTCCAGGAAGCTCGCGCAGGTAGGCGACCCGTGTCACGACCGCAGGGGCGCCTGGTCGGAGCGAGATTCTGCAGCAAAAGAACCTGTATGCGGGTGTAGTGGCACGTTGGTTCAGCCTCAAGGGTGGCGCGTACATGGCTGGCAAACGAGTCGGCTTTTGCGTAGTAGGGCTCGGGGTCGGATGGGGTCCAGCGCCCCGCTTCAAAGAGTACGTTTGCCTTGCGAAGGTCCTGGGCAGTCCATGTATGGTTGGGAAACTCCAGTATCTCAGGACGGTCGAGATAGGGATGCTCGTTTTCAACCATCCAGTCGGCATAGTGCAGGAGTGCATCGCGCGCGAAGAGAAAGGCGTCACTGGCACCCGTTTTCGCGTGCTCGGTATGCAGATAGCGGCACAGCGCCTGCAGCAAGACCACGTAGTACCAGTTTGCCTCGACATCGCCGAGATCTCTTTCCGCGATGTTTTCTGCCGGATGAAGCGTATTCCGGAGAATGTGCTCTACGCGTCGCAGGATATAGGGTGATGGGTCAAGCACGTGGCAATCGAGCAGGGCGTTGATGTAGTTCGCAACGCCCCGGTCCAGGGGATAACGTCCGTTCAGGTGGTTCTTCAGGTCTCTACGCTTACGATTCCGCAGTGCGAGGGCCACGTCGACCAAACGCTCGTCGCCTTCGTAAACCCGACTGATCCATTCGCTCAAACCATACACACCGGCTTTGGAGTCTTCGTCACCCGTGAGCAGGTAATGGAGTAGGAGGCCAGTGGTATAGCAGTGCTGGCCGCCGGGTCCCCCGCCGTGAGCATGGCCTTCGTACGCTCCGCTGCGCTGATCTTTGGAGTATGACCGGTGGCTGGACGTCTCGGCGGGGAGGTAGTGATCCGTGTGCCAGAAAAGGCCGTGGTTGTATTCCGGCCTGTCCTTTGTCGTTTGATAGATGTCTATATCCAGCACATGCCGCGCCAGGTCGTGCCCCAACTCGAACCAGCGCGGATCGCCGCTGCGCAGGTAACGACGAAGGAAGCCGTAGACTGCGTCGTACTGGTTGTTGTAGTGGGATACAAAGCTGCGTTCACCTTCGTAGCCGTCGGTTTCGTGGTCGGCGTACAGATCGCCGAAGTGCCGCCAGCCGAACTCGTCAATGGCTTCTCGTTTGGCGAAAAAACTCTCGTCCCCCTCGATGCCGGATACGGTGAGGGCTTCGAGGTCGGGGTCAATGGTGTCGAAGTCTCCCAACATCGGCAAACGGCAGCTTCGAAGGTGATCCGGGTCGATCTTGACCGTGGTTCCATCGGCCGGTTCCGGCAGCGCTGCGTCCGATCCAAGCAGGAATGTGAACGAACGTGTCTTGCGCTCTCCGGCCTGCAGTTCGTGCTCGCTACCTACGACTGCAAAGGGTGAGAGCGAGATCGTTTCGCGATCGGACTTGAGTTCGCCGGGGAACTGCTCCCAGAACTGGGGAAGCCAGCCCGTAACACTTTCCACGGAACACGCGCGGTCGCCGCTGCGCCAACGCACGCGAGGTTGCGCACGCAGTCCGCTGTGTCGTTGTCCATCGATCGACGCTTCGAAGCCACGATTCCTCAGGCGCACGACCCCGTCAGCCGCGACGTGTACAGGGCTGTCCCAATTCTCCCCGCCGCTGGAATATTGGGTGACGCGTACGCTCTGACTGAACGTTTGCACGGCGCTGCCGCTCAGCAGCGAGTCGCCACCCAGAAAATTCTTGCTTGTAGCGCTGCTGGGCCGCAGACCTGTGCTCAAGCCACTGAAACGGAAGCTGTACGGGTCACCCAGATCCCAAAGGCCGTTTGGATGCGCGGCGGCTTCTTTGTTGTGAAGACTGATACGTCCGTCGATACGCCGCCCATCGCCCGACACACACAGTTCGCAGCGAACGGAGATATCCAGATCTTGCGAGCCTTCAAGCCTGGCGTAGCGAGTCACCTCATGGCTGATAACACCTTGCGGCCCACAGCGAGATCGGTACTCGTAGCCATAGACTGGCGCCGGCAGCAGTTCCTCGGCCGCGTGGAGTTCGCAAAACCCTTCGAACTCTGATTGCCCATCTTTGCCCACTACGTCGAAGAGGGCCAAACGCTGGGTGGATACATGCAAATCGAAGCGCGTCCCGGGGATGCGAAGGTAACCCGCGTGCTCAGAGATGAAATCATCCTGTACAGGATCGCGTAGCTGGGGGTCCTGGACGAGGCCAACGCGTAGCGGACTATCCGCGCTTAGAGACGGCCGACAATGCAGCAGGCACCACTGTATGCTCTGGTCGGGCCAGCGTGCTAGAGCGCGGACGTCTGCGTTTATCGGGTCGTCTCTTTCATCAACAAGGGTCAGCCGGCGTTCGTCGGTGCACCACCCCTGCGGTAGCGGCACACCAAACTGAACTGCGCCTTGCTCAGCATGGACGCCGTGCGCTGGCGATAACTCAGCGACGGGAAAGGTCCGTAGCCTTGCCGAACTCACCGGTCGCTAATCCGTAGCGCTGAGTTCGGCGATGCTCGTCGCTACGCCAGGCGTCAGCTGCGACCAGGCATCATCGAGACGTGCCTGGATGGTCTCAAGAGGCGCATCGAATTCCGTGGACAGCGTCACCCAGGCTGCATCCTGCTCGCCGGAAAGAAATCGCCAGGCCTGTAACAGCTTGGCGTTCCCGGCACTCGCTATGTATCGGTCCCCGACGAGATACGCGCTATATACGAGAGTTTTGGTCTTGCCCAGGCTCACCTCCGTTTCGACAACCGGGGAGCCCTCAACGGAGCGTTCGCGTCGCGCGGTCTGTTTCCACTTGCCTTCATAGGGGTCTGTCACGCGATTGAGAGAGCTTATCGCCTCGGCGCCTTCGCGCTGGCTGGCAAAGTAAGCAACATCGACCGTAACGGCACCATTGTTCCCCTCGAAGCGCTGTCGAGCGCTCGCGTCCGGGTTGTTGAACACCGGACGCCACCGGTCCACATCAGTTCCCGCATCAACCATGGTCCAGAGCACCGATGAACTTGAAAGGTGCAGCGACGCGGCCTCTAGTGAGGGAGCGCTTTGACCCGATTTAATCGCGAATGAGACGAGATTCAAGCCGAGAAAGAGGCCTAATGCCGCTACGGCCGGAAACTGCCAGCCGCGCCTGTGTTGGACGTCCGTGGGGGGCGAACGGGCTGGAAGCTCATCCGGTCGTGCGTGGGCGCTGCCTTCTGCGGGGACGTCATAGTCTGCCCAGAAGCCGCCGATCCAGAACAGAATGAAGATGATCAATCCAAAGAATACCCAACCGTAGAGTAAGTGATCAGCGCCGACGGCGTACTTCATGCCCGAAAGGTGGCCGATCATTACGATGCCGTAGGCTCTAATGCCGTTTGCAATGATGGGCACGATGAGCGCGGCCAGCACGAATACGGCGCGCTTGGTAAACGACCGGTATGTGATGTACGCGTAAATCGTTCCCAGGGCCGCGGATGCAATGAGGTAACGAACGCCGCTGCACTCCTCGACGACGGCCCAACTGCCGGAGGGTAATTCAAAGCTAAGCCCGTCACGAAAAATCGGCACTCCGGAACGCTGAATCAGCCAGACAGTCATGTCAGCGGTCAATTCCATCATTGGTGGAATCAGGCTTTGACCCAGCGGGATCGCGAAGAAGAGGTAGCAGAGCGGAAACAGCAACGCCATCGTGATCGGTAAACCCAGTACGAGCCAAATCGTCAGGGGTATGGACGCCACCATGGCAAGCTGCTTTACGACGACTACGTCGATCAGGGATGCGAACAACCATAGAGCGAGCGCGGGAACGAGAAGAACCAGCGCGCGCAAGTCACTCGCGCAGGTTATAGCGCGGATGCCGCGCCGCTGCTGCCAGATAAGCCACAGCGAAATGGGCAGTATGAGAAAGCCGTGTGTGAATGTTTCATTGACCAGCCAGACATCGACCATGGCGGCGCTGGTCGACCAGAAAACTGCCGGAATAAGAAGCAGCAGGGCAAGCAGCGGCAGCAGCTGAGGGGTCTGGCGAAACTCGTCAAGGAATCGGTTCATGCGTCTGTCCCGGGCATGAAGTGGTCGCGGATACTTCGCGCGACGTCGCTAATTCGGTGGCGCAGGCTACCGTTGTGGACGCGCAACGAGATGAACTCTACGCGCCGGTCGGCCAACTGTCGCTTGTACTGACTGTCACCACCCATAAAGTCGTAACTATCCCAGCCTTCGTCGAGTAGTTTCTGCATCAGGAGGCAATGCGCGGTGAGGCCAGGTTTGAGCTTACCGTCCGGCTCTGGCTTTACGCCCTGGAGGTAGAATCGAGCGTTCCTGCCGTCAATCAAGAAGTATAGGGCCGCTATCGTCGTCGCGCCGGAGGTTACGCGAAACAGGCGTACGGCACCGTGATCGAATCCACGTTTTAGAAGCGTCTCGTGAAATGCCAAGAACGATGGGTTCGCGAAACCGCTATCGGGCCAGCGATTGATATGCCAATCGCCCGCAACTCTCCAAATGTCCATAGCTTCCTCGAGCGTTGATGCTCCGCTTACCCGGAGCGGACCATAACGCTGTTCGTAGCCGCGCATAGAGCGTCGAATCTGGTAGCGCGTATTGGCCGAAAGCGCGTCGAGAACAGAAACGCCTCGACGACGAAGCTCGCCGAGATCCCGTTCCCAACCGGTTACGCGCTGATAGATCCGCGCTTTCGGCAGTGCCTCGAGGAGAGCCTCTCCGAGGTCACTTGGCAGCATCGATAGATGAACCTCGTCCGCGTGCCGCTCGTGGAATAGCGTCAGCGTGGCCTCGATGAGCGCCGGCACCTGAAGCGCTTCGCTGCCGGCGAGTCCGTTGTATTCGATCCAAACCTGATCGCGGTCCGGGCACCCACTTTGATTCAGGAAGGCAAGCCCCTTGCGCACCGCGAAGATGCCAATCAGTGTTGTTTGCCCGCCGTCCAGGACTTCGGCCACCACGCCGCGGGGTGCGTGACAGTCGAGCCAGGTGAACATCCACAGTTCGCCTAGAAAAAAATTCCGCACCGCCGCGTTCGGCAAACGCCTCCACGAGTTCTTGAACTCGTCGGTATGCCCAAGCGGCGTGATCCGCGTAGTGAGACCAGGGGGGGCGCTTACCGAATCCGGCACTAGCTTCGCGCCTCGAAGCCTCGTCGAATGCTTTGCCCATCGCTCCGAAACAACGCATCGTCTTCTGGGGTACGCTCGCGAATCGCGCGTGCCGGATTGCCCACCGCTATGCTGCGTTCGGATATGGGGCGGGTCACAACGCTGCCGGCACCGATCACACATTGGGCCTCTATGTCTGCCATAACGAGGCTGCCATTGCCGATCCAGCAATCTTCGCCGATGGCGACGGGATTCAGCGCACCTCCCTGCTCTCGTATGGGCGTATCCAGGCGGACAAAACGATGTTGCTCCGCACCGCTCATGACATGCACACCACTCGCGATAAGACAGTGGGCACCTATCCGGCACGCGCCAATGTTGCATTGCGGTCCGATATACACTCCACTTTCTATAACCGTGTCGCGCTGCGACATCACCGTCCCGAAGCCTATAAAACAGTCCGGCGCACAATAGCGTAGCGTGAAGCGATAGAAACCGATGCGCAGATAACTGCCCGTTTTGCCCGGAAGCAGGCTTAGCAACTGCGAGCATGCCGCAAAAATGTCATCGCCAAACCATGGTGCTGTCGCCAGACAAAGCAGCGTGACCGGCGCCACCACGATCGCGGCCGTTAAACGCATGGGCGCCTTTACCAGGGACTTCAACGCCGGCACCGGGGTGTCGTACCCTGAATCGAATGCGGGGAGTACGTCCTGTTCGATGTGCTAAGAAAAGTGCGGTTCGATGTTGGCTCACCCGCTACGGGACGATGCCGGATAGCACGCCGGAACGACGCTGAAGGACACCAAGATTGAGTACCGCTTCCTCGCTCGCTACAGGTTGGAACTTCAGACTGGCCCTGGCACTCACGGCGCTGCTCCAGGCGTTTACGACCGCTGCCCAGAACACAGCCGCCAACACGGTCCAGGTCGCGGACGTTCCCTCGCTCTTTGCGGCGATCGATAGCGCCAATCGCGAGGGCCACTCCGTCATTGAGCTGGCGCCGGGCGATTACCACCTTGAGCGCACGCTGTCCTTGAGCGGCGACCATGTAACGCTCCGTTCGATGACTGGAGACGCAGCGAGTACGCAGCTGATCGGAGCGGGCATGCGTCAGACCCCGTACGTGGACAACCTCATCAACGTGAGCGGTCGAAACGTTGCATTGATCGGGCTGACCCTGCGCGATGCTGGCAATCATCTGGTGCAACTACACGGAGAAAGTGATGCGGATCACTTTCGAATGATCAACTGCAGGCTTTTCGATGCCTACGAGCAGCTGTTCAAAGTATCCAAAAACCCCGCGAGAGATGCGTCGGCGGATTTCGGCCTGGTCCGTGATTCCACGTTTGCGTACAGCGACGAACTTGGGCCGAATGACTACATTGGAGGCATCGACCTCCATGGTGGTAAGGAGTGGCTCATTGACAACAATCGGTTCGAAAACATCGCGAGCCCGAGGCGCGGCGCCGCGGAGCACGCCATTCACATCTGGAGTGGCTCCGCGAACAATCGAGTCTCCTCCAACCTGATCCTTAACTCGGACCGTGGCATCGGGTTCGGTCTGACCGCAGACCCGCGGCGCCACAACTACGGCGGTGAGATCACGGGCAATGTGATTATCAATCTGCGTGAGAGCAATCCCTTCTCCGATGTCGGTATTGGCCTGGAGTCGAGTCCTAACACTCTCGTCGCCGGCAACTACATCTTTCTCGCCCATGGCTATCCCAACGCCATCGAATACCGCTTTGAGGAGACACGCGACGCCATGATTAGCGGCAACGTTGTCAATCGCTCCATTGCGGCTCGCGATGGTGGTCACGCCGTGCTCGAAGGCAATCGAATGGCCTCG